>CAZKGM010000103.1:0-1652 GCA_964552395.1 uncultured Thermoanaerobaculia bacterium | reverse complement strand
CGCCAAGGGCCGAGATTGCCTCTATAAGAAGTCAACCCCTCCGAGGTGTTTCTTTCGTGGGAAGAGATCTCGTCGTCGGGGCTGTGAGTTTGTGGGAAACCCGGAGGGTTTTCCAAGGCCTGTGGGAAGGTGGAGGCGGGGCGGGTGGGGGCCAGCTTTCCACAGGCCGTCAGAGTCATAGCCGGGGTGGGCGGGCGGGTCATGCCGCGGCCTCGTGCTGCTGCTGGTCCTTGATCCGTTCGAGATGGCTGGAGATGAGGGTCTCCTTGTCATAGCGGGCGCCGGTGGTGAGGATCTTGAAGATCACTTTGTGCCGTTGGCGGCCGAGGGCGATGAAGGCCGCGACGTGGGGCTTCTTGTGGCCGGCATAGCCGAGGAGCTTCTTCTCGTAGTACGCCCTGTCGATAGCGCTGCACTTCTTTGCCGCTACCGCCGAAGTGTAGAGCGCGTGCAGAACCCACTTGTTGACACCTCTCGTCAAGCTGCTGGTATTCAATGACTTGCCGCTCTTCCTGCCAAGCGGCGTCACCCCGGAATAGGTGGCACTCTGAGCCTCCCTACTGGTCCGCGCCACGGGCAGCAGCTCCCCGATGAGCACACCGGCCACGATCACGCCGATTCCCGGCATCTCCAGCAGCCTGACGCCGACCGGATGCCGCTGCACCCGCTCGCTGATCTCCTGCTTGAGTTGCCCGAGTGCGGCGTCGCAACTCCGAATCTGCTCGACGGCATTCTGCATCTCCAAGGTAACGATGCGACGCTCCTCATTCGACATTCCGATCCGTCGGGCCACATCGCGCAGCCACTTCGCCACATCGGCGGCCCTGTCACCGTACCGACAGGAATGCAGGATCTTCTCGATGCTCCGCAGCTGCGCACGCTCCAGGCCCCTGAAACCGGGCCAGCGCTCCAGCAGGTACAACATCGCCTTGCTGTTGACCTTGGGCCCGTCCCAATGCCTGTGCAGAACCTCCGGCGCCAGCTCCAACAGGATCGCGTGCAGCGCTTGTAGCGCCCTCGTCCGCGCCTCCATAATCCGCGAGTAAGCTCGAGTGAGACGGCTCAGGACCCGTTCCTCGTCCGAGATCTCAACCTTCATCCGAGCTCCCTGCATGCGCAGGTAGACCATCCGCGCGCAAAGGTAGGCATCCCGCACATCATCCTTGCGAGGCTGCCCCTCGACGGCTCGAAAATGGTTGAGAGCTACCGTGTTGACCTGCCACACCTCGCACCCAAGACCCTTCGCTACCTCCGTCACCAGCCGACCGTGCGATCGCGTCGACTCCACAGCCACCACCAGCTTCGCCCCAGTCGGCACCCTCAGCAATATCAGCGCAAACCCCTCCTCAATCCGGTCTCTCCGGTTGGTCATGGCGACACGGAAAGCCTCCTGCCCCTCGCCATCCAACAACACCGCCTGGTGCTCGTCCTCCCCGCAATCGAACCCCACGATTCTGACCTCCTGCTCACTCACCCGGACCCCCTTTCGAATACAATGACCGTGCCGCGCGCTGCCAAGCCTCTATCAGCCATGGGGCAAGGTCCTTATCAGACAGCGCGCATGGCTCAACGAGCACGGGCGGCATTCCCCCCGAAGCCACGTAGGCTGGCAACGGGAGCCATACCCGTGCTCGTTCTTTATATAGGACCCC
>CAZKGM010000102.1:0-1740 GCA_964552395.1 uncultured Thermoanaerobaculia bacterium | reverse complement strand
CCAGAGGCTGCGCCGGCTTGCGCTCCGGCACCGTCACCGACTTGGAGTTGCGGTCGTTCAGGTGCTCGGGTGCAACCGCCGGTGCGGCGATCTCGTCCATCGGCAGGTTCGGCACCCAGCCGGCGGTCTCGAAGGCCACCATCTGGACGGTGGCGGGCAGGCCGCCGTGGTTGAGAATCGACATCGGCTCGTCGGCGGTCAAGCCGGCGTTGAGCCGCATCTCCATATGCTCCGGCGACATCTCCAGCCAGCCGGCGTCGAGCGCGAAGTCGAGCATGTTGGCGGCTGACGGCTGCGGGTTCATCTGCACCTGCTGCATGCCGTAGCCGGTTGCCGAGGCGGTGAAGGTCCGAGTGGACGGACCGGCGATCCCAGGCAGCTGTGCAAACAGGAAGTAGAACCCGTCGCCGATAGCCGGATCGTCCGGGGTTGCCATGGTGGTGGCAGAGTCGCCGAGGTCGTCCATGACGCTCGCCCCGTTGAGGCCCTCACCGGTGTTGGCGTCGGTGACGTTGCCGACCATCAATGCACCTGGCATCGCCAGGCACGAGGCGGACGGGTTGCCGATGGCGACGTCGTCGACCTCGGCCCACCAGTCCCAGCCAGGAGCGTAGAAGTGGAACTCAACCTGGGTGGTGGCGGTGGCGTAGGCCGAGACGTCGAGAGATACGGCTTCGCCGGGGCCGTAGGCGCTGTGGCCCGAGTTCCAGTGGAGCAGGTTGGTCCAGGTGGATCCGCCATCGGACGAGATGTTGACGTCGAGGTAATCGCCGCTGAGGTAGTTGTAGGCGCCGATATAGTCCAGCGTCGGCGAGGCGACGCCGGTGAGATCCATGATCGGCGTGTACAGGCTGGTGTTCATGGTCGAGCTGGAGCCGCAGCGGTCGGAGTCGGCATCTGCGGCCATGCCGCTGCCGCCGGCGTAGTTGGTCCGGGCGTAGTAGGTGGTTGTGTTCCAGTCACACGAGCCGCCGTGGTTGACGACCGTCCAGCCGGGTGGCGGGAACGCACCCTCGAAGCTCTCGTCGACGCCGGTCGACAGGAGCATGTAGCCGGGAGCGGAGCACGATGAATCCGGCATGAACTGGAAGTTCTCGGTTGCTCCTGCCGGCGGCGGCGTCACCATGCGTGTCTGTGGCTCGTAGCCGGGGTAGACCGGGGTGACGATGAAGTCGTACGGGGTGGAGTGCGGCAGCTCGAGCTCGTAGTAGCCGGTAACCGGGTTGGTGAACACGGTCGCCACAGTCGTCGAGTTGAACTGCACCTCGACCTTGGCGTAGAGAGGCCAGTCCTCTCCCCCCGCGTCCACGACGTAGCCGTCGACCGACGCCACGCCGACCGGATCCAGGGCGAAGTCCTGGGTCACGGAGCCGCCATCGGGAACGACCACGCCGGTGACCGTCTGCGGGTCATACCCGAACGCCGAGGCCGTGACGTCGTAGGTATTGGCCATGACGTTCATGGCGTAGGTGCCGTCGGCCTGGGTGTAGGTCGAGAGCGCACCGACCTGGACCAGGGCGCCGGCAATCGGCAGGCCGGAGCCTGAGCTCGTGACCGTGCCGTCGATCGTGCCATACCCGGCCGGGGTACAGCCCGGCATCGAGAACGACGCGACGTAGGTGTCCCAGATGAAGTTGCCGCCGGTGTTGACGTACTCGGCGGTGCCCCAGAAGCTGCAGCCGGGTGGGTCGACGTGCATCGCTGCATAGTCGCCCCAGCGGTTGCCGCCGCTCTGCGAGC
>CAZKGM010000101.1:0-2086 GCA_964552395.1 uncultured Thermoanaerobaculia bacterium | reverse complement strand
CGGCTCTCTCTACTCCGGCTCGTAGGTGACGACGAACGGCTGGTCTTTCTTGCCGAAGTTGATGGTGACGATGGTCCGTTGTCTTTCCTTGATCGTGATCGTGGTGGTCAGCTTGCGACCGGCCCACGAGGCAACCAGCGGATACTCGCCCGCAGGAAGAAACGACCGGTTCAACACCAGGTTCGTCTTGTCGATCAGCTTGCCCATGAACCGGAGGGTGCACTGGGTCGGCGTCGAGAACACCCGCAGAGATCCCTTGCCCTCGTGAACGACCTCGACCCGGCCGTCCTTGAGGTTGCCTCGCACCGTGACCTCGGCGCCCGCCAGGATGTTGACGACGCCCGAGATGGGGGCGTACCCGGGCTTGGTGAAGGAGATCGTGTGGTCCCCGGCGGTAATGCCGCCGAGCGAGAGCTGGGGGACGTCCTTCGTATGGCTCGTGCCGTCGACCTCGACCACGCAGTTCTGCGGAGCCGAGGTGATGACCAGGTTGCCGACCAGTTCGGTGACCTCCTTCTTTTCAGGCTGTTTCTCGGGAGCGGCGGTGGGAACCGGCTTGAACTCGGCGACCTTGACCTCGATCGGAGTGTCGAGGATGTCGACCACGAAGTTCTGCGACAGGAAACCGTCCTTCTCGACCCACAGGCGGTGCTGCCCTTTGGCGACGTTGGCGAGGAAGAGCCCGTCGTCTTTCACCGTCGAGACACCGGCGAACTCACCGTCAAGGTAGACGCGAAGGCCGGGCTCGCACAGGACCTGGATGTCTCCGGCAACGAGCGGAACCGCTACCATCGCCACCAGTGCCAGGGCAATCCACCATGCTCTCCTCATGTGGCCTCCTCACTGGGCTCCGCCTATCCGATCCGAGGTTCTGTGCCGTGAGCCCGGTCTCCTAGTGTCGCACGTCAACGCCGGCGAGTGCCACGTATCCAGAGGGTGGCACCCTTGAGCCCGCATTGTTCACGAGCGATCGTAGCGAGACCGGCGAGAGGCTTGTTAGCGCTGGGATCTGAGTGTCGAGGTGCCACAGGCATACCCGGAGCGTATGTTGAGGACACCGAGACGCGAAGAGCACAGGTAGGCTTCCGTATCGCCGGTCGCAGTAGATTGCGAGAGAATGATGCGGGCTCGTCTCGGCTACACTCTCGGCCGTGGAAGGCGGCGGACACCACCAGAACGGGGAGTTTCACACCGCCGCTGTTGCGGTGGTGGGAGCGGCTCACTCGGTCCACGACACGTACAGCGCCTTCCTGCCACCCCTGATCCCGGAGCTGATGCGCCGCCTCGCCCTGACCCGGGCCGAGGCGGGGAGCCTGACGGTCTTCCTGCAGGCGCCTTCCCTGCTCCAGCCGCTGATCGGCCACCTGGGCGATCGCCGCGACCTGCGCTGGCTGGTGGCCGCCACTCCCGGGCTCACCGCGCTCGCCATGACCTGGCTCCCCCTCGCTCCGGGTTTTCCCGCGGCGGCGGCGCTGCTCCTGGTGGCCGGGCTTTCCTCGGCAGCCCTTCACGCCCTGGCGCCACCGATTGCCGGACGCCTGTCGGGGCCGGCGCTGGGGCGGGGGATGGGCTTCTGGATGGTCGGGGGCGAGCTGGGCCGAGCGGTCGGACCGGCGGTCATCGTGAGCGGCATCAGTCTGTTCGGGCCTCGGAGCAGTCCCTGGTTGGCGCTGGGAGGTGTGCTCGCCTCCCTCCTCCTGTTCTTCAGAGCCCGTCAGTGGCCGCGAGTCGAGGAGGAAGAGCAGCGCGGAGGGTCGGGGCTCGCCGAGGGCTTGCGCCGGCTCGCGCCTCTTCTCGGCCCGCTCGCCGGACTGGTCCTCTTCCGCGCCTTCCTGCTGTCTGCGGTGACGACCTACCTGCCCCTCTTCCTTCGCGAGCAGGGGGCCGGCTTGTGGATCTCCGGAGCAGCGTTGACCATTCTCGAGGCGGCAGGTGTAGTGGGAGCGCTGCTCGGAGGATCCCTCAGCGACCGGCTCGGGCGGCGGCGAATACTGGTGGGCTCGCTTGCCGGGACCTCGGCACTGCTTCTGGTGTTGTCGGAGCTCTCCGGAGCGGCCCGGCTTGCCGTGCTGCCGGCTCTCGGGTT
>CAZKGM010000100.1:0-2208 GCA_964552395.1 uncultured Thermoanaerobaculia bacterium | reverse complement strand
CTCCTCCGCAGGCTTGCTCACGATGTTGGAGGCTGTCCGGCGACCATCTGCTCACCCGAGTCAGAGCAGCCAGCCGGGTCGTCAGCCGTTCACTCGTCCACGAGCCTTGTGGACGTGTCTCCGGTCGAGACCGGAAGCGGTCGGCGCTGCCGACGCCCGGGTGGTAGTGCTGCCTCACTCACTCCCGCCATTCGGGGGGTCCCTCCCCGCCGCGCTCCCCGCCTTCCACAGTTCGCCGAGCCCCTCCGGCTGACCATGGTCGCGTCGACCGGCACCGCTCTGAGGCAGGCGACCTGCCGGAATGGAACCGCGAAGGTCTGGGCGCCGATCAGGGCTGTGGTGGCGTGAAGGTCGCTCGCACCTTGACTTCGATGCGAGTCAGAATATATTCGTAGTTATGGCGACGACGGTGCACCTTCCTGCGGCCCTCCTCGAGCAGCTCGACGCTCGCGCCGAGGCGCTTGGAATCAGCCGGAATCGGCTGATCATCGAGGCGGTGTCGGCGGCACTTGCGGCGGACGATGAATGGTCGCCCGAGTTCCTTGCGGCGATGAACGAGCCGTTGAGCGCCGCGGACTCGGCCGTGCTCGAGGAGATGGCGGCAGCCATCGCAGCTCGGCGGACCCGAAGCGCGCCCCCGGATCTCGGATGATCCTCCTTGACACCGACACCGTCTCTGCTCTCATGCGAGGGGATGAGGTAACGAAGAGCCGGCTGTTGACCCACCGCCGTACCGAGGTGGCGTTACCTCAACCCGTGGTAGCGGAGATCGAGTACGGCCTTGCGCGCCTCCCGGCATCCCGCAGGAGGACGAGGCTGATCGAGCGCTGGCGCCTGGTTTCGGGCGAGCTGCTCCGGGTGGAGTGGACCGACGAAGTCAGCGGGGCTTTCGGCAGGGTGAAAGCCGCGCTGGAACGGGAAGGACGACCGATCGAAGACTTCGATATCGCTATCGCTGCACACGCGATCGTCCACAACGCGACATTGATCACGAGCAACCTGTCCTACTTTGAGAGGATCACCGGTCTCGCAGTCGAGGACTGGAACGGCTGAGGCGCTCGCCGCCCAATGAGCTCATCGATCCATGGCGATGGCCTCGGTTCAGAGGGGCGTCAGCTTCGAGGGCCGCTCACCGTGGTGCTGGAGAACCCTCCCTGGCATCATCCCCCGCATGGCGAGCCGCGCTGAACATCCGGATCTCCTGGAGATGCTCGAGGCCGAGCTCGGCGGGCTGGCCGTGCTCTTCGGGGTTGAGGTAGGTGCCGCGCTCGGCCTCTGGCTTGTCCTGCTCCACCGGGATGCGATGGGCATTGGCCCAGGCGTCATGGCGGATTCCGGTCACCTGCCAGGAGACCTCGACGTTGCCGAGGTTGGTCCGGATCACGAAGCGGTTTCCCTCGACCTTCTCGGCCACGATCGCCTGCGCGAACTGGCCCATGACCGTGAGCTGGTAGCGGAAGTCGTGGTTCAGTGCCTCGAACCACTCCGGCAGTGTCACCGTCGCGTAGCCGTCGGCATCCGTCGTGACGTTGCCGTTGTAGACGTTCATCATGTCCGGGCTTTCCACGAAGGAGTGGGAGAGAGTCTTGTTCTCGGGGTCGAGGGGGTGGTCGATCAGAAACGAGCCGCCGTTCTTGGTCAGGGTGCCGTTCACGTGGACGTCGCCGTTGAAGTAGCCGGCGTAATCGCCCCCGAAGTCATTACCGTACACGCCGTAGAGCTCTGATCCTAACGAACCCTTTGCGTGAGTCGACCCGTTCTCGCCGTAGACGCCCTGGTCGGATGTGCCGAGCATGCCGAAGTTCCCGGTGCGACGGCCCTCCACTCCCGCGGCAGTGGTGCTCAGTTTGCCTCCGGTCTGGGCAGCGATGCTGTATGCGGAGACACCGGCACCATTGGTGGTTTGGATCAAGACTGCGGTTGCCCCCCCGCCGATTGTCACCCGGGAATCGTCGAGGAGGTTCTTTGCCACCAGTCCAGCACCGTTGGGGCCTGAAACTGTGGCGTCGAGACCGTATCCGTTTGTGGTCACGGCAACAACGCCGCTCCCATAGTTGGTGCCTTCGGCCCTGAGAGCGCAGCTTCCCGTGGTGCCACCTGTGTTCTCCACCTCAAAGGCAGCCTGGCCGGGGAGCGAGGCGGACCCGGAGTACGGCAGCGTCAAACCGGCTTGCTGGTCATCGCCCCACACCACGGCGGAGCCGTTGG
>CAZKGM010000099.1:0-2255 GCA_964552395.1 uncultured Thermoanaerobaculia bacterium | reverse complement strand
GCGTCAGACTCCGGATCTGAAGGTCGCGCGTTCGAATCGCGCCGGGCGCACCATTCCTTTCAATGAGTTAGACCACCCTCCGGGGTGGTCGTTGTTTTTCGGGTCTCCATCGAGTCTCCATGGTGTTCGAGGTCAAGCTCCCCCGGTGCTGCTGCCGTCGGCCGCCCGCCCCCACGGTCCGAGAGACGGCGAGGTGAACGGCGAACGGTCTGACCCGGCTCCTGGGGGAGAACACGGGCCGGCAGACGATCGCAGCGCGACCGGACGGCTTCTCCTAGTGGGGCCTCCGAAGGCCGCGGCTGACCTGCGGGCACCCGCCTCCGAGCCGGCCGTCGAGCGCGACGCGCTGCGCGTAGATGCCTGGAGCACTGCCACGGTCATCGGTCCAGACGAGTACGACCGCACCGCCCGGGTCGAGCGCGATCCAGGTCTTGCCCTTGCCGCTCACCGCCGTCGACGCGTCAACAATCGCCGGGGACCACACTGGATGGCCCTGAGGGTCAATGCGCGTGACGCGGACCCGCGAGGAACCGGCGTGTTCGGTGTCGGTCCAGGCGACGACGGCGCCGCCCCCGACACGCGTGCCGCACACCGAGTACGACTCGCGGGCGGCCTCGAGCGGCTGGAGCACCCGACCCTCGTTACCCCACAACCGCTCGCCGGCCGCCGAGAGCTTCTGCGCCGAAACGCCCCAGGAGGTCTGACCGAGATTACACTCGCCCCACGCCACGACCGTCTGGCCGGTAGTTTCGTCATAGCTCGCCCATGGATAGAGGCGTGCTTGCGTCGCGAGGGTCGAGACAGGGACACCTTCTCCCGCAAACACCGGCCGACCCGAAGCGTCGAGGTACTGGACGGAGACGTTGAAGCCCCGATTGCCGGAGAAGTGCTTCCAGGCAATGACGGCGCCGCCGACGCCGTCGCTCACGAGAGCCGGGTTGGTCACGACGGACAAACGGATTCCATCGAACACGACGGTAGGCGACTCCCGCCACTGCGGCAGGCCGTCGGCACCGAACTGCTGCGCGAGCAGCGGGCCCGAACCCTCTGGGCCCCCGCTGAAGACGACGTCCCCGACCCATGAGAGAGTAACCCGGCCGCCCGGCGCCGGAACCGGCTCTCCCGCCAGGGACGGGCTCTTATCCGGTGCGGCGGCGACCACGATGCCCTCGAGCGGAAACCGGAGCGCGCCGTCCGCGGCGATACGCTGCATCCGGATCTGGGTGCCGCCGACCTCGAGGATCGTCGTCCAGGCGACAACGAGGTCCCCGTCCGTTGCCTCGGCGATGCGTGGCGTGCCGTCAAAATCGGGACCATCCGACGCCGCAACCCCATCCTGCCCCCAGAGCATCTGGCCGGACGGGCTGATCCGATACGCGACGACGTCCAGGTTGCCCGACCGTATGTCGGAGAACGCCAGGGCTGCGTCACCCGACGTAGTTGCGATCAGATCCCAGTCGGTGAGCCAGCTCATCGAGGGATGGTCGCTGACGAGAAGCCCCTCCTGCTCCCACGTCGGGACCCCACCTCGGTTCAGGCGCTGCAGACGGAGCTGGGAGCCGTTCGGCCCGGGCTCGAACCAGCCGACGTAGACGCCGCCGCCGGGGATCGCCGCGGCCTTGACGACGTTCTTCTCGCCGGAGCGCACGGCGACTGGCGTGTTGGTCCCGGGGTCCGGCGACCACTGTGCGATCGCCGGCCACGCAACGGCGGTGGCCAATACAAGAACCATGGCTGTCCGCAAACTCGCACTCGCTCGCATGTCCCCTCCTATGTCCGTGCCATCCACTGTAATATCTACGATACTCATCCTGCGACTGTTTGGATACAAGACACAGCATCCTCAAGACAATGGCGGTCGCGAGCCGGGCAGCCTGGCGCGGCCACGGCCCTCAGGATCGCGTGCTGTCCCGGCGATCAAGCGGCCTCTCGCGGCACCTGCTTGCCGGAGAATGGGAGGCGATGGGGTTCGTCATGGCGGGCCGACCTGAGCACCGGGAGGGCACCCCGGGCCGCGCGCAAGGCCCGGCCCTCCTGCCATTGCCCTTCCGACCCACCCGTCGCCATTCCTGGCTGATATTCGGAAAGAGTGGTACAAGGAACGTAGTTAGGGCTGTCGACCCGCAACCACGACGCCGCACCGGTTTGAAGGGGGGAACCGGGGCGACCTCACGACCGCCGGCCAAGCCACGGAAGGAGCGAAAACCATGAGAGCAACAGGACGAGGCGCGCGCAAGGCCGCCCTTGGGGCGGCG
>CAZKGM010000098.1:0-2756 GCA_964552395.1 uncultured Thermoanaerobaculia bacterium | reverse complement strand
CCCACGCGGAGAACGCGGGCGCAGCGCGCATCACAGCAGGATGCGTTCGGTGCGACGCGTCGCTGATCAGATCTGTGCCGGCCGCCTCTCCGTTGTAGCGGCGGGCGTCCCGCCCGCTGGGGTGGGTGGGGAAATGTCCCTCTATCTTCCGGAGAATGCCGGCGCGATGGCTGGCGTATCGCCGGTCGAGGTGGATAGCGAGTGAATGATCCGGACGGGTCTGATCCTCTAAGAGGTCTTTGTCGTCCTTTCGTCCTCTTCGTGTCTTGGTGGTTTGTTCCTACTCTGGGTGGTTGGGTCCGGGGGCCGGGGGGCGGAGAGGCAGGCTGCGGTGGACCCAGATGACGTCGGCCACGATGTCGGTGTGGTGCTCTGGCTGGTGCCGCACCATCAGCGGGTGGTAGTCGAGGAGGACGCGCGGGCTGCCGGCCACCTCGGCCTGTGCGGCACGAAGGAGACCCGCGGCGCCTCCGCCCTGCGGTAGCGACCGCCCCGGGTAGAGCACCAGCGTGCCGGCGGCGACCGCCTGGTCGAGCCCCCAGAGGCGGTGCCCGGCCTGGCCGGGGGTTTGGTGGATGACGGGAGAGCAAAGGCCGTAGAGGTCGAACGTGGGCAGCCGCGAGGCGTAGGGCAGTGCTCCGACAGGTCCGGCGGCGAGGGTCGTTTCAGGCGGCACTGCGGCACCCAGCCAGGTGCCGAGGGCCTCCCACCATCTGGACTGGACCCGGTGCTCGGCCATGGCCCGCCACAGCCCTCCCACCGCCGGCGTCGTTGGCCGTTCGGCCGGGGCGAGAAGCGCGGCGCACCAGACCACCGCCGCCAGGGTGATGGCCGCAGGCCGGCGCAGCTCGGCCGTGGCGGCGAGCAGGATCAAGACCACGGCGAGCGGCAGGAGGTAGCGGCTGCCCGGCATCCAGTCGCCGCCGCGAAGGACCACGAGCGCGGTCCAGGCCGCTGCCGGCAGGGCGAGCAGGAGGGCCCGCGCCGAGCGGCGGGCGGCGACCGCCGCCACCAGCAGCACAGGCAGCAGCTCGAGCGCGGCGCGGCCGAGGTAGGCGAGACCCTCGACTGGGCCTGCAGCTGCGGTCACCCCCTTCACCAGGGCCGAGTTGGGGACCGGCAGCCCGAAGTATGCGGTGCGCGCGGCCGCCGCTGCCGCCCCCGCGCCCAGCGTCCACAGCACCACCCGGCGGCCCCCGCGCGGCAGGCGGCGCCAGACCGGGAGTGCGGCGGCCGCGAGCAGGGCTCCCTCGGGACGGAGGGTCGCGATCAGGGCTCCGGGGCCGGCGGCCGAGAGCGGCGAGTCCTTCGCCGCGGCGGCGACGGCGAGCCACAACGCGAGCGCGAAGGCGCCCGATTCCAGCCCGGTGGCGCCGTACAGGGCGGCGGTCGGGAAGGCCGCCCACAGAACCGCCGCCCGAGCCGCCGCCGTGCCGCCAGCGAAGGGTCTGACTGCTGCGGCCGCAACCGGAACTGTCGCGGCTGCCATGACCAGACCGAGCAGGCGTCCCGCGACGCCCGGGTCGATCCGAAGAAGCCGTGACAGGGCTGCCAGCAAGAAGATCCAGAGACCCCCGCTGGCACCCTCGATGCGCTGGCCGAGGTTGAACACGAGACCGTGGCCGGCCGCCAGGTTGGCGGCGTAGCGGAACTGGATGTACGCGTCGTCGACCAGACCGTCCGCGGCCACCGCGAAGGCGAGAGCGCCCGCCGTTGCGAGGCCGATCGCGAGCCGGGGTCGCCGGCGTGCGCACCCGGTGGCGGTGGCGAGGAGGACGATCCCGGCGAGCCACCACGCCCACGGCGAGCCGAACGGGACCAGCAGCGTGGCGATGGGAGCGGCCGCGGCCTCCCAACCGGGAGGAAGCCAGACGGTGGTCACGCCGTCACGCTACCATAGCGCCGTGGCACGGAAGAGCCGACGGCTTGACGCCGAGGTCGCCGCGCGTGGCCTCGCCCCCTCGGTGGAGCGCGCGCAGGCGTTCATCCTGGCCGGCAAGGTGCGGGTCGATGGACGGCTCATGACCAAGGCCGGAACCGCGGTGGGGCCGGCGGCGGTGATCGAGGTCGTCACGCCGGAGCACCCGTACTCCTCCCGCGGAGGGCTCAAGCTCGAGGCCGCCCTCGACGCCTTCGGGATCGACCCGGCCGGCATGGACTGCCTCGACGTCGGCGCCTCGACCGGGGGCTTCACCGACCTTCTTCTGGCGCGCGGGGCGGCGCGTGTCATCGCTCTCGACGTCGGCCGCGGCCAGCTCGACTGGAAGCTGCGGAGCGACCCCCGGGTGATCGTGCTGGAGGGCGTCAACGCCCGTCGCCTTGGCGCGAGCGATCTGCCCTTTGCGGTCGACCTGGCGACCGTGGACGTGTCGTTCATCAGCCTGCGGCTGGTGGTGCCGCCGGTGCTGGCGCACCTGCGTCCAGGGGGCATCCTGGTGTGCCTGGTCAAGCCCCAGTTCGAGGCCGCCAGGGAGGAGGTCGGCAGCGGCGGCATCGTTCGCGACGAGGCGGTACGCCGGCAAGTGATTGACGACACCGTCGACGCGCTCGTCGGGCTGGGCCTCGAGCGCCTCGGCGTCGTGCCGTCCCCGATCCGCGGCCAGAAGGGCAACCTGGAGGAGCTGGTGGGGTTGAGGAAGGGGGGACCCGCCCGCACGCCCAGTGATTAAGTCATTGAGTGATTAAGTGATTAAGACCCACCGCCCACCCAAGAGGGTGAGGAGCGAGGAGGTGAGGAGGTGAGGAGGTGAGGAGGT
>CAZKGM010000097.1:0-2976 GCA_964552395.1 uncultured Thermoanaerobaculia bacterium | reverse complement strand
CAGAGACCGGGTCGCAGCCCGCTCGGCTATCATGTGCGGCGGAGGCGACGATGCTGACGGCGACATCCATCCTCGAGCTGGTCGGTGCAACACCCCTGCTGCGGCTGGCCAAGCTCGAGCCCGACGGCGGCGCCGAGATCTGGGCCAAGCTCGAGTACCTGAGCGCGGGCGGCTCGGTCAAGGATCGAATCGGCGTGGCCCTGATCCGCGCCGCCGAACGCGACGGCCGTCTGCAGCCGGGCGGCACCGTGGTCGACGCGACCGCCGGCAACACCGGCATCGCCCTCGCCATGGCCGGCGTGCAGCTCGGCTACCGGGTCGTGCTCGTGGTGCCCGAGCGGTTCTCCATCGAGAAGCAGCGACTGATGGCGGCGCTCGGCGCCGAGGTGGTGACGACGCCGTCGGAAGGCGGCATGGCGGAGGCCTCGCGGCGTGCCGCCGAGATCGCCGCCTCGACCCCGGGCGCCCTCCACGTCGACCAGTTCGCGAACCCGGCCAACCCGCAGGCCCACCACGACGCGACCGGCCCGGAGATCCTCGAGCAGACCGGCGGCAGGCTGGACGCACTGGTCCTCGGCTGCGGCTCGGGCGGCACCTTCAGCGGCTGCGCGCGCTTCCTCAAGCAGCGTCTGCCGGACCTGCTGGCGGTCGCCGTCGAGCCCGAGGGCTCGGTGCTGGCGGGCGGCGAGCCGGGCGACCACGAGATCGAGGGGATTGGCATGAGCGAGCTCTACCCGGTCATGGACCTCGATCTTGCCGACGAGGTGATCACGGTCCCCGACCCGGAGGCGTTCGCGACCGTACGGCGGCTGGCTGCCGACTGCGGCGTCCTGGCCGGCTCCTCGGGCGGCGCCAACGTCGCCGCCGCGATCGGCATTGCATCCCGCCTCGGCGCCGGCCGCCGCGTCGTCACCATGGTCCCGGACTCCTGCGAGCGCTACATGTCCAAACGCATCCTCGAGCTGTTCATGGAGGCATCATGAAACCATCGACCAAGTGCGTGCACGCCGGCAGCGGACCCGAGCCGGCCACCGGCGCGGTCAACACGCCGATCTTCGCCACCTCGACCTACGCCTTCGAGGCGTTCGGCCGCCACAGAGGTTGGGTGTACTCGCGCACCGCAAACCCGACGCGGGCCGCCCTCGAGCAGGCGATGACCGAGCTCGAGGGCGGCGCCGCCACCGCTGCCTTCGCCTCCGGCATGGCCGCCGTCAACGCCGTCACCGACCTGCTCGAGGCCGGCGACCACCTCGTCGCCGCCGACAACCTGTACGGCGGCTGCTACCGCCTGCTGACCACGATCACTGCCCGCCATGGCATCGATGTCACCTTCGTCGATGCCTCGGACCCCGGCGCCCTGGCGGCGGCCTGCACCGACCGCACCCGACTGGTCCACGTCGAGACCCCGACCAACCCGCTGATGAAGGTCGTCGACATTGCCGCCGCGGCGGAGGCGGCGCACGCGCACGCCGCCCTGCTGGCGGTTGACAACACCTTCCTGTCACCGCTCCTGCAGCGGCCGTTCGAGCTCGGCGCCGACCTCGTCGTGCACTCCACCACCAAGTACCTCAACGGCCACTCGGACGCGCTCGGCGGCGTCGTCGTCAGCCGCACCCCCGAGCTCGGCGAGCGCCTGCACCGGGTGCAGTACACCGTCGGCAGCATCATGGGCCCGTTCGACGCCTTCCTGGTGCTGCGCGGGCTGCGCACGCTGGCGGTGCGCATCGCCGCCCACGACGCCAACGGCCGCCGCCTGGCGGCGTTCCTGGAGTCCCGCGGCGACGTCCCGGCGGTCCTCTACCCCGGCCTCGCCTCCCACCCCGGACACGACGTGGCGGCCCGCCAGCAGCTCGGCTTCGGCGCCATGATCAGCGTCGACCTCGGCACCATCGAGCGCGCTGAGGCGTTCTGCAACGCCCTCCGCATCTTCACCCTGGCCGAGTCGCTGGGCGGCGTCGAGTCGCTGGTCTGCCACCCCGCGACCATGACCCACGCCGCCGTGCCCCGCGAGGAGCGTGAGCACCTCGGCATCGGCGACGGCCTCATCCGGCTCTCGGTCGGCATCGAGGACGGCGCCGACCTCGAGGCCGATCTGACCACTGCTCTGGACGCGAAGGGGTGAAGGCTCACGCCCGCAATCAGCAACAGCGACCACCTCGACTGCACGTGACCGGTCGTCCAGTCGGGTGATGTTCGGCCCTCGGGGGAAGGATGCTCCGTGAGACCTTGCCCTTGACGATCCCGCTGAGGCCTCGTACCTTGAGTGTGCGGATGGCGGGCTCATGCCGTTGAGAGACTTGGGGTCGCCTGCACCGCTGGCAGGCGGTTCGCCCAGACCGCCGAGGAGTGGTAGAGGGAGGCGGTACATGCCAAAAGCAGGCTCACACGACGACCTCCTCGAGAAGATCCGCCATCTGCCGCCGGAGAAAGCTGCGGAGGTCGAGGACTTTGTGGAGTTTCTCAGCCGGCGGGAGGAGCATCGCCGTCTCGTCCATGCAGCTACCAAGCTGTCAGAGGACGCCTTCCAACGGGTGTGGGATAACTCCGAAGATGCGGTCTACGACCGCCTATGAGGACCCCCTCCTCCGGCGATGTCGTCCTCGTCCCGTTTCCCTTCACCGATCAAACCGCCTCCAAGAAACGCCCGGCGGTCGTCGTCAGCTCCGACGCTCTCCACCGCGAAAGAGTCGACCTCGTCGTCATGGCCGTCACCACCTAACCGAGGGCCGCGTCTTCCCTCGAGGTTGCCGTCACCCAATGGCGCGACGCCGGTCTCCTCCGAGCCTCCGTCATCAAACCCGTCCTCGCCACCATCGAGCGCTCCCTCGTCCTCAAAAAGCTCGGATCCCTCCGAAAACCCGACCGCCAGGCCCTCGCCTCCGCCCTCGCCGCCGTCCTCGGCCCGGCCGGCTGAACGCTCGACCAGGTCAACTTCTCGCCCAATCTCAATCCGCGCGTCGTCGCGCGTGGTCGGCA
>CAZKGM010000096.1:0-3254 GCA_964552395.1 uncultured Thermoanaerobaculia bacterium | reverse complement strand
GCCCGTGTCGGCTGCTCGTTCACGAGCCAGTCGGCGACGGCCTGGTACTGCCGGGCGTCCTGCAGCGAGAGCATTGTCTCGCTCACATGGCCCCCGTACCCGAAACCGAACACGACCCCGACGTAGACGAGGCCCAGGAGGAGAATGGCCGCGGCGATGGAACGGGCGTTCAAGCCGACTCCCCGGGGGGGCCGGCCGGAGGAACCCGGTTCACCTTGCAAACCGGCTTTCATCCCGTTCGACTCGCGAAGCCTTCCGCCTCGGGCCGCGCTGTTCACGGTCGGCCCGAGCATCGATCAGGCTCGTTCACGTGCTCCGTCACTCGGTTCCGGCTTCCTTCGTGGCAACTGTAACAAAGGCGACGATGCGCTGCCGCTTGGGTACTGGTGAGACTCCGGCAGGACGCATGAGCGGCAGCGGTCGGGGCTATGGAGTGTCCTCGGGGGAGGTGAAGCGCAACAGAAGGTAGGAGACCTCAATACCGATGGCTATGCCGAGAAGCACGCCGAGCGCAGGCAGGCCGGTGGCGCGCCCCGCTCCCATGCCTGCCAGGACGCTTATGGGGGCGAGCAGAGAGCAGTAGAAGACGAACATGTGCTTTCTCTTCATGTTCACCCCCAGCTTGAGGAGCCGAAGCACTGGGAAGCCCTCATAAGAGTGATACGGAACCCCCGCACGACCGTTTCCAGGTGGGCTCACGCCAGAGCTCAGCGGGCCCGACCGCGAAACGGTTGGAGCTCGCCGCAACGTGTCGTTAGGCTGACAGTATGCCGATAACTGACAACAGCAAGAGTGCTGCGACAAACACGACCGTGAGGATGCGGTTGGCCCTCGCGTGCGATCCGTGGTGACCTTTCAGGAGCAGGAGCTCCAGGATGCCCTCAAGGACCACCAACCCAGTGAACGGCACAACGAAGAAGACAGCGGCCATCGCGGCCCAGTTCTCGCTGTACGATCGATCTGTCCAGGCGCCCAAGGTCAGGTACGCCGCGATGACGAGACCGGGGAACCAGACGCACTTCAAGGCGTACAGCGCGGCGGGCTTTCGGTAGACCGTGCCGACAACCAGCAGAGCCCCGGTCAGAAGCAGGAACGCAGCGGCAAGAGGGTAGAGCAAAGCGAGTCTCCACCGGGCCTAGCTACTCGTCACGCGTCAGAAGTGACGCGTCGCGTCGCAGTTGGGTGTCGTGCGTCATGCGGTTGTCGACCTTCGGGCATCAGGATACCAGGCTGCTAGCCCGCATTACTCATGAGCGATCGTAGCGAGACCGGGGAGACGCTTGTCAGCGCTGGGTTCTGAGCGTCGACGTGCCGCAGGCAAACCCGCGGGGGCGGCCGGGGGCCGTGGAGGGAAGGGGCCTCGGGTATGTGTTGGGTGGGGGGTGGTCAACTTGACGGTATGTTGAGGACACCGAGGCGCGAAAAGCGCAGCGATGGCTGGCGTATCGCCGGTCGCAGTAGATTGCGAGTGAATGATGCGGGCTAGGCCCAGCGTCGGCCTTTCCCCGAACACGAGATTCATGAGCCGGGCACGTTTCACGCTGCCGAGACGAACGGCGTAAGATAGACCTCTAACAGTGCCAGCTCGGCCGGACCGGGCGGCCACCCGCAGCGGGGTCGCGGACAGGGCAGTATCTCTGCCCCCGAGAGGGCGGCTTCGCGTCCGGAGGAATGTATCGCTTTTGCTGACGACCGAGGTGACCCATGAGGCCGGAAAACGATGCCGCAACCGTGGTCAAGAGGGAGTTCCGCCGCAGAGGCTTCAGACGGTTTCTCGTCCGAGTCGGCCTGGTCATAGGCCTCGTTCTGGGCGGACTCTGCGGCGCGGCGATCCCGACGAAGTCGACCTACGTCGATGCCCTCCAACGGCAGGCGGGCGTCGAGCAGTACGCGGCCGATGCCATCCTCCGCAAGTACACGAGCATCCTCTCGTACCTCGAGGGCGGCAGGGAAGCGGCCTTCCTGCACAACGACAAGGTTGATCCGCGAGCCAAGGACCTCTACCGAGACCACCGGCGGAAGGCGGCCGAGCTCGCCTCTGAAGTGAGGGCCGTTACGGGCGGAGCCCAGAGCCTGCCTGCCAGTATCGTCACCCACCCCGGGCTCGCCTTCCGGGCGGGGGCCGAGGGTCTCGGCAAGCCCGACATGCTGGACGCCCAGGTCTACAAACAAACGGGCGCCGGAGCGATCGCCGGCAGCCTGCTCGGCTGGGGCCTTGCCATGATTGTCACGCGGAGGCGAGGCGCGAGGAGACACGCCCGTTCCTGAGCACATGAGTGATGCCGGAAAGCTGTCTGGCACATGCATTGGTAGACGTGACGCTCGGGTAAGTAATGAAAGTAAAGCTGTTCCCGGCGAGCAGCTCGGTCGAAGACGTGGTCTGCCGCCCCGAGCGCCGGGGCTCACATAGCTCGCGGTATCCTGTGATCCCCCCGGCTTCTCTCTGGGGAACAGCATCATTCGCCGGACCTGGCGCGTTCTTCTGCCTCCTCCGTTTGCTTCATTCTTGGATGCCTGGCTCGCGATTCGCCCGAACACTTATGTTCTGGCCAACGCAAGGAGCCACAGCGGCAGCATGCCGCCGATGTTGAACAGTACGTGCACCAGGATGGCCGGGACGAGGCTGCCGGTGGACTCCCGGTAGTGAGCGGCCACGAACCCGAGGAAGGTCGCGAGCACGATCGGAGCAGCCGCTGCCGGACCCATCGAGGGGATGAGAACCAGGTGCATGGCGCCGAAAAAGAGGGCGCTCACAACCACCGGCATGCTGAGCCACTTGGACCGAGGAGGCCGTGGACCTTCTCCCGCAACGAGTGTTTGCAGGAGGCCGCGGGTCAGCACCTCCTCGCAGACACTGGCGTAGACCCACACGAACAGGACCAACTGCAGATGGCTGAGCCCGGCTGCGGGTCCCGCGGACTTCGCGCCACCCGACGCGACGACGGCGAGTGAGGAGAGGACGGCGGTCGGGAGCACCCACAGCAGGATGGTCGGCCTGAACCGGTAGCCTCGTGTCGTGAACCCGAAGTTTGCGAACGAGGCCCGGGGGATGAACCGGATGATGATCAGCGACAGCACGAGCATGACCGAGTGGGTGATGAACGACACCGGCACGAAGCCGGACCTCGGCATCGGGACCACGTGTCCGGCGTAGAGAGCGAGAACGGCAACCACCGCGGAGACGGCCACTCCAAGAAGGAGACGGCGCAATGAGCTGTTGAACTCAATCCGCCTGCGGCGGATGGGGGTGCGCT
>CAZKGM010000095.1:0-3273 GCA_964552395.1 uncultured Thermoanaerobaculia bacterium | reverse complement strand
GCGGCCGCCGGAGCTGCAGAGAACCCCGAGCTCCTTCTTTGGTAGTAGCGGGCCTCCCGACCGCTGGGCGGGTGGGGGAAGAACGTGGAGTATCCCGTCGGAGCTGATCTGCTTCCCAGCCCGAAGTGACAAGATGACTTTGTAGATATTGCTTGAACTGCAGAGCGTAGATTAAAATTCTGGTGAAAAAATGTTAACTTAGGAGTGCGGATTAAAATGGACGCAACCCTCTTCACCGAGAACGCAACCGGTACGCTCGTCCGTATCTCATACCCGTACAGCGACTACAGCTTCATCCCCAGCGCTCTGCCGCCTGAGTGGGAGCTCTCGGTCGAAGACTGGCAGGTTCTCTCCGATGCGAAGCAGGTACTGGGAGAGCTCAACGGTATTGGGAGGTACCTTCCGAACCCGGAGCTTCTGCTGAAACCACTCCAGCAGCGTGAAGCGCTCCGTTCGTCTTCCCTCGAGGGGACCTATGCCACACCAGCGCAACTGTTGCTGTTCGAGCTGGAGGGGGAGAGGGGCCGCCAACGGACCGGAGCGGCCAACCCGTGGCGTGAGGTATCCAACTATGGGCGTGCACTGAGGGAGGGATGGGCTGCGCTGACTCAGGGGCGCCCACTGTCGCTGTTTCTCATCAAGGAGCTTCATGCTTGGCTGTTGGAAGGCGTACGGGGCCGGGACCAGAGACCGGGGGAGTGGCGCATGGGGCAGGTGTGCATCGGCGTTGACCGACGGTTCGTGCCGCCCCCTCACGACCGGCTGCAAGATTGCCTCATTCCGTTCGAGAACGCGATTCAGGAGTCCCCCTCGAGCATCGACCCGCTCGTCTACGCCTACATGGCGCACTACCAGTTCGAGGCGATTCATCCCTTCGTAGATGGGAACGGCCGTGTTGGACGCCTACTGCTCGCCTTGATGACGGCACGGAGCTGCCGTCTCCGGTTGCCCTGGCTCTACATGAGCGCCTATTTCGAGCGCCACAAAGACGAGTACATCGACCGTCTCTTCAACGTCAGCGCCAGAGGCGAGTGGGCCGAGTGGATCCGCTTCTGCATCACGGGAACGATCGAGCAGGCACAGGATACGATCCGCAGATGCGACCTTCTGGTCCAGCTACGCAACGACATGCAGCAGAGAGTCTCTTCCGGAAGTGGTCGGCTCCACTCAATCGTAGAGGATCTCTTTGTCGCTCCCGTCCTCACCATTCCCATGGTGCGGGACAGATTTGGCGTCACCTATCCCACGGCCAAGTCAGACGTGGATCGCCTCATAGAGACCGGTATCCTCCGGGTCATCGACAGAACCTCGCGGCCGAAGGCTTACTATGCACCACAGATCTTCCGCGTAGCCTACGAGGATCTTGACCAGGCCTACTAGAGACGGCCGCCGGAGCTGCAGAGAACCCCGAGCTCCTCCTTTGTAGTAGCGGGCGGCTCGCCCGCCCGGAGAACTTGTCCGCGGCCCGTTTCAGAGAATGGTGCGCTCGGTGGGGCGTGCCATGCTTCGATGGTTTTCCTGGAGCGCGCTCACAGGGTCGACCCGTTGGGGGAAAACCTCGAGCTTGGCAACCCGCGGGAAGCGCGTTGGCCCATGTGGCCTCGGCTGCGAGGGAGGCGCCTCGTTGCCTGACCGGAGCGGGCCGAGAGAGCGATGTACCGGTGGAGACCGTTGCCCGCTCCGAGGCAGGTGACGACGGGCGTCTGCAGAGCAGACGTCCGGGCGCCGGGTTGGCAGAGTAGGGCACGCTCCCACGGCCCTTGGCATTGGGAGCATCGGCCCCACGATTGACCGAGGCGGCCCGAGCGGGAGCCACGAAGCCGCTCATCTTCTCTTCTGGCCGTGCGACCGCCGGAAACGCGAGGCGGGCGGTCGCTCTGGGCCGCACGGCCGCCGGAGTTTCGGAGAATGCTCCCCAAAACGCCCCCCATACCGTTCCCGGCGTATACTGAACAGGAAACTACCCGGGAGAGGTCATGGTCTTTGCCGATTCCCTGACCAAGGCGGGGCGTCTCGTTGCTATCCAGCAGATGTTCTGGCGGAGTGCCGGGCGCGGGATCAGGACGGCGCGGATTGCATCCGAGCTGGGCATTGCTCCGCGCACGGTGCGCAAGTACCTGACCGAGCTCTCCGCCAGCGGGAGCCTCCCGCTGTTCCGCGAGGGCCGCCGCTGGCGACTGGTCGACAACGCCCGCCTCGAGGTCCCGCCGGTGAGGTTCCTGCTCGAGGAGGCGACCGCCGTCTACCTCGCCGCGCGCCTGCTGATGCAGCACGTCGACCAGCCCAACCCGGCCGTGCGTGGCGCCGTCGGCAAGCTCGCCGCCGTCGTTCCATCCGACCTGCGCCCGGCCTTCGACCTCCTGGTCGGCCGCTCGGCGCACGAGCCCTCGGCGCCATTCGCGGACACGTTCCGCGCCCTTGCCTACGGCTGGGCGCTGTCGCGCGTCGTGCGCCTCGAGTACGAGCCACGCACCAGCGGCGAGCCGTTCACTTGCGCTTTCCGCCCCTTCCTCCTCGAGCCCTCGCATCTCGGCTCGGCGCTCTACGCGATCGGCCGCACCGACCCGCCTGGCGAGCTGCGCGTCCTCAAGGCCGAGCGCATCTCCTCTGCAACGCTCACGAGCGCCACCTTCACTCCTCCCCGGGAGCACGACCTCCTCGACCGCCTCGACCGAGCCTGGGGTGTGTGGCTGACGGATGAGGCGCCGGTCGAGGTCCGCCTTCGCTTCTCGTCGACGGTGTCCGCCCGCGTCACGGAAACCCGCTGGCATCCGTCGCAGTGTCTGGAGACGCTTCCGGGCGGCGGGCTCGAGATGCACATGACCATCGCATCAACCGTGGAGCTGCTGCCCTGGGTCCTGGGGTGGGGGAGTCACTGCGAGGTCATCGCGCCCGAAAGCCTCCGTGCGGAGGTCGCCGCCGAGCTGCGCCGCGCGGCTGAGCGCTACGCGCCGGTGAAGGGGTCCTCCGCATGAGAACAGGAGATCCGTTCCCGGTCAGCGACGTTCCGGGTCGTGCCGTGACGGGTATGAGAACCGCAAAGCCGCAAAGAGCGCGAAGCTCGCGAAGAAGAGACAAACAGGGCTGCCGGAAAGCGGCCCGTAGTGGACCGCATCGCGACCTATGCTGTTCAGTGATGCACGGAGAGTAGCGATGGTGAGGAACGCCCTGGGCGAGATCGTGGGGAAGCGGATCACGGCGGTGGTCGTGAAGAAGGGGGGTGGGTCCGGCTGGCAGCTCCACCTCGTGTTCGACGACGACACCTGCTACGAG
>CAZKGM010000094.1:0-3545 GCA_964552395.1 uncultured Thermoanaerobaculia bacterium | reverse complement strand
CCAAGTAAACCGCCACACAACGGCATGACCGGAGCCGGGCCCTCGGGCCCGGCTCTTTTTGTCTGCGTCAGGCGTTCGTCGCGCGGCAACGTGGCGACAGCCGAGTCCGCCAAGCCGTCCTCGGTTTTCTAGGAACGCGAATCTGCAGCGGGCGGAAGCTCCCTTTAAGGCATGTCGAGGCCAGTGTGTCCCCGGTCACAGCGGATCAGCGGTAAGGGATGCGCGGCCACGGAAGGGGTATTACAATTACGCCCACGTGGCTCTTGCCTCACGAACGACTTCACCAGAGATGCCCGATGCCCGGCCGACGGGAGGTCCCGCCGGACGAGAGAGGAGGGCTCCCACATGAGGTCGGCCGAACCCGGGCAGCGGTACAAGGCAGATGACCGGCGCTCGCCGAGATTGAGTGAGACGAAGGAAGGAGAAAGATGATGAGAAGGAAGTTTGGACTCATGGTGGCGATGGTCGCCCTGGTGGTACTCATTGTTACCCCCACGGCCTGGAGCGTCACCGGGCACGATGCACCGGTGCTTCACCCGCAGAAGGTGATCCATCCGACAAACTTCGGCGTTACGCCCGCGCTGCGCGACATCACGCCGCTGGCGCCGCAGAAGGGCCTCGCCAACCGGGAGATCCCCAACCGCGAGGTCAGCAAGCTTCCGGTCCTGCCGAAGGCCCGCCCCAACGGCGAGCCCCAGGGCGAGGGCCGAATCACCGCGATGAGCAGCATCGCGGCACCGTCGCCGACGGTGGCTTTCGACGGCCTCAACAGCGACACCAACGCCTCGGTTGTCGGCTTCCGGGTGATGCCGCCCGACACCGAGGGTGCGGTCGGGATGAACTACTACATCCAGTGGATCAACCTGGTGTTCGCGATCTACAACAAGAGCGACGGCTCGATGGCCGCCGGTCCCTACCCCGGCAACCAGGTGTGGGCAACTGCCCTGCCGGGCACCGACTGTGCCAACCAGAACGCGGGCGACCCGGTCGTCCTGTTCGATTCGCTGGCGCAGCGCTGGTTCATGAGCCAGTTCACCTCTTCGGGCACCTATCGGATCTGCATCGCGGTTTCACAGACGACCGATCCGACCGGTGCCTGGTACGCCTGGCAGTACACCTACGGTAGCCTCGGCAACGGCTTCCCGGACTACCCGAAGTTCGGCGTCTGGCCGGACGGCTACTACCAGACCGTCAACGAGTTCGGCTCCGGTGAGCCGGCGACCGTGGTGTACGACCGCACGGCGATGCTGGCCGGCGACGCCAACCCCGCGGCGCAGTACTTCTACATCAACGGTGTGCAGCCGGCCTTCCCGCAGCCCACCAACTTCGAGGGCGGCGATCCGCCGCCGGCGGGCGAGCCCAACTACAACACCGCCTTCTACGATGACGCCTGGGGCAACCCGGCCGACATCCTCCAGATCTGCGAGTTCCACGTCGACTGGACGACCCCGGCCAACTCCACGTTCTCGTGCCCGGCAGGCGCCGGCGACCCCGGCTACATCGACCTGACCGCGGCCGGCCTGTCGTTCGACTCCGACCTCTGCGGTTACGGCCGTGACTGCATTCCGCAGCCGAACGGGCAGTCGGTCGACACCCTGTGCGACCGCCTGATGTTCCCGGCCAACTACCGCAACCTGATGGCCACCAAGGGGTACGAGGTCATGACCGTGACCCACTCGGTGGACGTCGACGGCTCGGACCACGCCGGCGTGCGCTGGTACGAGCTGCACAACACCGGCAGCGGCTGGTTCATCTACGACGGCGGCACCTTCGCTCCCGACAGCAATGACCGCTGGATGGGAAGCTCGTCAGTCGATCAAGAAGGCAACATCGGCATCATGTACTCGATCTCGAGCTCCACCACCTACCCGTCGGTGGGCTACACGGGACGCCTCGCCACTGATCCGGCCGGCACCATGCAGTCCGAGCAGCTGGTGGTGGCGGGCGGCGGCTCGCAGAGCGGCGGCAACCGCTGGGGCGACTATGCAGCGATGCACGTCGACCCGGCCGGCTGCAGCTTCTGGGGCACCGCCGAGTACGTCAACACCGGCGGCAGCTTCATCTGGGACACCTACGTCGCCTCGTTCTCGATGCCCGGCTGCACCCCGAGCGGGTTCGGCACGATCGAGGGAACGGTGACGAGCTCGGGCTCCGGTGATCCGATTGCCGGCGCCCTGGTTCAGGTCGGTGCGCTCTCGACCTACACCCAGGCCGACGGCACCTACGCCATGAACGTCGTGGCCAACACCTACGACGTCACGGCCTCGGCGTTCGGGTTCGACCCGCAAACGGTCACCGGCGTGGTGGTTCCTGACGGCGGCTCCGTGATCCAGGACTTCGCCCTGGATTCGGTAGGCGCAGCCACGGTCGACGGCTACGTGACCGACGCTGGCGGACACGACTGGCCGCTGTACGCCAAGGTCGACGTGCAGTTCAACTCCACCAGCGTGGCCACCGTCTTCACCAACCCGGAGAACGGCTATTACACCGTCGACCTCCCGCACTCTACCCCGTACGACTTCATCGTCACCCCGCTCTACCCCGGCTACACGCCAGAGACACGTACCGTGACACCGCCTCCGGCCGGCGAAACCCAGAACTTCCAGTTCGCACCGGACGCCTCTCAGAACTGCATCGCACCAGGGTACGGGCTGGCTTCGGGCGGCGTCACCGAGAACTTCGACGGCTCGTTCCCGCCCGCCGGCTGGACGGTGACCGACGACATGGGCTCCGGCCTGGTGTGGTCCAACGTCGCCGGCTCGGGTGAGACCGGAAACTGGGCCGGCACCGGTAATGCTGCCTCAGCATCGAGCGATGTCTTCGGCTTCGCAGCATACGACACCTACTTGACCTCACCGGTGCTCGACTTCAGTGGGAACGCTTCCGTGGAGCTCGACGCACGAGTCAACTTCCAGTACCTGTCCTCCTCCGAGCACTTCATGATCGACGTCTCCGGCGATGGCGGCTCGACATGGAACAACGTCCTCGACTGGACGGCTGACCACGGCGGCTTCCGCACCCCTGACTCGGGTGAGGATGTCGTGCTCGACGTCTCGTCCTACCTCGCCGGCAGCGCCAACGCAATGGTCCGCTTCCGCTACTACGATCCCAACAACGACTGGAACTGGTACGCCCAGGTCGATGACGTGTTCGTGGGCCAAAAGGCATGCGCACCGATCTCCGGCGCGATGATGGTCGGCAACGTCACCGACAACAACACCGCCGAGGGGATCAACGGGGCGACCGTGATGGACGACCTCGGCGATACCGCTACCACCATGGCAACCCCGGACGATCCGAACATCGGCGACGGGTTCTACTACCTGTTCGCGCAGCTGCCGGGCGTCGGCCCGAAGGGCCCGTCGACGCGGACCTTCACCGCCTCTGCCTCCAACTACGGCACACAGCAGGTGCAGATGAACCCGCAGCCCGATGCGGCCAACACGCTCGACTTCGCTCTGGATGCCGGCTGGCTGGAGATGTCACCGGCGCACATGGAGGTACGGCTCAACGCCGGCCTGACCGCCGACGAGCCGATGACGGTC
>CAZKGM010000093.1:0-3644 GCA_964552395.1 uncultured Thermoanaerobaculia bacterium | reverse complement strand
TCGTCGCGACCACGAGGTCAGCGACTCCTCGCTCGCTGGCGGCGAGGCGCGAGGAAAACGCCCTGCGCGATCCCGCTTGGGCAGGTGCTGCGCGATCGCATGTCCCGTACGGGCGTTGCCCGCAGCCCGCTGCGCGGGCCGGCGGGGCCGGAACGGACCGGCGCGTCGGCTCGCGTCTGCACCCGCTGAGGACACCGGGGAGGCCGTGCTCGGTGGCTTACCCTCGGTTTACCTCGGGCCAAGCCTCCTGCGCCCGGTCCCCCCGCCGCCCACGGCGGGATGGCCGCTCGCCTCCGTCCGCCCCGTCCCCGCCCTGCCGCGGGACCGTCCCTGGGGAGAGAACACGGCATGGTCTGGATGGGCTCCAGATTGCTGCAGGTCGAGGGAACCAATAGAACGCAAAGGCGCAGAGGACCAAGGGCAAGAAGAAACAGAGCATCCTTCAGCCCGGGTCATCCGGGCCCTGCCTGTCTCCTTCGTTCAGGTTCGTTCTTATAGGCACCGTTTCGAGTGTCGATGAGGCTTGATTGTGAACCGCCAAGCCGCCAAGTACGCCAAGCTCGCAAAGAAGATATTCCCTTTCTTATCTTTGCGTTCTTCGCGCCTTGGCGGTTCAATTGCTGCCCCACCGGGATCATGCGTGCGCTGAGACAACCTGACTCAAGGGGATACGCAGGATCCGGGCTACAGCATCAGGTTGCCGCCGCTGACGGGCAGGTAGGCCCCGGTGACGAATCCGGTCAGGTCTGAGGCCATCGCGAGCACCGCACCGGCGATGTCCTCGGGGAGCCCGTTGCGTTGGAGCGGCGTCATCCGCGCCGCCGCCTGCTTGTGCTCCTCGGGCACACGTGCCGTCGCGTCGGTGATCGTCAGGCCGGGGCTGACGACGTTGACCCGGATGCCCTGCGGTCCGAGCTCGAGGGCCAGCGACTTGACGAACGCGTCGAGCGCCGACTTGGCGGTGCTGTGGGCGCAGAAACCGGGACCCGGGTGCCTCGAGAGGCCGCTGCTGATGGCAATGATGCAGCCGCGGCCGCGCTCGATCATCGACGGCACGACCGCCCGGCAGCAGAAGAACGCCGCCTTCAGCTCGCCGACCAGCTTGGCCTCGAAGCCGTCCCACGGGTATTCGGTGAATGGGACCATCGGGAACTGGATGGAGGCGTTCGCGACCAGGGTATCGATCGCTCCCAGGCGCTCGGTAACCTGCTCGACCATGGCCTCGACCTGGGCCTGCTCGCGGACGTCGGCGTGGACGGCCATCGCCCGTCCCCCGGCGACCTCGATCGCCGCCACGACCTCCTTTGCGGCCTCCTCGCTGTGGTTGTAGTTCACCGCCACCGCGGCGCCGTGCTCGGCCAGCAGCTTTGCCGTGGCGGCGCCGATTCCGCGGCTGGCGCCGGTGATCAGTGCGATCCGGTCCTTCATCAACATCGTAGTCTTCCTTTCCGGTCACCCGGGCTCCGGCTGCCGCCGGACCCGGCGCGATCTTGGGCATCTGGTTTACAGGAACACCGGGAGCGACCACTCCCGTGACGCCACGGTCTCCTCGACCCAGCCGGCGACCGCCGGCGCCATGTAGAAGGTCGGCCGCAGCAGGTTGTCGTCGGCTGTGACAACTCCCTCCTCGACCGCGATCCGGGCCAGCGGCGTGCGCGGGTAGATGCGCGCGCCGAGTGTGATCTTGAGGCTGCCGAGGCCGAGGCCGTCGGCGAAGGCCAGGCTCTCGGCCACGGTGTCGCGGGTTTCGCCCGGCATCCCGAGCAGCAGGAAGCCGACGCAGCTGACTCCGGCGGCCCGCAGGCGCGCCACGGCCTCGCGCACGTCGGCCGTTGTGAAGTGCTTGTTGATGGCGGCGAGGATGGAGTCCGAGCCGCTCTCGCAGCCGATCGAGGCCTCCGCGCACCCGGCCTCGGCCATCGCCTCGGCCAGTTCCTCGGTGACCTTGTACGGGTACAGGATGCAGCGCCAGCGGATCGGCAGGCCGAGATCGACGATCCGCCGGCACAGCTCGAGCGCGTAGCTCGGCGGCAGGTTGAAGGTATTGTCGACGAACTGGATGCGGCGCACGCCCGCGTCGACCAGGCGAGCCAGGTCGTCGGTCACCAGGCGCGGTGAGCGGCGCCGCGGCGTCCGTCCCTCGATGCTCGGCGTCGAGCAGTAGCTGCAGTCGAGCGGGCAGCCACGGCGGGTCTGCACCGGGACCCAAAGGTCGGGGTCCTCGAGGTTCAGGCTCGGGCCGAGGTCGTCGTGCGGGTAGTCCAGGTCATCGAGCCGCGCCGGCGCCGGCAGGCCGCCGCGGGCCGTCCGGCCCCGCGCGTACACACCGTCGAGCGCGGACGGATCGCCGCCGGACTCCAAGCACTCCAGCAGCGCCGGGAACGCGAGCTCGCCCTCACCCGCGATGCCGAGGTCGGCGCCCAGGTACTCGAGCGCGGCGGCCGGGAAGATGCTGTAGCCGGCGCCGCCGAGAACTACCGGCGCGCCGCTGCACTCCCGGCACGCCCGGACCACCTTCCGGACCTTCTCGAGGAGGAACACCGGCTGCGCCATGTCCTGGTCGTCGATATTCCTGACCGAGATGCCGATGACCTCGGGCCGCACTCGTGCCACCGCCTCCCGGATCGCCACCGCCGGCTCGGGGGCGGCGAGCAGATCGACGAGCTCGAGCTCGTGGCCGCACCGCCGCGTCGCGTCAACAACCATGGCCGCTCCCAGCGGCGGCGTCGGCATGTTGATGCGCTCGGTGTTCGCCGCGATGATCAGCACACGCATGACCGCTCTGCCCCCGTGCCCGAGTATATCCCTCCGCGACGCGCGCTCTCCCTCGGCCTGCGTGTCCGGACCTGTCGAAACGGTGTGTGAACCGCGAAGCCGCCAAGGACGTGAAGTGCGCCCAGAAAAGGAAAAAACGCTGAGGTGCAAAGGCGCAGAGACGCCAAGAAAAGCTTTCTATTCTTATCCGTGTAATCCGTGTAATCCGTGGTTTTTCTCTTTTCTGTGCTCCTCTCTGTCCTCCTTGTTCTCTGTGGTTTCTCTTCTCTGTCTGTCTTGCAACCTGGTCGTCAAGGTCACCGTAAATCCGTGGTAGGTAAGATGTGTCCAGTGGAGGGCTCCATGCGACGGTCACGCGCTTTCTTCCTCGCAGTTTTCGTCTGCCTCTTCTTCGGTGGCGGGCCGGCGGCCGCGGCCGGGAACGACCCGCCCGAGTTCATCCGCTCCCACTACACGAAGTACGAGGTGCGGATCCCGGTGCGCGACGGCGTCACGTTGTTCGCCGCGGTCTACGTCCCCAGCGACGCCTCGGCGGAAAGGACCTACCCGATCCTGCTGACCCGGACGCCGTACTCCGCCGGCCCCTACGGCGCCAACCGCTACCCCCACACCCTGGGGCCGTCGCCGGAGTTCGCGCGCGAGAAGTACATCTTCGTCACCGAGGACGTGCGTGGGCGGTTCATGTCCGAAGGCACATTCGTCAACATGCGGCCGGTCCTCGACCGTCCGACCGGCGGCAGGACCGACGAAAGCACCGACGCCTGGGATACTGTCGACTGGCTGGTCCATCACGTTCCGTTCAACAACGGCAAGGTCGGCATCTGGGGCAACTCCTACCCCGGCTTCTACACCGCGACCGGCATCATCGA
>CAZKGM010000092.1:0-3686 GCA_964552395.1 uncultured Thermoanaerobaculia bacterium | reverse complement strand
GCGTTTCCCATCTCCCGTTTCTTCAGGCACGTCTCACGGAGTGCGCGCCGAGCCCTGACTGGAATCCCGCGCATTGCGGCGGCTTCGCGGCTCCCGATATACTGGCCGCTCCTTGGGTCAGAAGGGGGCCGCATGACCGTGCCGACCTACGCCGAGATCCGACAGGCCATCGTCGACGGTGACGCCGAGCTGGCGGCTGGCCACGCCCGCACGCTGGTTGATGCCGGGGCCGATCTCCTCGAGGCGATCGATCAGGGGTTCAGCGCCGGCATCCGCGAGGTGGGAGACCTGTGGGAGGAAGGCGAGTACTTCCTTCCCGAGCTCGTCCAGGGGGCCGAGGCGATGAAGGCGGCGATGGCGATCATCACGCCGCAGCTGACTGCCGGCCTCAGCGCCGGGCAGACCCGCGGACGAGTGGTCATCGGAACGATCAGCGGCGACCTGCACGACATCGGCAAGAGCCTGGTGGCCACGCTGCTGGCGGCCAACGGGTTCGAGGTCCACGACCTGGGGAGCGACGTGGCAGTCGAAGACTACGTGGCCAAGGCTCGCGAGGTCGACGCCCACATCGTCGCCGCGTCCGCGCTGCTGACGACGACCATGACCGGTCAGAAGGCGCTGGCCGAGGCGCTGGCCGCGGCCGATCTGCCACGACAGCCCAAGATGCTGATCGGCGGGGCGCCGACCAACCCCCAGTGGGCCGAGCGGATCGGCGCGGTCCACGCCGAAAACGCCATGCGCGCCGTGCAGGCGGCGGAGGCGCTGGTCGGTGGCTAACCTCGCCGGACGGCTCGCGGACGGCCCGTGCCTGCTGCTCGACGGCGGGATGGGCACGATGCTGATGGCCGGGGGGCTGAAGCCGGGCGACGCTCCCGACCGCCTCAACCTGGACGACCCGAACCTGGTGCAGAGCGTGCACGCAGCGTACGTCGCCGCCGGCTCCGAAGCGGTACACGCCAACACCTTCGGCGGCAACCCCGTCCGCCTCGCCCATTTCGGATTGGCGGAGCGCTGCGCCGAGCTGAACTCCCGCGCGGTCGAGATCGCCCGCTCGGCATCGCCGGCGTTCGTGGTGGGCGACATCGGGCCGACCGGCGAGTACCTGCCGCCGGTCGGCGACGGCGACCTCGGGCGGTGGCGCGAGGCGTTCGACATCCAGGCAGCGGCACTGCTGGACGCCGGCGCCGACGGGATCCACATCGAGACCATGAGCGACCTCCGGGAGGCCCAAACCGCCCTCGCGGCCGTGCGTGCCCTCGACGCCGATCTGCCGATGTTGGCCTCGCTCACCTTCGAGCGCAAGCGGCGGGGGTTCTTCACCGTGATGGGCGATCCGCTCATCGATTCGCTCAACGCCTTGCTGGCCGCGGGAGCGACCGCCGTCGGCGCCAACTGCACCCTCACCAGCGTCGACATGAAGGACCTGGCCGCCGAGGCGCTGGCCGCGGTGAGCGGCCGGCTCGTGATCCAGCCCAACGCCGGCCGACCGATCCTCGACGGCGGCGGGCTCAGCTACGGCCAGGACCCGGTGGACTTCGTCACCGACCTGTCCGAGGCCATCGAAGGCGGCCTCGCCGCCGTCGGCGGGTGCTGCGGCACCGACCCACGGTTCATTCGCTTGCTGGCGGAGAAGCTGGGCCGAACCGGCTCATGATCTCCGACGACCGCATCGACCTGGCGGTCACCATCCGCCGCCGCGACGTGCTGCACTTCCTCGGCTACCCGGAGGGGCGGGAGCCCGGCGACCGGCTGGCCGAGCGCCTGGACGACCTGCTGGCCCGGGCGCGGGGGCTCGCCCGGCCCCGCGGCTGTTACCGGACGCTGCCCGTCGAGGCGGCATCCGCTCTGCGGCTGGAGCCGATGGAGGCCGAACGGCTGGTCGTCGGCCTGGTCACCATCGGCTCGGCGATCGAGGAACAAGCCAGCCGGTTCGCCCGCGACGGCGACACCGTCGGGGCCCTGCTGCTCGACGCCATCGGAAGCACCGCGGTCGAGGAGGCCGCCGACCGTTTGGGCGCCGTCATCACGGGGGCGGAGATTCCGCCGGATGACGACGCCCCGGCGTTGAGCTGCCGCATCAGCCCGGGGTACGGACGCTGGCCGCTCGAGGCCCAGACGGCGCTCTTCGAGCACCTGCCGCACGCCGTCCTCGGCGCGACGCTGAGACCGTCGCTGATGATGGAACCGAGGAAGTCGATCAGCTTCGCCATGTGGCTGGGCTCCGACGCCCGGCCGATCGCCGGTCTGTCCGGCTGCGACCGCTGCCTGCTGACCACCTGCCGATACCGACGGACCAGTCAGGGCAAAGGAGCCGCGTCATGACAGTGCGCCCCCGCACGACCCTGTTCACCGCCGATGAGTGCCGCCGCATCGTCGAGGACGCCTGCCGCGTGCTCGCCACCGTGGGCGTGATCGTCGAGAGCGACGAGGGTCGCAAGCACTGGCTGGCGGCCGGCGGCGAGGCGAAGGGCGATCGGCTCGTGATCACCGAGGAGGCCGTGCGTGCCGCGGTCGACACCGCCCCCGGCGCCGTCACCTTGTACGACCGCGACGGCGGCCGGGCGTGCGAGCTGGCGGGCGACGCCGTCCACTTCGACCCCGGCTCCGCTGCGATCAACATCATCGATCGCAAAACCGGCAGACGCCGCACCAGCGTGACCGGCGACCTGGTCGAGCTCGCCCGGCTCACCGACGGCCTCCCCAACTACGCCGCCCAGGCCACCGCCCTGGTCTCGGGCGACGTACCCGAGACGATCGGCGACCGCTACCGGCTGTACCTGGCGCTACTCAACTGCTCCAAGCCCGTCGTCACCGGAACGTTTGCCGTCGACGGCTTCTCCCCCATGCTCCAGATGCAGCTCCTCTTTCGGGCCGACGCCGCCGACCTCGCGGCACGTCCCATGACGGTCTTCGACTGTTGCCCCAGCCCGCCGCTCAAGTGGAGCGAGCTGACGTGCCGCTGCCTCATCGACTGCGCACGCAGCGGAGTACCGGCCGAGCTGGTGTCCATGCCGTTGACCGGCGCCACCAGCCCGGTGACCCTCCGCGACGCCGTGGTCCAGCACTGCGCCGAAAGCCTGTCGGGGCTCGTCATCCACCAGGCTGCAGGGCCGGGCGCGCCGATCATCTACGGCGGTGCGCCCAGCGCCTTCGACATGCGGCACGGCTCCACACCGATGGGGGCGATGGAGACGATGATGATCGGCGTCGGCTACGCCCAGGTCGGCAAGGCGCTGGGTCTGCCGACCCACGGCTACCTCGGGCTGAGCGACGCCAAGGCCGTCGACTACCAGGCGGGGATGGAGAGCGGGATCGGGACCGTCCTCGCGGCGCTGGCCGGCATCAACCTGGTGTCCGGGGCCGGGATCCTCGACTACATCCTGACCCAGTCGCTGGAGAAGCTCCTGCTCGACCACGAGGCGTGCGGCATGGCGCTCCGGCTGGTGCGTGGGATCGCGATCCGCGACGAGGACGCGGTGGACCTCATCGGCGGGCTCGTCGCGACCGGCGAGGCCCTGTCGAGCCGGCACACCCGCACCTACTGGCGCCAGGAGCTTTCGGTCCCGTCGCCGTTGATCGACCGGGAGAGCTACGGTGACTGGGAGGCCGCGGGCGCCACAACGGCCGCCGCGCGCGCTCGCCAGCGGGTCGAGACGATCCTCGCGGGGGACGCCGGCTCGCCGCCG
>CAZKGM010000091.1:0-3923 GCA_964552395.1 uncultured Thermoanaerobaculia bacterium | reverse complement strand
GCGTTTTCCGTCTCCCGTTTCCCTTCTCCCCTCCCCCGGGTGGGTGGGGGCCTCCGTCACTCCATCACTCCATCACTCCGTCACTCAGCCACTGGCCTGGGCGGGTGGGTGGCCCCCGGGAAGCCCGGCCACCTGAATTCCGTTAAACCCCTTCGGTGAAGGTCTCGTATCTCTCTGCTGGGCCCACGGCCCCGGGATCTGCCAAGATGTCTGCTAGTCGAACTTCCAAGGAGGCGAACGTGAAGATCATCCTCAAGAGCTTCGCCCTGACGCTGCTGGTCCTCGCCCTCGCGGCGAGCACCGCCGGCGCCGCCGACAACCCCCCGCTGCTGCTGCAAAGCCCGAGCATCAGCGCAACTCAGCTGGTGTTCGCCTACGGCGGCCAGATCTGGATCGCCCCCCGCGACGGCGGCGAGGCGCACCGCCTGGTGACCGGCACCGACCGGCTCAGCGGACCGGTCTTCTCGCCCGACGGCACCAAGGTCGCCTACACCGGCGACTACGACGGCAACCGCGACGTGTACGTGGTGCCGGCGGCCGGCGGCGAGCCGGTCCGTCTGACCTACCACCCCGGCGACGACGTCGCGCTGGGCTGGACTCCGGACGGCAGCCGGGTGGCGTTCCGCTCGTCGCGCGACAGCTACTCGGACCCCGAGCAGATGTACACCATCCCCGCCACCGGCGGCTTCCCGACCCAGGTGCCGCTGCCGCGCGTGCAGCAGGCGTCCTACTCCCCCGACGGCACCCACCTGGCGTACCAGCCGAACCTCCAGTGGCAGCCGGCGTGGAAGGGGTACCGCGGCGGCCAGTACCGCACGGTTTGGATCGCGAACCTGGCCGACTCCAGCATCGTCAAGGTGCCGCAGAAGGACGGCTCCAACGACGGCAACCCGATGTGGGTCGGCGACTCGGTGTACTTCCTGTCCGACCGTGACGGGTCGATCGCGCTGTACGCCTACGACATCGCGAGCAAGCAGGTGCGCACGGTCATCGCCAACAAGGGCACCGACTTCTGGTCGGCGTCGGCGGGGCCGGGCGCGATCGTCTACGACCAGCTCGGCGCGCTCTACCTCTACGACCTGGGGAGCAAGACCAGCCGCCGCATTCACGTCAGCCTGGCCGCCGACATGCCCCAGCTGCGGCCTCACTTCGTCAAGCTCGACCCCAGGCGCGACGTCGAGAACGCCGCCATCTCGCCGACCGGTAAGCGCGCGGTGCTGGAGGCGCACGGCGAGATCTTCACGATTCCTGCGAAGAAGGGCGACATCCGCGACATCACCAACACCACCGGCGCGGCCGAGCGCGACCCGGCGTGGTCGCCGGACGGCAAGTGGATCGCGTACTTCTCGGACGAGAACGGCGAGTACGAGTTGTACCTGAAGAACCAGGACGGCCTCGGCAAGGCGAAGGTGATCGGCCTCGGCAGCCCGCCGTCGTTCTTCTACCACCCGACATGGTCGCCCGACAGCACCAAGATTGCGTACTCCGACAAGCGCCTCAACCTGTGGTACGTCGACATTGCCCGCGGCAAGCCGGTGCTGGTCGACACCGACGGCTACGACTCGCCGGAGCACGAGTTCGACGTCCAGTGGTCTCCCGACAGCGCCTGGCTGACCTACACCAAGCTGCTGCCGAGCCAGCTGCACGCCGCCTACGTCTACTCGCTCGGCGACAAGGAAGCCACCCAGGTCACGGACGGCATGAGCGACGCGCTGTTCCCGGTGTTCGACAAGAGCGGCAAGTACCTCTACTTCACCGCCAGCACCAACGTCGGCCTGTCCTCCGGCTGGCTCGACATGAGCAGCCAGGGCCACCCGCAGACCCGCGCCGTGTACGCGGCGGTGCTGCGCGCCGACCTGCCGTCGCCGATCCCGCCTGAGAGCGACGACGAGAAGATCGACGAGAAGAAGCCCGAGAAAGACGGCAAGGGGGCTGCCAAGGAGGAGACGAAGAAGGGCGGCAAGGAGGAGAAAGCGGCCGACGAGAAGAAGGACGAGAAGAAGGAGCCCGAGAAGGTGACGATCGACTTCGACGGGCTCGACCAGCGGATCGTGGCGCTACCGATCGAGGCTCAGCGCTACCAGGGCCTGTTCACGGGCAAGGAGGGCACCCTATTTCTGGTGGCGGGCCCGGTCGTGCGGATTGAGAGCGGGCCGCCGCAATGGACGGTGACGCGGTTCGACCTCGAGTCGCGCAAGACCGAGCCGGTGGTCGACGGAGTTTCGGACTTCGCGGTCTCGGCCGACGGCAAGAAAGCGCTCTACCTGGCCGGCTCGTCGTGGTTCATCATCGACGCCGACAAGGAGGCCAAGCCGGGCGACGGCAAGCTCGACACCGGCGGCCTCCAGGCGTGGGTCGACCCGCGCGCCGAGTGGCGGCAGATGTACCACGAGGTGTGGCGCATCGAGCGCGATTTCTTCTACGACCCGAACCTCCACGGGCTCGACCTGGCCGCGGCCGAGAAGGCCTACGCCCCCTACCTCGACGGCATCACCAGCCGCGGCGACCTCAACGTGCTGTTCACCGAGATGACCGCCAACCTGTCGGTCGGCCACACCTTCATCCGCGGCGGCGCGATGCCCAAGGTCAAGCGGGTGCCGGTCGGCCTGCTGGGCGCCGACTACACCATCGACCACGGCCGCTACCGGTTCGCCAAGATCTACAACGGCGAGAACTGGAACCCCGACCTCGAGGCGCCGCTCACCCAACCCGGCGTGAACGTCAAGCAGGGTGAATACCTGCTGGCGGTCAACGGCCGCAACCTGGACGCGGCGACGACCAACCTATACAGCCTGTTCCTCGGCACCGCCGGCAAGCAGACGGTGATCCGGGTCGGCTCGAAGGCGGACGGCAGCGACGGCCGGGACGTGACAGTCGTGCCGGTGGCGAGCGAGCGGGAGCTGCGGCACCTGGCCTGGGTCGAGGGCAACCGCCGCAAGGTCGACGAGCTGTCGGACGGCCGCGTGGCGTACGTCTACCTGCCGGATACCGGAGGCGGCGGGTTCGTCAGCTTCAACCGGTACTTCTTCGCCCAGGTCGGCAAGAAGGCGGTCGTGCTCGACGAACGGTTCAACCACGGCGGCCAGCTCGCGGACTACATCATCGACACCCTCAAGCGGGTGCCGATGTCGCGGGTGATGGGCCGCGAGGGCAAGGACTACACCGAGCCGGTGGCCGCCATCTTCGGTCCCAAGGCGATGATCATCAACCAGTTCGCCGGCTCCGGCGGCGATGCCATGCCGTGGTACTTCCAGCGCACCGGCATCGGGCCGCTGGTGGGCGTGCGCACCTGGGGCGGCCTGGTCGGCATCGGCGGCTACCCGCCGCTGATGGACGGCGGCAGGATCACCGCGCCGCGCTGGGGGCTTTATGGCCTGCACGGGAAGTGGGAGGTCGAGAATCACGGCATCTCCCCGGACATCGAGGTGTGGCAGGACCCGGCGCTGGTGCGCCAGGGCCACGACCCGCAGCTCGAGCGCGCGGTGGCGGCGGTGCTGAAGCAGCTCGAGGAACACCCGCTGCCGACCTACAAGCGGCCGCCGTTCCCGGTGTACAAGCATCCGTTGCCCAAGGAGAAGTGACTAGGTTATTGAGTGATGAGGTGATTAGGTTTCCCCCGCCCACCCGGGAGGAGGGGAAACGGAAAACGGGAAACGATAGACGCCAGACGGCCCCCGCCCACCCGGAAGAGGTGGGCGGGGGTTTTCTTGTTGTGCCGAACAGGGCGGATGTCGGCATGAGGTTCCGTAGGCGGGTGCTTCAGCGCCCGCCCCCGGCGCTGCTCGGTGAAACCCAGGGACACAACAGCCTGCCGGAGCGTCCTGGGGGCGCGCCCTGAAGGACGCGCCTACCCGGAAGGGGAACGCAACACGCGAGACGACCTGCGCCCACCCGGGAGGGGGGAAACGGAAGACGGAAAACGC
>CAZKGM010000090.1:0-4122 GCA_964552395.1 uncultured Thermoanaerobaculia bacterium | reverse complement strand
GTGGCGCGGGCGGGCCTCCTGCGGTGCGTGACCGGCACTCTGGAGCGCCTCGGCGATGTAGTCGCGCGACAGGACGGAGGCCTCGCGCGGGTCGCACCCGAACATCTCCTCCAGGAAGCGGCTGGGGCCGCCGCCCCGCTTGGCGACGACGTCGGCGGTGCCGATCACGAGCAGCTCGCGGGCGCGGGTGGCGGCGACGTAGAACAGCTTGCGCTCGTCGACCAGGTGCGGGTCGGAGACCTCGGGCGGGCCCGAGGCGCGCAGCTCGTACGGCACCTGGTAGCGGTCCGCGCGCTGCCGGGTCGGGAGCCGGCCCTCCATCGCGGCGCCGATCACCACCACCGGAAACTCCAGGCCCTTGGCCTGGTGGATGGTCATGACCTGGAGGGCGTCCTCGGGGGGGACGCGGAACGGCTCCTCGCCCCCCTCCTTGAGCAGCTTGAGGTACTGCAGGAACGGGTAGAAGCCGGAGCCGGTGCCCCACTCGTCCCAGTCGGCGACGAGCCGGGTGAGCTTGCCGATGTTGGTGAGCGCCTCGACGTTACCGGCACGCTCGAAGCGGGCGACGCAGTCGGTAGCGGCGAGCAGGTCGTGCATCGCCTCGAGGATCGAGTGCTGGGCGTGCGAGTGCACCTTGCGCTTGAGGTGGAGCAATGACAGGAGGGTGTCCGTGTCGGCGGGGTCCGTGATGCCGATCTCCTCAAGGCCGCGCTCGGAGCCGGAGTCGAGGAGGTTGTCCTTGTGGGCGGCGAGAGCCTCCTCGGTCGCGGGTGTAAGACCGACGAGAGGGTCGCGCAGGAACCTGTCGCCCCACGGCTTGCCGGCGGAGAGAAAGCAGAAGAGGTTGTACAGACCCTGGATCTCGGGGCGATCGAAGAAGCTGGCGTCGCCGACGACGTGGTGGGGGATGGCGGCGGTCTGGAGGGCTTCGAGGTAGGGCTTGGCGCTGGTCTTGACCGAGCGCAGCAGGATCGCGACGTCGCCCCAGCGCCGCAGGCGGCCGAGGCGCCGCAGCTCGCCGAGCAGCTCGACGACGGCGAACGCCTCGTCGCGGGCGGCGTGCCGGTGGACCACCAGGATGTCGCTGCCGAGGCCGCGGTGGCCGCGCAACGCCTTGGCGAAGCGCTCGGGGTTGTTGTAGTCGATGACGCGCAGCGAGTGGGCGATGATCGGGTCACGGCTGCGGAAGTTGTCCTCGAGGCGGACCGTGAGCGCGCCCGGGAAGTCGTCCCCGAACCGCTGGATGTTGCGAACGGTGGCGCCGCGGAAGCGGTAGATGCTCTGGTCGTCGTCGCCGACCACGGTCAGGCGCTCGCCGTCGCCGGCGAGCAGCTTGAGGAGGCGGCTCTGGGCGGCGTTGGTGTCCTGGTACTCGTCGACCAGGATGTCGCGGTAGGTCGCGCGGGCCTGTCCGAGGACCTCGGGGCTTGTCTCGAGGAGATCCACGGCGCGTTTCTGCAGGAAGCCGAAGTCGACCAGCCCCTCCTCGGCGAGCAGCTCGCCGTAGCGGGCGTAGGCGGTGGCGACCAGGCCGCGCTCGGTCCACAGCTGCTCATCGTCCTCCTTGCACGTGTCGTGGTGCTGCTCGCACCAGGCGGCCAGCTCGGTCGGCTCGACCAGCTCCTCGGTGGCGAGGTTGAACAGGCGTAGCACCGACTCATAGAAGTCGTGCTCCCGGCCCTTGACCAGCTCGCCGAGGCCGAGCCATTTGCGGCGCGAGTAGACGAACAGGAGTTGACCGCCGGCGTCGAGGATGCGGGGCTCGCGGCCGAGGGCGGTGTGGGCGTGGTGGCGGCGCAGCAGCTCGGCGCAGAACGAGTGCATGGTCGACACCTGCATCAGCTCGACGTTGAAGCTCGCCAGCTTCGCCTGGATGCGGTCCTTGAGCTCGAGCGCGGCCTTGTTGGTGAACGTGGTCACTAGCATGTGGTCGCGCAGCGCGTGCCCGTTGTCGACGAGCCAGGCGACGCGGCGCGCGATGACCTCGGTCTTGCCGGAGCCGGGGCCGGCGATGATGAGCAGCGGCGAGCCGAGGTGCTCCACCGCGGCGCGCTGCGCCTCGGTCAGCCTGTCGACAGCATCGGACGTCGCGTTGCTCATCGGCCCCCCAGCCGACCTTCCCGACCGCCTCGGCGGCCCGGCTTCCGTCAACGCCCTGCCCCGGATCCCCGCCTCCCGGGGCCGGATCGGCCAGAGTGTCGACATCTGAAGCCGCCGCGCGGTCTTCATTGAGTGTAGCACTGGGGGGGGGCCAGTGCCTTCGAAGGGGTGGGTTCGCATAAGGTGCCGCCTGAGAGATACAACAACACTGGGAAGGGGAGGAGGTCGCTGTGTTCATGTGGAGTTATCTGATATATAACAACTATGCCCACCACTGAAGTACACGATTGACATACACGAGTCAAGACGCTATAATGGCGCATGTGAGGTACTTAGTAGTCATCCGGGAAAGAGCGAAGAATGGAATTCACATTCGCAAGTGGAAGACTCCGGAGGCTTTACACGGAGGAGTTCGGCGCGCACAGGTACCCGGCCGAGGTCGTCGACGCGTTCTTCAAGGTCATGGAGGTCATTGCAGGCGCCAGCGATGAGCGTGACCTGCGAAGCCTGAGAAGCCGCCACTTCGAGAAGCTCAAGGGAGATCGCAAGCACCAGTGCTCGATGCGGCTTTCTGGGGGCTTCCGGCTGATTCTCGAGTTACAGAGTGAGGGCTCCGCAGGCAAGTGCGTGCGGATCGTTGGGATCGAGGACTATCACAAGGGGTGACCGACCCGGTGAGGAGGTTGCCATGAAAGCAAAGACCGACACCCACTTGACCCCGGCGAGGCTCGTGCCTCCGGGCGCCATCATCAAGGACGAGATAGAGGCGCACGGGTGGACGCAGGAGGACCTGGCCCGGATCATGGGGCGCCCGGTGCAGGTGATCTCGGAGATCATCTCCGGCAAGAAGCAGATCACGCCGGAGACGGCGCTGGGGCTGGCCGAGGCGCTCGACAGCTCCCCGGAGCTGTGGCTGAACATGGAAGCCAGGTACCGGCTGTTCCTCGCTCAACGAGAGGGTGTGGACGACTCGGTCCGCAGACGAAGACGCATCTACTCGCTGGTGCCGGTCAAGGAGATCGCGCGCCGGGGATGGATCGAGGCAAGTGACGACGTGGGCGAGCTGGAGGAGCGGGTCAAGGCGTTCCTGGGCGTCGCCTCGCTCGACGAGGAGCCAGCGCTGCGGCTTGCGGCGCGGCGGACGCCGACAAAGGAGCCGGACCCCCGCGGCGTGCGGGCCTGGATGTGTCGCGTCCAGCACTTGGCCGGAGCGCAGGAGGTGCCGGAGTTTCGGCGCGAAAGGCTGGAGGAAGCGGTGGGCGACCTGCTCGCGCTGTCGTCGGAGGCGGGAAGGGTGCGCGAGGTCCCGGGCCTCCTGCGCAACCTCGGCGTCCGCTTCGTTCTGGTGCCTCACCTGACCGGCACCTACCTCGACGGCGGTGTCTTCGCCGAGAACGGGAACCCGATCGTGGCGCTGACCCTGAGATACGACCGGCTCGACAGCTTCTGGTTCACGCTTGCCCACGAGCTGGCCCACCTGGTCTCGGGCCATGAGGGGAACCGCCCGGAAGACCTCGATGCAGCGGCCGGGAGCGACCGCGAGGAGCGGGAGGCGGACCGGCTCGCGGCCGACTGGCTGGTGCCGCGCGCTCCGCTGGCCCGGTTCGTCAAGAAGGTAAAACCTCTCTACTCACGGCAGGTGATCGTGAGCTTTGCGAGCAGCGTCGGCCGTCATCCCGCTGTCGTCCTGGGGCGACTCCAGCACGACGGCTACGTTTCCCAGGCCCACCTTCGGTCGTCGATCCCGAGGGTGCGCAGGCTCCTGGAGCCGTGGCTCGATGTTCCGGAGCCTGTTTACGAAGTCGGCGCCGTGGGCCGTGCCACCGCGGTCCGGGAGCCCGCCGCGCCATACGATCCCGAGGGCGCCATCCTCGGTTGGCTGCGCACGAACGCTGGCTGGCACAGCCCGGCCGAGATCAAGGGCGCCCTCGACCTTGACCGCTCCACATGGAACCGTTCGATCCGAGTCCTTCTGCTGTCAGGCCAGGTCGAGCGCCAGGGGGAGAAGCGGGGGACGAGGTA
>CAZKGM010000089.1:0-4155 GCA_964552395.1 uncultured Thermoanaerobaculia bacterium | reverse complement strand
GTGGGTGGGGGTCAGATCTGGCGTCTTCCGTTTCCCGTCTTCCGTTTCCCCTCCTGCCGCGTGGGTGGGGGAACTCAATCACTTAATTACCTAGTCACTCAGTCACTTATCCGGCTATCCCTGCAGCAGATCCAGCAGGTACTTGCCGTAGCCGTTCTTGTTCAGGGGCTCGGCGAGCTTCTCCAGCCTGGCGTCGTCGATGAAGCCCATCCGCCAGGCGACCTCTTCGACACAGGCGATCTTGAAGCCCTGCCGCTCCTCGACGATCTGGACGAACTTCGAGGCCTCGAGGAGCGACTCGTGGGTGCCGGTGTCGAGCCAGGCGTAGCCTCGGCCTAAGAGCTCGACGTGCAGCTCGCCCCACTCCAGGTAGCGACGGTTGACGTCGGTGATCTCGAGCTCGCCGCGGGCCGACCGCTCGATGCTCTTGGCGACCCCGACGACCCGGTTGTCGTAGAAGTAGAGGCCGGTCACGGCGTAGTTGGAGCGCGGATGGTCCGGCTTCTCCTGGAGACTGAGGACGCGGCCGTCCTTGTCGAACTCGACGACGCCGTAGCGTTCCGGATCGTGCACGCGGTAGCCGAAGACGGTCGCTCCGCCCGGGTCGGCGACGACCGCCTGCAGGCGCTTGGCGAAGCCGTGGCCGTAGAAGACGTTGTCGCCGAGAATCAGGCACACCGCGTCGTCGCCGATGAAGGTCTCACCGATCAGGAACGCCTCCGCGAGGCCGGCAGGCTCGTACTGCACCTCGTAGGAGATCTCGATCCCCCATTGCGTCCCATCACCGAGGAGGCGGCAGAACTGCTCCTGATCGTGCGGCGTGGTGATGACGAGGATCTCGCGGATGCCCGCCAGCATGAGCACGCTGAGCGGGTAGTAGATCATCGGCTTGTCGTACACCGGCATCAGCTGCTTGGACACCGAGATGGTGAGCGGGTGCAGCCGCGTGCCGGCGCCGCCGGAGAGGATGATTCCCTTCATAGAACTGCTTCGCCTCAGGCGCCCTTGCGCTTCTTGGCCTTGCCGTGGTCCTCCACGGCCTCGCTGTAGCCGTAGTGGTAGTAGGAGTAGTAGTACGAGTAGTAGTAGTGGTCGCGTTCGAGGTCGACGTCGTTGAGCACGGTGCCGGCAATTCGGGCGCCTGCTCGCGCGAGGTTGCGGAGAGAGTTGATGATGATGGCACGCTTGACCTCGCCGTAGCGCACCACCATCAGCACCATATCGGCGTGCTGGGAGCAGATCACGGCGTCGGTCACCGAGGCGACCGGCGGCGTGTCGAGAATGATCCAGTCGTACTGCCTCTTCGCGTTCTCGAGGAGCCGGCGGAAGGATGACTTGCTGAACAGCTCCGGCGGGTTCGGGGGCAGCGGACCGGAGGTGACGATGTCGAGGTTGGGCAGATCGGCCAGGGTGTGGATGACGTCGCCCAGCTCACGCTCGCCGAGCACGATCGAGGTCAGGCCACGGACGTTCTTGGCGTTGATGAAACGGTGGAAGCGCGGCTTGCGGAGGTCGGAATCGATTACCAGCACCCGGCTGCCGCTCGCGGCCAGCGCCTTGGCCAGGTTGTAGGCGGTGGTGGTCTTGCCCTCCGACGGCGCGGCCGAGGTCACCATCACCACCTGCGGCCCCTCCTCGCGGGAGGCGACCATGATCGCCGTCCGCAGCGACTGGAAGATCTCGCGCGTCATGTGCGCGGTCTCCTCCGCGTAGTGCGGCACCGCCCCCAGCGTCTCCAGGCCCAGGTACTTCTCCGAGTCGTCGGGAGTGCGGATGGTCTGGTCGATGAAGTCGAGGCCGAGCACGAGGCCGACGCCGAGGAACAGGCCGAGCACCAGGGACAGCATGAGGGTGCGCGGCGGGTTCGGGCTGTACGGCGCCTTCGGCGCATGCGCAGGGTCGATCACGCGGATGTTGTTGAGCCCCGCCGTCGACGAGATGTCGGTCTCCTTGGAGCGCTGCAGCATCTGCTCGTAGAACTTCTTGTTCTGGTCGTACTCGTGCTGCAGCTTGTCGTACTCCAGCGTCTGCTTCGACAGCTCGATCGACTGCTGCCGGAGCTGCTGCAGGTTGTCGTACAGCGCCTGCTCGCGGCGGCGCCGGATCTCGTAGTTGGTCTGCAGCGAGTCGACGATGGTCTTGATCTGGTTGGTGATGCGGCTGTCGATGCTGCCGATGCGCGAGCGCAGGTCCTTGATCACCGGGTGTCCGGACTTGTAGGTGCGGAGCTTCTCGGACAGCTCAACTTCGAGCTGGTTCTTCTGCTGCCGCAGCTGCTGGATCGTCGGATCGTTGAGAACCTCCGGGAAGCTCGCCTCCGAGATGTTCTCGGAGCGAAGCCGCTTGAGGGCGTTGATCTTGGTTTCGAGCTCGATGCGGTCGGCCTTAGCCTGCGCGTAGGCCGAGGTGAGGGTGTTGACCTGCTCGGTGATGACGTTCTTGTCCTGGTCGCCGACCAGCAGCGCATCCTTGCGCTCCTTGAAGCTCAGCAGGCGTTCCTCCGACCCCTCCAGCTGCTTGCGCAGCGGATCGAGCTTCGACTGGATCACCTGGTAGACCTTGCGGGTACGCTCGAGGTTGTCCTCGATGTTGATCGCGATGTACTCCTCCACGTAGACGTTGAGCCACTCGGCTGCACGGTGGGGATCGGTCGCGGTCAGCGACAGCTGCAAGACGTTGGTGTCCTCGACGGGTTCGACCTGGAGCCTGCCCAGAAGCCCGCCGGTTGGGTCCGTGTTCCCCGAAGCGTCGGGCTTCGCGAGCCCCAGCTTCTGCGCCACCCGTTCGGCCAGCCGGCGGGTTTCCAAAACCTCGACCTGGTTCTTCGCGTAGTGCTGCAGCTCCCACCAGCTCGGACCGGTGTAGATCTCGGACTTGACGATCTGCGGGGCGGCCTCGAGGGCGAGCTCCGAGGTTGCGCGGTAGACCTTGGTGCGGGTGAACACCCAGGCGCTGCCGGCCAGCACGCACAGCAGCACGACCGCGAGCACGATCCACCGCTGCCGCCACAGCAGATGGACGTACTCCATGACGTTGATCTCGGGCTCCGCCTCTTCCCCGAGCCACGCCCCTTCCTGCGGCGGCATGTCCCACGAGGTCGGACGCCCGGCCCACGGACCCGGCCTCTCTGGCTCGCGGCCCGGCGGGAGGTTTGGTGTGTCGGACATTCTCGGTCTCCTCGAGCTACCCGATCAGATCGGGAGAGTACCACGCGCAGGCACGCCTGCAGCGCCGGCGTCCGTTCTCGCCGCGTGGTGATACTGGATTTCAGAACTCATGATAAGGCTACCGCACTATGATTGCACATGCAACCAATTGAGTTATAACCACTTACAGTGGACTACCTCGGCTAACTGGCCATGACCGAGAGAGCCGTAACGTCCACCTCAATCCTACGGCGGGTACGCAGGAACTCCAGCAGGACACGTGCCCGCTGGCCGCCCTTGAGGTACCCGCTGAAAACACCCTCGAGGCCGCGGAGTGGTCCTCCCATGACCTTCACCCGCTGTCCTTTGGGAATACTCTCGTTGAAGTCGTCGGCAACGATGTAGCCACGCACGCTCTCGCGGGCGCGGAGGTTCTGGATGAACGCCTCGTGCACCGTGGCGAGGTTGCCGGCAAACGACACCGGGGCCAGGATGCCGGGGCAGTACCGCACCGCATTGAGCTCTTCCCTGGGGCAGCACGCCACGAAGATGTAGCCCGCGAACAGCGGCATCGGACCGCGCGGCGCTCGCGGGTGCCACGGCGGCTCGAGGAAGAGCGGACAGTACGGCTCCACGCCGCGCTGGTCGAGGTGCGACATCGCGATGCGCTCCTGACGCGGCTTGGTGCGAACCACCAGCCACTCTAGGACGTCGTGGTTGGGCTGTCCCTGCGGGCTCAGTTCAGCGTCCATCCTGGGGGGAATTATGTTCTGCACCTGTTCAGCCGTCAAGTTATTCTTACAGTTAGCGGCCGGGACCGGCGCCCGTTCGGCGCCTGGCCACGGATATCCCATATATCATTTTGAGACACAGAGTCTTAGGCGTGCCTGACGCTCGGCAGGGCGCCGGCACCGCGGCGCGGCGTTGAACTGGCCATGATGATGTGTTAGGGGCTGCCCGCCCACCTGACCGGAGGTGAGGAGGTGAGGAGGTGAGGAGGTGAGGAGGT
>CAZKGM010000088.1:0-4428 GCA_964552395.1 uncultured Thermoanaerobaculia bacterium | reverse complement strand
GGTAACCTCGGTCCTTGGCGATCGTAGTATCGGCCACACGATTGGAGGAGGCGGCTCGAGCAGGCTCTGGCGGTCGTCGCCGAATCCATCATCCCAACTCGCTGCCTCGCGACCGCCAGAGACGCGAGACGTGCGGTCGCTTTGGACCGCGCGGCCGCTGGAGCTTCGGAGCATCCTCCCGATGTTGCCCGCTCAGCGGCAGGCGGCGACGGGCGTCTGCAGAGCAGACGTCCGGGCGCCGGAGTAGCAGGGAAGGCTCTTCCGGCCCGTCACTCGGATAGTGACGGTCTCGCCCGCCGTGCGGCGGGCCTCGCCTGCTGCAGCTGGTCCAGCCCCGTGGCGCATTCCCGGGGATGCAGCTCGAAGGTGGCGTCGAAGGCGCCGTCTGTTGCGAGCATGGTCCAACCTTCCGCCTGGCCCAGTGAGCCCACCAGGGCGAGCAACGGCGGTGCGAGACGCGTGAGCCGGTCGAGATCAGGTCCGACCACGGGGAGTCCGTCGCCCTGCCTCAGCCGCGACAGCAGGGGCGACAAGCCCCTGCCGAGCTCCCCGACGAGCGCGCAGAGATCGGCGTGAACGAGCTCGACCGGGGAGCCTTCGATCAGCGGCTGCACCGTGCCGGCAGTGGCATGAATCGACGAGATCGCCTCTCTTACCGCTGAGCGCATCGGGGACACCACGAGCAGGCCGTCGGTCACCGCATAGGAAGGCGAGGGCAGCGGGCCCGGCACGACGGACTCGATCTCGAGCCCGCGAATCTCGACTCCCTCATGGGTCTCTGCTACGACCCTGGCACTGACGAGACCCTCGGACCTGGCCGCGACCTCCCCCGCCTCCCAGCGCAGCAAGGTGTCGAGGAACGCACGCACCGCAGCCTCGTCGGACGTTTCGGCGACCGCCACCGGACGCGGCAGCGGGATGTCGCCGGACGTCGTCGGTGCCGGCAGGAGAGCGCTCGCCACGCGTCGGCCGAGGTAGGGAAAGAGATCCGTGGCGGGATCGAGGCCGCTCGCCTCGCTGAAGGCGCTCGGGCTTCCGGCGCCAGCGCCGTCGGCCTCCGTCAGGGCGCCCGCAATCAGCTTGAAGAGGGCACCCGGAGGAGCACCGAGGTCGTGGGTTGCCAGCGCCTCAGCCGGCAGCCGCCGCGACAGCGGCTCGGCAAGCGGCTCCAGGGAGTGGACGAGATCGCAGAGCCGACTCGTTGGACGGCCGGCGGCCAGACGCCCGGCAACCCGGGTGCGGATGGCTAGCGGGTCGATTTCGCGCGCAAAACCGAAGCCGTCGAAGCACTCCAGCGTGCGGGCCACGGCGCCGGCCGCCGAGGCGGGCAGGCCGGGAAGCTGTCCGGTCCGGACCGCGATCGCAGGAACGTTGACGAACCCGTGCACGGCGGCGGTTTCGGGCAGGCGGGCCATGGCTTCTCGGTAGGGTTCCAGCGCGGCCAGCGAGCTCGGCCGGACTTCGCCGGACGCGAGCGCCTCCGCCACCGCTCGGAGTGGGCCGCTGTCGCCTGGCCTACCCAGCAGCAGCCACCCTCCGGTGACACGGACCTCGAGCAGAACGGTGCCGTCGCCGGCAACCAGGTGAAACGCGTCGCCCGTCCACCGGACCTCTGCGGCTGCCCGCGGTCCAAGCCGCAGCAGCAGCGCGGCCAACGCCTCCAGCTGAGCGGCAGGCAGTCCTCCCCGGAGGACGATGACCGGCGACGGCGGCTGCCCGTCGGCTCCCGGCACGATGCCGAAGACCAGGCGGTCGCCGGCCAGCGCTCGTAGCTGCTCGCGAAGCTGGGCGTCGTCGCGCCAGGCCGCCATGACGTGTCGCAGCACAGGCACGATCCCGTCCTCGTCCGCCCCGGTCTCGGCGGCCGCACCGAGAAGGTTCTCGAACTTCTGCCACGGGGGCATCCCGCTCAGGGTGTCGATGGTGTTCAGGGGCTCCCGCAGGTCGGCGAACAGCAGCGTGTCGGCGGGAAACGCGCCCGCTGGGTCGATCGGGTCTCCCCACACCACCACGGTGCTGACCAACAGCCACAGCACGAGAAGCACGGCCACCGCCAACAGACGCTCGACGAGAGGTCCGCGCCGCGCATCGGTTCGTTCATCGTAGGGTTTCATGACCCCCTCCTCGCGTGACGTATTCCCGCAACGCCTCACTCCGTGTCGTCCGGCTTCGCCGGCTCGTCGCTCGACCGACCTTCTCTCTCGTCCACCCCGCCGCTCGCTTCCTCCTCCTCGTCCCGCACGCTCTGACCGAGGATGCGGTCGAACGCGGTCAGCCCGCCCATCGCGCCGAGGCCCATGGTCTCGACCGCGGTGGAGGGAACGATGATCATCGAGCCCTTCTTCTTCAGGCCCTCGAAGACCATGTTCATCGCCCGCAGGTGGAGGGCGGCCGGGTTGCGCTTGTAGTGCTCGGAGGCCTGGGCGAACTTCTCCGCGATTTCGGTCTCCGCGTTGGCAAGAATGATGCGGGACTGGCGCTCGCGTTCGGCCTGCGCCTGCCGGCTCATGGCATCCTCGAGAGCCTTCGGAATGATGACGTCGCGAATCTCGACCGACTGGATGGTAATCCCCCAGGCGTTGGTCTTGGCGTCCAGTACCTCCTGGATCTCGCCGCCGAGACGGTCGCGGTGGGACAGCATGTCGGCGAGCTCGTGCTTGCCAATGGCGTTGCGGAGGCCCGTCTGGGCCGACAGCGTGATCGCCTCCTCGAACTCGGCCACCTCGAGGACCGCCTTCTCGGCATCCCACACCATCCAGAACGCGATCGCGTCGACGTTGACCGGAACCGTGTCCTTGGTGAGCGTGGTCTCGGCCTTGAAGTCGGTCACCCGGATGCGTTGGTCGACGTAGTTGGCCACCTTCTCGATCACCGGCATCAGGAAGAACAGCCCCGAGCCCCTGAGGCTCTGAAATCTCCCGAAGCGCAGGATCACCGCCTTCTCCCACTGGTAGGCGATCTGCACGCTTGCCGCCAGCAGGCCGGCGACGGCGATGGCCGTGACCAGGATCCAGCTCTCCGGCCGGTGGCGAAGGTACGTCGCCAGCCCGGCGACAGTGGTGAAGAGGACGGCCGCCTCCCAGATCTGGGAGACTCGAAGCAGGACCGCCAGAATCAGCGCCGCTCCGATCATGGTGATCACCGCCTGCAGGCGGAACGGGTAGACGGCGAGGTGCACCATCAGGCCCCCGAGGCAGATCACCACCAGGATCATGATGTTGAGCGGCCCGAAGCGAAAGTCCGCGCGAAAGCTCGTCGCGAACCGCTCCAGGCTATCGAGCTTGAGTTTCTTGACGCTGGTCATGACCATGCTCCTTTCTCAGCGCTTCCTGCGCTGACCGAGGCAGTCGAGAACGTCGCTGAGGGTGAAGCCGTGCGATGAGGCTCGCGCCAGCAACTCCTGGCAGATTTGATCGAGCAGCCGGCGGCGCTCCAGCTCGTCGTGCTCGACCTCCATTTGGCTGACGAAGGTCCCGGTTCCCATCTGCGTTTCCACCAGGCCGGTCAGCTCGAGCTCGGTGTAGGCGCGCGCCACCGTGTTGGGATTGATCGACAGGTCGACGGCGAGCTGGCGGACCGTGGGCAGGCGATCGCCCGCCTCCAGGCATCCGGTGGCGATCGCGCTCTTCACGTGATCGATGATCTGGCGGTAGAAAGGGACGCCGCTCTTGATGTCGAGCTGGAAGTGCAGGGCCAACCGGTGCTCCTTTCACAGTGTCCTAGTGCTCTAGTGTCATAGTGTATTAATACAATCTGGAAGCGCGCTTGTCAAGACCCCCCCACCCAGGAGGTGAGAAGGTAAGGAAGTGAGAAAGTGAGGAGGTCCCTCCCACCCACCCGGAGAACGCGGACGCAGCGCCCTTCAGAGAATGGTGCGCCGGCCGGAACGTGCCATCTATGACATCTCCGCTGTGTGCTCTTCACGAGCCCATCGCGCCGGAGCGGAATGTCATAGGTGGCAATTCACGGGAAGGGCGATCGGAGATGTGGCCTCAGCAACCAAGGAGGCGGCTCGAACGATTCCCGGCGGTCGCAGCGCGACCGTCCGGCCGCCGGAACTGCAGAGAACCGTCGCCATGCCTCCTCACATCCGGAGTCCCCGCCACGGCTGACGCGTCACCGATCCCCCACCCAGATCCTTCTTCGCTCGCTTCGCTCGCTCATCAGGATGACACCGGGGGAGGGCTCGTCACAGCACGAAACCGGGAACCTACTCAGAGCGATTCGCCTCACGAACCGCTAGCCCGCATTATTCATGAGCGATCGTAGCGAGACCGGCGAGACGTCTGTCAGCGCTGGGTTCTGGGCGTCGAGGCGCCGGAGGCATACCTGGAAGGTATGTTGAGGACACCGAGACGCGAAGAGCACGGCGATGGCTGGCGTATCGTCGGTCGCAGTAGATTGCGAGTGAATGATGCGGGCTAAACC
>CAZKGM010000087.1:0-4935 GCA_964552395.1 uncultured Thermoanaerobaculia bacterium | reverse complement strand
CCCCCCTTGAAGTTATTCGCGAGCGTTTCACGCTCGTGGGCGTCCTGCGGAGTAACTTCAAGGACGGCACGTCCGTCTGCAGCGCACCATGCTCTGGAGCGCGCTACAGGTAGGTTCTGTGCAAGGAAAGGGAATCCCCTGACTCTTGACTCCTTACTCTCCCGGGCGGGCGGGGATCTTCGTCACTCCGTCACCGGCTGACCGTTCACTCTATACTTACCCTGTACATGAGACCGTCCAGCGCGCGCCGCCGTAGGATTATCGGCTGGGGGTTCGAGGGCGAGAGCTTCCCGCCGTCACCGCAGCTCGTTGCCCTGCTCGAGCGACGGGTCGGCCGAGGCGCACCGTTTCCGGCCGCCGATCCGGCCTCCCTGCAGCCCCCTCCCCCGCAGCGCCTGCCCGAGCTGCCGGTCACGGCCTCGGCCGAGCCGGCCGATCGCCTGGCCCACGCCCGCGGCCAGGGGCTCCCCGACGTCCTCCGCATGCGCACGGGCTCGCTGCCGGCATGGCCGGACGCTGTCTGCCGCCCGGCCGACGCTGACGAAGTGGAAGCGCTCCTCGACGCCTGCTCGCGCGAGCAGGTGCGGGTGATCCCGTGGGGCGGCGGCACCTCGGTGACCGGCGGCGTCAACCCCGCCCCCGGCGCCGGCCCGGTCCTGACCCTGGATCTTGCTGCGCTTTCCGGCCTCCGAGCCGTCGACCCCGTCTCACGCCTCGCCACCTTCGGCGCCGGCGCCACCGGGCCGGAGGTCGAGGCGGCGCTCGCCGAGCACGGCCTCACCCTCGGCCACTTCCCGCAGTCGTGGGAGCTGTCCACCGTCGGCGGCTGGGTGGTGACCCGCTCCTCCGGCCAGGAGTCGCTCGGCTACGGCCGCATCGACGACCTGGTGTCCGGCCTCGAGGCCGTGGCACCGGCCGGCCGTCTCAGCCTCCCCGCCCAGCCCGGCTCGGCCGCCGGCCCCGACCTGCGCCGCCTGCTGCTCGGCAGCGAGGGCCGGTTCGGTGTCGTCACCTCCGTCACGCTCCGCGTCCGTCCGCGCCCCGCCGTCACCACCGTCGAGGCGGCCCTGATGCACACCTGGGCCGACGGCCTCGAGGCGGCTCGCGACCTGGTCCAGGGCGGCGCGCGGCTGACCATGACCCGCCTCTCCGACGCAGCCGAGACCGAGGTCGCGATGGCGATCGGCCTCGCCGACACCTTTGCGGCGCCCCTGGTGCGCGCCTACCTGCGGCTGCGCGGCCTCGGCCCGGACAGCTGCCTGCTGCTGTACGGCGCTGCCGGTGAGCCGGTCGACGCCGACGCCGAGCTCGCGAGCGCCCGCTGGGTGATCGGCCGCCACCGCGGCATCCACCTCGGCCGCCGTCCCGGCCGCCACTGGCTTTCAGACCGCTTCCGCCATCCCTACCTGCGCGACGCCCTGCTCGACGGCGGCTACCTCACCGACACCCTCGAGACCGCCGCCACCTGGTCCGGGCTCGACGCCCTGCGCGACGGCGTCACCGCGGCCATCACCGGCGCCGCCGCTCGCGCCAGCGAGCGCGCGGCGGTCCTGTGCCACGTCTCCCACCCCTACCAGGACGGCGCCTCCCTCTACTTCACCTTCTTCCTGACCGCGACCGGCGACCTCGACCGCGACGTCGCCCGCTGGGCCGAGGTCAAGCGCGCCGCCACGGCCGCGATCGTCGCCCACCGTGGGACCATCAGCCACCACCACGGCGTCGGCCGCTGGCACGCGCCATGGCTGCCCGCCGAGCTTGGCGAGGACGCCGTCGAGTTGCTCGGCGCCGCCGCCCGCCACCTCGACCCGCGCGGCATCTTGAACCCCGGGGTCCTGTTCGACCCCACCGACCAGCTGGAGGAGTAGTGCTCGATCCCCTGTGGCGCGACCGCGCCCTCGCCGCCCTTACGGAACCGTTCGACGTAATCGTGATCGGCGCCGGCATCACCGGCTGCGGCATCGCCCTCGACGCCGCTCAGCGCGGCCTGCGCGTGCTCCTGCTCGAGCGCGACGACATCGCCTCCGGCACCTCGTCGCGCTCCTCCAAGCTGATCCACGGCGGCCTCCGCTACCTCAAGCAGATGCAGTTCCGGATTACCCGCCTCGCCTGCCGCGAGCGCGACCGCATGCTGGCCCTGAGCCCGCACCTGGTGAAGCCGGTGCGCTTCATCTACCCGGCGTACGAAGGCGACCGCACCCCCGGCTGGCAGGTCGACTTCGGCCTCTGGATGTACGACCGGCTGACCAGCCGCCCCGAGCGCCACACTCACCTCGACGCCAAGGAGGTCCAGGGCCTCGCGCCCGGCCTCGAGATCGACGGCCTCGACCGCGCTCTTGCCTACTCCGACGCGATGGCCGACGACGCCCGCCTGACCTTTGCCGTCGCCGCCACCGCCGCCGCCTACGGCGCCGCGGTGCTTACCCGCTGCGCCGCCGAGCGCGCGATGCGCAACGGCCACGGCCGCGGTAGGGTCACCGGCGTCTTCGCCCGCGACCTCGAGTCCGGCATCGGCAGGAACGTCGAGGCAGCCGTCGTCGTCAACGCCACCGGCGTCTGGACCGACGAGGTCCGCGAGCGGCTCGGCCTCGCCGGCCGCCGCCTGCGCCCGTCGCGCGGCATCCACCTGATGCTGCGCCGCGAGGCAGTGCCGGTGTCGGCGGCGCTCACCATCCCCTCCCCCGACGACGGCCGGCCGGTCTTCCTGGTGCCGCACCCGGAGGGGGTCCTGCTCGGCACCACCGACGTCTACCACGACGGCCCGCTCGACGACCCGCGCCCGACCGCTGATGAGGTCGGCTACCTGCGCCGCGCCCTGGCCGCCGCCTTCCCCGCTCTGGCCGACGACGGCGACGTCGTCGCCGGCGCCTTCGCCGGCCTGCGGCCGATCCTCGATACCCACGCCGAGGACCCGTCCGAGGCCAGCCGCGAGGAGGACATCTGGGAGGAGGACGGCCTGCTGTCGGTCGCGGGCGGCAAGCTGACGACCTGGCGCGCGACCGCCGAGGAGGCGGTCGACGAGGTCGTCAAGCTGCTGCCCGAGCACCGCGCCCGCCACGCCGCGCCGTGCGCTACCGCCGGCACCCCGCTCGCCGGCCTCGCGCCGCCCGACCTCGCCTCGCGCCTGGCCGCGGCGCACCGGCTCGACGCCCCGGTGGCGGCGGCCATGGCCCGCCGCCTCGGCGACCTCGCCTGGAGCGCCTGCGAGCTCGCCACCAAGCGCCGCGACCTGCACCCGCTCGTTTCCGGCACCGACCTCACCGCCGCCGAGGCGCGCGCCCACCTGCGTTGGGGGGGCGTGCTGCACCTGGAGGACCTGCTGCTGCGCCGGGTGCGCTACGGCATGTGGGACCCGGCCGCGGCGCGGACCCTGGTGCGGCCGCTGCGCTCGGTGTTCCAGAAGGAGCGCGGCTGGAGGTACCGCACCTGGGAAACCGAGCTCGAGCGCTTCGACAAGGCCCTCCAAGCCTGGACCCTCGAGGGCGTGGAAGAGAGCCACAAAACCACGGAGCCAGAGAAGACAGAAACCACGGATTCCGCTTAGGAAGAACCACGGATCGGATCCAATAGAACCACGGATTACACGGATTTCCACGAATAGGAAGAGAAAGACAGATCAGCTGGCTGCTGCCTCCGGGGCCGCCAACCTCATCGCAGACGGCTCAGATCACCCCCTGCCCAGCAAGAGCCCTTGCAAGCCTTTCTATGAAATCTGTGTAATCCGTGAAATCCGTGGTCAAGCTCCCCCTCCGTGGTGGGGGTGCCATCCCGTGGGTGTGCCTCGGTGGTTCTTCTTCAGGCGTTCACGGGTGTCAGCCAGCCGAAGCGGTCGTCCTCGTCGCCGTTGACGATCGCGAAGAACCGCCGCTGCAGCTCCAGCGCCACCGGCCCCGCCTTGCCGTCGCCGACCGGGATGTGGTCGATCGAGCGGATCGGCGTCACCTCGGCCGCCGAGCCGGTGAAGAACACCTCCTCGGCGTGGTACAGCATCTCGCGCGGGATCACGTGCTCGCGCACGTCGAGCCCCATCTCGTCGGCCAGCTTCATGATGCAGTTGCGGGTGATGCCGCGCAGCACCGAGTTGCCGATCGGCGGCGTCAGCAGGCGCCCCTCGTAGACCACGAACACGTTCTCGCCCGAGCCCTCGCACACCGTGCCGTTGCGGTCGAGGGCGATCCCCTCCATGTAGCCGTCGGCGTTCGCCTCCATCCGGATGAGCTGCGAGTTGAGGTAGTTCGCGGTCGCCTTGACGAGCGCCGGGAAGGTGTTCGGCGCCATCCGCGTCCACGACGACACGCGCACGTCGACGCCGCCCTGCAGCGCCTCGGCGCCGAGGTAAGCGCCCCACGACCAGGTGGCGATCATGACGTCGACCGGGCATGACGTCGGGTCCACGCCCAGGCTGCCCACCCCGCGGTAGACCAGCGGCCGGATGTAGGCGCTCTTGAGCTCGTTGGCGCGCAGCGTTCCGATGACCGCCGCGTCGAGCTGCTCGGCCGAGTACGGCACCTCCATGCGCAGCACCTTGGCCGACTTGAGCAGCCGCTTGGTGTGGTCGGCCAGGCGGAACACCGCCGGCCCGATCCGCTTGTTGTCATAGCACCTGAGGCCCTCGAAGACACCGCTCCCGTAGTGGATCACGTGAGCCAAGACGTGGATCTTGGCGTCGGCAAAGTCAACCAGCTCGCCGTTCATCCAGATCTTCTTGCAGCCTTCGAACGCCATGCTCACCTCCGTTGGAAATCAGGGCCGGACAGCAGACACGCCGACAAGATGATATCAGGTAGCGGCTGATGGCACGACCACCAATCCGCGCCGGATCGGACCAGCCAAAGGCAGGCTGGGGAGGTGGAGAGAAGACATGAACCACGGAGGGACGGGGACAGGGAAGAGAGAAACCACGGATCGAGTCCAAGAAGAACCACGGATTACACGGAT
>CAZKGM010000086.1:0-4959 GCA_964552395.1 uncultured Thermoanaerobaculia bacterium | reverse complement strand
TGACAGCTACCAACCTGTCACCACCTTGCGGACAATCTCACGGGTAAGGGGCTAAGTCCTGGCACCGAAGCAGGTCTTCGCCCAGCTCGCCAAGGACGAGGAGCGGCACGAGGCCGAGTTTCGCGCGATCATGGAGTCGGTTCCGGATCACGACGCCGCCCCGGGCTACGCCGAGAAGTACGGCTACCTGAAGGCGATGTCGATCTCCGAGTTCTTCTCCCCACGCGCCGGCTTGACCCGTGACGCCGAGGACATCACGACCCGCGAGGACGCGCTGTTTCGCGGCATCGAGCTCGAGAAGGCAAGCATCGCCTACTACCAGGCCCTGCGCGAGGTGCTCGGCGCCTCCGAAGCCCTCGACGCCATCCTTGCGGCCGAACGCCAGCACCTGCTGAAGCTGGCGGGCATGCTGGATCAGGCCGACTGAGCCACGAGGGAAAGCCTGCAAGCCGCGACGCCACACGCCCTGCAGCGGTTTGCACTCGCCAGGCTCCCGGCACGCACCTGCGATGCTCGACCGCAGTAGTACAATGGCTCAGCCAATGGAGTCCCCTTTCTCTGAGGATGAAACTCTAGAGGGGGTCGGCGGTCACGAACCCCCGTCCGACCACAGCGCCCAGCGTCGGCCGAACATCGCCGGGTACCGCATTCTCGGGCAGCTCGGGTCGGGCGGCATGGGGAGCGTGTTCGAGGCCGAGCAGCTCGAGCCGGTGCGGCGACGCGTCGCGCTCAAGGTCGTCAAGTGGGGGATGGACACCCACGAGGTCATCGCCCGCTTCGAGTCGGAGCGCCAGGCCCTGGCGCTCATGGACCATCCTTCGATTGCGCGAGTCTACGGCGCCGGCTCGACAGAGCGGGGGCGGCCCTACTTCGCCATGGAGCTGGTCGCGGGGATCCCGATCACCGAATACTGCGACAAGCATCGCTACCGGATACGGGAGCGGCTCGAGCTGTTGAGCAAGGTCTGCGACGGCGTACAGCACGCGCATCAGAAGAGCATCATCCACCGCGACCTGAAGCCCTCGAACATCCTGGTGACCGTCCAGGCCGACAAGCCGCTGCCGAAGATCATCGACTTCGGCGTCGCCAAGGCGACCGCTCAGCACCTGACCGAGCGCACGGTCTTCACCGAGCACGGACAGCTCATCGGCACGCCGGAGTACATGAGCCCGGAGCAGGCCGAGATGACCGGCCTGGACGTCGACACGCGAACCGACATCTACTCGCTCGGCGTCATTCTCTACGAGCTGCTGACCGGAGTGCTGCCGTTCGATTCGCGGGAGCTGCGCAGCCTGGGGATCGTCGAGATCCAGCGCCGAATCCGAGAGTCGGAGCCAGCGAAACCGAGCACGCGGATCGGTCGGTTGGAACCGGAGGCGGCGGCCAAGGCGGCTACCGACCGCGCCACCGACCCGTCGACGCTGGCCAGGCACCTGGCGGGCGACCTCGACTGGATCGTCATGAGGTGCTTGGACAAGGACCGCACCCGCCGCTACGCGACAGCTAACGCCCTGGCGCTCGAGCTCGGCCGGTATCTGGCCGACGAGCCGGTCCTGGCACGGCCTCCGAGCGCGGCCTACCGATGGGGCAAGTTCGTGCGCCGCAATCGCGCGGCCGTCACAGCGGGCGCGCTGATCGTCGCCGCCATGGTGACGGGCATCGTCGGCACCACCTGGGGGATGGTGCGGGCGCGCCGTGCGGCCGAGGCGGAAGCGGCCGCCAAGGAAGAGGCGCAGCAGGTGGCGACCTTCCAGAGCGAGCAGCTCGCCGGGATCGACGTACCGCTCATGGGCTCCCGCCTACACGACGACTTGGTGGAACGGTACGGCAGGCAGCTCGAGGCTCGGGGGGGGCTGAGCGACAGCGAGCGAACGGCGGCTGTCGAGCAGTTCCGTAGCTCCCTCGAGGGAATCGACTTCGTGGGCACGTCCCTGGGGCTCCTCGACGCCACCGTCTTCGAAGGCGCGCTCGAGGCGATCGACACGAAGTTCGCGGACCGGCCCTTGTTTCAGGCGCGAATGCTGCACACGCTGGCGGACACCATGCGCCGGCTCGGACTGCTGGAGCGGGCCACGGTGGCCGAGACCCGGGCGTTGAAGATCCGGCGCGAGAAGCTCGGCGATGACGACCCGTCCACGCTGGAGGCCGCCAACAGCCTGGGCGTAATCCAATACCAGAGCGGACGCTACGCACAGGCCCAGAAGCTCTACCTCGACACCCTGGAGAGGCGGCGGCGTGTTCTCGGGGAGGACGACCCGGAGACTCTCCAGTCGATCAACAACCTGGCCGGTCTGTTCTGGAGCCAGGGTCGCACCGAGGAGGCCCTACCCCTGGTGCAGCAAGCGCTGGCCAGGAATCGGCGGGTCGACGGGGAGGACAGCCTCTCCACGTTGGCCTCGAAGCGGCACCTGGCGATCCTCTACCTGGCGCTGCGCCGCTTCCAGGAGGCCGAGCCGCTGTACCTCGAGGTGCTCGAGAAGCAGCGCGACCTGCTCGGGCCCGACAACCCGCAGACCCTGAGCAGCATGAGCAGCGTGGCGACCCTCTACCAGCGAATGGGCCGCGACGAAGAGGCCGAGCCGCTGTTTCGCGCCGTGTTGGAGGCCCGGCGCCGTTCGCTCGGCGCAGAGCATCCGCTCACGCTGAGGGTCGAGAACAGCCTCGGGAACCTCCTGGTAATCATGGGGAAGTTCGACGAGGCCGAATCGCTCTTGCACGAGGCGCTCGATGGCTACGACCGAGCGTTCCCGAAGGACAACCCGGACCGGCTGAGCGCGATGAACAACCTCGGCGGCCTCTATGTCGACATGGGGCGCCTCGAGGAGGCCGAGCCCCTGTTGCAGGAAGCTCTGGCCCGCCGCCTGAAGACTCTGGGTAAGAATCATCCCCACGTGGGATGGTCGTACTACTACCTCGGATGTCTGGCCGCGGCCCGCGGGAAGCGCGAGGAGGCCATCGGCGACCTGCGCCGAGCCGTCAAGCTGGGTTGGGCCGAGCCGAGAATCCGCACGGAGCCGAGCCTCGACGGACTGCGGGGCGATCCCGAGTTCGAGGCAATCCTCCGCCAGGTGGGAGAGCGTTTGGGGAAAGGAAGTTCCTTTTCGGCCACGCGGCGGAGTCCATCTCTGAATCAGGATTCACCCCCCTGAGCGGCGTGCTGAGGCCGCGTTGCCAACCGCTCGCGAGCTTCGGACCCGATCGCAAGGGCGTCTGGGCGGCATGTTTCGGTTGCGTGTCGGGTAGGCCCGGGGGTTGCCCGCCCACGCGCCCCGCGGATTCGAACGTGCATGTTTCCCAGAGCAGATCTGAAGCGGATTCGCTCGTGACCTCGCGTCTCTGCTGGTGAAGAGTGAAGAGAAATGAGTAAAGAGCGTGGCTGCAAAGGAATCGCGCAGTTGACGGCGTACCTGGTTCCAGTCGACGCAACCAGTATTGACGCCCTGCCAGGCCGGGCCTGAGGCGGCGGGGCCGCTTCGCGGCTGGTGAGACGTAGGTCTCCGGTCGGTCTGGCGTTTGAGCGGTCTGTGGGGCGTTGGAGCGGATCACCTGCTCAGGGCCATGCCCGAGACTTTCCAGAGTCAAGAGCCTGCGACGCAAAGGTGCCACCCTTCACCTTCGGCATCCGATCTGCCGGTGGGATCATCGCGCAGGCGAGCGATGCGGTCGCCCACTGGCGCAGCTACGCGGAGGAGCAGGAGGTGCCCGGAAACGTGATCGACTCGATCGGCTCGGCGCTCGACGAGCGCCGAGCCAGCCTCGGGATGTAGTCGCCCCCACCCTCCCCGGAAAACGCCACGGCACGGCGCTCATGAGCCACAACGGCCACTCATGAGCTGCAGCCGGCGTTCATGAGCTGCAACGGCCGTTCATGCGGGCAGCACGCGCAGCTGCACCGATACCTGATCACCCGGGTGTCTGGCACCGCTATGGCACCGCTCTAGGCACTGTCCCCAGAACCGTTGACATTACGTACGGCATAACGTACGTTATCCGCGGAGGCGAACATGACCACCATCTCTGCCACCGATGCCCGCTCGAAGCTGTACAAGCTCCTGGATGAGGCGCGCGCTACCAGCGAGCCCATACTGATCACCGGCAAGCGGGGCAACGCCGTGCTGATCTCCGAGGACGACTGGCGGTCAATCCAGGAGACCCTCTACCTGCTCTCAATCCCGGGCATGCGAGAGTCGATCCGAGCCGGCATGAGTGAACCCGTCGATGAGTGCAGCGAGGAGCCCGGCTGGTGAGCCGTTGGCGGCTCGTCTACACGAAACAGGCCCAGCGGGATGCCAAGAAGATCGCCGCATCCGGGCTGCGTGCTAAGGCACAGGCCCTCCTCGACATCGTTGCAGAGGACCCCTTTCACTCGCCACCTCCTTTCGAGAAGCTCGTCGGTGATCTGACCGGAACCTACTCGAGGCGGATCAACATCCAGCACCGCATGGTGTATCAAGTCCTGAAGGACGAGCGCACGGTCAAGATCCTCCGGATGTGGACCCACTACGAGTAGACGGCCTGGCGAGCTGGGCCCGGTGGAGGCGTTCATGTGACGCGGGCGGGTCCTTTGAGGACGGCGGTCGCCGCCGAGCCGCTGATCCCTGCTCGCTCGGAGAAGGCGAAAGGAGCGCGCCCCAGAGAATGGTGCGCTCGGTGGGGCGTGCCATGCTTCGATGGTTTTCCTGGAGCGCGCTCACAGGGTCGACCCGTTGGGGGAAAACCTCGAGCTTGGCAACCCGCGGGAAGCGCGTTGGCCCATGTGGCCTCGGCTGCGAGGGAGGCGCCTCGTTGCCTGACCGGAGCGGGCCGAGAGAGCGATGTACCGGTGGAGACCGTTGCCCGCTCCGAGGCAGGTGACGACGGGCGTCTGCAGAGCAGACGTCCGGGCGCCGGATTCGCAGAGAAGGGCACGCTCCCACGGCCCTTGGCGCCGGGAGCATCCGCTTCACGATTGAAAGAGGC
>CAZKGM010000085.1:0-5104 GCA_964552395.1 uncultured Thermoanaerobaculia bacterium | reverse complement strand
CTCGCCGCCAGCGAGCGAGGAGTCGCTGACCTCGTGGTCGCGACGACGATGCGAGTGCAGGGGCGGGGTGCGAGAGGACGCTCCTGCGCGATCCCTCCCCTATCAAAAGGGAGGGGGGCTCACAACCTCTCAGAGAACCCGAGAGGCAGATCCGAGCGCAGCGGCCCCTCGGGGCGGGAAAACCGGGCCGAGGTCCTCCTCGAGACCGGGCTTCCCGATCCCGAGGGGTGCGGCCGCAGGCCGCGGATCTGCCTGGGGCCTCGAGGGTCCTCCTGCTACTGCTGCTCGCCGATGGCCGCGAGAGCCTCCGGGCTCAGGAACAGCGACGCGTCTCCCGGTACCTTCGTGACGGTCAGGTTGATGCGCTTGACGTGACCGGACTCGTGACCCAGCTGGTCGATCCCGATGGCCAGGGCCTTCGCCGGCAGGGTCACCCCTTCCACCGTCTGCCAGGTCAGCACGTAGTACCGCATTCCCTCGGCACCGACCTTGACGAACTGGTAGGCCGCCGTGAACTGAGCGCCCAGGACCCGGTGGGTCGAGGGATCGACGAACAGCTCCCAGTTGGTGTCCATGACCGGTGAGTAGAAGAAGTTGGCCGGGAAGGTCAACGGAACCTCGAGGGCAGGCTTCTTCTCCCACTTTGCCTTGGTCGGCGTCCCGAACACGATTCCCTGCTGGGCCAACGAAAACGGCAGCAAGAGAGGGAAGAGAAGCCGGTTGAGGGTGCCGGTGCCCTGGAGGTCGGTCTGCGGCCGGGTGTCCGGCTTGCCGTCGATGGTGGCCCAGGCGGCCCGGCCGTCGAAGCCGATCACGACCTTCTCGGTGAGCTGAAGCCGACGCTGCGTGAAGGACGCCGGGTTGACCCATGCCGTGAACTTGGTCTTATGGGGCACGCCGTCCGAGGTTGTTTCCTCAGAAGTCACGTCGAGGCGGAAGACACCGTCTATCTTGGGCGCGGTGGCGGCGCCGGCATGGGCGAGGATCGTGTCGAGCAGCTGGCTCTTGGCGGTCTCCGGTGTGGCCGGCTTCGACTCCGCGGCCGCCACGGCCGCCGTCACGCACAAGCTGAGGACGCAGAACAGGGAAAGAAGGCGTCTCAATCTGACCTCCGGTTTGGTGGAATCGCGGCACGGCCGCCTCGCCGCCATCGTCCTTCACGGATTCCGGCCCGGGGTGTGCCACTCGTGGTTTTCAGACCGACCTCCCGGGCTCAGACGACTGCGCCCGGTTCTCATCACACCGATGCAGGATAGCATATCTGGACGGTTCGACGGCGGAGGTCCTCCGCAGCAGCCATACCAGGCTAGGCCACACTCCACCGTTTCCACGTCGCTGCCCTCTCAGCTGGTTTCGGCTTGTGGCGAACGCGCCTGTAAACCGCCAAGCCGCCAAGCTGGCGAAGTCGCCTAGGAGAATCCTCCTGTTCTTATCTCTGCGCTCTTTGCGGCTTCGCGGTTCAAACGTAGCTCCACCCTCATGCAGGTGCGTTGGAGACGTGGGGCAGGCGAAAAACGCGCAAGGTGGCCCCGTATCGCGGATCGAGGCCGGATCGGGGCTTCCGGCCGGGCCTCTAGGGGGTCCTGGCAGGGACGAAGACGCCGTCGCCGCTCCGGTTGTCGATGACGGAGGCGTAGGCCATGACCGGCTGCGCGACAGGGTCGCCCTTCCAGTCGATGAAGTCGATCTTCACGGAGAAGACAGAAAGATCCCCCGGCGACGGGCTCAGCTTGCTGACGATGCTGTCCACCTGGGTCATGCCGTAGGCGTACAGGCCCAGCTCGTAGCTCCCGACCTCGATGCCGTTCTCGTTCAAGACGTGAACCACGATGCCGCCGACCGCCTCCGGCGAGGCACTCACGAAGCCAACGTTGGTACGGTAGCCGGCGTCCTCACGCAGGCCGGTCAGAAACAGCTCGCTGACCGGCGCAGGGCTGCCCTGATACGCCGGCACGTACTGGCCGTAGGTGCCGGGTCCCGCGGTGAGCCGATTGTAGGTGCGCGATCCGATCACCACCGGCCGGCTCGGGTTGCCGTCGAGGTCGATTCTTAGGGCGCCCTTGACGTTGTCCGGCAGGCCGGCCGCGCCGAGGACGTCAGGCAGGAAGACCGTGCCGTACGCTGGCACGGCCTTCTGCGCCAGCGGCGCCGCCCCGGGCACGCCGCTGTTGTCCGCGTTCGCGGGGAGGAACCGGATAGCAGCCGTGACGGCGCTCGAGTTCGGGTTCGAAATCCACAGATCCGTCCGCCAGCTGGTCCCGTAGCTGCCGACAGAATGGGCCGCCGCCGGCAGCAGGGCGCTGGTCGTGGTCGTCAGAGTCAGAGCGGCGGCTGAAGGCCCGGCGACCGCCAGCGAGGCCAGCACCGACAGACCGGCCGCCAGAGGAGCCAGCGACCTCAGGAAGCGACCATTCATCTCGACCCTCCCCTGTACATGTCCAAGCCTAAGTTTCCAGCCAGAAAGCACCTTGCGCAATGACCGGCGTCACGTTCGGCCCCGAGAAGCGCCGACGGGCGGCCCGGAGACCGCCCGCCGTTCGTTGGTTGCCCTAGCCAGCATGACCAATCCGCCGAAGGTGTCCCGGCCCCTGGGTCGCCGCGCCTTCTACTGCGTCATCGCCGGGATGAAGATTGCGTCGCCGCTGTGGTTGTCGATGACCGAGGCGTACGCCGTCACCGGCTGGGCGACGGGGTCGCCCCTCCAGTCGACGAAGTTGATCTTGACGGAGAAGATGGTGAGGTCACCGGACACCGGCGGGTTCAGCTTGTCGACGATGTTGTCAATCTGCGTCATACCGTGCGGATTGAGACCGAGACCGTAGCTCCCGACCTCGGTGCCGTTCTGGTCGAGGACGTGGATCACGATCCCACCGATTGCGTCCGCCGAGCCGCTCACGAGACCGATGTTGGTGCGGAAGTCGGCGTCCTCGCGGAGACCGGTCAGGAGCAGCTCGCTGACGGTTGCCGGACTGCCCTGCACCACCGGCACGAACTGTCCGAAGGTACCGCCGTTGGCGTCCGTGTTGAAGGTCCGCGAGCTGATGACGAGCGGCCGGCTGATACTGCCGCTGACGTCGATCCCGAGAGCGCCCTTGAGGTTGCCCGTAGGAACGACCGCGCTGAGCACGTCGGGCAGGAACACGGTGCCGAGCCCCGGCAGCAGCTTCTGGACCAGCGGCGGCTGGTTCGGAACGTCGCTGTTGTCGGCGTTGTCGGGGTAGAAGCGGACGTTGACCGTGACCTGGTTCGAGTTCGGGTTGAAGATCCAGAGGTCGGTCTGCCAGTTGGTCCCCTGCTGACCGATCGTGCGCGCCGCCGCCGGCACCACCGCGGCGCCGGTCGCCACGGTCGTCTGGGAGATGGTCACGCTCTTGCCGCCCGCCTTGAGCTGCGCGCTGCGCGCCGCGCCGTCGGAGTTGGCATCGACGCCGAAGCCGAAGCTGCCGTTGCCGCTCCCCGAGCTCGCACCGGTGATGTGGAGCCAGGAGGCGTTCGAGGTGGCGGTCCAGGCGCAGCCGCTGTCGGCCTGTACCGTGACCGTGCCGCTGCCGCCCGCCACCGCGAAGCTGGTGGCGCTGGCGCTGAGTGTGTAGCTGCAGGCGCCGCCAGAGCACTCTCCGCTCGGCTGCACGCTGACGGTCCCCGTCTTGGTGACGGCACCGCTGGAAGTGTGCACGACCGCGCTGACATTGTACGTTCCTGCGGTCGAGTAGGTGTAGGTCGTTGGCGAGCAGTAGATGCCGCTGCAGTCCTGGTCCTGGGGAGAGCCGTCGCAGCTGGCGCCGCCAAAGTGCCAGGTGATCCCCTGGATGCCGTTGATTCCCACCAGGCTGAAGGTCACCATCTGGCCGCGGTTGGGGCTTGCGGGAGAGATGGTCAGCGTCCCGGCGTCGCCGCCGGCGGCGGCCTGACTGACGCTGACGGTGCGAGGTGTGGCGCCAGCGCCGGTGACTGTGATTGTCGCCGCACGGCTTGAGCCGCTGTTCGCGCCGACGCTGAAGCTGACGCTCGTGCTGCCCGAGCCGGAGGTCCTGCTGAGCACCAGCCAGGAAGCGCTCGACGCTGCCGTCCAGGCGCAGCTCGTGGAGCTGGCGCCGACGGAGAGCATCCCCGTGCCGCCTGAGGCGCTGAACGAGGTTGGGCTCGCCGAGGCGGTGTAGCTGCACCCCGTTGTCGTGCACTGCCCTGTGGGCTGCACGGTCACTGTGCCGTTGAGGGTGCGCGTGCCGGAGCTCGAGGTGACCACCGCGCTTACGTTGTAGGTGTTGGCGGTGCTGTAAGTGTAGGTCGTCGGATAGCTGCACCAGGCCGTGCAGGTCCAGTCGGCTGGCGAGCCGTCACAGCTGGGACCGCCAAAGTGCCAGGTGATCGCGGTGATGCCGTCGATACCGCTAGTCTGGAAGGTAACCTGCTGCCCTCGCTCGGGGTTGGTGGGCGTGATGCTGATTCCGGCGCTGCCATCCCCTACTGCCATGCCCTGGGTGGCAATGTCGATCTCCTGCGTGCTCGTGTTCCTGACGGTCAACTTGACGGTGTAGTTGCCCGGCGTCAGGGTGTCGGCCGGTATGGTGGCCGTGGCCGTCTCACCGGACTTGCTCCACACCTCCTGCTGGTTGTAATTGAGCACCGACCACTGGTAGGTGAGACCGCCGGCCGGCTTCGAGGCGCTGCCGTCGAGGTTGATCGGCACGTTGTTGTACTGCGGCGTCGGGCTGATGGTGAAGCTCGCCAGCGCCGACTTGACTGCGACCGTCGCCGGCGTCGCGGTATCGCTATACTCACCGTTCTTCCAGTCGATCGTCAGGTCGACGGTCCAGCTGCCGCTTTCGTTGAACAGCTGGCTGACGTCGCGGGTGATTGCCCTGTAGACCTGATTGGTCGGTGAGGTGATTGTCCAACTATAGCCGGTCGGGTTACCGTCCGACGAGCCGGCGCTGAGGGTGCCGTGCTCGTCGATAAACACGGTGTCCGGCGCCGTGATATGGGCGGTCGGGGTCAGGTCGAGGGTCACCTGCTTGGTGTCCAGCATCTCGGGGTGGCTCGCCGGGTCGTACGGGTAGCCGCGGCCGACGTCGCGCACCGCGACGTGGCCGTAGTACGGCGG
>CAZKGM010000084.1:0-5536 GCA_964552395.1 uncultured Thermoanaerobaculia bacterium | reverse complement strand
GGCTGCGGCAGTCCGGTCTCCATGGCGTGCTCCTTGATCGAGAATGGGGTGACTCCTCCACCCGCGCCAGCACCGACGGCGTCACGCTTCACGCGGCGGTAGTTGATGGTGGGTGCAGAGGCTCCAGGAACTTCTCCACTGCGCTGGTGAAGGCCACGGGGGAGTCGACGTGAACGACGTGTCCGGCATCGAGCTCGATGACCGAGGTGTCAGGGCGGCGAACGCCCATCTGCTCGATCTCCTCGGCAACCGTGACACGGCTTTCGCGGCCGCGGATCACGAGCGCCGGGCAGGTGCTCGCGAGCCAGTCCTGCCAGTGATCGCCGGCCAGACCGGCCTGTGAAGCGATCATGTCCTGTGGATCGAAGGCGAGCCGCCAGCCCTCCGGAGCCTCGCGGAACTGTTCCTCGAGGTAAGGCAGAAACCTCGGCCCCACGCGTTCGGCGAGCTGCCGCCGTTGGGGGTAGGTGCCGGCCCATGCCAGCACGAACGAGACGTCCGCGTTCACCGTGGCACCGATCTCTTCGACGATCAGCCCGCGGACGCACTCGGGGTGCCGGGCGGCAAACTGGTAGGCGTTCACACCCCCCAGAGAGTTGCCGAGAATGACGGCCTGGGCGACCCCCAGATGCTCATACAGGGCCTCGAGGTCACCGAGGTAGTCGTCACGGCCGTAGCTCGACGCATGATCCGAGTGGCCGTGTCCGCGCTGATCCGGCGCGATGACTCGCCATGCCGGCGCCAGCGCCGCTGCGAGCGGTTCGTACGTCGCACCCTCCATCCAGTGCGCGTGCAACGCGATCAGCGGTGCGCCTGACCCCTGCCTGTCGAGGTAAGAGAGGTGAAGGCCGTCGTGCTCAATACTGAGTCTTTCCATTCATTCATGGTGCCGATGAGGGCTTCCGGTCACTGTCGCCCGAGGTACTCCCTCAGTTGCGTTTCCCCGTCGCCGGTGAAGTCTTGGAAGCTGACACCGACCCCGATCAGGCGTCCATGCTCGTCCAGGGCGTGCCTTGCCACGACGCCCGTGCCCCATACCGAAGGCGAAGCAGGGGACAGATAGAGCTGGAAACGCAGGTTTGCACCGACTGGATACGAGCGCGGTGCACGGACCAGCATGCCGCCCATCGAGACGTTTTCGGTCTGGGTCAGAATCTCGGTCCGGCCGTCGGCAAGCTCGACCTCGAGGCGGATGACGACACGAGCCGAAAGCCGGGGAGCGCTGCGAAGGAGCGCTGCGAGCTCGGCGTGCAGCTCTGCGTCCGAGGCGTCGATGGGCATCACCTTGGTTCGGGCTGGATTCGTGAGCTGCCGGGCCTTCTCGACCTGCTCCGAGGGTGCGAGGATCAGCACCGCCGCCGTCCGACACGGGCTGGCGTCGCTGCGGATCATCTCCATCAGCTCGCGGAATGACGGCTGCTCCGTGGGGTACGCGAACAGGAGAACGCCGAAACCGATTGACGTGAAAAGGGGCACCGCGTTGCGCGCATGATGGACGCGGTCCACGTTGAAGCTCGCCCGTTGCAGGAGCGGCTCGAGCCGAGCGAAAAGCGCGTCGCTCACACCCACGACGAGGACGCTCTGGGTCGCGGTTGCCATACATCCATGATAATCGATACTGGCGAGGGCCGGATCGGCCTCACATCGCTGCCAGTCATCAGCCTTCCCTCACCTGGCGAAGGATGGGTTTGAGAGGTTGCGCCGCGGAGATGCGGCCGGGTAGGGGTTCTCTCGGATCGGGAAACTCAGAGTGTGGATGCCTGTTCGAAGTTGTTACCGATTCACCCAGGCGATCAGGGCGTCGGCCGCCCGGATGCCATCGGCCGCAGACGAGCTGATCCCACCGGCGTAGCCGGCGCCCTCGCCGGCCGGGAACAGGCCGGGCAGGCCAGGGCTCATGCCGTCCGCGCCACGCAGGATGCGCACCGGCGATGAAGTCCGGCTCTCGACGCCGATCAACAGCGCAGCCGGGTCGGACAGCCCGGGCATCTTCCTGCAAAAGGCGCCCAGCCCGGCGCGCAGGGCCGCGGACAGGGTGTCGGGGAACAGGCTGGCCAGGTCGGCCGCGGTCAAGCCGGGCCGGAAGCGGTGCTCCGGAACGAGGGTGGTCCGGCGGCCGGCCAGGAAGTCGACCAGCCCCTGGGCCGGCGCCCGGTAGTTGCCGCCGCCGGCCGCAAATGCAGCCCGCTCCAGCCGGCGCTGCAGCTCCACGCCGGCCAGCGGATCGCGGTCGGGAAAATCCTCGAGGCCGACGGAGACCACGATGGCGGCGTTGGCCTCGCCCGAGTTGCGGCCGGAGTTGCTCATGCCGTTGACCGCCAGGCCGTCCGGCTCGGTGGGGGTGGGGATGACCGTCCCACCGGGACACATGCAGAACGAGTACACCCCCCGGCCCGCGAAGCGTCCGGACAGCCGGTAGCTGGCCGGTCCCAGGGCCGGGTGGCCGGCGGCACGGCCGTACTGGATGCGGTCGATGACCGCCTGGGGGTGGGTCATGCGAACGCCGACCGCAAAGGCCTTGGCCTCGAGCGGCACGCCCTGCCCAACCAGGGCGGCAAACAGATCGCGGGCCGAGTTGCCCGGGGCCAGCACGACCGCCTGGCAGGGGAGGGTACCGGACTCCAACTGCAGGCCCGAGAGCCGGCCGGCCCGGGCGCGCAAGCCGCTCACGCGGGTGTTGGGGTGGAACGTGCAGCCGGACTCCTTCAGCTCGGCCAGGAATCGCTCGAGCACCGGCGGCCAGCGATTGGTGCCGACATGCGGGTGGGCGTCGACCAGGATCTGGTCGCGGCTGCCGGCCCCCAGGCGCTGGAGCTGCTCGAGCACGGCCCGGATGGCCGGTCCGGTCAGGCGGCTGTAGAGCTTTCCGTCCGAGTAGGTTCCTGCCCCGCCCAGCCCGAAATGGAAGTTGGCTTCCGGATCCAGCTGGCCGGCCCGAAGCAGGCGGGCGATGGCCTGGTGGCGCGCTGGGAAGCCCGGGCCGCGGTCGATCAAGGCCGGCGCCGCGCCGGCCTGGCAGAGGCGCCAGGCGGCGAACAGGCCGGCCGGTCCGCAGCCGACCACGGCCACCTGGGGCCGGCCGGCCAGGTGCGCCGGAGCCGGCAGTGGCTCCGGTTGCGGGGCCGGCAGTGCGTCGGCGGGCAAGCGCGCGCACCCCGGTTCAAGCTCGACCAGAAGCTGCAGCTCGAAGCGCGGCTGGCCGCGCCGGGCATCGACAGCGCGGCGCAGCACCTCGACCGAGCGCAGCGCATCGACCGGCAGACGGAGGTGGCGGGCGGCCAGGTGCTCGGGCGGTTGTCCGATGGCGTCCAGGGGCACCTGGACGCCGCGCAACAGCACCCGCTGCCCCGTCGGCTCGCCCATGGCGCCATCTTACACGCTGGCCCGACCCGGGACCGCCATCCTCAGTTGGCCGTGTCCGTGCCAGCCATCCAGAGATTCGGCAAGCAGGCGACGGGGGCCAGCCAGTTTGTCGGGCGACCTGTCAGGCCGGCTGCGATCTTCTCGCCGAAGATCTTCCGGGGGGCGCCGCGCACCTTCCGCGCAGCTCTCACATGCCGAGCGGTGGTCCGGGACGTGTTCCTGCCGGCGTCACTTCGATCACCAGCTACAAGAGAACCCCCTCCGCGGGGAGGGGGTCGTTCTGATTATCTGGCTTGTGAGGTCCGAGTACTACCAGCGGTCGCGGTCACGGCCGCCGCCGCGCCGGTTGCCACCACCGCCGCCGCCCTCGCGCCGGTCCTGCGCCTCGTTGACCCTGATCGCGCGGCCGTCCAGCGTCGATCCGTCGAGCACCGAGCTCGCCTTCTCGGCAGCGGACTCCTCCGAAAAGGTGACGAATGCGAATCCCCGCGAGCGGCCGTTGTCGCGATCGGTGATCACCTTGGCCTCGGTGACCTCTCCGAACTGCGAAAACACCTCCTGCAGGCTCTCATCGGTCGTGTTCCAGCTCAGGTTCCCAACAAACAACTTCTTTCCCATGACTCTCTTCTCTCCTCGGCTTTCTCGCGTCACGCGGCAAGCCTTGCGTTCCAAGGTGGTGACGAACGGTGGCCCGTTCATCGATATTCGGCTCGGCCCCGTTGGCGCGACCCTTCGCAGACGGGGAGTATACCTCCATTCTTCCGGTTTGCAAGCACTTTCTCCCGTTTTGTGCCGAGCTTCTCGGGAGGCGTCCACCGTCCTCCAGGTCCGCCCGGGGTTGTCCATCTCACGGGCAGGCCCGCTGCTCGATCCGGGACCGCTCTGCACAGCCGAGCGGGGGTGGAGACTGGCGGGCCGCGGTACCCTGGTGGCATGACGGCGGGACGATCGGGACGAACGGTGTACTCCACGCTGACCGGGCGGACCTGCTCGCGCTGCGGCTGGCCCGAAAAGGACTGCCGCTGCTCGTCGAACCTCGACCAGCCGGTGCCGAAGCGGATCGTGGCGCGCCTGCGCGTCGAGAAGGCGGGCAGGCGCGGCAAGACGGTGACGGTCATCGAGGGGCTGCCCCGCAACCAGGAGTTTCTGAGAAGGCTGGTGGCGGAGCTCAAGCGGGCCTGCGGCAGCGGCGGCACGGTGCGCGACGACCGGATCGAGATCCAGGGCGAGCACCGCGACAGGCTGCGCCAGCTCCTGACAGGCAAGGGCTGGCAAGTCAAAGGCTAGCCCGCCCGGGTCATTCATTCGCGATCTACTGCGAGCGACGATGCGCCAGCCAGGGACGTGCTCTTCGCGTCTCGCTGTCCTCAACATACAGGGAGTATGCCTCCGGCAGCTCGACGCTCAGATCCCGGTCCTGACAAGCGTCTCGCCGCTCTCGCTACGATCGCTCATGAATAACCCGGGCGAGAATACGAACAAACCGGTGTCCTTCTCTTGTGCTGGTGTTTCTCTTTCTTGTGCCTTGGTGTGTTCGTGGTTCGCTTCCTTCCGAGTTTGTTCCGAACACCGACGATTGCTCGGGTCAGGCAGGTGGTTGTCGGCGGAAGGAGGCGCCGCGGCGCGGCCAGCTCCGGCGCCGTCGGAGGTCGCGGCCCCGTGGCGTACTTGTATCATGCTGCGGTGTCGAGCGGGCCGGCCGCCGGGCCCCCCGCCGAACAGCGGCGGTTCGGCCGCACGAGACTGGAGACAACGTATGGCCCATCTGATCTTACTGTTGCCGGTCCTGGGGTTGCTCGTGTTCTGGCTGCTACCGGTCCCGACCGCGATCCCCGTCTACGTGCTGATCGTTCTGGTCTCGATCGCCGCGTACGTGGCCGTGGCACGGGCGATGAGGAGCCCGGTGGAGACCGGCGCCGAGGGCATCGTCGGCCGGACCGGCGAGGTCGTCGAGCCCGAGGGTGGGGTCGGGCGGGTGAGGGTGGAGGGGGAGATCTGGCATGCCGTGTCCAGCGATGAGCTTGTGCCCGGCGACCGGGTCGAGGTCGTGGCCGTCGAGGAGGGCCTCACCCTGCGCGTCCGCAATGCCTGATCCGGGCTCCGGCAGATCCGCGGCCTACGGCCGCACCCCTCGGGGACCGTCAGTCCGTCCTCGAGGCAAGCCTCGGTCCGT
>CAZKGM010000083.1:0-5574 GCA_964552395.1 uncultured Thermoanaerobaculia bacterium | reverse complement strand
TCTCCCTTCCTCCGTTGCCATCTCCGCGCCGTTTCAGCTACCGTAGACCCCGATGTCACGCAAGCGCACATGGCTCCTGTTCCTGCTGGTCGTGCTGGCTCGCCTGCTGACGCAGGGGTGGGACTCGGGGCTGCTGTCGCCGCACCCCGACGAGCGGCAGGTGGCGTTCGTGGCCGAGAGCGCGCACGGTTGGTTCTCCGATCCGGGTTTCTACGCCTACGGCTCGCTGCACTTCCATGCCGTGAGGGCCTTCGCGGCGCTGCGCGGCCTGGCGCTCCAGTACGACGGCCTCATACGCGGCGGCCGCACGCTGTCGTTGCTGGCCTCGGTGCTGGCGATCTTCCTCGGCTGGCTGGTGGCGCGGCGGGCGTGGGGTGATCGCACGGCGCGCCTGTTCGTGCTGCTGGCCGCTTTCGTGCCGCTCGACATCCAGCAGTCGCACTTCGCCACCGTCGAGGCGCATCACGCGCTGTGGGTGACGGCGGCGCTGGCCGCCTGCTGGTGGCTGGCCGAGGGAGGCGGGGGGCTGGCGGCTGCGGTCGTGGGGCTCGCCGCGGGCGCGTCGCTGGCGGTCAAGGTGGCGTCGCTGGGCCTGGTGCTGCCGCTGGCGGTGGCCCTGCTGCTGGTGGCCCTCCGTAGGGGCCCGCTCGAGGCTTCGCGGCTGGCTGCGATCGCCGCGGCAACGACCGTCCTCGCCTTCTGGCTCGGCCAACCGTGGGCGTTCGCCGGCGGCCGGCCGCCGCTGGCGTTCATCGTTCTCATGGCCGCTGCTGGCGTGCTGCTGACGGTGACGCCGCCCGTGGACGGTGTGCGCCGGATCGTATTCACGGCCGGCGGAGTGTTGGCGGCCGCAGGCGCCGCCGTGTCGGCCTTCGTCGGTGGGCCGCTGCTCAACCCGGCCTACCTGCGCGGCGTCGGCGAGCAGGTGGCGATGGTGGCCGGGCGCGCGGACCTTGCCTATATCCGGGTCTACCGGCACACGCTGCCGGTGCTCTACCCGCTGCGCGAGCTTGGGCTGTGGGGGCTGGGTCCGGCGCTGCTGCTGGCGACGCTGGCGGCGGTGGTGCTGGGGTTTGTTTGGCAGGCGCGGCGCTGGCGGCGGTGGCTGGCCGGCCGCTGGAGCTCGGGCGCCGCCCTGGTCGTCGTCCTCTTGGCCTGGGTGGTGCCGATGGCGGCCCGGCTCGCGACCCTGCAGGTGAAGTACCTGCGCTACTGGGAGCCACTGGTGGTTCCGGGCGTGCTGCTGGCCGCGTGGCTGCTGGCCCGCCTGCGCCGCGGCAGGATCGTCCGGACGGCGGTCGTCGTCCTGACGGTGGTGTGGGGCGTGGCCTACCTGTGGGCGTTCGCCGAGCCGCACCCGCATCGCACGGCGGCGAGCTTCCTGAACGGCGTCATCAGCAAGGGCGATACGGTCGCCTTCGAGACCTGGGACGAGCACGTGGATGTCCGGGTCTCCGGCCCGCGCGTCGAGCTGCCGTCGTACGAGCTGCCGGACGACGATGCCAAGGTCACGGACTGGTGCCGGCGCCTGGCCAAGGCGGATTGGGTCGTGCTCACGTCGAACCGGGTGTGGCGCACTGTGGTCACGAACCGCGAGCGGTTCCCGCGTACGGCGCGCCTGTACAAGCTGCTGCTGTCCGGGCAGGCCGGGTTCCTGCCGCTGACCACCGTGCACCGTGAGCCCCACATCTTCGGGCTCCGCTTGCCGGTCCAGCTCGCGGACGAGAGCTTCGTCAACTATGACTTCCCGGAGGTCGTGATCCTGCGGCGCGTCGAGGAAGTCGACCCCGAGGAGCTGGCGAGCCGTTCCTCGCGGCCGCTGCCGGGGCTCGAGGCCTTGGGCGTGACCTCGGTGGCGCTGCGGCTGGTCGGCCCGCTGCCCGAGGTGGTGCCGGCGCCCGGCCGGGGCCGGCAGCTGACGGACGTCGTCGTCTGGCTGCTGGTGTTCCTCGGCCTCGGGTCGGCCTGCTGGGTACTGCTGCTGCCGCTGCTCGAAAGCTGGGCCGATGGGGGTGCCGGGCTCGCTCTGGTCACCGGCTGGCTGGGCGTCGCCTGGGTCGCCTGGTGCGGCTCCGAGCTCGGCCTGTGGCCGTCGACACCGGCGACGGCGTCGTGGCTGTTCCTGCTGCTCCTTGCCGCCGCGGCGCTGGTCGGGTGGCGGCGGCGCCATCGGCTCCGGCGCGTGTGGCGGGCGCGGCGGCGGGCGGTCGTTGTGGTGGCGGTCGTGGCCGGCGCCGTGTGGCTGCTGTTTCTCGCCGTGCGCGCGTCGAACCCAGCCATCTTCTGGGGCGAGAAGCCGATGGACTTTTCGTTCCTCAACGCCTTCCTGCGGGCCCGTGCGTGGCCGCCCGGAGAGCCGTGGATGGCGGGGCTGCCGCTCCACTACTACTACTTCGGCGAGGTCCTGGCGGCGCTGCCGATCCAGCTCGCCGGGGTGTCTGCGGCCGTGGGCTACAACCTGATGGCGGCGACGGTGCCGGCGCTGGCCGCCGCGCTGCTCGCCTCGCTCGGGCTGGCGATCCGGCGGCGGCCGCGGCACGGGGCCTGGCTGCTGCCGCTGCTGGTGCTGCTCACCGGCAACCTGGCCTGGCCGTGGCTCATGAACCTGGCCAAGGCGGGCCGCTGGTTCGACATGTGGTGGGCGACCTCGCGCGTGATCCCGGGCTTCGCAATCGACGAGTACCCGCTGTGGACCGCTCTGTTTGCCGACCTCCACGCGCACTTCCTGGCCCTGCCGGTGATGTTGTCAGCGCTTGCCTGGGGGTGGTGGACGGTGCGCATTGGCAGCCGGCGGTGGCCGGCGGCAGCGGCCCTGTGCGGCCTGTCGGTGGCGGTGCTCGCGGCCACCAACCCGTGGGACGTCCTGGTGCTGACCGTGGCCCTCGGCGTTGCCGCGCTGGTGGTCGCGCGGCCGCCGCTCGGGGGGGTGGCCCGGCTCACCGTGGCGGCGGCGGTCAGCGTGGTCGCGGCGTTGCCGTTCCTGACCGAGCTCGCAGCGTGGCTGCACGCCGGGGTCGGCGGCGGCGGCTTCGCGCTGAATCGGCAGGACTTCGCGCCTGCCTGGGCGGTGGCCCGTCACTTCGGTGTCTTCCTCCTGCCACTGTTGGTCGGCGCGCTGGCGGCGGCCGGCACGGGGCTGTGGTTTGCCGTGCCGTTTGCCGCGGCCGGGGCGGTGGTTGGCCTCGCGTTCCACTCCTCGGCGGCGGCGGCCGGCCTCGCGTCCGCCGCGATTCTGGTCGCGGCGTGGTGGAGGGAGAGGGATCCGGGACGGCGCCTGGCCTGGGCGCTCGGTGGGCTGGCCATGGTGCTCGTCGCGGTCGTGGAGCGCTTCACCCTCGTTGATCGTATGAACACGCTCTTCAAGACCTACAACGGGGTGTGGCTGCTGCTGGCGGCGGCGTTGGCGATCGTCCTGCTGCGTCCGTGGGACCGGCGGCGGACCCTGGTCGCCGCGGTGTGGATACCGCTCGAGTTGGTGGCGCTCGTCAACCTGCCGCTCGGGATGTACCAGGGCTGGGCGCAGCCCCACGCCCGCTCCCCGCGTCCGACGCTCGACGGCGAAGCATTCCTTCGCCGAGACGACGCCCAGACCTTGTTCTTCGGCGACGTGCTGCGCGCAGCAGCGCGGCCGGGCGATGTGCTCGCCGAGGCCGCCGGCCCCTCCTACCGCGAGTACACGCGGTTGTGCATGCACACCGGCCTGCCGACGGTGGTCGGGTGGCAGTGGCACCTCGAGCAGCGAGGTCAGGATCCGCGCGAGGTGCGGGCACGGCAGGGAGACCTCGTGACCCTCTACGCCGGCGACGATCCGTCCCTTCGGCGGCGCATCCTCGAGCGGTACCACGTACGCTGGATCGCGCTCGGCGACATCGAGCGCCGGACCTACCACCTGCGTGGCGACGATCCCTTCGCCGACGTTCCGGGCGTGGTCGAGGTCGCGCACCAGGGCCCGGCGTGCCTCTACCTGGTGCTCGCCTGCTCCGCGCAGCATCCGGCAGCCGTTTCCGGCAAACCGTTGCCCGCGGGGCTGACGCCGGTGGTCACCCTGACGACGACCGTATCAAGCGCCATCCGAACCGTGTCCGCCGGTGCCGGCGGCGGCGCGGCCGTCCTCGGCGATGGCTCGGTCTGGCGCTTCGACGCCGATGGCGCCTCGGTGCGGGCGGCGCCGCCGCCGCCGTGCAGCCCGCTCGACGCGGTCGTGTGGCGGAGCTCTCTGTGGTCCGTCTGCACCGGCGGCGAGCTGCTGCGCCTGGCCGATGGCGCCTGGACGAGGTTGGCGCCCGGCCGGCCGCTTAGGGGTCTGACGGCCGATGGTGATGTTCTGTGGACGTGGGGGCGAGACGGACTGTCGCGAACCAGGAACGGGACCTCCTGGGAGCGTGTGCTGCGCGGGAACGTGGTGACGGCGGCGGTCAGCGGCGACAAGATCGCCTGGAGCGACGGCTCGGTCGTCTGGCGCCGTGTCGGCGACCGTCGGTTGAGGCTTCCCGTTTTGCCGGCGGCGGTACGCCAGCTGGCGTGGCTCGGCCCGCACCTGTGGGCGCTGGCCGGCGACGGCGTCTACCGTAGCGGCGGCGCGATTCTGCCCTGGCAAGAGGAGATCGGCGGCGGGCGGGTGGCGGCGATCTCGGGGCGGGGCGACCGGCTGTGGCTGGCACTGGACGGCGGAACGGTGGCTGAGAAGAGAGGTGAGCCGTGCGCGTCGCCGTGGGATCGCGGCCAGGGGACGGGTCTCGGGAGCCTCGCTGAGCCGCGCGGCATCGCGGTGTCGCCCGACGGCTGGTTCGCGGTGGCCGACACCATGCACGACCGCATCCAGCGCTTTACTCGAAGTGGCTCTTGTCTGGGTGGGACCGGTTCCAAGGGCCAAGGCCCCGGGCAGTTCCGCGAGCCCTCGGGCCTGGCGCTGGCGCCGGACGGAACCCTCGCCGTCGCCGACACCTGGAACGGCCGCATCCAGCTGCTGCGGCCGGACGGGCGCATCGAGGAGGTCGGCAGCGGCCTGTTCAGCCCTCGCGCGGTGCTGTGGGGGAGCGACGGCAGCCTGTGGGTGGCCGATACCGGGAACAAACAGATCTTTCGTTACACACCCCCCGGGTGGGAACGCCGGCGGGTGGCCGGTCTGCCGGGGCCGGTGGTGGGGCTGGCGTGGACGGGGGACCGGCTGGCCGCGGCGGTTCCGGTGGCGGCGGAGGTTGTCCTCCTCGACCCGGAGTCCGGCAAGGTCGTGCGGCGGCTGTCCGTACCGGGCTGGTCCGGCGGCAAGCAGCAGGAGGGCTACTTGCTCACGCTGCCCTCGGGCGAGCTGCTCGCCACGGCACCCGATCCGGGGGAGCTGTGGCTGCTCGATCCCTCCGGCTCGAAGCCGTCGCGCAAGGTGCGCGAGGGCCTGCGCGGCCTGACGTCGATCGCCCGCTGGCCGGACGGCGCCCTCATCGGTTCCCTGACCTGGGAGAGCCGCCTGGTTCGCATCCGCACGCCCTGACGCGGACCAACCACGAAGACACCAAGACACGAAGAAGAGAGACACGAAGATAGGAAGGAAGACGGGAAACGGGAAACGGGAAGCGG
>CAZKGM010000082.1:2497-5700 GCA_964552395.1 uncultured Thermoanaerobaculia bacterium | reverse complement strand
GAAACGCGAGACGGCACCGCCCACCGGGCGGGCGGGACGCCCGCCGCCACCAAAGGACGGGCACAGGCCTCGACTCGGCTGTGCACTCTCGTGATGGTGTCGGTGACGGTCTTGGGGTCGGACAGCTCTCATTCAGCCCGGGTTATTCATGAGCGATCGTAGCGAGACCGGCGAGACGTCTGTCAGCGCTGGGATCTGAGCGCCGAGCTGCCGGAGGCATGCTCCCTGTATGTTGAGGACAGCGAGGCGTGAAGAGCACGGCGATGGCTGGCGTATCGCTGGTCGCAGTAGATTGCGAGTGAATGATCCGGGCGCTACTTCCAACTCACCTCGTACTGGCACGAGGTGTCACCGCGGGCGCGGCACTTCACCTCGCTGATCCGCACGTCCTTCGCGCCGCACATCGCGAGGGCCTCCTTGTACCAGCCGATGACCGTGGCGCAGTCCGTCGCCGAGAATGTTTCGGCGCCGTGGGTCGTCATGGTGCCCTGGTTGGGACCGGTCACCTCATACGTGCGGTGCCCGACATCGTAGTAGAAGCTGTAGATCACCTGCGCCTTCTTCATGAAGGACTGCGGGTCGTCCGGTGAGAGGAGGTTCTGGTGGACCCCGCCGAGGTTCTCCCGGGCGGAGGTGCGGCCCATCTCCTCGAACAGCCGGGCGTTGCCTCCGCCGAGGACCCGGACGATGGCCTCGTCGAGACGCATCGCCGCCTTGAGGTCGAACCAGCTGACGTTGAGGATCAGCCCGCCGAACGCCTTCCGGTCCTCTTCCGGGAGGGACGCAAGCACATCGTTCCACGCCTGCTCACCGAATCGCTCGACGACGAACGCTTGCCGCGCCTTGATGATGTTCCCCTTGACCTTCACGCTCGCACCTCCGGCCAAAGATGTTCTTGAGCTTGCGTACCGACGTGCCTCGACTATAGAGCCTCATGCTGTTCTTTTCCAGCCGTTCGGTCATGCGGAGATACCCGCACCCGCTCCCACCGCCCCGTTGTGGGACAAACACACCACCCAACCCGGCCGGCGAGACGCCGGCCTCCACAACAGAGGGGACGACCCTGTCAACTCCTTGCTCCCGGGTGGGCGGGGGCCGTTTCCCCTCTGGCGTTTCCCGTTTTCCTTTTCCCTTCCCCGGTCGGGTGGACGGGACCTTCTCACCTTCTCGCTTCCTCACTTCCTCACCTCCCGGGCGGGCGGGGGAACCTAGTCACCTAATCACTCAATCACTTAATCACTGGGCGGGTGGCCGGGGGTCCCTAGTACGCGTCCGTGCGCCGGCGGAAGAAGACGAACGCCCTCATGTAGGCCTGGTAGACGAGCCGCAGCACGGGAGCCAGGCGACGGATCCGCACCAGCCGCTCGGCCAGCGGCCGCAGCACCGGGAACCTCACCACCAGCGCAAAGAGGCGCTGCAGGTTCTCGAGCTCGGAGCCGTTGCCCTGCCTGAGCGGGCTGCGGCCCTCGAAGGTCCCGAGGAAATCCCGGTTTCCGGCGCCGGCGCCCGACAGGGTGGCGGCGTCGACGCTCCCGCACTCGACCGCGTAGTCGGCGAGGTCGGTGCCGGGGAACGGCTGGTAGAGGAAGCAGAACACGTGCTGCGGCTTGAGCTCGATGTTGAGGCGCAGCGTCTGCAGGGCCTGGTCCAGGCTCTCGCCCGGCAGCCCGACCATGTTGTAGGTGGCGAAGCCGATGCCGCTTCCATGAAGGAGCTGGGCCGCGCGCCGCAGGTCGGCGTCGGAGATGGTCTTTCGCAGCACCTCCCGCCGGTAGCGCTCGTCCCCACACTCCACCGCGATGCGCAGCCGGAACTGGTCGGCGCCGTAGTCGCGGAACGCGGCGCACAGGCCCTCGGTGACCATGTCGGCGCGCATGTTCGCGAAGATCGCCGGACGGCGGTCGAACATCCGGCCGAGGCGGGGCAGGAACTCCACCAGCCAGTCCTCCCTGAGGCCGAAACCGTCGTCCACGAAGTGAAGCACCTTGAAGAACGAGCCCCGCGCCAGCTCCTCGACCTCGGCCAGCACGTTGTCGACGCTGCGCCAGCGCAGGTACGGCCCCTTGCCGCGGTACAGCTCCCGCTTGCGCGCGTTGTGGCAGTAGGTGCAGCCGTACGGGCATCCCCGCCCAATGTGCAGCGGCCGCTTGCCGAGGGCCCGCAGGGGAGGGTAGTGCGAGTACAGGTCACGGTCCGGCAGCGGCAGCGAGTCGAGGTCCGTGACCAGGTCGCGCATCTCGTTGCGGACCAGCGAGCCGTTGTGCTTGCTCCACAGGTTGGCGATGCCGCCGACCTCCCGCCCCTCCGCGACCGCCTCGGCGAGCTCGAGCAGGGGAGCCTCGCCCTCCCCCCGGCACACGACGTCGACCGCCGGGTGGGCGAGCGTCTCCTCCGGGTTCAAAGTGACGTGCGTCCCGCCGAGCACCACCGGCACGTCCCGCCGCGCCTTGAGGCTGGCCGCCTGATCCAGCGCCCACCGGAAGTCGGTGACCAGCGGGGAAAAGGCGTACAGGTCGGCGGGCTCCTTGAGGGCTGCCTCCAGCGCCCCCTCCGGCTCCAGCGCGTCGATCACCATCCGCGTGTTGTGGCCGTTCGCCTTGAGTGTGGACGACAGGTACATCAGCCCCAGCCACTCGATCGGGTCGCGCTGCAGGAAGACCACGGTCGCCATCGGCGGTCCCTACCCGCCCCGGAGCGGCCGTGCTCCCGCCGCCGGCTCTCGCCCGGGCCGCATCACCGCACCGCCCGCAGGCGCTCGGCCTTGTCCTTCCAGACCGCCGCTATCGTCTCGACGCACTCGAAGCGCTGCTCCAAGAGCTCCCGCTGGCCCTCGCCGAGCCGCACGTCCAGGATCAGACAGCCGCCGGGGTTGAGCGCGCGGTGCACCTCGTCGAGGTATCTCGACACCGGGTAGTGGAACCCCCACGAGGCGATCGACACCACCAGGTCCAGCGGCTCCCGGGGGATCTCGCCCCCCTTGCCGACGTCCAGGAGCCGGATCGCCTCGGCCGGCACGCCGTTGTCCACCAGCACGCGCCGGGACAGCTCGAGGGCGTTGTAGAACTCGTCCCGGTCCGCGAAGCCGTAGCGGGGAGCGGAAGAGCCGGTGCGGTCCAGCAGGTACATCTCGGGGCGGCCCCGATCGCGGTAGTGGGCGTACAGCAGCACGTCGAGGCCGGCGATGCCGCACCCGATGTCGAGGA
>CAZKGM010000082.1:0-2397 GCA_964552395.1 uncultured Thermoanaerobaculia bacterium | reverse complement strand
ATGGTATCACCTGCATGATCCCCGCCGGAGCGCCTTCTGCTCGAACCCCCGCCGCCCACCCGGCGGGCGGGACGCCCGCCACTACGACGGAAGCGAGCCTTCTCTCTGTTGTAGGGGCAGGCGTCTCGCCTGCCCGGGCGGGGGCTCGTGCGCCGCACCCAGCCCGATGACCCTGACAGTCTTCCCTTCTGGGTAGGCGCGTCCTTCAGGGCGCGCCCCCAGGCTGCTCCGCCGGGTCGTTGTGCCACCGGGTTCACCCAACGGCGCCGGGGGCGGGCGCTGAAGCACCCGCCTACGAGACCCATTGCCGACCGTCCTCCCATGTCATCCTGAGGAGCGACCACGCAACACCCCCCATGTCACTCTGAGGAGCGAGTCCTCGAGCGACGAAGGATCTGGGCGGGCGGGTCTTCTCCGCATCCCTCACGCCCACGTCCTGCAATCGCCTCGGAGCATCCCCGCCGCACCGCCAACCCCCCGCTCCCTCCTGCTCGGGCGTTTCCCTTTTCCCGTTTTCCTCTTCCCTTCCTCGGTCGGGTGGGCGGGACCTCATCACCTGCTCACCTTCTTACCTTCTCACTTCCGGGGGATCGGGCTGGGGGAACCTCATCACCTAATCACTCAATCACTTAGTCACCAACCCCAACATCCCGACCTCCGAACACCGTCCCAACCCCTCATCCCGCCTCCCGCATCTGCGTTATGCTAGGGGAACGAGGTACCCCGTGCTAAAACCCGGCTCCCGCATCGGCCCCTACGAGCTCCTGGACGTTCTCGGCAGCGGCACCGCCGCCACCACGTACAGCGCCTACCGGGAGGGCGACCGCCGCCTGGTCGCGCTCAAGGTACCGCACCCGCTGAGCCGCAGGGACACCACCTTCGTCGTCCGCTTCCTGCAGGAGGGGGCGCTGGGCGCGCGCCTGCGCCACCCCTCGATCGTGCGCGTCTACGACGCGGGCGAGGACGGCGAGGACCTCTACCTGGCGATGGAGTTCGTCAACGGCATCACGCTGCGCGACCACCTCAAGGCGGGGCGCGTGTTCGCGGTCGACGATGCGCTCGGCATCATCCGCGAGGTCGCCGGCGCGCTCGCCTACGCCCACTCCAACGGCGTCATCCACCGCGACCTCAAGCCCGGCCACGTCATGCTGGTGCCGGGCGGCGGCCTCAAGGTCATGGACCTCGGCGTCGCCCGCGCCGTCGGCGACGTCGCCCTCACCGCCGCCAACGTCTTCCTCGGCACCCCGCAGTACGCCGCCCCCGAGGCGGTCGACGCCCGCACCGCCGATGAGCGCTCGGACCTCTACTCGTTGGGCATGATCCTGTTCGAGATGCTGGAGGGCAAGCCGCCGTTCCACGCCTCCACCCCGGCCGAGATGATCCTGGCCCTCCACGAGCACCGCTTCCCGGCCCGCGAGGACCTCTCCAACCCGCCCCCGCAGCCGGTCTGGGACCTCATCGTCAGCCTCTGCGCCCAGGACCCCAACGACCGCCCCGCCTCCGCGCAGGAGGTCGTTGAGAGGATCAATGGGATTCTGGAGGGCGGGGGGTTGCACGGGTAGCCGAAGAGCAGGAAGTGAGAAGGTAAGAAAGTGAGGAAGTGAGGAAGCCCCGCCCGCCCACCCGCAGATCCCTCTTCCCAGCTGCTCGAAAACTCTCGCTGCCCCGTTTCCGGTTTCGTTGTAGTGGCGGGCGTCTCGCCCGCCGGGTGGGGGCACGAGCGCAGCACCTAGTCCGGTAGCCCCGATCGCCCTCCCTTCTGGGTAGGCGCGTCCTTCAGGGCGCGCCCCCAGGCTGCTCCGGCGGGTCGTTGTATCACCGGGTTCACCCAACGGTGCCGGGGGCGGGCGCTGAAGCACCCGCCTACGGGGCCTCCTACCAGTCGCCACCACGTGTCATCCTGAGGAGCGAGTCCGCGAGCGACGAAGGATCTGGGCGGGTGGGGGAGTCTTCTCCTTATCCCCGGCGGCCGTCCGGTCGCAGGGGCGCCCGGCCGCCTCGCGTTTCCGGCGGTCGCCATGCCACGAAAACGGTTGGCCAGCCTCGTAGCGACCGCCGGAAGCCGCTCGGGCCGCCTCCTCCAATCCTGAAGCCGTTCTCCCAACGCCGAGGTCCGTGGGAGCCCGGCGTCGGCATTTCCCTCCTCTCGAGCTCGGCTGCCCGTCGCGCTTCAGGGAAGATGCCGCGCCCGGCACGCCCGTTTGAACGCACCCTTCTCCGAACTCCGGCTTCCACGTTCTCCGATGGCTCCGGGGAATCCTCCTCCTGACGCCCTGGGCACTCGCTTCCCACCTGTCATCCTGAGGAGCGAGTCCCCGAGCGACGAAGGATCTGGGCGGGCGGTCGGGCCTTCTCTTCTCCCGGGCGGGTGGGGCTGTTTCCCTTCTGGCGTTTCCC
>CAZKGM010000081.1:0-5718 GCA_964552395.1 uncultured Thermoanaerobaculia bacterium | reverse complement strand
CCCCCCTTGACGTTTCTCGCCAGCGCGTACGGCTTGTGAACGCTCTTCAGAGAAACATCAAGGACGGTACGCCCGTTTGAGCGCACCATTCTCTGGAGCGCGCTGCCGAAGGGTTCTCCGGGTGGGTGGAGGTCCCCTTACTCCTTACACCTCACTCCTCACCGTCTTCGGTGGGAGGGGGTCTCCGTCACTCCGTCACCTCCCCAGCCCCCATCTCGTCATCCTGGTAAACTGTCACTTTGGGGGGGAAGAGCCCTTTCGGCTCGGACGAATGGGGTCGCCGCCCGTCGCGGAAGCCGGCGGCAGGCGGTGCCGTCGGGGCCTGAGACGGAGGCGGGAATGGCGGTGCTCTTCATCTCCCGTGGAACGGCAGCCGGCGCGCGCAAGCTGCTGGACTGCCTCCAGCGGCACACGAGCTTTCGCTTCGTGTCGCGCGAGGACCTCGTCTCGGTTGTCAACTGCCACGGCGCGCTCGCGAGCAAGGTCGTGAAGAAGCTGGAGAGAGCAGACCGCGCCTACCAGCAGTTCAGCGAGCTGCGCCGTCCTTACGTGGTGCTGATGCGGCAGGCGCTGCTGGAGAAGGTCCACGGCGACGGAGTCGTATACCACGGCCACTCGGGTCACCTGCTCCTGCCGCCGCTCCAACACTTCGTGAAGGTGCGCATCGAGGCGCCCATGAGCGCCCGCGTCGCGATGACGATGGAGCGCTTCAAGTACGACGAGGAGATGGCGCGCGACTACATCCGCACCGAGGACGACCGGCGCGTCCGCTGGGCGCGCTTCATGTACGGCCGCGACGTCCGCGACCCGAAGTTGTACGACCTCTTACTCAACCTCGAACGGGTGCCCATCGAGGTCGCCTGCCGTGTCCTCAAGGGGATCATGGAGGACGACCAGTACCGCTGCACCGAGGACTGCGAGAGGGAGCTCGTGCGGCTGTGTCTGGCCGCCGAGATCGAGGCCGCGCTGGTCTCCGACGCGCGCACCTACCTGTTCGAGATCAGCGCCAACGTCGAAGACGGCGCCGTCACGCTGCTCGGCCCCTACATCGAGGACGAGACCCTCGAGGTCGTGCTCAGGATCGGGCGCGGTATCGCGGGGGTGAGGAGTATCGACTACAAACCCGGGTACGCGCCGTACCTGAGCCCGACGGCCTGAGGGGCACGGCCGGGAGGCGCCCACCGGACGGGAGATGACACTGCAGGCGGCAGCGGCCATCGCTGCAAAGGGAGCATAACGATGACCGAGAGCAACTTCAGGGACGAGCTGCAGTCACAGCTGACGGCGATCCGCTCGCTGCTCGATCGCGCCGTTGAGCTGCAGGAGACCGGCACAGAGCTCGAGCGCGGCATCCACGACCTCGAGCAGCAGCGGACGGTCACCAGCACCGGCCTGCTGGAGTACGCCGCCACCTCCGACACCTACAACCGCCACCAGACCGAGATGGCGCAGGAGCGCACCGACCTGACGCGCGAGCAGACACGCCTGTCGACCCGCAGCACCGAGCTCGCCACCATCCGCACCGACCTCTCGCGCGAGCGGAGCAGCCTGGCCAGCCAACGCACCGACCTCTCGGTCCTGCGCACCGACATGGCGCGAGGCCGCACCAACCTGGCCGGCCAGCGCACCGACATGGCGCAGACCCGCACCGGCCTGTCCGAGAAGCGCACCGACCTTGCCGAGGGGCGGACCAAGCTCGCCGAGGGGCGGACCAAGCTCGCGGGTTCGCGTACCGTGCTCTCACGCATGCGGACCGAGCTCGCTCGGGGCAGAACCTACCTCGCCCTGACGCGGACCGGCCTCGCCTTCCTGACCCTCGGCATCGGCCTGTTCCGATTCTTCGGCGTGTCGTGGTGGAGCCTGTTCGACGGCGGCCTGGTTCTCGCGAGCGCCGTCATCACCGCGGTCGGGCTGCGTGGGTACCTGCGGGCAACGCGCGCCACCGAGGGGCTGGAGGCGAACCTCGAGCCCGTGAGCTGATGAAAACGCCCCCTTCCGGGGAAGGGGGCGTCCCTGAGCTTTGGGATCATCCCGCAGGCTGAGGCGTCACCTCGCCTGCACGGGATCGGGCGGACGCGTGGGCAGGGCTCGCGGCTCGCGCTTCATCGCCGCCAGCACCTCCTCGACACCACGCTCGAGCTGCGGATCGTGGCCGGCGATCACCGATGCCGGGTCGTTCTCGACCACGATGTCGGGATCGACGCCGTGACCCTCGATGATGTACGAGCCGTCGACGTCGTTGGTGGCCTGCTGCGGCACGTAGACCTGGCCGCCGTCGAGCAGCGGCCCGTGGCCCGAGATCCCGACCACCCCGCCCCACGTGCGCTTGCCGATCAGCGGGCCGAGGCCGGCCTTCTTGAAGCGGGCCGGGAAGATGTCGCCGTCGGAGGCGGAGGTCTCGTTGATCAGGCACGCCATGTGCCCGTAGAAGACGGTGTACGGGTAAGTCCGCGGGTGGTCGGAGGCGTAGCCGAAGCGGGTGCCGAGCAGCTTGGTGTCGAGGCGCTCGATGATCCACTGCGACACGTTGCCGCCGCCGTTGTTGCGGACGTCGATCACCAGCCCCTGCTTGCGGACCTGAGGGTAGTACCACTTGATGAACTCGTAGATCCCCTCCGCGCCCATATCGGGAATGTGCAGGTAGCCGACCCGCCCGCCGCTCAGCTCGGCGACCTTGTCGCGGTTGCCGTCGACCCACGCCCTGTACAGGAGGGCAGACTCCGAGAACACCGGCGTGTAGGTGACCCGGCGTGCGCCCTCGAGCGTCGGCTTGTCGTTCACCGTCAACGTCACCGGGTCGGTCTTGTTCTGCAGCAGGCGGTAGGGGTTGTCGCCGCCGCCGAGGTTCTCGCCGTCGATCGCCAGCACGTAGTCGCCTGCCTTGACGCTGATCCCGAGGGCGTCGAGCGGCGCGCGGTACCGCTCCTCCTCGGGGTCGCCCTTGAAGATCCTCGCGATCCGGTAGCGGCCGGCTTCAGCGTCGAGCTCGAAGCGGGCGCCCGGCAGGCCAACCTTGGCACGCTCGGGGATGTCGAAGTCGCCGCCCTGGATGTAGCAGTGGCCGGTCGACAGCTCCGCCACCATCTCGCCGAGCACGTAGTTGAGGTCCGAGCGGTGCGCCACGTACGGGACCAACGTCCGGTAGCGGTCGCCGATCTCCTTCCAGTCGTAGCCGTGCATGTTCTTGAGGTAGTAGAAGTCGCGGTAGCGCCGCCACACCTCGTTGAAGATCTCCGCCCACTCCTGCTTGGGCACGCGGTCGACGTACAGGCCCTTGGTCGAGACTGTCTTCTTGTCCTTTGCCTTCGGCTTGACGTCGAAGAGGTTGTAGCTCTTGTCTTGCTCGACGAGGACCTTGGAGCCGTCGGCGGACACGGCGTAGCTCGAGACGTCCGCAGCCAGCTCCGAGGCCTCGCGCTTGTCGAGGTCGAAGAGCATCAGGCGCGGTTTCTCGTAGCTCGGGCGGCCGTAGAAGTACGCTCCTCTCACGCTGTACAGCAGGTAGCCCTTGGTGGCGACCAGCCCGCCGAGGTTGTCGGCATCAATCGGCACCCTGACCGCACGGCCGGCAAGACCGTCGAAGTCGATGACCACAGGTTTGAGCTCTGCCTTGGCCTTCTTGGCGTCTGCTTTATCCTTCTCCGCTCCGCCATCGGCCTTCTCGGCGCCATCCTTCTTCTCCCCGACCGTCACCTCGTCCGAGCGCGGGCCGAACGGGTCCTTGACGTCGGGACGGAGGGCGTAGCCGAAGATCCCGGTCATCCGGTTGCCGGCGTAGTTCCACTCGATGGTCGAGATCTGGGGCGCGAACTCCCGCTCCGAAAGTACCCACAGGAAGCTCCCCTCGGGGTCCCATGCCGGCTCCTCGACGTCGAACGTGTCGTCGGTGACGCGGTGCAGCTGGCCGCCGTCGGCACCCCAGACGTACAGCGACCGGAAGCCGTTGGCGTTGGCCATCGAGAACGCGAGCCAGCGTCCGTCCGGCGACCAGGCGTAGTCGCGAAGGCCTCCATACTCGTCATCGGCGACCTGGGTCATCTTGCGGTCGGCGACCGTGACCACGTACAGCTTGCCGTCCTTGTCCGAGAACGCCAGCCGCTTGCCGTCGGGCGCCCAGCTCGGCGCGTACAGCATCGCCGCCAGGCCCGACGTCAGACGCTGCGGCTTGCCCTCGCCCTTCTCGTCGACCAGGTACAGCTGGTCCTCGCCGTCGGCGTCCGAGATGTAGGCGATCTTGGCGCCGTCGGGCGACCACCGCGCCCACTTGTCGTGGGCGTTCGAGGAGTCGGTCAGGTTGCGGGTCGGGCCGTGCTCGATCGGAACCGTGAAGACGTCACCCCGGGCCACGAACAGCGCCCGCTCGCCCTTCGGGGACAGCTCAAAGTCCTCGATGTTCTTCCACGCCGCGTATCGCGACGGTCGCGTGTTGAGCCCATCATCCGGCACCGTGATATCGAGCTTGGTGTCGGTGCCGGTGGCCGCGCGGTAGACGTGCAGCTCGCCGTCGGACTCGTAGACGATGGCGCCGAGGTTGTCCGAGGAAGGCCAGCGGACGTCCCACGTCGTCGAGTGCGTGAGCTCGGCGACGTCTCCGGAGGCGACGTCGTAGGAGTACAGGTTGAGCGTGCCGTCGCGGTCGGAGGCGAAGTAGATGGTGCCGCCGATCCACATCGGGTCGCGCTCTGTGCGCACCGACGGCGCGATCTTCTTGACCGCGTTGGTCGCCAGGTCGTAGATGTAGAGGTCCTGGGCCCAACCGCCCGAGTAGCGCTTCCAGGTGCGGAAGTCGCGGAACAGCGGCGAGTATGCCAGGCGTTTGCCATCGGGCGAGAAGTCACCGGCGCCCGAGGTCGGCATCGGCAGCTTGACCGGCAGGCCGCCGTCGACCGAGACCGTATACAGCGCGGTCTCCGTGCGTCCGCCGTCGGCGTCGCGCAGTGACCGGAACAGTACCCTGGTCCCGTCCGGCGTCCAGCCGTAGACCTGGTTGTCGTACCCCCACCGCGGGGCCAGGGGGCCGTGGGCGGGGTACCAGGTGAGCCGTTTCGGCACGCCGCCGTCGGCAGGCATCACATACACCTGCTCGTCGCCGTCGTACTGCCCGGTGAAGGCAATCCACTTGCCGTTGGGGGAGAACTTGGCGAACAGCTCCTGCCCGGGGTGGGCGGTCAGTCGGACCGCGATGCCGCCCGCCGCGGGCGCCTTCCAGAGGTCGCCGGCGTACGAGAACACCACCGCATTGCCGGAGATGTCGGGAAAGCGCAGCAGCTTGGTCGCCGCGCTGGCGGGCGGCGCCAGCAGCAGCGCCACGCATGCCGCGAGCACACCTTTCACAAGTCCTGTCATGTGTCGGGACATAGCTCCTCCTTCCGATTGCATCTAGGGCTAGTGTACGTTGGCGCAGCCGGGGGGTTGCATGGAGGTGGTGACGGAGTGACGGAGTGATGGGGTGACGGACGTCTCGCCCATCCCAGAGAACCGTCCCCGGTCCGCCTCACTACCGGTGTCCCCGCCACGGCAGATCCGCGGCCTGCGGCCGCCCCCCTCGGAGCGCGGAGCCCGGTCTCGAGGAGGACCTCGGCCCGGTCTTCCCGCCCCGAGGGGCCGCTGGGCTCGGATCTGCCTCCCGGGTTCTCTGAGAGGTTGTGAGCCCCCCTCCCTTTTGGTAGGGGAGGGATCGCGCAGGAGTGCCCTCTCGCCCCCCGCCGCTGCGCTCGC
>CAZKGM010000080.1:0-6036 GCA_964552395.1 uncultured Thermoanaerobaculia bacterium | reverse complement strand
ACGGACTTAACCACGGATTTCACGGATAGCGATTCGCTGCGCGAATTGCTTGTAGAAAGAAGACAGTAGGAGCTCAGAGGATGACTCTTCTGTTCTCTAATCTGTGTAATCCGTGTAATCCGTGGTTACCTTCTTCAATCCGTGGTTACTTTCTTCTATCCGTGGTTCGCTCTGCCGCCGACAGGCGGGCTATTCGCGAGGTGCGTCCTTCAGCAAGGTCCAGAAGGCGCGAGGACTCAGAATCCGTACGGTGGCGCGATCGGCAGCCTCCAGCAGGCCCCGATCGCCGGTGACGAGCGCGTCGGCGTTCGAAGCCACGGCGGAGGCAAGCACCCAGAGATCGTCCGGGTCGCTCAGCTCGATGGCCGCCGGCGCCAGCGGTCGCGGCACCACGGTCTGGCCGCGCAGCAGCTCCAGGACCTCGGTCACGATCTTGTCGGGCACCTTCAGTTTCCTGTGCAGGACTCTCTCGAGCTCCTCGAGGATTACCTCACCCACCAGCAGATCGTGCTCGGCCAAGACGGCTCGGAGCAGATCGGCGCAGAGGCCGCGCGTGGCAAACGCCGCCACCAGCACATTGCTGTCAAGGAAGACCCTCACGGGAGCGCGTCGAACACGTCCTCGTCCGTAAGCCAGCCGGCGGCTTCCGCGAACGGCGCCACACGACTGCGGAGCTGGTCGAAGCGGATGATGGCGAGCTGGCGCCGGATCGCCTCACGGGCGATGTCGCTGCGCGACCGGCCGCTGGCCTTGGCGGCACGCTCGAGCGCGTTCACCAGGTCATCGTCGAGGCGGATGGTCAGCGCTTTGTCCATGTAAGACAATGTAAGACAGATGCGGTCACAGTGCAAGCACGGATAGCGATTCGCTGCGCGAATTGCTTGTAGAAAGAGGACAGTAGGAGCTCAGAGGATGACTCTTCTCTTCATCAATCGGTGTCATCCGTGGAATCCGTGGTTCTCTCTTCTGCCCGTGGTTCGTCAGTTGCCATCCAGGAATGGGTTCTCGATTCTCAGACCTTCGACGAACTGGCCGTGCTGCAGGTCCTCGGTGAGCAGTCGGCCGCAGCCACCAGCCAGCGCCGACTCGATGATCAAGCTGTCCCAGAATGACAGCGATGCGGTCCGGCAGCGTGCAATCGCAGCCAGAACCATCTGCGGGTCCACACTGACCACCGGCAGCTCCGTCAGGTCGCGGATGACAGCCTCAGCTCGCTCCGGCGCCAAGGGGGTCTCAAACTTGCGCGTCAGCGTGACGAAGGCCTCTTGAAGCACCTGGACACTCAGGACCGCCGCACCCGCCTCAGCCTCATGCTCGAACAGCTGCTGTGCAACGTCGCGCTTGCGCGGGGATGCCGCGTCGAACATGTAGGCGATGATGTTGGTGTCGAAAAACGTGCGCGTCATGACCGCTCGTGCAAGCTGTCGCGCGTCCACTTCGCTTCACCTCGTTGCGCGCGTGATTCGCGCGCCTGAACCAGGATCGCTCGCACGGCCTCCTGCTGCCGGCGCCGAACTCCGGCATACGCCTCGAGCACCTCGCGAAGGACGGCGTTCACGGATGTTCCCTGCTCGAGGGCTCGAAGCCTCGCCCGTTTGAGAACCTCGTCATCAACGGTGATCGTCAGGTTGCTCATGGGTCCTCCCGTGCTACACGGCTTCAGTGTAGCACGGCCTGCTAGCCACCACGGATGTCGGGGGAACAGGACTAACCACGGATTTCCTTAGAGGGGGGCACGGGCCCTTGTGGGGCACGGGATGCTCTGGGCTGGTTGTCATTGGGCTGACCGCGTGGGGCTGCAAGAAGACCATTTCCTGTCTTTCTTCTTCTAATCTGTGTAATCCGTGGAATCCGTGGTTCTATCTTCTTTCCGTGGTCCTCTTCTCTCTCATCAGGGAAGCAGGTCCTCGGGTTTCGTGACAAGGGCCAGGCCGTCGACAGCTTGGAAGTGCTGATCGAACGAGAACACCGGCAGACCATTCTGCAGAGCCGCCGCGGCAATCCACAGGTCATTGGCAGGGATGGGTCGTCCCGCACGTCTCAGACTCGCGAAAATCCTTCCGTACCAGGATGCCGTGGTCGCATCCGCCACGGCCACCCGCACGCGCGCCGAGTCCAGAAAGCTCGTCAACTCGCTGCGGTTCTCGGCCTCCCGGTCTCCACACGCAAAACCCGCCAGCAGCTCGCCCAGCACAACGACCGGGATCACGATCTCGTCCGCCAGACGCAGCATCTCAATCGCGAGGTTTCGCCCGCGCTTGAATGCCACGTAGGCGTTGGTGTCGAGGATCAGGCCGCTCACTTCCACATCTCTGGATCGATGCACTCGGTCTCTTCGAGAGCCGCGGAGAACGCCGTAGCCTGCTCCTCGGTCCAGGTCCCGGCAAGCGCGTCCAGCTCGTGGTGCCTCACAAGCCACGGCCGCTTGGCCAAGCCGGCTCCTTCTCGCACCAGGCGGAGGACTAAGGCGTTGAGGGAGATGCCCTGGCGACCGGCCTCCTCGCGGAGCCGATCGGCTTCTTCCTCGCTGAGCCCGCGCAGGGTCATGACCGCCATGATGCACCTCCTGATAGCATAATGCTATCACACGATGCATGCATCAGGTCGACGGAGCGAGGATTGACCACGGGTTTCAGGAAGAGATTATCGACCACGGATTTCACGGATTTCACGGATTTCTCACGAGGGTGGCAGCGGCCACTGCGCGGTCCAGGGTCCTTTGGGTTGGTTGTCATTAGGCTCGACGCGTGGGGCTGCAAGGACTCGCGGTTGTCTTCTTCTTACAATCTGTGTAATCCGTGTAATCCGTGGTTACCTTCTTCAATCCGTGGTTCTCTTCTTCATGTGCGGTAGTACCCGCGGTACCAGGCGATGAAGTTGGCGATGCCTTCGGCGATGGGAGTCGATGGCTTGAATCCGACGTCCTCCGCGAGGCCGGCGATGTCGGCGTAGGTGGCCGGGACGTCGCCGGGCTGCATCGGCATCATGTTCTTCTCGGCCTTGGTGCCGAGCGCGGTCTCGATGGCGCCGATGAAGTCCATGAGCTCGACCGGGTTGTTGTTGCCGATGTTGTAGAGCCGGTACGGCGCCGGGCTGGTGCCCGGGTCCGGAGCATCCCCCGACCACTGCGGGTTCGGCTTCGGCGTGCTCTCGAGGACCCGGATGACGCCCTCGATGATGTCGTCGATGTAGGTGAAGTCTCGCTGCATCTTGCCGTGGTTGTAGACGTCGATCGGCTTGCCTTCGAGGATCGCCTTGGTGAACTTGAAGAGGGCCATGTCCGGGCGACCCCAGGGACCGTAGACTGTGAAGAACCGCAGGCCCGTGGTCGGGACACCGTAGAGGTGCGCGTAGGCGTGGGCCATCAGCTCGTTGGCCTTCTTGGTCGCCGCGTACAGTGAAACCGGGTGGTCGACGTTGTCGTGCACCGAGAACGGCATCTTCGTATTGAGGCCGTAGACCGAGGATGACGAGGCGAAGACCAGGTGGCTGACCGGGTGTCGGCGGCACCCCTCGAGCAACGCCATGAAGCCGCCGACGTTGCTGTCGATGTACGCCCACGGGTTCTCGATCGAGTAGCGGACGCCGGCCTGGGCGGCAAGATGGACGACTCGTGAGAAGCCGATATCGTTGAACAGGCGGGCGACACCGTCGCGGTCGGCGAGGTCGAGCCTGACGAAGCCGAAGCCGGGCTGGTTCTCGAGCTGGTTGAGGCGCGCGACCTTGAGCTCGGGGTCGTAGTAGTCGTTGAGGTTGTCGAGGCCGATGACCGTGACCCCGCGCTGCAGCAGCCGTTGGCACAGGTGGAAGCCGATGAAGCCGGCGGCACCAGTTACCAGGGTAGGCCCATTGGGGTTGGTCGTCATTTGGAGAACTCCGCGGAGATGGGGCGGTCTTGGTTCTGCGAGCAAGTGACGGAGTGACGGAGTGACGGAGTAACGGAGTCCCCCGCCCAGGGGTCTCGCAAGACGCAAGACGCTAGACGCAAGACGTCCCCCACCCTCCCGGATTGTGAGACGTTAGAGGCAAGACTTGGTTCACTCCGTGGTACTCCCCTCTTCTTCTTGATTGGCGGAAAGGAACTGGTACGTAACCTCAGCTTCATCGGCTGGTTCCTCCGAAACTCCACTAACACGACCGCCGCTGATAGCCCTCAGCAAGCCGGACAACAGCGAGAAGGTCCTCTCGATCGCCTCGTTGATGGGCCGCGATTCAGCGGCCGAGAGCAGCCCGAGGCTTACCGTGATACGGACCTGAGTCTCCAGTTCGGCGAGGGACCCTCGCGCAACAACCAGGTAATGGGCAAACTCCCTCCGAGACACACGGGCAGCTCCTTCTGCAATGTTGCTGGGAATCGAGACTGCCGCTCTTCGCATCTGGTTGGTGAGCCCATACTTCTCCTCGGTAGGAAAACGAGCAGTCAGCTCGTACACACCCTGTACGAGGTCAACTGCTGCCTTCCAGACATCGAGATCGTGGTGACTCAGCTGCATTCTTGGCTGCTCGAACTCTCTGACCACACACCGCCTGTGCCCGGCCTGGCGAGGTTTTCCTCTACCCAGCGTCTCGCGTCTCGCGTCTTGCGTCTAGCGAGACTCATGCTTTCACTACGTTCTCCCGTCGTTCTCGGTAGACGCCGCGGGTGTCGATGATCAGAGGGGCGTGGGTGGCGACGAGGTCGTAGTCGACGGCAGTGTGATTGGTGGCGATGAGTACGGCATCGGTGGCGGCGAGCAGGTCGGCGGTCAGAGCCTGCGAGGTCATCGGCGGCAGGTCGGGCCAGGAGCGCATGCTCGGCGCCTCGGGGATGTGCGGGTCGTGGTAGCTGACCTCGGCGCCGAGTGCGAGCAAGGCATCGATCAGCTCGAATGCCGGGCTCTCGCGCGGGTCGTCGATGTCCTTCTTGTACGCCAGCCCGAGCACCAGCACGCGTGAGCCCTTCACCGCCTTGCCGTGATCGTTGAGCGCCAGCTGCAGCTTCTCGATCACCCACTGCGGCATGCGGATGTTCACCTCGCCCGCGAGCTCGATGAACTTGGTGTTGAGGCCGTGCTCGCGCGCTTTCCACGCTAAGTAGAATGGATCCAATGGAATGCAGTGGCCACCCCAGCCGGGACCGGGGCTGAAGCGCATGAAGCCGAAGGGCTTGGTGTCGGCGGCGTCGAGGACCTCCCAGACGTCGATCCCCATGCGGTCGTAGACGATCTTGAGCTCGTTGACGAGCGCGATGTTGACGGCGCGGAAGATGTTCTCGGTCAGCTTGGTCGCCTCGGCGGTACGGGCCGAGGAGACGCGGACGGTGCGCGAGATCGCCTGCGCGTAGAGGGCCTCGGCGAGGTCGCCGGAGACGGGGTCGACGCCGCCGATCACCTTCGGAATCGTGGTGGTCCCGTAGTCAGGGTTGCCGGGGTCCTCGCGCTCCGGGGAGAAGGCGAGGAAGAAGCTGTCGCCGCAGGTCAGCCCGCTCGCCTCGAGGATACCGCGCACGAGCTCGTCGGTGGTGCCCGGGTAGGTCGTGGACTCGAGGATGACGAGCTGTCCGGGCCGCAGTCGCTTCGCGATCTCGCGGGCAGTCCCGTCGACGTAGCGCATCTCGGGCTCGCGCTGCGGGGTCAGCGGCGTGGGAACGCAGATGAGCACGGCGTCGGGCTCGGCCAGGCGTGCGAAATCAGTGGTCGCGGTCAGCTTGCCGGCACTGACAACGCTCTCCAGGCGGCCGCCGTCGAGGTGCTTGATGTAGGACTCGCCGCGGCCGATCGCGTCGACCTTGCGCTCGTCGACGTCGAAGCCGAGGACGGCAAAGCCCTTGTCGGCGAAGGCGATGGCCAGCGGCAGGCCGACGTAGCCCAGGCCGACGATGCCGATGGTGGCGTCGCGAGTGGTGATCTTGGAGAGCAGGTTGGTGGCTGTTTGGTTCATTGGGGATCCGCGTTGATGGTGAGTCGAATGGGGAAAGAGGGAAACGGGAAACGGGAAACGGGAAACGCAGGAGGGGAAAGGGAGAAGGAAGAACGGGAAACGGGAAACGGGAAACGC
>CAZKGM010000079.1:0-6080 GCA_964552395.1 uncultured Thermoanaerobaculia bacterium | reverse complement strand
CCCTTGGCGACGCCGGCCGTGATCACCCCGTCGCCGGCCGGCACGATGACGACGTCCGGCAGTTCCGGCGCGAGCCCGCGGGTGACCTCCAGGGCGAGCGTCTTCTTGCCCTCGATCGTGTAGGGGTTGAGGGCCGTGTTGCGGTTGTACCAGCCGAGCTCGCGGCACGCCTCGCAGCACAGCTCGAAGGCATCGTCGTAGCTGCCGTCGACGGGGATCAGGCGCGCGCCGCAGACCAGCATCTGCACCAGCTTGGCGCGAGGGGCGGCCGCCGGCACCAGGACCACCGCTCGCTGGCCCGAGGCCGCGCAGACTGCGGCCAGGGAGCTTGCCGCGTTGCCGGTCGACGCGGTGGCGATCACGTCACGGCCGTACTCAAGCGCCTTGGCCGCGACCAGCCACGAGGCACGGTCCTTGGTCGAGCCGGACGGGTTGCGGGTGTCGTCCTTGAGCCACAACCGCGGCATCCCGAGCTCGCGCCGCAGGCGCGGGACCTCGAGCAACGGCGTGCCGCCGACCGAGAGGGGGGCCAAGTGGCGCGGGTCGGCGAGCGGCAGCAGCCGGGTCAGGACGCCCGGCTCGTGTACTTCTCCCTCCGGCCACGCCGAGGGCGGCTCGGTCAGGCGTACCTCGAGGACCCCGCGCAGCGAGGCGCCGCGCTCCTGCAACGCCGAGCAGTCGGGACAGACCAGGAGATCTGGATCCTCGGCGAGGACCTTCCCGCACTCGGAGCACACGAGCTCGAATCGCGCCATGGAGTCTCCCCTCTACATTGTTAAGGCCATCAGGGCCTTCTGAACGTGGAGGCGGTTCTCGGCCTCGTCGTAGACCACCGATTGAGGTCCGTCGATGACCTCATCGGTGACCTCGCGGCCGCGGTCGGCCGGCAGCGGGTGCATGTAGATCAGGCGCTCCTTGCCCAGTGCCATGCGCTCGGCGTCGCACCGCCAGTCCGGGTACTTCTCGATCAGCGACAGCCCTTGCCCGACGTCGGTCGTCGTCATGAGCGGGCCCCACGACTTGGGCACCACGACGTCGGCGCCGGCGAAGGCGTCCTCGAAGCGGTTGCTGATCTCGAACCGCGCCCCGGAGGCCTCGGCGTTCGCCCGCGCCTGCTCCTCGATCTGGGGCATCAGCCGGAACTCCGGCGGGTAGGCCAGGGTGACGTCAATGCCGAACCTGGGCATCATCAGGATCAGGCTCTGCGGCACCGACAGCGGTCGAACGTAGCTCGGCGCCGACGTCCAGGCGACGCCGAGCTTGAGGCCGCGCGTCTCGGCGCCGAGGTGCTCCCGGATCGTCATGAAGTCGGCCAGGACTTGGCACGGGTGGTAGATGTCGCACTGCATGGAGATCACCGGAATCTCGGCGTGCCGCGCGACCTCGCGCAGGTACTGGTTGCCCTCCCGGAAGGCGCAGTGGCGGATGGCGATCCCCTCGCCGTAGCGCGACAACACCTTGGCGGTGTCCCTGGCGTTCTCGCCGTGGCTGATCTGCATCTTGTCCGGCGACAGGAAGATCCCGTGCCCGCCGAGCTGGGTCATCCCGGTCTCGAACGAGTTGCGGGTCCGCGTCGAGGAGTCGAAGAAGATCATGTACAGCGTCTTCCCCACCAGCAGCTGCGTCGGCCGTCCGGCGGCTCTCGCCTCCTTCAGCTTGGCCGCGAGGGCGAACACCTGCTCGAGCTCCCCGACGGTCCACTCCTGAGTCGTGATGAAGTGCTTGCCTTTCAATGCGTTCGTCACTTTGGCTCTCCAATCAAGAATGAACCACGAAGGCACAAAGAACACGAAGAAGACACCAAGCGAGAATCATAGGATGTAGCGTTGGATGCCGTCCCGGATTTGGGGAACGTTGAAGTTGATCAAGAAGCCGAGACTATTGGCGGTCAGCCTGAGGTACGTGAGAAGTTGGGCCGCATGAAGCGGCAGCAGGATCTCCATAGACTTCAGCTCAACCAAAACGCAGCCTTCGACGAGCAGATCAACCCGAAAGCCCGGCCCCACGTCGTATCCCTTGTACACCAACGGTACCGAGAGCTGACGTTCGAAGCCCACACCTCTGGACTCCAGCTCAACTGCCATACATCCTTCGTAGACTGACTCCAGCAGGCCCGGTCCCAAGGTACTGTGCACGGCGAACGCCGCGTCGACGATCTGGGACGCCGTTTCCTCGGTAGCTGCTGGAAGCTCCTCCCACTCACTCAAACCCCGGCCTCCTCGTCTTCAACGTCGGTTCGCGGAGTACTGCCCGCCTCCCGCTCAGCCCGAGAGCGCTCCTTCCCCTCTTTCACTCTCTTCTCTCTTCGTGTTCTTCCTTGTGTCTTCGTGTCTTGGTGGTTGCTCTTTTCCTGTCCCCGCGCAGCAGCTCCTGCGGAATGAGGCTGTGGACGGCGGCGGCGGTCACGAGGTCGTCGATCGCGACGTGCTCCTCGGTGGTGTGGGCGAGCTCCTCGCGGCCCGGCGCGAAGCCGACGGTGGGAATGCCGAGCCGACCCATGGTGGCGACGCCGTTGGTCGAGAAGTGCCAGCGCGAGATCGGAGGACGCCTCCCCAGCACCGTCTCAGCCGCATTTGCAACGCCCTGGACCAGCGGGTGACCTTCGTCGAGGACCCAGGTCGGGAAGGCCTTGTCTTGGGAGGCGCACGCGCCGTTCCAGCCCATCGCGTCATACAGGAGCAGCCCGACCTCGGCGTCACCGAGGTGGGCCAGAGAGCGCAGCTGGGCCATGGCGCTCTCTACGGTCTCACCGGCGGTCAGCCTGCGGTCGATGAAGATCATGGCGCGATCGGGGACCGCGTTGAGGGAGGGTGTGGTGCACTCGAGGTGCGAAACGATCACCGACCCGTCGCCCAGGAAGTCATCGTGGGCGAGATGGCCGTTCAGCTCCTCGATATCGGCAATGATCGGGGCTATCTTGTAGAGGGCGTTGACACCGTGCTCGGCATGGGCGCCGTGGGCCGATCGACCCCGAGTGGTGATGGTCGCTTCCAGGCGGCCACGGTGGCCCCGGTACACCGCAAGATCGGTGGGCTCGGTGAGGACGACTGCCTCCGGCCTGATCCCCTCTCTCTCGATCAGATGGAGCATGCAGTATCCGTCGCACTCTTCCTCCATGACGGAGGCCGTGACGTAGAGGGTCAGGTCTTCCGGGAACCCGCGATCCAGGAGCAGCCGCGCCCCGTACGCCGCGCACGCGATACCAGGGAGCTGGTCGACGGCGCCTCGTCCCCAGACCTGGCCGTCCTCGACCTTCCCCTCGAACGGGTCGAACGACCACGCCTCGCGGTCTCCCACGCCCACACAGTCGACATGACCGTCGACCAGCAGCTTGTACGGTCCGTAGCCGATCCGGCCGACCACGGTACCCAGCCCGTCGAAAAGCACTTCGTCGAAGCCGAGGCTTTCGTACTCAGCGAACACGCGCTCGCACCGCTCCTTCTCTCGCCGGCTCTCGGCGGGGATGGCGATCATCTCCCGCAGGAAGCGCACGATCCGCTCCCGGTAGGCACTTGCCGCCACCAGCGTCTGATCACCCGTCTTGGTAGTCATGCGATGTCCCCTCCTCGAGCGAGCATCTCGAGCACACCGGTATCAGAGTTGAACCGTCGGATCTCCTCGTCCCAGGCCGGGACCGTGTCTGCCAAGTCGGTCCAGAACCGGGGGCTCCACAGCGCCTCCAGCTCCTCGACCGTTCGCCCCTGCTGCTCCACCCAGGTGTAGTACTTCAGGTTGTGGAGCGCCCGCCGCTCGGGGAAAGTCAGCTCACGCAGGTGATCGGTGGTCGCGCCCAGCAGCCAGCGTTCGAGGTCAACCTCGGCCCGAGTCGCGGTATACGGCCCGCGCTCGGCGGCCATCTCGGAGAGGCGCGTACCGTACATCCCGACCGAATCGGTGAAGCTGGTGACGAGGACGTCCTCGGCCTCGAGCTCGAAGTACTTCGCAGTCTTCACCGCCGCCAGCAGGTTGCAGATGGAGGAAATCCCGAGGTCGCCCAACCGCGCCACCGCCGGCTCGGGAACGCCGCGGGTGAGAAGCACCTCACGGCCGGCCGGCTCGTTGAACAGGCGCAGCAGGCTCATCGTCGCCTCGTCATCGATTGCGGTCACGAGATCCGTGTTGCGGACGTTATGGATCCACGGCACGTGCTTGTCGCCGATGCCCTCGATCCGGTGCCCGCCGAAGCCGCAGCGCAGCAGTGTCGGGCACTGCAGCGCCTCGGCAGCAGCGATGATGGTGCCCGGAAACCGCCGCTTCAGGTAATCTCCGGCACCGAGCGTGCCGCCCGACCCGGTGGCCCCTACCCAGCCGGCGAAGCGACCCCGCGGTCCTCCGTTCGCCTCCAGCCACTCCTCTGCCGCCGGCCCGGTAACCGCCCAGTGCCAGAGGTAGTTCCCAAACTCGTCGAACTGGTTGAAGATCACCGCCTCCGGCCGGGTGCGCCGGATCTCCCAACACATGTCGAAGATCTCCTTGACGTTCGACTCGCAGCCGGGCGTGGCGATGATCTCCGCGCCCACACTCTCCAACCAGCGGAACCTCTCGCGGCTCATCTCCTCGGGCAGGATCGCCACCGCGTGGCAGCCGAGCAGGGCGCTGTCGAAGGCGCCTCCGCGGCAGTAGTTGCCGGTCGAGGGCCAGACGGCCACCTGGGTCGTCGGGTCGAACTCTCCGCCCACCAGGCGCGGGACCAGGCAGCCGAACGCGGCCCCGACCTTGTGGGAGCCGGTCGGGAAGGTTCGGCCCACCAGCCCAACGATGCGCGCCGGCACGCCGGTCAGCTGCGGTGGCAGCTCGAGGGCGTTCACCCTGCCGAAGCCGCCGCCGGGATCGTTGTGCCAGGTGATCCGGAACAGGTTGAGCGGGTTCACCGCCTGGGGATCGGCCTGCTTCAATGCCTGGACAACCGCCTGTGGGATCAGCCCCGGGTCGCGCTGCTCGGCCAGGGTCGGGATCAGGATGCGCCGCTCGCGGCAGCGGGCCACGGCACGGGCCCTGACCTCATCTCGGCTGGCTTTCTCCACTTCCCCCTCCCTCGATCATCCGAGCCGCCGGCTGCTCATCGCGATCGTCTCTGACGGCGGCACGATCTCATGATGGCACAGCTTAGCCCGGGTCATCCGCCCGCGATCTACTACGAGCGACGATACGCCGGCCAGGGCCGTGCTCTTCCCGCCTCGCTGTCCTCAGCATACAGGGAGTATGCCTGCGGCAGCTCGACGCTCAGAACCCAGCCCTGACAAGCGTCTCGCCGCTCTCGCTACGATCGCGCCCGGCTGACCCGGGCTCGGAAAGAAGGGCGTACCCCGGCACGAGAAGAGACACTCTTGACACCGGTCTCGCGGATCTCGCTACGAGCGGACTCTCCCCCGGTCCTCCCGAGACTCTGAATGGACCGCAAACACTGATCTCCCGGAGAGCCCGGGTGGCAGATCCGAGCGCAGCGAGCCCCGGAGCACGGTGCGTTCAAACGGGCGTGCCGGGCGCAGCATTCCCCTGGAGTGCGTAGGTCAGGCCAGCGCCATGGGAGGGGAATGCCGACGCCGGGCTCCCTCGGCCCTTGGCGATGGGAGAACAGCCCCACGATTGATTGAGGCGGCTCGAGCACGCTCCGGCGGTCGCCGCGAAGCCGATCACCCCAACCCGCTGCCTAGCGACCGCCGGAGCTGCGAGACGGCTGGGGCGGCAGCCCCAGACGGCCGCCGGAGTACCGCGGAACCTCGGGGTGCGGCCGCAGGCCGCGGATCTGCCGTTGTAGCGCTCTCTCCCCAGGAACGGTCCCGCGGCGGGGCGGGAGCGAAGCGGAAGGAGGCGCGCGGCCATCCCGCCGCGGGCGGCGGGGGACTGGGCGCAGGAGGCTTGGCCCGAGGGCTGCCGAGGGTAAGCCTCCGAGCACGGTTCCCCCGGCGTCCTCGGCGGGTGCAGCCGCGAGCCGACGCGCCGCTCCGTGCCCGCCCCGCCGGCCCGCACTGCGGGCTGCGGGCAACGCCCGCACGGGACATGCGATCGCTTCACAGGCTTCCAGGCGGGATCGCGCAGGGCGTTCTCCTCGCGCCTCGCCGCCAGCGAGCGAGGAGTCG
>CAZKGM010000078.1:0-6311 GCA_964552395.1 uncultured Thermoanaerobaculia bacterium | reverse complement strand
GCCGGAGTACCGCGGAACCTCGGGGTGCGGCCGCAGGCCGCGGATCTGCCGTGGCCGGGATATCTGTCCAGGAACCCTCCGACGGCGCGCGTTGGAACTTTCTCGGCCGGCCGCGGTCTAGACTGGTGTTATGAGGAAAACCCAGCTCGCGCCGCTCGCCGTCATTCTTCCTCTCACCCTCGCCGCCCTGTGGGGCCCGCCGACCTCGGGCGCCCCGGCCACGCGAGCCGCCGCCGTGGCGCCCACGCCCACGCCGGTGGCGGTGACCGGGTCGCCGCACACCTGGGAGGAGGTCCACCGTCTTGTCTCCGAGCAGAAGCTCAAGGCCGCGCTGGCGCTGGTCGATGCAATCCGCGAGGACGCGGCCGCCGCCGGCGACGACGCCGAGCTGACGCGCGCCATCGTCGAGCAGGTCAAGCTGCGCACGGCCCTGCACGGCTACGAGACCGCCGTGCGCTTTCTCAGACAGACGCCGTGGCCGGACGACCCCATCCAGCACGCTGTCCTCGACCTCTACTACGCGAACTCCCTGGTGACCTACCTGAACGTCTACTCATGGGAGATCGGCCAGCGACAGAAGGTCGTCGGCACAGAGACGGTCGACCTCGAGGCGTGGACCGGGGCCCAGATCTCGGCCGAGGCGAACCGCGCCTTCCATGAGGTCTGGAATGACCGGGCGCGCCTCGGCGATCGGCCCGTCAAGACCCTCGAGCGCTACATCAGGCCGTCGACGTACCCTGAGCGCATTCGCGGCACCCTGCGCGACGCGGTCACGTACATGTGGACCGGCCTGCTCGCCAACACCCGGCTGTGGCGGCCCGGGCAGCAGGACGATCTCTACCTGCTCGACCTGAAGTCTCTGATCGCCGGCGACCCTGCGGCCTCCCGCGCCGTGGACCTCGACTCGGCGACCATCCATCCACTGATCAAGATAGGCGCCATCCTGGACGACCTCGAGACGTGGCACACGCAGCGCGGCGAACCGGAAGCCGCACTGGAGGTCCGCCTGGAGCGCCTGCGGGTTCTTCACCGGATCTTCACCGACGCCGAGGACCGGAAGGCCCTCCGCGACCACCTCGCGAGGACCGTGGAGCGCTTCGATGCGTCGCTGCCCTGGTGGTCCATGGGACGGGCCGAGCTGGCCGAGTTCGTCCGCGAGGAGGACAGCCCGGACGCCCTGATCCGGGCCCGGAAGATCGCCCAGAGCGGACAGCGGGCCCATCCCGAGTCGATCGGCGGCCAGCGCTGCCGCGCCATCGTCGGCGCCATCGAGGCGCCGGACTACCGCCTGGAGGCCATGGCCACCGACGGCCCCCACCGCCGCTCGATTCGGGTCATGCACAGGAACCTGGCCACGATCTGGTTCCGCGCCTACACCTTCGATCTGGAGCGCCGGATTGCCGAGGCCCAGGACTACAACCTGCTTCCCGGCCACCGCGAGGTCGCCGAGCTTCTGGACCACGAGCATCCGGTCGTCCAGTGGCGGGCGGACCTGCCCGCCACCCCGGACTACCGCAGCCACAGCGCGTACGTCACACCGCCCATGGTGAAGCCCGGCCTGTATGTCGTCATCGCGTCGGCGCGCCAGGACTTCGCGGTCGGACAGAACCGGCGCCGGGCGGTCAACTTCCTTCTCAGCGACCTGGTTCTCGTCACGCGCGCCGTCGAAGACAGCCTCGAGGTGACGGTGCGCGACGGCGCCACCGGCGGGCCGGTTCAAGGCGCCGAGGTGGCGCTCTACCGCTCGGACTGGCGAGAGGGACACACGCGCGTCGCCGAGCTGCGCAGCATTGCCGACGGCCGCGTCGTCTTCCCGAAGCCGGGGCGGTACTCGTTCGTGGTCGCGGCCAAGGACGGACAGCAGGCGCTCCATACCTCGCCGTCTCACGGCTACCCCCACCGGCGCAGCGAGCGTCAGTCATCACTGGTCTTCACCGACCGCAGCATCTACCGCCCCGGCCAGACCATACGCTGGAAGGTGGTGGCGTACCGCGGCGGCGGCGAGGACCTGCGGTTCCGCACCCTGGCCTCGGCCGCGGTGACCATGACCCTGCGCGACGCCAACCATCGGCCGGTGGCCACAACCACCGTCACCACCAACTCGTTCGGCTCGGCGGACGGCGCCTTCGTCGTGCCCGCCGGCCGGCTGCTCGGCGCCTGGTCCGTAGGCAGCTCCCTCGGTGGCAGCGCGGCCGTCCACGTGGAGGAGTACAAGCGCCCCACCTTCGAGGTCGAGATCGCCGCCCCGAAGCAGCCGCTCCGCCTCAACCGGCGCGCCGCGCTGACCGGCCACGCCGGCTACTACTTCGGCCTGCCGGTGAGCACCGGCACGGTGACCTGGCGGGTGGAGCGGGTCCCGGTCTACCCCCGGTGGTGGGGATGGTGGTACCCGGTCCCCAGCACCGCCCCGCGCATCGTCGCCGGGGGCCGCGCCGAGGTTGGCGCCGACGGCAACTTCACCGTCGAGTTCACCCCGGCGGCGGACGAGCGCGAGGCCGGAAGCGGCGTGACCTACCGGTTCCGGCTTGCCGCCGACGTCACCGACGAAGGCGGCGAGACCCGCTCGGCGGAGCGGACGATCCGCCTCGGGTTCGTCTCTGTGGAGGCCAGGATCTCGGAGGACGCCGGGTTCCTTCACGCGGGACGCCCGGTCAAGCTCTCGATCACCCGCACCGACCTCGACGGCACGCCGGCCCCCGGCGACGGCTCGTGGAAGCTCGTCGAGCTGACCCAGCCAGAGGCGCCGGTCCTGCCCGCCGACGAGCCGGGCCCGGGCCCGCGCGCGGGCGGCTGGGAGGCGTACCGGACAGCGGGCGACGCCCTGCGCCCGCGCTGGCGGCCCGACTACCAGCCGCAGCGCTCCCTGGCCCGCTGGCAGCCCGGGCGCGAGGTCGCCTCCGGCACCCTGACCCACGACCAGGCCGGCAGCGCGACCGTCGCTCTGACCGCCCCGCCACCCGGGGCCTACCGCCTCGTCTACACCACTCGCGACGCATACGGCGCCGAGCTCACCACCACGCGCGACCTGATCGTCTCGGGCGTACGGCGTGCGCCCGTACGGCTGCCGCTGCTGCTCGAGGTCGAGCGCTCGTCGGTTCCGGTGGGCGGCACCGCCCGCCTCCTCGCCCGCTCCGCCATCCCCGGCCAGGAGATGGTGCTCGAGCTCTACCGCGACGGCCGGCGGACCGAGCGCCGGGTGCTCCACGGCGGCCGCGACGTCGAGCTCATCGAGATCCCGATCGGCGAGAACGACCGCGGCGGCTTCGGCGTGACCCTGACCGCGCTCGCCGACCACCAGATGCTGCAGCTGACGAGCCGCGTCTTCGTGCCGTGGGACGACCGCAAGCTGGCCGTGAGCTTCTCCACCTTCCGCGACACACTGCGGCCCGGGACGCACGAGACGTTCGCGGTGACGGTGAAGGGCGCCGACGGCCGGGCGCTGGCCGAGGGCGCCGCCGAGCTGCTGGCGTACATGTACGACGCCAGCCTCGACCTGTTCGTCCCGCACACGCCGCCGAACCCACTCGGCATCTACCCCGACCGCACCGCCGCCGGGCGCGCCCAGCCCGGTCTCGGCGAGGCGCAGATCGCGTTCTCCACCGACAGCGGCTTCGCCCCGGTCCCTTCCTCCCCGCGCCTGGCCACCGCCTCCCTCGAGGGGATCTCGGGCTACGGGATCGGCGGCCTCGGGCGACGCGGCGTCTACCTCCGGGCGGCGAAGGCGGGGATGGTCGAGGAGGCCATGGTGGCCGATGCCGTCATGCCGGCCTCGGCGCCGGCCCCTGCACGCCAGGAAGAGGACAAGGCGAAGACCTGGGCCGTGCAACACGTCGGTGGAGCAGGCGGCGAAGCTGCGGCCCCGGTGGAGCTGCGCTCCAACTTCGCCGAGACCGCCTTCTGGGCGCCCCACCTGACTGCCGGGCCCGACGGCACGGCCACCATCACCTTCACCGTCCCCGACTCGGTCACCGAGTGGAACGTGTGGGCGCACGCGATCACCCGCGACCTGCGCGCCGGCTCCGTCCACCGCACGACCAGGAGCGTCAAGGACCTGATGGTACGCCCGTACCTGCCGCGGTTCCTGCGCGAGGGGGACGCCGCCGAGCTGCGGGTCGCTGTCAACAACGCCGGCACGAGCACGCTCAGCGGCACCCTCGACCTCGAGATCTTCGACCCCGACACCAACGAGAGCCTGCTCGCCGAGCTCGGCCTCACCCCCTCACTCGCCGCCGGCCGTCCGTTCACCGTCGAGCCCGGCGGCGGCACGACCCTGACCTTCCCGGTGCGCGTCCCCGCGCGGGTCGGCATGGTGGCGTTCAAGGCTGTTGCTCGCGCCGGCGACCTCTCCGACGGCGAGCTGCGCCCGTTGCCGATCCTGCCCGGGCGCTACCACCTCGCCCAGTCTCGCTTCGTCACTCTCCGTGATGACGACCGCCGCACCATGACCTTCCCGGACCTCGCTCGCACCGACGACCCGTCACGGATCGACGAGCAGCTGGTGGTGACCGTCGACGGCCAGCTCTTCTACGGCCTCCTCAACGCCCTCCCCTACCTGGTGGACTACCCGTACCAGTGCACCGAGCAGACCCTCAACCGCTTCGTGTCGACGACCATCGTCACCAGCGTCTTCGACCGCTACCCCGCGGTTGCCGCGATGGCCAAGAAGCTGGCCGCGCGAGATACCCGCCTCGAGCAGTGGGATCGGCCCGACCCCAACCGGAAGATGCTCCTCGAGGAGACCCCGTGGCTGGTCGAGGCCGCCGGCGGCGGCTCGGGCGGCCACCCCCTGATCAAGGTGCTCGACCCGGCGGTCGCGGAGGCCGTCCGTTCGACCAGCCTGGCGCAGCTCGGCAAGGCGCAAACCTCTCTCGGAGGGTTCCCCTGGTGGCCGGGTGGCCCGCCCTCCCCGTTCATGACGCTGTACATCCTGTCCGGGCTCTCCCACGCCCTCGAGATGGGCGGCGAGGTACCCAAGCCGATGGTGGTCAGGGCGTGGAGCTACCTCCACCGCCACTACATCGACGAGATGGTGCGGCTGATGATGTCGGAGGACTGCTGCTGGGAGACCATCACCTTCCTCAACTACGTCCTCTCCAGCTACCCCGACGACTCGTGGAGCGGCGGCGTCTTCACCGCCGAGGAGCGGCAGACGATGCTCGACTTCTCGTTCCGCCACTGGCGCCAGCACTCCCCGCGCACCAAGGCGTACCTGGCGCTGACGCTGAAACGGGCGGGCCGCGCCGCCGACGCCAAGCTGGTCTTCGACAGCGTCATGGACTCGGCGACGACGACCCGCGACGGCGGTACCTTCTGGGCGCCCGAGGACCGCGCCTGGCTCTGGTACAACGACACCATCGAGTCCGAGGCGACCACGCTGCGCGCCCTCACCGAGCTCGACCCGGCCGACCAGCGCCGCCACGGCATCGTCCAGTGGCTCTACCTGAACAAGAAGCTCAACCACTGGAAGTCGACCCGCGCCACCGCCGAGGTCATCTACGCCGTCGTCCACTACCTCGAGCACGAGCACGCCCTCGGCGGATCCGAGACCATCACCGTCGACGCCGGCCCGCGCACCGCGACCTTCGCGTTCGCCCCCGACAGCTACACCGGCGCGAAGAACCAGCTCGTGATCCCCGGGGACAAGATCGTCCCCGCCGCCATGTCCACGATCGAGGCTTCCAAGAAAGGCAAGGGGTTCGCGTTCGCCTCCGCGACCTGGCACTTCTCGACCGAAGCCCTGCCCGAGGCCGCCTCCGGAGACCTGTTCGCCGTCGAGCGCCGCTTCTTCAAGCGGGTCGCCAAGGGCAACGAGTGGACCCTGGAGCCGATCTCCGATCACACCCGCCTGGCCCCCGGCGACGAGGTCGAGGTGCAGCTCGCCATCACCGCCCGCCACGCCGCCGAGTACGTCCACCTGCGCGACCCGCGCGGCGCAGGCTTCGAGCCCACACGGCTCACCTCCGGCTACAGCTGGAACCTGGGGATCGCCGTCTACGAGGAGGTCCGCGACTCGGGCGAGAACTTCTTCTTCGAGCAGCTTCCCGCCGGCCAGTACACTTTCAGCTACCGCCTGCGCGCCGCCACCGCCGGCACCTTCCGCGTCGGCCCCGCCACCCTCCAGTCCATGTACGCCCCCGAGTTCACCGCCTACTCGTCCGGCGCCCTACTGAAGGTCGCACCATGAGGCCCTCGAGCCGGAGGTAGCGTCTCCTCTCTGTTGTAGCAGCGGGCGTCTCGCCCGCTGGGTGGGCGGGGGCCGACGCCGTCGTGTCGGCTGCTCCACTCCTCCGCCCACCCGTACGGGCGCCCCC
>CAZKGM010000077.1:0-6327 GCA_964552395.1 uncultured Thermoanaerobaculia bacterium | reverse complement strand
CCGGTTTTGTCGCCTCCCTCACGACGTCGACGCTCTTCTGAAGGGCGGAAGTGAGGCAGCTCGTGTGCTCACCCCCCGCGCGGCGCCCCCATGGCCGCGCGACCTCGCAAACGCGCCACGTCGCGTGGTGAGCATGAGCAAGTACCCGACGATCACGAGCACGAGGGCGCCGACCAGCAGGGGGTCAACACGTCTGTGAGCCTCGATGGCCGACCCGACCTCCGCTGCGATGAGGCACCCGGCGGCAACGAGACCTGACCAGGCGCCGAATCGATTTCCTGTGCGTTCACGGTACCCGGGTGCCTCCGTCCGTAGCAGGGCCACGGTCATGGCGCCCAACCCCCAGATCCCTGCCACCACCGTCAAGACTGTATGCAGCATGGTCCGTTCCTCTCAGCCTGCACGGCCGGAGCACGCCTGCGCGACCCACCCTGAAGAACGCGCCGACACGGCGGAAAAGGTAACGAGACCGTGCTACTCCCGACCCAACGAGATGCAAGGAGCTCAACACTCCATCACGCCGTCACGGGCCGGGCGGGCGAGGCCCTTCTCGCGTCTCACGTCTCGCGTCGAGCGCTCTTCCCGGGTGGGCAGGGGACTCCGTCACTCCATCACTCCATCACTCCGTCACTTCGTCGCTCCGTCACTTCGTCACCGGGCGGGCGGGGGAACTTGATCACTTAATTTCTTAACCACTTAATCACTTTCCCCCCTCTACGCCACGCACCAGAACCCCTCGCCTTCCACCAGCCCTTCGCGTCTGATACGCTCCCGGATCTCCTCCCGCGCGCCGCGCGAGGCGACCGCGGCGAGCACCACGGCGTCGGGACCGAGCAGGCCCTCGAGCTCCTCGGGGGCATGCACCGCCACGCCCCGCACCACGCGCCCGACCTTGGCCGGGTCGATGTCGACGAAGGCGGCGACGCGCACGCCCTCGCCCTGGAGCGCGCGCGCCAGGCGGCGGCCGGTCGGCCCCGCCCCCCAGACCACCACCCGGCGCCCGCCGGCGAGCGGGCCGCGGGCCAGGAAGTGGGCCTTGCAGCGCAGAAACGCCTCTTTGGCGTAGCGGCCGTCGCGGCGCGTCAGCCGGTCCGCATGCTCGCGCCAGAAGTACAGCACCCTCGGCACCTTCGCGAACACCGCGCCGGCCTCCGCGAGGCGCAGCCAGAGGTCGTAGTCCTCCGGCCAGCCGGCGTCGCGGTAGCCGCCGACGCGCTCGAGCAGGCCGCGCCGCACGGCCGCGCTTGGGTGCGCGACCGGGCTCTCGATGAACCGTTCGCGCATCATGTCGGCGTGGGTCAGCAGCTGGTTGAGCCAGCGCGCGTAGAGACGCGCGCCCTCCCCCACCGCGTGCACCGGCACGTACCGCACCATGCACGACGCCACGCCCACCTCCGGCTGGCGGTCGAGCAGCCGCACCTGCTCCTCGAGCCGCCGCGGGTGGGCCGCGTCGTCGGCGTCCATCCGCGCCACGATCCCGCCCCGGCACTCCTCCAGACCGGTGTTGAGCGCCGCCACCAGGCCAGCCGCCGGACGGTGCAAGACGACCACTCTGGGGTCGCTGCGCGCCCAGGCATCGAGCCGCGCCCCCGAACCGTCCGCCGACCCGTCGTCAACCGCCACCACTTCGAGGTCCCTGAAGCTCTGCCGCTCGACACTCTTGATGCACGCCTCGAGGTACGGCGCCGCATCACGCACCGGCAGCAGCACCGAGACGCGCGGCGCCCTCACACGCTCACCGTGATCAGCGCCAGCAGGGCGACGATGAGCCCGAAGTAGGCCACCAGCAGCAGCGCCTGGCGGCGCGTCCCGGGCTCGATCTCGAGCGCCGCCACCGGCTGCTTCCCACGGCCGAGAGCGACCCCGGCCGCCAGCGCCACCGCGCAGCCGGCCACGTTCCACCACAGCCACGACACCCCCGGCGCCCACGCCGCCAGCGCCAGGTTGGCGGCGACGCCGGCCGCCGCCCCGGCCACCGCCGACCGCCCGTCCGCGCGCCGCGACCTCCAGGCGAGCAGGAACAGCGCCAGCACCGGGCCGTAGAGGGCGCTGCCGATGCGGTTGACGAGCTCGATCGTGGTTTCGCCGGCACGCGAAAACACCATCCCGGCGACCACCGCCACCGCTCCCCAGGCGAAGGTCGCAATGCGCGCGGCGAGCAGCTGCCGCCGCGGCCGGTCGCGCCACGAGGCCGGCAGCAGCTCCTCCACCGTCACCGCCGACAGCGAGTTGAACGCCGAGTCGATCGAGGACAGCGCCGCCGCCAGCACTCCCGCGACCGCCACCCCAAGCGCCCCGGCCGGCAGGTAGGTGACCAGGAAACGCGGCACCAGCGCGTCTGGCGGCAGCCCCGTCAGCGACCTCGCGAACGCCGGCTCCGCGGCCAGCAGCGCCGCCAGCATGACCCCGAACAGGCAATACGTGAGCACCAGCGGGAAGCGCACCAGCGCCGCCACCACCAGCGCCCGCCGCGCCACCTTCTCGTCGGCCGCCGCCAGCACCCGCTGCGCCTGCGTCTGGTCGCAGCCGTAGTACGACACGTAGAGGAAGAAGCCGCCGATCAGCATCGGCCAAAAAGCGAACGTCGCGCCGTCGCCGAGGCCGTGGTGCGCGAGGTCGAGCGCGGCCAGCCGCGCCGGGTCGATGGCGGCGAGCGGCGCTCCCTCCCGCGCCAGCCGGACGCCGAGCACCACCGTCGCGAGCGCGGTGCCGCCCCACAAGAGACCGAACTGCACGACGTCCGACAGCACGTCCGCCACCAGCCCGCCGAGGGTGGTGTAGCCGACCGCCACCAGGCCGACCACCAGCAGGCTGAGATCGAGCCCCCAGCCGCTGCACGCCTCGACCACCAGCGCCGACGCGTACAGGATCACGCCCGCGCCGAGCCCGCGCCCGATGAGGAACAGCCCGGCCAGCGTCCGCCGCGCCTCGGCCCCGAGCCGCGTCTCGACCGCCTGGTACACCTCCGCGCCCTTGGCCAGGCGCAGCAGCGGCACCCCCCACACCAGCAGCGCCGCCATCGCCAGCGGCACCGCGAGCTCGTACTGCAGCCACACCAGCCCGCCGCCGGCCCGCAGCGCCACGAACGCCGGCGCCCCGACCAGCGAGATCGCCGACGCCTGGTTGGCGGCCAGGCTGATCCCCAGCGCCCACGCCGGCAGCCTGCGCCCGCCGAGGTAGAAGTCGTCCATCCCCTTTTGCCGCGAGGCGATCCATCCGGCGACCGCCACCATCCCGAACAGGGAGATGAGCACGATGGCCGTATCGAGCAGGGACATGGATCAAGGATAAGGGAGTGAGGAGGGTGTGGGTGAAGTGAGACGTTGGGGACGAGGCGGCACGACTCCGTAAGTTATTAAGTCATTAGGTGATTAAGTGATTCGGTTCCCCCACCCACCCGGGAGGTGAGGCGTGAGGGGTAAGGAGTAAGGGGGCCCCCACCCACCCGAGAAGAGGGAAAACGGGAGACGCGAGGCGGGCGTTCGCCATGCGGACGCACGGCCACCGGAGCCCCGGAGAGCCGCTCTCTCTGTGTTGTAGCGGTGGGCGTCCCGCCCGCCGGGTGGGTGGGGTGCCCAACTCGTTGGTTAAGCCGCGGCTCTTGGCCCCCCTCCCGGGCAGGCGGGACGCCTGCCCCTACAAAGAAGAGACTCCTCCTCTTGAGCGATTCGCGCAGAGAGTCCGCCTACACCCCCCGCCACGCCGACACCAGCGCGTACGCCGATGTCAGCACGAAAGCGCCGCCGGCGATGACGAGCACGACGCCCTGCACGATGACCATGGCCGGGGCGGCCCCGGAGACCGGCGGCTGCAGCGCGTCGAGCATCCGGCCGAGCCCCGGCCCGAAGCGCGAGATGCAGAACGCGGCCGTCGCCACGGCGCAGGCCGCGGCCGCCGAGCGCACGATCCTGATCGGGCGCGTGGCACGCTCGATCTTCTGGCGCTGAGCCTGGCGGCGGGCGGCGAGCCAGATCCGGCCCGGGTCGGGCAGCGACTCATCGGCAACGGCCGCACGGGCCTCGCCGATCAGCGCTCCCACCACCAGCACGACCTCCGAGCACACCGGGCAGGCCGCGGCGTGGGCGCGCAGCTCCTCGCTCCACTCACCGCTGCGGGCCGCCGCGAGCACGGACTCCTCGTGGATGCACTCACTCACGGTCATGGTTTCCTCCCGGAGGCCTCGGCTTCCCCGAAGCCGCGGCTCCTGAGCAGCTCGGCCATCCGCTGCCGGGCGCGGAACAGCATCGAGCGGATGCTGGACGCCTTGAGATCGAGCGCCGCGGCGATCTCCTCGTGGCTCGCGCCCTCGACGTAGGCGAGCCACAGCATCATCCGGTCGCGCGCCCGCAGCTCGCCGAGCGCGCGGCCGACGTCGGAGCGCAGCTCGACGCGGTCGCCGAACCCCGGCGCCGACACCGCCTCGGCGACGTCGCCGGCCTCGCGCCAGGAGCGCCGGAAGCGGTCCCGCAGCAGGTTGGTGGCGATGCGGTACAGGTACTTCCTGCCGTAGGTCTGATCGTCCGAGCTGAAGCCCGAGCGCAGAAAGCGAAAGTACGTCTCCTGCAGCAGGTCGTCGGCAACGGCGCTGCTGCCGGAAACGCGCCTCAGGTACGCCCGTAGCGGGCGGGCGGTCGAGGCGTAGAGCTCGCGAAAGGCGTGCTCATCCATGCCGGAGGGCTCCACTTGGAGCCCCTCCATCGTACGCCCTTCGGCGGCGGCGACGAACGGCCGGGCGGCCGCCGACAACGCGATCGGCATCGATCAGATCTCGGACCCGGCGCCGCGGCCGTTGATCAGGCCGTAGCTCTTGGACAGCGCGTGGGCCGCGACTGCCGACAGCACGAAGCCGACGCCAAGCGCCAGTGCGATGACGCCGAGGAACGCCATCGCATCCTGGTCGAGCCCGGGGCTCATCGTCCGCACCACCAGCACACCCACGCCGGCCACGGCCAGGACGATGCCGGCCTGGATCGACGACAGGATGCGTCCGTACGGCCCCGCCTTCTCCATCACCGGGGCGTCCAGCAGCCGCGACCCGGCCTCGGTGCCCAGGTACGCGACGACGTCCTGCGCCGAGCCCAGCTTGTCGAGCACCTTCGCCTGCAGCTCGCCGTTCATTGCCGCCAGCTTGTTGAGCCGCCTATTCTGGGTGATGATCTTCACCACCCAGCCCGTCACCAGCAGCATCACAACAGTTGCGATCATCGGTGCAATGTCACTCATCTCTGTCCTCCATCCCCGGTGGCTTGCTCGTGCGGCCGGCCCGGGGTCTGCCCGGCCTCATCACGTGTAACGGATCGCGCCGGACGAAGTTAGCAGGAGCCCGGCCGGACGGCCGGGCGGGAGGTGAGGAAGTGAGAAGGTGAGGAGGGCCCGCCGACCGCCCGGGGAGAAGGAAAACGGGAAACGGAAGATGCTCCCCCACCCACCCGGAGAAGGCAACCGGCAAGCGTTCCGGAGCATGTCGCGATCGGCGGGGCGTGCCATGCTTTGATGGTTTTCCTGGAGCGCATCCACGCTGCCGCTCCGTTCGGGGAAAACCTCAAGCTTGGCAACCCGCGGGAGGCGCGTTGGCCCGTGTGGCTGCAGCAGCGAGGGAGGCGCCTCGTTGCCTGCCCGGAGCGGGCCTCAACAGTGGTTCACTGCCAGAGCTCGTCGCCCGCTTCGGGCAGGTGACGACGGGCGTCTGCACAGCAGACGTCCGGGTGCCGGAGCTACAAAGAAGGGCGCGCTCCCACGGCCCTTGGCGACCGGAGTATCCGCTCCAGAATTGACGGAGGCGGCTCGAGCGATTCCCGGCGGTCGCCACGAGGCCACCGATCCCTCCTCGTGGCCGTGCGACCGCCGGGAATCGTGAGACGGGCGTTCGCCACGCGAACGCACGGCCGCCGGAGCTACAGAGAATGCTCCCCAGCACGCCGCGGAGAACCGTGCCCCTAACGCGTCGGAGAACCCTCTCTCTGGGCGGCCGGCGGACCTCCTCACTCCTCACTCCTCACTCTCTGCCCCACCACATCGGTGCCACATCGGTGCCAGGATTTAGGAAGTTGGGAAGTTTAGAGGAGGGCTAGTCATGCCGTGCCGCCATCGTCGACCCGAGCTCGCCGAAAGCTGGGGTCACGCCCGGGGGACGCCTCCTAGCGATCCGGGGGATGGGGAGGCCGGTTCCGGATGACGTGTTTGCGCACGTCACTTGTGCTCCTGCCACAGCGCGGATGGAAAGCCAACAGCATGCTACCATGGCACTTGGAGGTCAACATCCCCATGACGCATAACGAAGAAGGGCTTCGTGTCGCGCGGAGCCGCGACACAAGCCTGTGTTGAGCT
>CAZKGM010000076.1:0-6887 GCA_964552395.1 uncultured Thermoanaerobaculia bacterium | reverse complement strand
GCTCCGGCGGTCGCCACGAAGACACCGATCGGTCCTCGTGGCCGTGCGACCGCCGGAGCTGAGAGACGGCTGGGGCGGCAGCCCCAGACGGCCGCCGGAGCAACGCAGAATTCCGGGGTGCGGCCACAGGCCGCGGATCTGCCGAAACCCGGGCGGCTCTACCGCTGCTCGCAGGAGATCGCCGCCGGGCCTCCAGCGCTACGCGCTCAGAATCCGCTCATTCGCGCGGGCGGCGTCAAGCGTCCGCCGCACCAACTCCCGGTGCCCGTCCGAACCGCGCCACAGGCGGCGCCCCGACTCCGGCAGTACGGAGAGCGGGTCGACGTAGACGAACTGCTCGCCGGGCTTCACCGACGGCGCGGTGTAGACCGAGACGCCGGAGGTCCGGTCGTACGCCTCGAAGGAGTGGATCTCCCGCTTGCCGCCGCCACCCGGGGCGTCGACCACGAACGTTGGGGTGTTGAAGCCGGCGGTGACGCCGCGCACCGCCTTCTCGAGACGGATGCCCGTCGCCAGCGAGGTCCGCAGGTCCTCGACCCCGCTCACCAGGTCGTGCATGTAGACGTAGTACGGCTCGACGTTGATGTAGGACAGCCGCTTGGTGAGCAGGATCATGCCCGCCTCGGTGTCGTTGACCCCACGCTGCAGCACCGCCTGGTTGCGCACCGTGATGCCGCGCTGGATGAGCTCCTTGACGGCGCGTCTCGAGTGCTGGGTGATCTCGCGGGCGGTGTTGAAGTGCGTATGCACCGCGATGTGCCGGCCCTCCCCTCGGCCCCGGTCGGCGACCTCGGTCAGGGCGTCGACCCAATCGCCGTCGCTGAGGATCTTCTGCGGCATGACCGCGATCCCCTTGGTTGCGTACCGGAACCGCCTAATGTGCGGGATGTCGAGCAGCCGGTGGCCGATCGTCCGCAGGTGCTTCGGCCCCAGGTTGTAGACGTCGCCGCCGGAGATTACGACGTCCTCGATCTCCGGGTGCGCCTCGAGGTACGCGAACGCCTCCTCCCAGCGCCGTGGGTTCGGGCGCAGCGCCAGCTTCTCGACGTTTTCCGTGTCGAGGCCGACGGCGTACGAGCGGGTGCAGAACCGGCAGTACACCGGGCACGTGTCGAGCGCCAGCAGCAGCGCCTTGTCGGCGTAGCGGTGGACCAGCCCCGGGGTCGCGGCATCGCCCTGCTCGTTGAGCGAGTCGAGCGTCAGCAGCGGGTGGTCCTCCTCGTGGGTCGACCCGACCGGGATGAACTGCCGCCGCAGCGGATCGTTGAGCGGATCCTCCCAGTTGATGAGGCTGAGGATGTACGGCGTCACGCGGACGCTCATCGGCGCGAGTCTGAAACCCTCCTCGACGTCGCGGCAGAACGCCTCGCTGACCAGGTCCTGCAGCACCTCCATCAGCCTGTCGGGGGTCTTCACGGTGTGGCGCAGCTGCCACGTGTGATCCAGGAACGTTGTCTCATCGACGTCCGCGAAAGCCGGCACCCTCCGCCACCACTCGTCGGCGCGCAGCCGGCGATGGGCCAGCCCGTGCACTGCCTCGTGCACGCCACTCGCCCGCACGCTGCGGCTCGTGGTAGCCCGGTCTCCCTGCTCCAAAATAGCCGTTTGTCTCGCCTGAGACATGCCAGAATCCTTTCATTCAGGCACCGGTCTCAACACCGGTGCGTTGACTTGAAACTAAATGATATCTAATCTCGATAAATTTGTCAAGTCATTCATGTTAAGACACTTGATGAGTCAACTTGCGAACGGTTCTAGCTCCCGGGAGGTTGGTCCGGAAGCCGCGACGGCGGTCCGGATGCGACCTCCGGCAGCAGCACGAGGTGGCGGCGGCAACGGCCCGGGAGTACGCACACCGGCACCATGTCGCCGGCCGCGATCGGCGGCGGCGGATCCGTCCACAGCACGGCGTCGCGGGCCGTGACCGTCTCGCCCTCCGGCGAGGTGAAGCGGTAGCGGAGGCGGGCCGGGCGCGGGCGTTTCCCCTGCCCACCGACCGGAGCGTCCACCTCCAGGATCTCGCCGTCGACCAGCAGGCCGTCCCGCAGCAGCCGCCGCAGGCCCGCCGTCACGATCGCGAACGCGGTCAGCAGGGCAGCCCCGGTCACCGCGACCGTCGCCGCCCCGCCGAGGATCTGCCAGGGTGCCCTGAGCGCCGTGAAGATCAGCGTGTAACCGCCGCCCACACAGGACAGCGCCACCCCGCCCCACATCAGCATCGGCCGCGACGGCCGCTCGACGGCTCGCACCAGCTCGGCCGTCACCCGCCGCGGCGGCGGCTGCTGCAGGCGCGCCGCGATGTCTGCCACGGTCAGCCTCACCGCTCTCACCACGGCCCGTCTACCCCCTGCCGGCGAGCAAACTCCGCTGCCGTCACGGCGCGCTCTCGGGCGCCAGCGGCAGCCTGACCTCGAAGACCGCGCCGCCTTCGGGCCGGTTTGCAACGGCGACGGCTCCACCGTACCTCTCGACCACGGAACGGACGATGGCGAGGCCGAGCCCGGTGTGCGATCGGGCGTCGCCCTCGGGCCGGTAGGAGAAAAAGCGGTCGAACACCCGGTCCAGGTGCTCGGCGGGGATCCCCGGACCTGCGTCGGCGATGGTGACCACCGCCTCGCCGTCGACGGCGTCCACCGCCACCTCGACGGTCCCGGCGGAGGGCGAGAAGCCGACAGCGTTGTCGACGAGGTTCTCGAACACCTGTACCAGCCGGTCGGGGGAGGCCGCCACCGCCGGATCGCTGCGCACGATGAGCTCGATCCCAGAGCCGCCGGCGTCGCGCAGGCGCGCGGCCTCGATCACCCCGGGCAGGATCCGGCCGAGCCTGACGACCTCCGGCTCCTCGCCCTCGAGCTGGGCGTCGATGTGACTGATCTCGCGCACCTCGGTGAGCAGCCGCTCCATGTGCGCCACCTCGCGCCGCACCAGCTCCAGGAAGCGGCGGCGCTCGGCAGGGTCCTCGACGTCCAGCGCCAGCTCGGTGGCGGAGGAGATCGACGCCAGCGGGTTCTTGAACTCGTGCGAGACATCGGCGGCGAACGACTCCATCTGTCGCAGGTGGCGCTCGAGGCGGGCCGTGAGCTCGGCCAGCGCGCGCTCCAGGTCGCCGATTTCGTCGCGGCGCGCGCTCGGCTGGAAGCCGCCCAGCAGGCGGCCGCGCCGGTCGAGGATCTCCCCGGCCCGCCGGCGCAGCCGGGCCAGCGGACGCACCACCGTCGTGCCGGCCACCAGCGACAGCAGGACGGCGACCGCGAGCGACGCCAGGACGACCCTGAAGACGTCGATGCGCACCGCGTACAGAGCGCGCAGGATTCGGTAGGTCGACTGCGACACCAGCACCGCCCCCTCGATCCCCTGGCCGGTGCGCACCGGGATCGCACAGTACAGGGTCATCGAGCCGCGGTTGGGTGACAGCCGGGTGGCGGCGCCGTAGCGACCGGCCAGGGCATCGGCGACCTCACGTCCGGCGAGGCGCCCGGCGCCGTCGTAGATGTCGCCCTGGGCCGGCGCCGGCGGGCCGCCGAGACGGCGCAGCAGCCGGAACGGAGCCGCGCCGAGGCGGTACAAGAGCGAGTCCTGCGGCTCGGCGGAGGCCGCGGCGGCCGGCTCCTCTCCGCCGGCGCTCGGCTCCCGCCTCGGTCCGAGCGCCGCGGAGTCGGCGAGCAAGCGACCCTCGCGGTCCACGACCCGCAGCCGAGCCTCGTGCCGCTGGCCGAGCTGGACCAGCATGCGCCGCGCCTCGTCTGGGTCGAGCGAGCCCCGCACCGAAAACGCGGCGGCCAGCAGACGGCCCTCCTGCACCATCGTGCGCTCCTGGGCCTCGACCATGTGGCGCTCGTAGGTGCCCAGGAACAGGATCCCGGCGGCCGGCAGGAACACCAGCAGGACGTTGAAGGCCATGAGCCGCACAGCCAGGCGCGACAGCACGCTGCGGATGCGCACAGTCAGTCGCTCCGATAGCGGTAGCCCAGGCCGTACACCGTCTCGACCGCGGCGAACTCGGGATCGACGTCCTCGAACTTCCGCCGCAGGCGCTTGATGTGGCTGTCGATCGTCCTCTCGGAGACGTATGTGTCGTGCGGGTAGCCCTCGCTCATCAGCTGGTTGCGGGTCTTGACGTGCCCGGGATGACGGACCAGAGCGCGGAGCATCAGGAACTCGGTCACGGTGAGCGGGACCGGCCGCCCTCCCCAGCGAGCGGTGTAGCGCGCAAGGTCGATCTCCAGCGAGCCCAGCGCGACCAGCTCCTCCTCGCCGCCCGCCGGCCCGCTGAGGGCGAGGCGCCGAAACAGTACCTTGACCCGGGCCACCAGCTCGCGCATCGAAAACGGCTTGCACAGGTAGTCGTCGGCGCCCAGCTCGAGCCCCAGCACGCGGTCGAACTCCTCGTCGCGCGAAGTCAGGAAGATGATCGGCAGCGCCTCGGACCGCCCGCGCAGGCGCCGGCACAGCTCGAGACCGTCCATCCGCGGCATCACGATGTCCAGGATCGCGAGGTCCGGCAACGCCCGCTGGAAAGCATCCCAGGCCGCCGCCCCCTCGGCGTACGTCTCTACCTGATAGCCCTCGCGCCGCAGCGCGAAGCCCACCGTGTCCAGGATGTTCGCCTCGTCATCGACTACTGCGATCGTGCCGTCGGCCGGGGGGCTCATGCCCCCAATCTACGCGACGCCGCCGCCATCGTGCAACCGGGCCCGGACCGCCGCAGGCCGCTCCCGCCTCGTTTCCGCCACAAAGTGCCACCGGATTGCCAGCGGCCGGCCTATCCCAGGCCCAGCCGGCGCCCTCTACTTGATACATGGCAATTCGATCTCAGCACCGAGAAACCTGCTGGAACGAAGGAGGGACGCCGTGCGACACACATCCATCTTCATCGTTGTCTGTGTCCTGGGGCTCGTGGCCGTCGCTGTGGCCGCCGCTCCCACTCCGGGAGGCACTCGCTGCCTCGACCAGCTCGGCGACACCGTCGGGATGGCCGAGGTCGGCGAAGGTAGCCTGCTCTATCGCACCGCCGAGCCGGGCCGCTACATCCCCGCCCCCCACCTCGCCACCGAGGCCCACATCGTCGTCCGTGGCATCCTCGCCCGGACGCGGGTGACGCAACACTTCAGCAACCCGACCGACGAGTGGCTGGAGGGCGTTTACGTCTTCCCCCTGCCCGCCGGAGCCGCGGTCGATACCCTGCGCATGGTGGTGGGCGAGCGCATCATCGAGGGCCAGATCCAAGAGCGGGCCGCCGCGCGCCGCGTCTACGAGCAGGCACGCACCGAGGGACGGACGGCCTCGCTGGTGGAGCAGGAGCGGCCCAACATCTTCACCACCTCGGTCGCCAACATCGCACCCGGCGAGGAGATCCAGGTCACGATCGAGTACGGCGAGACACTACGCTTGAGCGGCGGCGAGCTCGAGCTGAGGTTCCCGATGGTCGTCGGGCCCCGCTACATCCCGGGGGTTCCGACCGGCCCGGCGCAGCTCGGCTGGTCGGACGACACCGATCAGGTACCCGACGCCTCCCGCATCACCCCACCGGTTCGCGAGCCCGGCGACCCTGACGTCAACCGGGTGCAGCTGACCGTTGACCTGGACCTGGGCGTGCCGCTGCAGGCGCTTCTCTGCCCGTACCACCCGGTCAGCATCGCCCACGAGAACGGGCGCAGGTACACGGTGGCGCTGGCGAAGGCGGACGTGCCGGCCGACCGGGACTTCGTGCTCAGGATGGTGCCGCAGGCGACTCATGAGCCGACGGCGGTCGCCTTCACCGAGGAGGAAGACGGTGCCCGCTACGTGCTCGTGATGCTGATGCCTCCCAACGGCGGCAGCGAGCCGCGCCTGCCGCGCGAGACGATCTTCGTCATCGACACCTCGGGGTCGATGTACGGGGCCTCGATTCAGCAGGCCCGGCGCGCGCTCCTCTTCGCCCTCGGGCGCCTGCATCCCGAGGACAGCTTCAACGTGATCCAGTTCAACTCGACCATGCACCGGCTGTTCGACGCCGCCCGCCCGGCGATGCCGGCGGCGCTCGAGCAGGCGCGCGCGTGGGTCGGCGCGCTCCAGGCCAACGGCGGCACCGAGATGCTCTCGGCCCTGCGGGCCGCGCTCGCCGGCACTGCCCGCGGCGACGAGGCCGCTACCGTCCGCCAGGTGGTGTTCATCACCGACGGTTGCGTCGGCAACGAGGACCAGCTGTTCGAGGTCATCCGCCGTGAGCTGGGCCGCAGCCGGCTCTTCACCGTGGGGATCGGCTCCGCCCCCAACAGCCATTTCATGGAGCGCGCAGCGCGCTTCGGGCGCGGCACCTTCTCCTACATCGGCAGCCCGAGCGAGGTCGAGGAGCGGATGCAGGCCCTGTTCACGAAGCTCGAGGCGCCGGTCCTGAGCGACATCGAGGTGCGGTGGAACGACCCCGCCGCCGAGGCCTGGCCTCAGCGCATACCTGATCTGTACGCCGGTGAGCCGGTGGTCGTGGCGGCGCGCCTGGCCTCCGACAGCGGCGAGGTCGTCGTGACCGGACGGCGAGGCGTCGAGCCGCTCGAGATGCGCATGCCGGTCGATGTGGCCGAGGAGCGGGCGGGCATCGCGCGGCTGTGGGCGCGGCGCAAGATCGCCTCGCTGACGGACCAGCGTAGCAACGGCGTGCCTGAGGATCAGGTCCGCGCGGCGGTACTCGAGGTCGCCCTCGCCCACCACCTGGTGAGCAAGTACACGAGCCTGGTGGCGGTCGACGTCACCCCTCGGCGTCCCTCGGCCGACGAGCTGCACACGGCCGCGGTGCCCACCGAGCTGCCGGCCGGCTGGAGCCGCCAGCACGTGTTTGGGTCCTTGCCGAAAACAGCCACCCGCGCTCCCCTGTCGCTGGCTCTGGGCCTGCTCCTGCTGCTCGCGGGCGC
>CAZKGM010000075.1:0-6913 GCA_964552395.1 uncultured Thermoanaerobaculia bacterium | reverse complement strand
GAGGCTGCCGCCGAGGCGGAGGCGCCCATCGGTGGGGACGAGGTTACCCCGGAGGCCGGATATCCGCCGGTGACGGCGGAGGAGCCCGAGGCTGCCGCCGAGGATGAGTGGGCACGCCGCGAGGAGCCCGAGCCAGCACCCGAGCGCGAGTGGGCGCCACCCGAGGAGCCCGCCGAGTCGGTGGCAGCTCCGCCGGAGGCTCCTGCCGCCGAGGCGGAGTTCGAGGAGGAGACCGAGGAGCGGATGCCGGCAGGCTTCGACCCTTCGGCGACCATGCGTGTCGACACCGGTCCGGCGATCGAGCGCGTGCGGGCGGAGATGGAGGTGGAGAGCGCCGCCGACGAAGTGGAGGCAGAGGTCGAAGCGCCGGCGCCCGGGCCGGTCGAGGCCGCGCCGCCCGAGGCCGGGGCGGTTGTGCCGCCACCGGTGGCCCCGTACACGCCGCCGCCCGTGCAGCCGATCGTGCCGCCGCCGCCCGTGGAGGAGGCCGAGCCGGCTGCCGGCCTGCCGGTCTCGGCGCTCAGCCCGGAGGAGCAGTCACAACACGAGGAGGCGCAGCGGTTCGCCCGCCTGCTGGTGTCGGAGATCAAGCTCTACAACCCGGACGAGGTCGAGAAGGGACGTAGCAACCAGGACCTCTACCGGCGGCTCAAGGAAGACATCGAGCGCAGCCGCGAGATGTACGAGCGGCGGGTCGCGGAAGAGGTGCGGTCGGTGCACGACTACTTCCAGGACGAGATCGTTCGCATCCTGGCCGACGGCGACGAGGACGCCCTGGGAATGTGATCCGCAGACGCGGACAGGCAGTGCTGGCGACGGCCCTTGCGGCCGTCGCTTGCGTTGCGGGGCACCATCTCGCGCCGCGGCCGAGCCGGCTCGAGCGGCTCCACGACGCCGTCTCGCTGCGTCAAGCAGACCCGGCGCGCGCCGCCGAGCTGCTGGCACGGGCCGGGCCCGGGAGCACCCTCGAGCGCTACCGGCTCGAGCTCTGGCTGCAGTGCCTCCGCAGCGCCCCGTTGCCGTCCGCTGCGTGGCTGCGCCTGGCGGGCGAGGAGCTTCCTCCCGACTTGGAGCGCGCGGCGCTTCTCGGCCTCGGGCGCGCCCTAGCCGGCGAGGGCGATGCCGCCAGCGCGGTCGGCGCCCTGGAGCGCGCGGCCGAGCTCGGGAGCCGTGATGCCGACGACGAGCTGCTGGCGGTCGCCACCGGCGAGACGCGCGAGCGGGCGGTGCGCCGGCTCGCCGTTGTCGACCCGAGGCGGCTGCAGCGCGTCGATCGTGAGGCCGAGCGGTCCGTGGTCTCGCACCTGTCGGTCGAGGAGCGTCTGCAGCGGGCGCGGAGCCTGCGCACAAGCGGCGCGCCGCGGACGGCGGCCCGGGAGCTCGCCCGGGTTCGCTGGCGCGGGCGCGCCGAGAGAGACCGGCGTCTGGAGATCGCCCGCTGCTGGCTCGAGGCCGACAATCCGGGGCAGGCGCTGCGGTGGCTGCGGCCGCTCCCGCGCGCCGACATCGAAGCCGTTCTCCTGCGGGCCGAGGCGTACCGGGGACGAGCCTGGGATCGGGCGCCCGGTCGGAGCTCCCGCCGCGACTTTCGCCGCGCCCTCGGCGATGCGGAGTCGGCCCTCGGGCGCGCCGCTCCGGGATGGCGGCGGCAGCAGGAAGCGCTGGCGTTGGTGGTCGAGGCCGGCACCGAGACCGGTGATCTGGCGCGGGCCTGGAGTGCGTGGCGGCGCCTCGCCGCCCTCGGCTGGAATGGGCGCCGTCGCGGGTGGCTGGGGCGCCGGCTTGGGGTTGCCCTGGCGCAGCGCGGCGGCAACCGGCAACGCGTGCTCGAGCTGGCCGCGGAGCTTCCCGACGACGCCCGTTGCCTCGCCTACTGGCTGGCCGAGCATGAACCGCGCGATCGAGCGGCCCTGCAGCGCCTTGCGCATGCCCCGTTCCCCGATCTGTATGCGGTGTGGGCGCAGTCCGAGCTCGGCATCGCGCCCCCGGCGGGGGTCAACACCGAGCCCCCGGCGGGCGTCGGCGAGGCGCCGCCGCCGGTGCGCCTCCTGCTGGCGTGGGGAGACGTGGCCGGTGCGCGCCGCGAGTGGCGGCGTTGGCGGCGGGTACGGGGCACGACGCCGGGGGAGGCACTGGCGGCGGCGGCGCTCGAGGCCTCTGGTCCGCGCCCGACCGAAGCCATCCGATGGCTGAACGCGGGCTTTCCGTGCCTCGGCGGCACCGGCATGGACCGCTGTCCGGCGGACGGCGTCCAGGCGTACCTACCGCTGCGATGGCCCGACGCTCTCACCAGTGCGGCGCGGGAGTTCGGGCTCGACCCGTGGCTTCTCGCCGCGCTGGCGCGGCAGGAGAGCACGTTCGTTGCCGAGGCGAGGAGTCCGGCGGGCGCCATCGGCGTCGTGCAGCTGCTGCCGGCGACGGCACGCCGCCACGCGCGGGCGCTGGGCCTCGGCCGCCATCCCGATCTTCACGATCCCGAGGTGAACCTGCGACTGGGCGCACGCGAGCTGGCGCGCCTGATCTCCGAGTTCGGTGCGCTCGAGCCGGCTCTCGCGGCCTACAATGGCGGCGAGACGCGGGTGCGACGGTGGTGGCACGAGTGGCCGGATGCGCATCGGTTCACCGCGGCGGTCCCGGTTCCGGAGACCTACACTTACGTGCGGCGGGTGGTCTTTCTCGCTGATGCCTACCGCCTGGTCTACGCGGACACATGGAGGCAGCCATGATCGAGATCGAGGTCCGTACGAGGTCCCACCGCGAGCTGGTGGACGTCACGGCGGCGGTCAACGAGGCGCTGGCGGGCGCCGGCGCCCGGGACGGCCTGGTCCATCTCTTCGTGCCCCACACGACGGCGGCGCTGATCGTCAACGAGAACGCGGACCCCGACGTCGGGCGCGATCTCCTAGCCTCGTACGCCGAGATGGTGCCGAAGATCCGCTTTGCCCACGCTGAGGGCAACTCCGATGCCCACCTGATGTCGACGGTGCTGGGGCCGGATCTCCTGCTGCCGGTTGCCGGGGGCCGCCTCAGCCTCGGCACCTGGCAGGGAGTGTTCTTCGTCGAGCTCGACGGGCCGCGCCGCCGGCGCCTGTGGTTGACGCCGAACGCGACAACACCTGAGTTACACTAGCCACCGAAGGGAGCGGGACAATGGCAGTCGATCCCAAGCTGCTGGAGATTCTGGTATGCCCGGCCGATCGCGCCGAGCTCGAGGTCGTCGAGCTGCCGGCTGAGGTGTGCACGCGGCTGGTCGAGAAGTACCGGGAGCAGTTCAAGGACGAGGAGCCCGAGGTCTCGATCGGGCTCCGCTGCAGTCGGTGCGGGTTGGTCTACCCGGTGGTCTCGGACATTCCCGTGATGCTGGTAGACGAGGCGCTGCCGGCCGAGGAGGTGACGGGCTGAGCGGACTCGGCGCGGCCGCCGTGGCGGTGCTCACGCTCGGGGTCGCCGCCAGCGTCAAGATCGCACTCGCGAACATCCTCATCGGGATCGCAGTGGTGCTGTGGGTGGTGGCGTTGCGCACCGGCTCCGTGCGGTGGCGCCCCGCCGCCCTTTACCTGCCGATCCTCCTCTACGTGGTCGCGTCGCTCGGCGCGGTCGTGTTCTCGCAGGACCCCGCCCACAGCGTGCACGAGCTCGGTGACCTCTTGACCCTGGTGCTGGTGCCGATGACGGTCTCGCTGTTCGACGAGGAGCGCTGGGACCGCCTGCTGCAGGCGCTGACCGTCGTCGCGACGGCCTCCTCGATTGTCGGCCTGTGGCAGTACGCGCACGGCGCCTCCGATCTCGAGCACCGCCTGCGTGGCCTCACCACCCACTACATGACGTTCTCCGGCTGGACCCTGATGGTGATGCTGCTGCTGCTCGCCGACATGGCGTTCCACCGCAACCGGCGGCGCCTGCTCTGGACCTTCCCCGCGTTCGCGATCTGCGGCGCCGCCATCTTCCTGTCCTACACCCGCAACGCGTGGGTCGGCCTGGCGGCGGGGCTGGTGCTGCTGGCGGCGGTGTGGAAGCCAAAGGCTTTCCTGCTCTACCCGGTGCTGGCGGTGGTCCTGTTCGTGGTGCTGCCACGGCCGGTGATCCACCGCTTCGTCTCGATCGTCGACCTCAGGCAACCGGCCAACTACGATCGCCTGTGCATGGTGATCTCGGGCGAGGAGATGGTGCAGGACCACCCGCTGTTCGGTGTCGGCCTGGGGATGGTCGAGCGGCGCTACCCGCTGTATCGGCGCGACGACGCCCCGCGCTGGCGCATACCCCACCTCCACGACAACATCCTCCAGGTGACCGCCGAGTGCGGGCTGTTCGGGCTCGCGGCCTACCTCGCGATCCTGGTGGTCTTCTTCCGCCACACCTGGCGGGCGCTCCGCGCCGCCAGGGGCGGGGCCTTCCCTGCGCTCGCCGGCTGCTTCCTGGCCGTCGCCGGCATCACGGTCGCCGGCCTGTTCGAGTACAACTGGGGCGACGCCGAGGTGTGGATCGTGACCCTGGTCTGTCTCAGCATCCCGTTCGCGCTCATGAAGGAGGGGTCGTGAGCCGCCGCGTGTGGACCGTCGGCGAGCTGATCGGGGAGGTCAATCACCTCCTGTCACAGGGCTTTTCCGATCTCCACGTGGAGGGAGAGATCACCAATGTCTCGCAGTCGGGACGCGGCCACCTCTACTTCACGCTCAAGGATGAGGGCGCCGCCGTCGACTGCGTGATGTGGGCGTCGCGGGCCGGTCGCCTCAAGTTCCGGGTCGAGGACGGTCTCGCCGCGCTCGCCGTCGGCTCGCTCACGATCTACCCGCAGCGGGGCCGCCTCCAGCTCGTCGTCGACCAGCTGCAGCCGCAGGGGCTGGGGGCGCTGCAGCTGGCCTTCGAGCAGCTGAAGAAGAGGCTCGCCGCCGAGGGCCTGTTCGAGGAGGCGAGGAAGCGGCCGCTGCCGTCGCTGCCGCAGCGGGTCGGGATCGTCACCTCGGCGACCGGCGCGGCGCTGCGCGACATGCTCAAGGTGCTGCGCCGCTACCCACACGTCAGCGTCGTCGTCGCCCCGACGAGGGTGCAGGGCGAGGGCGCGGCGGCGGAGATCGCGGACGCGCTCGCCCGCCTCGGCGCCTCGGGCCTGGTCGATGTCGTCATCGTCGGCCGCGGCGGCGGCAGCCTCGAGGACCTGTGGGCGTTCAACGAGGAGGCGGTGGCGCGGGCGATCGTCGCCTGCCCGGTGCCGGTGATCTCGGGCGTCGGCCACCAGGTCGACTTCACGATCGCCGACTTCACCGCCGACCTGCGCGCGGCGACCCCGACCCACGCCGCCGAGCTGGTGGTGGCGCGGCTGGAGGAGCAGGCACGCCGCCTCGAGGAGGGGCGGGCGCGGCTGCTGCGCGACCTCAACCGGCACCTGCAGCTGGCACGGGCCCGCCTGTCGGCGCTCGAGGGCTCCGCCGGGCTGGCGCAGGTGCCGCACCGCATTCGCCTGCTGAGGCAACGCCTGGCGCGCGCCGAGCGCCTGACGCCGCTGGTGCGGAGGATCGTGGAGCGGTCGCGGGCTCGCCTGGACGCCGCCGGCGCGGCGCTGCGACGGGTACCGGGACGGGTCGCCGCTGGGGCGCAGAGACGCCTGCTGGCGAGCCGCAGCGAGCAGCTCGCGCATGCCGTGCGGAGGGTCCTCGAGCGGTCCCGTGCGCGGCTCGTGGCGGGTGAGAAGGGGCTCGCCCACCTCGGTCCACGCGCGGTGCTCGAGCGCGGCTACTCGATCACCGCGCTGGAAGGCAAGAGCACCCCGCTGCGCAGCCCGCGCGGCGTGCGCCCCGGCGCCGCGCTGACCACGACCCTGGCCGGCGGCGTGCTGCGCTCGGTGGCCGCGGGCGGTGCGCCGCCGGCGCCGCGACCCAAGACCAAGCCCACAGAGCAGCCGACCCTGTTCGACGACGAGGGAGACTCATCATGACGGAGAAGAAGAAGAGCGAACCGCGCTTCGAGGAGCAGCTGGCCGGCCTCGAGGAGATCGTCGGTCGTCTCGAGGACGAGTCGGTCGGCCTCGAGGAGGCGCTGGACCTGTTCGAGAAGGGGATGGAGCTGGCCCGCTCCTGCCGTACGCGGCTCGAAGCCGTCGAGCAGCGCGTCGAGCGCCTCCTGGCGGACGCCGAGGGCCAGGACGCGGTGACCGAGGAGATGGACGTCGAGGACGGGGAGTCGCCCTTTTGAGCCTTGACGAGTTGCTGGCCCGCGAGCGCGCGGCGGTCGACGCGGCCTTGGACCGCCTGCTGCCGCCGGCCGACGCCTGGCCGGCGCGCCTCAACGAGGCGGTGCGCTACGCGGTGTTCGCCGGCGGCAAGCGGGTGCGTCCCGTGCTCGCCCGGCTGGCGTACGCGGCGGCCGGCGGCGACCCGTCCGAGGTGGCCGAGGCGGTGTGCGGCCTCGAGCTCATCCACACCTACTCCCTGGTCCACGACGACCTGCCGGCGCTCGACAACGATGTCCTGCGCCGCGGCCGGCCGACCGTGCACGTGGCCTTCGACGAGGCGACCGCGGTGCTGGTCGGTGACGCCCTGCTGACCGCCGGCCTCGAGGTGCTGGCCCGCTACCCGGAGGGGGACGATTGGGCGGCGCGGCGGGCGCGCGCGGTGGCGCTGGTCGCCGCGGCCGCCGGCGCCGCCGGCATGGTCGGCGGCCAGATGGAGGACCTGGAGGCGACCGGCCAGGTCGTCTCGGCTGCGGGCGGCGATCCCGGGGAACGTCTGGAGCGCATCCACCGCCACAAGACCGGCTGCCTGCTGCGGGCCTCGGTCGAGCTCGGCGCCGTCCTGGCCGGTGTCGGCGCTGAGAAGCAACGGCGCTTCGCCGCCTTCGGCGAGCGGATCGGCCTCGCCTTCCAGGTCGCGGACGACATCCTCGACGCCACCGCGACCGCGGACGAGCTCGGCAAGTC
>CAZKGM010000074.1:0-7057 GCA_964552395.1 uncultured Thermoanaerobaculia bacterium | reverse complement strand
ATCTCGCTTTCCAAAGGGACACCGTCGCCAGAGGCGACGAGTAACCCACGGGAAGCGCGTTGGCCCGTGTGGCCACAGTTGCGAGGGAGGCGCCTCGTTGCCTGCCCGGAGCGGGCTGCGAAGGCGGCTCGGCGGCGGAGTTCGTTGCCCGCTTCGGGCAGGTGACGACGGACGTCTGCAGAGCAGACGTCCGGGCGCCGGAACCACGGAGAAGGTCGTGTTCCCTCGGTCCTTTGCCCAGCAGAGAGTTGCCCCGCGATTGAGATTGAGAGAGGCGGCTCGAGCAGCCTCCGGCGGTCGCCACGAAGTCACTGATCCCTCCTCGTGGCCTTGCGACCGTCGGAGCTGCGAGACGGCTGGGGCGATAGCCCCAGACGGCCGCCGGAGCTACGCAGGACTTCGGGGCGCGGCCGCAGGCCGCGGATCTGCCTCGGCGCGTACCGAAGGATCCTCTCTTTCTTCTTGTCTTTGCGTCTTGGCGTTCTATCGGCTCCCCTGGCCTGCAACTACCCAGATCACAGCAGACTACGAGGCCCTCTTGGTGTCTCCTCTTCGTGTTCTTCGTGTCTTCGTGTCTTCGTGGTTCAAGTTGTAGGCTGCAACTGAATGATCCGGGCCACTACAGATCGATGTCCTTCAGCGGGGGGCCCTCGTCCTCGGAGTCCTTGGCTTCGCCGAGGAGCTTTCTGAACCGGTCCTCGAGAACCCGTCCCTTCGCCTTCTCCGCGCGCATGGCCTCGTCGACGCGGTTGGAGGCCCGCCGCTTGGCCTCCTCCAGCTCCTTCAGACGCTCGTTGAAGTCGATCGCCTTCTTCTCATCCTTCGGCGGCGTGTGCGAAACGATCACGGCGGCCTCGGTGTCGATCTCGAGGGCCGTCCGGCAGTGGGGGCAGGTGACGGTCAGTGTCGGAGCCATGGCGCGAGTCTCTTCCCTTCTGTCTATCGTTTCACGCTCTTGATGAGCTGGTTGGCCGCAACCAGCAGGGGGTCCCACACCGGCGCGAACGGCGGCGCATAGGCGAGGTCCAGGCTCTGCAGATCGGTGACCGACATGTGGCTGACGAGAGCCGCCGCCAGCACGTTGCTGCGCAACGCGGCGCCCTCGGCGCCGACCACCTCGCCGCCGAGAACGAGACCGGTGGGCCCGTCGGCAACCAGCGTCACCTGGACCGGGACGCCTCCCGGGTAGCCATGGCCGCGCGAACGCTGGCGGATGGTGACCGAGACCGGCTCGAAGCCCTCGGCCCGCGCCGTCTCCTCCGAGATCCCGGAGCGCGCGACCTCGAGGCTGAACACTGCGAAGCCGGCCGTACCGACGATGCCGCGAAACGTCTGCTTGGCGCCGACCGCGTTGGCGCCGGCGACACGGCCTTGCTTGTTGGCGGTTGTGCCGAGGGGAATCCAGGCGTTCTTGCGCAGGACGCGGTGGTACGCCTCCGCGCAGTCGCCGGCCGCCCACACCGCCTCGTGAGAGGTCTGCTGGCCGAGGCTGACCCAGATCGCGCCGGAGTCGCCGATCCGGATCCCGGCCTCGGCCGCCAGCGACACGTTGGGGCGGATGCCGACCGAGGTCAGGACGAGGTCGGCCTCGAACCTGCCGTCCTCGGTCAGCACGGCGGCGACGCGACCGTCGGCGCCGGCCTCCGCGCCCTTGACCGAGACGCCGGTGTGAACGGCGACGCCGTTCCGATCGAGCTCCTCGCCGACCGCCGCCACGGTGTCGGCGCTCCAGCCGGGGAGGATCTGCGGCAGCTTCTCGAGGACGGTCACCTCGAGGCCGCGTGCGGTCAGCACGTGCGCCATCTCCATGCCGATGTAGCCCGCGCCGATGATGACGGCGCGGCTCGGGCCGGCTTCCAGCAGGCGCTTGATCGCCTCTCCGTCAACCAGCTCACGCAGTACGAAAACGCCCGGCAGGTCCATCCCCGGCAACGGCAGCCGCACCGCGCGCGCGCCGGTGGCCAGGATGAGGGCGTCGAACGGCTGCGTGCTCTCGGTTCCGTCCGCGAGGTCGCGGGCGGTCACCGTGCGGCGGTCGGGATCGATGGCGGTGACCTCGGTGCGCAGCTTGAGGTCGATACCGCGCTCCTCGCGCGCCCGCTCGGGGCTCAAGACGACGAGATCGTCCATGCGCCGCCCGGGGTCCTCGATGTTGTACGGCATGCCGCACGCGCCGTAGGAGATGTACGGTCCGCGCTCGAAGACGGCGACCTCGGCCGCGGGGTCCCGGCGCCGAGCCTGACTGGCCGCGCTCATGCCGGCGGCGACGCCGCCGACGACCACCACCTTGCGGGCCCGGCTCATGGAACCGCCCGCGGGATCCTCCGGTCGCCGCCGGCGCCCGAGGATCCTGCCCCGCGCCCACCGTGTCCGGCTGCCGTGGCATCCGGCGCAAGCACCTGTCGGGCTGATGACGGCATCCCGCACCTCCTTCCAGGTCGGTCCTTCTCATCTTAGCATCGAGCCGGCGCGAGCGGCCGGAGCCGCCGCGGAGTGCTATCCTCGGCGCGGTGGGCCGGTCTCTGAACCGGCGGCCCGGCCGGGTTTCGGCCGCCGGCAACGGCCCGCCCAAGGAGGTCCCCATGAGCCGAACCCGGAGTCTCGGAAGCTTCCTGCTCGCCCTCTCCTGCTTCGGTCTTCTCCTCGGCCTGTGGGCCTGCGAGGACACCGCGCCGAAGCCTGCCGAGCGCCAGGAGATCACCAAGGCCGTCAACGTCTACCTGCAGCACCTGGCCGACGCCTACACCAACATGGATGCCAGCCGTCTCAAGGGTGTCGCCAGCAAGTCCGAGATGCTCTCCGTGCAGGGCGTCCTGCGCAAGCTGGCCGCATCGGGAGACCGCGTCGAGGCCACCCTGCTCCGCGCCGAGGTGGAGAAGATGGACGTCTTCCGCGTCATCAACGCGTCCGTCAAGCTGCTCGAGGTGTGGGACGTCCGCAGGCTCGACGCCTACACCGGGCGGGAGAAAGGGCGCAACCCGGGGACCGTGCAGCACTCGATCATCCAGCTGCGCAAGATCGACAACGCCTGGATCGTGACCGGCAGGCGGGTCCTCGAGACCCAGGGCGGCAGCCACTGGAGCGTCGGCACGCCCACGCCTGTAGTGGGGACGGCGGCTGAACCCACGCCGGCCGCGGGGGGCGAGTGAGGCGCCAGCCCGTCATCGTCATCGTTGGCCGCCCGAACGTCGGCAAGTCGACGCTGTTCAACCGCCTGACGCGAAGCCGCAAGGCGCTGGTGCACGACCTCCCCGGCGTCACCCGCGACCGTATCGTCGGTGACGCGCAGGTGCCGGGCCGGGGCCGGGCGACGGTCGTCGACACCGGCGGCCTGCTGATGGAGGACGAGGACCGCTTCATCCCCCTCATCAGGGCGCAGGCCGAGGTGGCGCTGCGCGGCGCCGACGCGGTCATCTTCCTGGTCGACGGCGGGGCCGGCCCGATTCCTGAAGACCAGGATCTGGCCCGCTACCTGCAGTCGCTCGACGTGCCGGTCGTGGTCGCCGTCAACAAGGCCGATCGCAAGGACGTCGATCTCGCCGCGCACGAGTTCCACATGCTGGGGCTCGGCGAGCCGGTGGCGATCTCGGCGGAGCACGGGTCCGGGATCTCGGAGCTGTGGGAGGCGGTGGAGCCGCTGCTCGGTGCCGACGAGGAGGAGGGCGAGGAGCCCGCGGTTGCAGGGTCGGAGGTGCGCGTCGCCATCATCGGCCGGCCGAACGTCGGCAAGTCGTCGCTTCTGAACCGGCTCATCGGCGAGCCCAGGGTCCTGGTCAGCGAGCTGCCGGGGACGACCCGCGATGCGATTGACGTGGTTCTCGAGCAGGGCGGGGCCCGCTACCGCTTCGTGGACACCGCCGGCATCCGGCGCCGCGGCCGTACCGACCGTGGTCCCGAGGTGCTGTCGGTGGTGATGGCGCGGCGCGCCATCGACCGCGCCGACGTGTGCCTGGTGCTGGTGGACGCGGTCGACGGTGTGACCAAGCAGGACGCCCACGTGGCGGGCTATGCCTGGGAGGCCGGGAGGGCCGCGATCCTGGTGGTCAACAAGTGGGACCTGGCCGAGGATCGAGCCGTCTGGCGGCAGCGGATCGAGGACGAGGCGGCCCGCCACCTGAAGTTCATCCGCCATGCGCCGGTCCTGTACCTGTCCGCGACCACCGGCGGCGGCGTCAGCCGCCTGCTGCCGACGATCGCGCGCCTCGGCGAGGCGTACCGGCTGCAGGCGTCGACGAGCGAGGTCAACGCGGTATTGCGCGCGGCGTGGACCGCGACCCCGCCGTCGAGCGGCGGCCGGCGTGAGGCCAAGCTCTTCTACGCCACCCAGGTCGGCAGCGGCCCACCACGCTTCGTTCTGTTCACCAACCTGACCCAGCCGGCCCACTTCTCGTACCTGAGGCACCTGGAGAATGTCCTGCGGGAGCAGTTCGGTTTGGCAGGCGTGCCGATCAAGGTTATGATCAGAGGGCGAAAAGACTGAGGATTCGACATGGTTTTTTTCAACTATGCGTTGCGCAAGCTGAACGCCAAGATCGTCTACTACGGTCCCGGTCTGTGCGGCAAGACCAGCAACCTGCAGTGGATCCACGATCACTTCGAGGGTGGGCACAAGGGGAAGATGATCTCCCTCGCCACCGAGGGCGACCGGACCATCTTCTTCGACCTGCTGCCGCTCGAGATCGGCAAGATCCGCGGCATGGACGTGACCCTGCAGCTGTACACCGTTCCCGGCCAGGTGCACTACAACTCGACACGGCAGCTGGTGCTGAAGAGCGCCGACGGCGTCGTGTACGTGGCCGACTCGCAGCGGGCGATGCTGCAGTCGGACCTCGAGTCGTGGGCCAACCTCAAGGAGAACCTCCTCCTGCAGGGTCTCGAGCTCGAGAGCTTCCCGCACGTCCTGCAGTTCAACAAGCGGGACCTCCGGGACCTGCTGACGATCGAGGATCTCGATGAGGCGCTCAACGAGTTCGACTCGCCGATCTTCGAGTCGGTGGCGACCCAGGGCATCGGCGTCCAGGAGACGCTCGAGGGCATCGTCAAGCTGGTCATGCGCAGCCTGCGCGACCGCTACGAGGCGGTCTCCGCGCCGAAGGAGGGCGCCCGGGGGCAGGTGTCACCGCCCGGCGGCGGGCTGATGTCGCCGACGCCTCCCCGCTCCGGGATCCTGAGACCGCCGGCCGCGGTCAGCCCGGCGGGGATGAGCGGCCCACCGAGCCAGTCCATCGCGCCGCCCACCGCCGAGCCGGTGGAGGACTCGGTCGCCGCCGCCGAGGAGCGCGAGGCGATCACCCATCCGACGCTGGAAACGAGCAGCTCCGCCGCTCCCGCCGCCAGCAGGGCGACCCTGCCGCCCGTGGTCGGCGACGAGATCACGGCCGTCATGGGCGGCAGCGACGAGGCCGACGAGGCGAAACTGGTGACGACGCAGGCGATCGGGCAGGCCAAGAGTGAGGGCGAGGGCGCTCCCTTTGCGCCGCCGGCCCAGGCCGATGCCGGGCTTTCCTCCGAGCCGGAGCCGTCCGCGTTCGCCGAGCCCGAGCACCCGCTCATGGGGGACGCCGAGCCGCCGGCCCAGGCCGATGCCGGTCCTTTCTCCGAGCCGGAGCCGACCGCGTCCGCCGAGCCCGAGCACCCGCTCATGATGGACGCCGCGCCGCCGGCCCCGGCCGATGCCGGGCCTTCCCCCGAACCCGAGCCGGCCGCGCCCGCCGAGCCGATGGCGGTGGCGCAGGCGGCCGAGGAGATCGTGCTCGACGAGCCCGCGCCCGTCGAGACGCCGTTCGCGGAGCCCGCCCCGGACGAGCCCGAGCCGGAGCTGCCGAAAAGCGAGGAGATCCCGTACGAGGAGCCCGCTGCGCCGGTTTTCGGAGCCGATGCCGAGGCCGAGCCGGCGCCCGTCGAGGGCGGTCCCATCGACTGGCCCCCGAGGCCGGAGACCCCCGAGTCGGAGCCCCCCGACATCGTCGTGCCCGAGCGCATGGCCGCGTCCGACAGGCTGGTGCTCGACGATCTCCTGGGCTGGCGCCAACCGGCCGCGGCGGCCGTTGAGCCGCCCGCGGCCGTCAGCGAGCCGTGGCGGGAACCGCCGCCGCCCGAGGAGGCCGAGCCCGAGGAGGCGCCGCCGGCCGCCGCTGACGAGGAGGTGCCCGAGCGGCCGGTGTACGCGGTGGGGGATGCATCCATCGCGCCGCCCTCGGCCGCCGGCAAGACGCCGTTCGTGCTCGGCGCCGACGAGCCGTTCTCCCTCGACGAGGCGCCGCGGATCACCGCCGAGGCCTCGGCGGTGGTCGCGCTGCCGCACCGGCGCCGCAAGACCGACCAACCGTTCCTGGACGCCGCCGACGGCAGCCAGCTGCAGCTGCGGCTGGAAGGAGCCGAGGCGCTCGCCAAGTCGGGGGAGGTGCGCGAGCTCGACATCGTGGTGCCGGTGCCCGGGGAGTGGGTCGGCAACCGCCGCGTGACCCTGCAGCTGCGCCTGACGCTGGTCCCGGCAGCGGAGGAGGAGAGATGAGCCAGCCGGTGGTTCTTCCCGAGGGGCAGATTGCCTTCAGGCTCAACGAGGTGTGCAAGCTGGCCAGCGTGCAGCCGTACATGCTGCGCTTCTGGGGCACCGAGTTCCCCGCGCTCGAGGCGCAGAAGAGCGGCACCGGGCAGCGGCTGTACAGCCGGGAGCAGGTCGAGCTGATCCTCGAGATCCGCCAGCTCCTGTTCGATGAGGGGCTGACCATCTCGGGCGCCAGGAAGCGCATCGGCCCGCGCGCCGAGGCCAAGCTCGAGCTGGTCGCGGAGGAGGCGGAAAAGCCCGCCAAGCCGGCGGTGAAGACGAGCTCCGCGCGCCGCCGCTCGCCCGCCAAGAAGGCTGCCGAGGTTGACAATGCCGACCCGAAACGCGTACAACGTCTGCTGTCGACGCTCCGAGACGTTCGCGACGAGATCGGCGCGATCATGTCGGAGCTCGATCCTTCCTGAGTCGGGACGTAGCGCAGCCTGGTAGCGCACCTGAATGGGGTTCAGGGGGTCCGGAGTTCAAATCTCCGCGTCCCGACCATCCTTC
>CAZKGM010000073.1:0-7585 GCA_964552395.1 uncultured Thermoanaerobaculia bacterium | reverse complement strand
TCAGGCGGCTCAGCACGTCGTCGAGGGTGTCGTGCTTGGCCCAGAAGGAGTGCTTGAGGATCTCCGCGAACTCGCCGACGACCGAGGCGAGCTGGAGCCGGGAGGAAGCGTCGTCCCAGCTGCGGGCCAGATCGCGGGCCCGCAGGCTGCGCTCGACCTCCACGAAGTCCTCCCGGCCCGTCGGCCGGTAGCGCAGCCGCAGGGTCGCCACCAGACGGTGGCCCGGGATGCGCGGCCTCAGCTTGACCTCGTACAGCGCGGTCACGGTCTGCCCGGCGCCCACCTCGCCGGCATCGACGGTCGGGTCGCGGAACCTGTTGTCGGCGATGTCGCGGTTCTCGTAGCCGAGCAGACGCCAGCGCTCGACGGCTTTCGGGTCGAACTCGACCTGGGAGCGTGCATCGTGGGCAATGGTCAGGAGGGTCCCGGTCAGCTCCTCGACGAAGATCCGATGGGCCTCCTCGAAGTCGTCCACGTAGGCGTAGCGGCCGTCGCCGGTGTCGGCGAGACGCTCCATCAGCTTGTCGTTGTAGTTGCCCATGCCGAAGCCCACGGTGGTCAGCTCGACGCCTTTGGCGGCGTCCTGACGAATCCGCTCGAGGATGGATTCGGCGCCCGTCCGCCCGACGTTGGCCACGCCGTCGGAGCACAGAATGACGCGGACGATCGGCGGCATCGACGCCTCTTCCTCTTGGGAGCCGCTGCGGTACTGCTCCGCCATCCGGTATGCCAGGACCAGCCCCTCCTCGGCGTTGGTCGAACCGCCGGGCTGCAGACGGTCGATGGCCTGCCGGATCACCTCGTGATCGAGGGTCGGTTCGAGCAGCACCCGCCCCTGGGATCCGTACACCACCAGGCCGACGCGATCGTCGGGCCGGAGCTGGCCGAGCAGCGCCTCCAGGGCTCGCTTGACCAGGCCGAGGCGGTTCTCGCGGGCCATGGAGCCCGACACGTCGACGGTGAAGATGAGCAGGGCCGGCGGCCGGGCGGAGGCGTCGACCTCGCGTGCGGCGATGCCGAAGCGCAGGATGTAGGAGCGCTCCCGGTCGCCGAACGGGTCGGGAGCGCCCTCCGCGGTCAGGCGGAAGTCGCCGCGGCGCGGCGCCGGGTCGCCGTAGTCGAATGCGTTGATGAACTCCTCGACGCGGATCGCCGAGGGCGGGGGCAGGTGGCCGTCGCGCAGGTACCGGCGCGTGATGGTGTAGGAGGCGGTGTCCACGTCGAGCCCGAAGGTCGAGAGACGGTCGTCCTCGGTGTCGACGAACGGGTTGACGCCCGCGGAGCTGAAGAAGACGTCGCCGTACGGCTGGTCGTTGGGCTCGGTGGTGCCGCTCGGCGAGGTGGCCCGAGTCCACCTCGGTCCGCGCGAGCCCGCCGGCGAGAGGATGCGACTTGACGGTCAAATGGCCGTCGGGCTGGGCGTCGTCGCCCAGGATGGCGTCAACGCGGTTCGATTCGGCGACGCCGTGCACGCGAAGATCGCCGAGGTCGCGCCCCGGCTCGCTCCGCTCGCGGTCCGGATCGTCGCCTTCCAACCGGCACGCGTCGCCGCCCGCCTCAGCCAGCTCGGCCGGTCGCTCCTGCTCGGCATCCTGATCGTCGGCGGCGTTGTGGTGCTTGCCATGGGAGCCCGGCTCGGCCTGGTGGTGGCGTCGGTCGTACCGCTTGTCGCCTTTGCGGCGCTCGCTATCTTCGCCATCGGCGGCGGCGTTCTCCACCAAATCTCGATCGCCGCCCTGGTGCTGGCGCTCGGGATGTTGGTGGACAACGCGATCGTGGTCGCGGAGAACGTGCAGTGGCGCCTGGATCGTGGTGCCGGCGGCCGGGAGGCGGCCGCAGCCGCGGTTCGCGAGCTCGCCGCACCGCTCGCCGGCGCGACCGGGACCACCGTGGCCGCGTTCCTGCCGATGCTGCTGGCCGACAGCAGCACCGCCGACTTCACGCGTTCCATCCCGGTCGTTGTGATCCTGACCCTGACCATCAGCTACCTGTTCGCGATGCTGGTGACGCCCGTTCTGTCCGAGACCTTCCTCAAACCGGGCGCGTCGCGCGCGACCGCTCTGACCTCGAGCCTCGCCGCCGTTCTCGGCCAGCTCGCCGTGCGGCGGACGAGGTGGGTCCTGGCAGGCGCTGCCGTGCTGGTCGCCGTCTCGGTCACGGCCTCTGGGTGGGTCCGTCAGCAGTTCTTCCCGGGCGCCGACCGCAACCAGCTGGTGGTTGACCTCAAGCTGCCCGAGGGCTCCCACCTCGACGCGACGGACCGCGCTGCGCGCACCCTCGAGCGCCTCCTCAGCGGGCGCAGCGAGGTCACACAGGTGGCCAGCTTCATCGGCCGCGGAGCACCGCGCTTCTACTACAACATCCAGAGCGTGCCGTGGAGCCCACACTTCGCCCAGCTCATGGTCACAACCCGGAGCACCGCCGACGTCGAGCCCCTGCTGTCGTGGCTGCGGACCGTGACGCCCACCAGCCTGCCCGGGATCGAGGTCATCGGCCGCCGCCTCGAGCAGGGCCCGCCGGTGGCGGCGCCGGTCGAGGTAAGGGTTTTCGATGACAACCTCGCCGGGCTCGCCCAGGCGGTTTCCAGGGTCTCGGCCATGCTGCGATCGGTACCCGGCGCGACCGACGTGCGCCACGACCTTGGGTCCGGGGAGCCCACGCTCAGCTTCGCCGTCGACGACGCCACCGCAGCGCGCTACGGGCTCTCACGGGCGGATGTCGCTGGAGCCTTGGCCGCGCGCACCCGCGGTCTCGCAGTCGGCGAACTGCGCTCGGGCGATGACCCGGTGCCGATCGTGGTTCGCCATCCGGCGGGCGAGCGTTTGGCCGCCGAGCAGCTCGACGGACTCGATGTCGTTTCCCCGGACGGCCGTAGGATTCCGCTCGGCGAGCTCGCCCGCGTCGAGGCCACCTGGCGGCCGGCGGTCATCCACCACCGTAACCGGCTCCGCCTCGCAACCGTGGCCGCCCAGCTCGCGCCCGGCGCCACCTTCTCGCAGGTCATCGGCGCCGCCCGTCCACGCCTGGCCGCCCTCGAGCTCCCTACCGGCGTCCACCTCGCCTTCGGCGGAGACGCCGAGGGCTCCGGCGAGGCGAACGGGGCGATGCTCCGCACCCTGCCGATCGGCATCCTGGTGCTGCTCGGCGTGCTGCTCGCCGAGTTCAACTCCTTCCGCCGAGTCGCGATCATTCTCGCCACCGTTCCCCTGGCGGCGACCGGGGTCGTCCCCGGCCTGCTGCTCGGCAGACAGCCGTTCGGGTTCATGTCCCTGCTCGGCGTCTTCGCCCTGGTCGGGATCGTGGTCAACAACGCCATCGTATTGCTCGAGGTCGTCGAGAGCCGACGGCGCGACGGTGCGGGGGTTGACGAGGCCCTGGCCGACGCGGTCGAGCAGCGCATCCGGCCGATCCTGCTCACGACCGCAACCACGGTCGTCGGCATGCTCCCTCTCGCGCTCTCGAGCTCGACCCTGTGGCCGCCTCTGGCGTGGGCCATGATCTCGGGCCTGACCGCCTCGACCGTCCTCACCCTGGTCGTCGTTCCCGCGCTCTATCGCGTGCTGTTCGGTGGTCACGTCGCCGTTGCCGCTGCTCGACGGTCGCTGGCGCAGGTCGCCACCGCCATTGTGGTCGGCCTGTTCCTGGTCGCCCGGCCGGCATCGGCTGTCGAGCCCGTACGGGTCGATCTGGCAGGCGCCATGGCCCGGGCCTCAGCCCGGCCGGCCGCCGGCGCGGCCGCCGAGCGGGCACGCTCCAGCGCCGAGGCGGCACGTGCCGAAAGAAACAGCTTCTCCCTGCCACGGGTCGGCGTCTCGGCCTCGGCCTCCGACCGCGACCGTGCGCTCGAGCTGTCGACACCGATCGGCTCCTTCCCGTTCGGCGCCAGCCGGGTCGATTCCGTCGGCATCCAGATCGTCCAGCCCCTTCTCGACCCCAGCGGGATGCTCCACGCACGGCCCGCGGCGCGCGCCGAGGCCGATGCCGCCAGGCTCACGAGCGAGCGCACCCGGCAGGAGCTGGCCGCAGAGGCAGGCGGAGCCCTGCTCGACGTCCTCGAGATCGACGCCCGCCGACGGTCGACCACGGCCTTTGTTGCCAGCCTCGCCGCACGGCTCGAGGAGACCGAGCAACGGGTCGCCGCAGGGCGCGCCCTCGCTGCCGACGCGCTCAAGATCCGCCTCGCCTCCGACCAGGCGCAACAGGACTTGCTCGCCCTCGACAACGCCCGGCAGGTCGCCGTGCGGGTTCTGGGGCACGCGGTCGGGCTCGAAGGCGACGCCGAACCGGTGGCTGCACCCGACTGGACGGGCCGGCCCACGCCGGCCGCCGAGACGGCTGTCGAACGCGCGCTTACAGCGCGGCCCGACCTCGAAGCTCTGAAGTCCGCGGCCTCCGCCCTCGCCGAGCGGCGGGCCGCCGTGCGCGCCGAAGCGCTGCCACGGCTCGATGCACGGCTCACCTGGAACTGGACCGACGGCTCGCCCTACACGAGCTCGACCTGGGCCGAAGGTGCACTGGTCGTCACATGGTCACCCCTCGCAGCCGGGACGCGAGCGCCACGAGCCGCCGCCCTGGCGGCCGAGCGCAACGCAATGGATGCGGAGCTCGTCGAAGCGCGACGGGGGGTCGAGGTCGAGGTTCGAGCGGCGCTGGCCGGGATCGCGACCGCCCGCAGCGCGGTCGGCATCGCCAAGCACGGCGTGGAGCAGGCGACCGAGACGCTGCGCGTCGAGGTCGAGCGCAACGCCGTCGGGCGCTCCACCACCAACGATCTACTGGCGGCGGAAGCGGCCGTTCGTGACCAGCACACGCGGCTCGAGATCGCCCGCCTGGCCGTGGTCCGAGCCTGGGTCCGGCTGTGGCTGGCCACCGGCCGGGGTCTCGACAGCCTGCAGGAGGGATGAGGGCTATCCCTTGAATGGCAGGCGACGGCTCGCTCCCGTCGCTCCGCTGGAAGAAGAAGGGGGGCCGAAGCCCCCCTTCGCAGCCATTGTCGAAACCGCTCAGGGCGCGACGGGCGCCACGTAGGTCGGGTCGCCGGTGGACTCGTCGATGACCGAGGCGTAGGTCGTCCAGTGAGAGGGACAGCCACTGGTCAACCTGACACGGATCCAGGCGCCGGTGAAAGCCGTGGATCCGAGCCCCATGTCGGCGAAGATGTCGGTGATCTGATCGAAGGCGCCCGAGCGCGTGTAGCTCTTGGTCGCCAGGAGCGTGCCGCCGGTGCTGTAGATGGTCACCTCCACGGTGAAGGAGCCCGAGGAGGCCTGAACCAGGCCGAGGTTGGTGTGGTACTGGCCGGAGCCCGAGTGCACCATCGGCAGGATGAGCTCGCTGGCGCAGCTCGAGCCGATCGGCTCGGCGGCGATGCCCTGACCGTACCGCCCCTCGCCGGCCACGTCGTTGTAGGTCCGCGTGGTGACGACCGGACCCGGCGAGTCGGCCACCACGTACATCGTTCCGCTGGTTTGACGAAGGCCGGCAAGCGGGTCGTCCATGAACCAGCCCTGGTTGGGGGAAAGACTGATGGGACCGGACAGCAGCACGCCCGGCCATGAGGTTCCCTTGGCAACGTAGTAGAGGTTGACGGTGTGGGTGATGCTGTCGGGGTTGACGATCGAGACCTGGGTCTTCCAGTTCGCGTGCTGGAGGCCCGTGAGTGACGCGACGGCGGGAATCAGCCAGTGGGTGACGCTGCCGCCACCGCCACCGCTGCCGACGGTGAGCTGGGCCACGCAGTAGTTGTCCCCCTCGTTGGTCTCGGGGACCTGGTTGCCGACGTCCGCCATGTAACCGAGGTAGTAGACGCCGTCGGAGAGACCGGTGAGCGGAACGGTCACAGACTGAGTCCCGCTGTCATACCCGGCGGCCCAGCCTCCGGGCACGTCCAGGCCGCTGACCAGCTGGTCCGATCCGTCGAACGTTTGGTCGGCGGAGATGAAGGTGCCCCACGAGAAGTAGGCCGCACCGGTGGAACCGGTGTTCTGGGCGCGGTAGCTCAGCTGGACCGTATCGCCGGAGCTGGCATGGTCGGGAGAGACCGAGCAGCCGCTGACCTTGAGGTTGGGCTTGGAGGAGCTGCCGACGACGGTGATCTGGTGGGCAGCCGTGTTGTTGCCCTCGTTGGTCTCGCTGACGGCGTTGCCGTTGTCCAGGATGACGCCGACCCAGTAGGTTCCGGGCGCCACGCTGCCCGGAACGTTGACCTGGCGGGAGAAGATCCGGGCGCCGAACTGGTCTCCGGCCGAAAGGGTGCTCGACTCGGGGACGGTCTGGAGGAGCGTGTCGGAGGTGCTGATCCCGGCATCGCTGGAGAGGTAGACACCGGTGCTGAAGGCCGAGCCGACGGCGCCGCTGCCGCCGACATGGGCCTCGTAGTAGTACCCCAGCTGTCCGCCCACGGCCACCGTGTCGAAATCGCTGTCGACGCTGTCGGCCACGAGGTCGACAGTTCCGGTGCCACCGCCGCCAGTGTTGTAGTAGAGGGTGATGCTCCACTGATCCAGATAGGCGTACTCAGCTGCATAGAGGTTGCAAACACCGAGCACGTAGTCCATGTTGACCGGGTAGCCCGCCCAGTCCGGGAGGCCGGTCAGCGACCTGGTGTGCCAGTTGTGACCCGAGTAGGTGCCGTTGTAGAGGGAGACCGTGTTGAGCCACATGGGCCCCACGCTGCGCGCGACCGACGACTTGTAGCGCGCGGTGTCCACCGAGTGGTAGACGGTATAGCTGACGTCGAAGGTGGTGATGACGGCATCGGAGGGAGCGCTGGTCACCTGCAGGATCAGGCCGATCCACGACTCGCACACGTAGCTGGTGAAGTCCACGTCGTAAGTGGTTGCCTGCGTGATCTGGCCGCTCGCCAGCTCGGCCGAGAGGGAGCTGGCCTGGATAAACGGCTCCTGGCGAACAGTCCAGGGGAGGATAACCGGGAGACGCGGGTCCGACTGCCGCAGGAGGAGCCGGCCCTGCTCGTCCCGCAGAACGGTCTCCCAGCGCCCCTCGGCGCCGGGGACGAGGGTCAGGCGAATCATTTTCTCCAGCCGTGCGGCACCGGCCGGGACCACCCGTGCCCCATCCGCACCGGCCACCAACCACCAGTTGGCCTGCAGCTCGTCGCCGGTCTCAGTATCCGTCGAGAAGCTCGAGAGGACCCCACGATCTCCCGGTGCCAGTCCGCTCAGGTCCAGGGTCAGGACGACGGAGCCGATGTCCGAGCCGCGGAGGATCCACCGCTCCGTGCCGTCCTGCGAAGGTTGTTGGGAGCGGATCCACTCGTCGTCCAGGCCGTTGGCCTCGCCCAGGCCCGCGGGCAGGATCAGCTCGATCCGGTCGGCCGGGCAGAGCCGCTCGGCGCTGAGCGAGATGGATGAGGTACCCGAGATCGGAGCGGCCGCCAGCTCGGGGAGGCGCAGCTCCGGCCGGGGAGAATCGGCGGCCATGCCAGCCCCTGCGAGAAGCCACAGGGCACAGCCTGCTAAGGCGACGATGGGACGCGAGAGACCTCTCTCCATGGTGCTCGACCTCCAGTTGGAACTTTGAGAAGAGTATCGTGCAATCAGCCTGTCTTGGCAAGTGAAGTCCA
>CAZKGM010000072.1:0-7616 GCA_964552395.1 uncultured Thermoanaerobaculia bacterium | reverse complement strand
CCGCGACGGGTGCAGCCGTGAGCCGACGCGCCGGTCCGTTCCCGCCCCGCCGGCCCGCACAGCGGGCTGCGGGCGTAAGCCCGCACGGGACATGCGATCGCGCCTCGCCTATCCAAGCGGGATCGCGCAGGGCGTTCTCCTCGCGCCTTGCCGCCAGCGAGCGAGGAGTCGCTGACCTCGTGGTCGCGACGACGAAGCGAGCGCAGCGGCGGGGCGCGAGAAGGCGCTCCTGCGCGATCCCTCCCCGCACAAAAGGGAGGGGGGCTCAGAACCTCTCAGAGAACCCGGGAGGCAGATCCGAGCGGAGCGGCCTTCGGGGCCGACAGGACGGACCGAGGCTTGCCTCGAGGACGGACTGACGGTCCCCGAGGGGTGCGGCCGCAGGCCGCGGATCTGCCGCGGCGGGGATCACCCGCGCGCGTCGTGGCGTTTGCGCTGGAATACTGTGGGCATTGGATTGGCTGATACAGTAGAATTCGATGTTCCCAAGGGGGGGACGCAATGCGAGCATGTCACGAGCCACCGGACAGCATCCGTTCGGCACTGGACGAGATCCTGCCGCGGGTGCGCAAGCCGGCGCGCTATCTCGGTCTGGAGCGGAACCTGACGCGCAAGGCCTGGGATGCGGTGCCGCTGCACGTGGCGCTCGCCTTCCCCGACGCCTACGAAATCGGCATGTCGCACCAGGGCTCTCATATCCTCTACCACCTGGTTAACCGCCGTCCGGACGCCCTCGCTGAGCGTACGTACGCGCCGTGGCCGGACATGGGCCGTATGATGCGGGAACAGAACCTGCCGCTGTACACCCTCGAGTCGTACACCCCGGTCTCTCGTTTCGAAATCGTCGGTATCACCCTCCAGTCCGAGCTCAACTACATCAACATCCCCTACCTGCTCGAGCTCGCCGGCATCACGCGATGGGCGCGGGATCGTGATGAGGCGGAGCCGCTGATTCTCGGCGGCGGGCCGTGTACCGCCAACCCCGAGCCGATCGCCGACTTTTTCGACGCACTGCTCATCGGCGATGGGGAGGCTGGCCTGGACGCCATCCTCGATACCGTCCGCGACGCGCGAACCGAAGGGGTGCCGCGCCTCGACATTCTTCGGCGCCTTGCCCGCCTCCCCGGGGTCTACGTACCGGAGCTCTACCGCTGGCGGCCCGCGGCCGGTGACGCCCCCGGCTGCTGGGACACCACCGACCCGGCGGCGCCGCTGCCGGTCAAGCGTGTGTGGATCGAGCAGCTCGACCCCGGCGACCAGCCGGAGAGCCCGATCGTTCCCTTCGCTGAGGTCATCCAGGACCGCCTCGGCATGGAAATCATGCGCGGCTGCACCCAGGGCTGCCGGTTCTGTCAGGCCGGCTACTGGTATCGGCCGGTGCGCGAGCACGACCCGGCGGTCGTTGCCGAGAGATTGGAGCGACAGGCCGAGGAGACCGGATTCGAACAGATCGGGCTTCTGAGCCTGTCAACGGCCGATTACTCCCAGGTCGAGCCGCTGGTCGGCCGCCTGGCAGAGACACTTGCCGAACGGCGGGTCTCAGTCAGTCTCCCCAGCCTGCGTGCCGATGCCTTCTCCGTCGGGCTCGCCGAAGCGGTCTCCCGCGTCCGCAAGTCGGGATTCACCTTCGCCCCCGAAACCGGCTCGGACCGCCTCCGCAGGGTCATCAACAAGACCTTCACTAACGCCGACATGGTGCGAGCCGCCGAGGCTGCCTTCGCCAAGGGCTGGAACCTCATCAAGGTCTACGTGATGATCGGCCTGCCGACCGAGACCGACGCCGACCTGGACGAACTGGCGCAATTGGCGACAGACCTTGTAGCAACCGGCAGACGGGCTCGTGGGCGCCGGGCGGAGGTCAAGGTCTCGGTCGGCTGCTTCGTGCCCAAGGCGTGGACCCCGTTCCAGTGGGAGCCGTTCTGCGGGGTCGACGAGCTCAGGCGCCGAATCCGGCTCCTCAAGGAACGCTTCCGCCGGATCCGGGGAGCTCGGCTGACCTGGAATGAGCCCGAGGAGTCGGCCCTCGAAGCGCTGCTGTCGCGGGGGGACCGGAGGCTCGCCGTGACGATCGCTCGCGCCTCCGACCTGGGTGCGGTATTCGACGGCTGGAGCGATCAGCTCGATCTCGAGGCCTGGAGACGCGCCGTTGCCGAAACCGGTATCGACCTCGCCAGTGAGCTCGGAGCCCGTGATCCGCGGACCCCTCTGCCCTGGGACATTGTCGATGCCGGCGTTCGCAAGAGCTACCTCCGGGCCGAGATGCGGCGCGCCCTCAACGAGATCGAGACCGAGGACTGTAAGTGGGGTCACTGCTACCGTTGCGGCATCCCCGGCGACGGCGAGGACACAATCCTGGCGCCGAGTTCGTTGCCGGTGATCGGCAACCCTACCGAAGCGGAGCAGCCCACGAACGCGCCGGCCTACCGGCGACACGGAGAACCACGGACCTCAGTGCACCGGCCGTCGCCGGCGCAGGCGCCGGTCCACCGGCGATATCGGATCAGATTCTCGAAGACCGGCGACGCCCGCTTCCTGTCACACCGCCAGGTCATGGACACACTCGAGCGCGCACTCCGCGCCGCCAGCGTCCCTGTACGGTTCACCGAGGGCTTCAACCCTCACATCCGGCTGTCGATGGGCCCCGCTCTGCCCGTGGGCCACGAGGGGCTCGCCGAGGAGTTCGACATCGATTGCACCGCTCCCCTGCGGCAGGCTCACCTCGAGGCGGTCAGCCGGCGCCTGCCGGAAGGCCTGCAGCTGATGACAGCACGCGACCTGCTGCCGGGGGCACCGTCGCTCGGCAAGCTCGCAGCAGCGGCCCGCTACCTGGTCGGTCCGCCCGAAGGCGGCTGGTCGGGGAGCCCCGACGCGCTGCCGAACGATCTCCGCACCGGAATCGGCTCCTGGAGCCTTCTCCCCTCCGGGTCGCTCAGGGTCGAGCTCAACCTGCGCCAGGACGAGGGTCCGACGCCGTCCGTTCATGATCTGCTGGCTGCCGTCGGCGTGCCGGAAACGGAGATCCCCGTTGTCCGGGTGACCCGAGAGCTGGTGCTGCTGCGCGCCCGCGAGGCCACACGCGAGACTGCTGTGAGCGTGACATGAGCCGCTGGATCGTCCACGCAAGCGCCGACTTCACGGCGCGCCACGCCCTGGCGAGCTACCTCGGCAGCCCCGAGAAACCCCACAACCATCTCTGGAAGGTAGCGGTGCGCGCCGCCTCCCAGCAGCTCAACCATGAAGGCTACTCCCTGGATTTCCACGCCCTCCATCGGCTCTTGGACGAGGCTGTCGCGCCGCTGGAGGACCTCGACCTCAGCAACCATCCTCGGATCGGATCGCCAACTCCCTCCGCCGAGCGCCTCGCCGAAGTCCTCGCAGAGATCCTCGCTCCGCGGGTCACCGATCTGGGAGGGACCCTCATCTCGGTCTCCGTCTGGGAAGGCCCGGACAACCGAGTCGACCTCGAGCTGTGACCGGAGCCACGCAGCCAGAGGGCTCCTCTTCCCTCTGTAGACCGGGTTTGCTACCGTTGCCCATCGCGATGGGACGTATCCGCCTCGACTCGCTCCAGCTCACCGGCTTCAAGTCCTTCGCCGACGGTGTGAAGCTCTCCTTCCCGGAAGAGATCACCGCCATTATTGGTCCCAACGGCTGCGGCAAGTCGAACATCGTCGACGCAATCCTGTGGACACTCGGCGAGCAGAGCCCGTCGCTCCTCCGCCTCAAGACCATGTCGGATCTCGTGTTCTCGGGAACGAGCCGCCGGCAGCAGGCAGGCTCGGCGGAGGCCGTGCTCACCCTGACCAGCGATGACGGGCGTTGGGAGGCAACCGAAGGCCGCCTCATCATCGGCCGTCGCGTACTCCGCAGCGGCCCATCGGAGTACCGGCTCAACGGCAAGACGGTTCGCCTCAAGGACGTCATTGACGAGCTGCTCGGCATTGGGCTCGGAACCCGCAGCTACGCAATCATCGGCCAGGACCGCGTCAGCCAGGTACTGGCGGCCCGACCCACGGACCGCCGTATCCTGCTCGAGGAAGCGGCCGGGATCACCCATTACAAGGTCCACAAACACGAGGCCGAGCTCAAGCTCGAGCACACGCGTCAGAATCTCCAGCGCCTGGATGACGTCATCACCGAGGTGGATCGGTCTCTGCGGCAGCTGAAACGCCAGTCCAAGCAGGCCGAGCGGTACACGCGGATCGAGACCGAGCTGCGCGAGGCGCTGAGGACCCTGCTCACGTTCAGGACCCACCGCCTCGACGCCGAACGGAAGCGGCTGCGGGCGGAACGGGTCGAGATCGAGGACGCGGTCGCGGCCTCCGCCTCGGGCCTGGCGGGCACGGAGGCAGACCTCGCGGCCTCCCGCCGGCAGCTCGACCATGAGAGGGGGGAGGTCGAAAGCGCCCGCTCGGAGGTGGCGAAGCTGCTGACCTCCCGCGAGCGGCTGGAGACGTTCCTCGAGCGGTCGGCGGATCTGCTCGACAACCTGCGTGGCTCGCTGGAACGGTCGCGGAACCAGGCGAAGAGCCTCGGCGACTCGAGACACACCCTCGCCGAGAGTTTGGCAGAAGCGAGCTCAAGAGTGGAGTCGCTGCAAGCCGCCCTGACGGAGGTGGAGGACCGCAGGGGGACCGCCAGCCTCGCGGAGAAGCGCACACGAAAAGCGCTGACCTCTGCGGAGACAGCGGCGGAGGGCGCCCGCCAGGAGCTGCTACGAGTCATCTCCGCGCTGACCTCCAGCCGCAACCGCGTGCGCGACCTCGAGCGCGAGCAAGATCGGCTCGCATATGGCAAGCATCAGCTCTCCCAGGAGACCGAGCGGCAGCTCGCGCGCCGCACCGAGGTCGGCGAGCGCCTGGCAACAGCCCGAGCCGACAGCGCAGCAGCCTCGGCGACGGCGGCCGAGCAGGTACGACAGCGGGACGATCTCGCGCAGCGAAGGTCGGCAATCACGGAGGCGGCCGCCACGGCCGGTGCTTCCGCCGAAGACCTGGGTCACCTCGTGTGGGAGGCGAGGCACCGTCTGACAGGGATCGACCGTGAGCTCGCCCGGCACACCGCGGTGCTCGAGCAGATTGATGCCGTCATCCCGGATGATGCCCTAGCCGGTCAGGTCAGCGACTACCTGCACCCGGAGCCCGGGGCGGCTCCGCTTCTGGACCGCGCATGGAGGGAACGGCTGCAGCTGCCTGTACTCCGGCTGGCCGACCTGCCGGCGGAGGTCTTGGAGCGCGCCCATGCCCTCGAGGCGCGCCTACGGCTGGTCCTCGCCGGCGACCCGCCGGCGCCGCCCGCCGAGCTCGAGGTTGCGGGTGCAGAGCCGCTGCTCCCACGGGCGGGAATCGACGCCGAGGAGCGCGGCTGGCTGCAGCGGGTTCTGCCGCCGGCATTCACGTGTGACGACGCTCTGGCGGCGCGCAGGCTTGCCGAGGCCCACCCCGAGGCCGTCTTCCTCGCCCCGGACGGTACGCTCTTCCGGGGGCGCTCGGTGGAGCCGGAAACCGGAGGAAGCCGGCTCAGAGGGTTCCTGGCCCTCCGTGAGGAGAAGGAAGCACTGACCACCGAGATCGCGACTCTCGGCACCAAGACCGAAGAGGAACGGTCGCGTCAGCAGCGGCTCAAGGAGGAGGCTGCCGCCCTCGACAACGAGGCTGAGGGAGTTGCGCGCTCCCTTGTCGCCGCCGAGCAGGCTCGGGCACGTGCCGCCGCCATCGAGCAGGCGCTTGACGAGGAGCTGCAGAGGTTGGAGCGCGAGCTCGAGTCGCTCGAGTCGGAGGTCGGACGCAACACCTCGGAGCAGGAGGCCGCCGCCGTGCGCAAGGATCAGTTGGAGGCCGAGGTCCGACGCCTCGAAAAGCGCAGCAACGAGCTGGAGGCGGCCGTTGACGAGGCATCCGAGCAGGTCGAAGCAGGACGAGACGAGGCGAGCGAGGCCCTGCGCGAGCTCGACCGATGGCGGGCGGAAGAGCGTCTCGCCCAGGAACGGGTCGATGCCGCGGCTGCCGCCTGCGCGCGGCTCGAGCAGGAGCAGCGGGAGATCGAGGTCCGACTGGCGTCATTTGCCGAGGAGATCGCCCAGCTCGAGTCGAAGCTGTCCGCAACCGAGAGTGAGATCGTCGCCTCCCGCGGACGGCTCGCCGAGGAGCAGGGGCTGCTTGCCGCTGCGCGCAACCAGGAGCGCCACCTCGCAGTCAAGGTCGAGGCTGCGATGGCACGCGTGACACGGTTGGAAAGGGAGGTCGGGCGGCGGCGATCCGAGCACGAGACCGTCCGCACCAGGCTGCACGAGCTGGATGTCGTGCAGACTCGGCTCGATGCCGAGTGGCAGCAGCTGCAAGACGCAGCTGCCTCCGACCTCGGTGCAACCCTCGAGGCGCTCCTCGAAGCAGCACCGTCCGAAGAATCAGACGAGCCCGCCCTCCGCTCCAAGGTCGACGACCTGCGCGCTCGTCTCGATCGGCTCGGACCGGTCAACCTGCTCGCCGTCCAGGAGACCGAGGAGCTCGGCAAACGATCGACCTTCTTGCACGAGCAACGCGAGGATCTGGTGAGCTCGCTGCGCTCCCTCGGCGCCACCATACGGGAGATCGACGCCACCTGCACCGAGCGGTTCGTGGAAACCTTCGTGGCCGTCAACGCGGTTTTCGCGGAGACCTTCTGCTACCTGTTTGGCGGCGGTACGGCTCGCCTCGATCTTGCCGATGAGGACGATCCGTTGGAGTCCGGCATCCTGCTGTCCGCCCAGCCGCCCGGCAAGAAGAACCAGTCGGTGCAGCTGCTTTCCGGCGGCGAGAAGGCCCTCACCGCCCTGTCGCTTCTCATCGCTCTCTTCCGCGTCAAGCCATCGCCGGTTTGTATCCTCGACGAGGTCGACGCTCCCCTCGACGACGCCAACGTCGAGCGCCTCGCCGACCTCGTGCGCGACATGACTGAGCACACCCAGTTCGTGCTCATCACTCACAACCGTCGCACCATGACGCGCGCCAACATCCTCTACGGGGTCACGATGGAGGAGGCGGGCGTCTCGAAGGTGGTCTCTGTTCGTATGGAGGAGTGAGGCGCCCGGGCTATCCGGCCGTGATCTACTACGAGCGGCGATACACCAGCCAGGGCTGTGCTCTTCGCGTCTCGCTGGCCTCAACATACGGGGAGTATGCCTGCGGCAGCTCGACGCTCAGAACCCAGCCCCGACAAGCGTCTCGCCGCTCTCGCTACGATCACGCCCGGATAGCCCGGGCTTAGGGAAAACTAGGGCGTGCGCCGGCGTGCGACCGCAGCGCGCCCCGGAGATAGGGTGCGTTCGACGGGGCGTGCCATGCTTTGATGGTTTTCCTGGAGAGCCACCCCGATGCCGGTGCGCTAGGGGAAAACCTCGAAGCATGGCACGTGCCGCCGAACGCCGCTCACTCTGGAGCGCGCTCCAGCATCGTTCTCTGGGTGGGCGGGGTCCCCTTTCTCCTCACGCCTCGCTCCTGACCCTCTTGGGTGGGCGGGGGGACTTAATCACTTAATCACTCAATCACCAACTGTGCGGGCGGGGGTCTTTCCCCAGGGACGGTCCCGCGGCGGGGCGGGGACGGGACGGAAGGAGGCGAGCGGCCATCCCGCCGCGG
>CAZKGM010000071.1:0-7716 GCA_964552395.1 uncultured Thermoanaerobaculia bacterium | reverse complement strand
CAATAGGGAGGGGGGCTCACAACCTCTCAGAGAACGTGGGAGGCAGATCCGAGCGGAGCGGCCCCTCGGGGCCGGCAGGAGGGACCGAGGCTTGCCTCGAGGCCGGACTGACCGTCCCCGAGGGGTGCGGCCGTAGGCCGCGGATCTGCCCTGGCGGCGCTCTGTCCCCAGGGACGGTCCCGCGGCGGGGTGGGGACGGGACGGAAGGAGGCGAGCGGCCATCCCGCCGCGGGTGGCGGGGGGACCGGGCGCAGGAGGCTTGGCCCGAGGCCCACCGAGGGTAAGCCTCCGAGCACAGTCTCACCGGCGTCCGCGACGGGTGCAGCCGAGAGCCGACGCGTCGGTCCGTTCCCGCCCCGCCGGCCCGCGCAGCGGGCTGCGGGCGTAAGCCCGCACGGGACATGCGATCGCGCAACACCCGTCCAGACGGGATCGCGCAGGGCGTTCTCCTCGCGCCTCGCCGCCAGCGAGCGAGGAGTCGCTGACCTCGTGGTCGCGACGACGAAGCGAGTGCAGGGGCGGGGTGCGAGAGGGCGCTCCTGCGCGATCCCTCCCCTATCAAAAGGGAGGGGGGCTCACAACCTCTCAGAGGACCCGGGAGGCAGATCCGAGCGGAGCGGCCCCTCGGGGCCGGCAGGAGGGACCGAGGCTTGCCTCGAGGCCGGACTGACCGTCCCCGAGGGGTGCGGCCGTAGGCCGCGGATCTGCCTCACCACGGCCGGTAGGAAAGCTCTGCCTGGTGGTGGCCGGACGGGCAGACGACGCCGAGGCCGGCCAGGTCGGCCCGCACCACCGGCCGCCGCACGCCGTCGACGCGCGCGTGCCAGCCGGGGGCCCACGGCTGCGCCAGCACCAGCAGGCAGGGGCCGTTGCAGGTGACGCGCGCGACGAGGCGGTCGGGACGCCGCTCGAGCACCTCGAGGCGCCGCTCCGAGGCCGACACCAGCTCGGTTCCCGCCGCTACTACCACCCCGTCGGTCAGCACCGCCGGGTCGTCGGCAAGCAGGTTCCACCCAGCCTCCTCGGGCAGCTCGACGGTGCGACCGGCGAGGCGCACCTCGGGCTGCCAGAACGGGTTGCTCCAGACCCGTATACCGTCGCCCTGGTCGACCGCCTCCCACCCCGGCGCCGCGGCATCGGGCAGCGTCAGCAGGTAGCGGACGCTCCACGCGCCCAGCAGGTGCGGCGGCGCGGACCGGACCGGGCCCGGCAGCACCGGGTTGTCGGCTCCGAGCAGGGCGTGCAGGCGCGCCAGGGGCCACGGCCGCAGAGGATCGAACGAGCGCAGGTCGGCGAGCCCGTAGCGAACCGCGACGTTGGGCGGTAGCACCTCGCCGAGGCCGACGATGCGGCCCGGCTCAGCCTTGCAGCGCTCCTGCAGACGGGCAAGGACCGGCGGGCGCGGCGCCTGGTCGGCGGGCGCCGCGGTGGGGTTGATGCCGATCGCCAGCAGCACCAGCTCGACCGTCACCACCGCTGGCAGCCAGCGCGGGCGCGGTGCCAGCAGCAGCAGAGCCGCTGCCGCCGCAACGCCTGCCGACAGGGCCAGGGCAAGGTCCCAGCCTCCCCAGCCTCGACAGGCCGCGAGAGCGGCCACGATGAGGCCGGCCGGAAGCAGCCACGCGAGACGACGGCGCAGGGTGCCGGCCGCCCCGCCGTGCGCAGCCGCCGCTGCCCACAGCGCCAGCCCCCACGGCACGAGCAGCCCGAAACGCGGCAGTGTCATGCGGTCGAACGGCGGCAGGCGGACCAGCAGCAGGTCGAGCGGCGGCAAGCGGAAGGCCAGCACCGCAGCGACACCTAGTGCCGCGAGCGCGGCGGCAAGCAGCCTACGGTGGCGGCGTCGGACCCCTCCCGCGACGATCAGGGCCAGCGCCGCGCCGCCTATGCCGAGCGCTCCCGCCGCATAGGGGTACGGCCCGTGCCAGGTGCCACGGCCGGGATGACCGTGGACGGCCGGCAGCAGCATCTGCTCGAGCGCCGCGCGGCGCAGGGACCACGGCAACGGCGCGAGGTTGGGGTTCGTTGCTCGGTACGCCGACGCCTTCGAGGAGGCCGCGATCGTGCGCAGGGCGGGCCAAGCGAGGCCGACGGCAATGCCGGCGGCCACGGCTCCGGTGACGACCACGCGCGGCCAGCGTCGAGGGTGGAGGATGAGGCCGGCGAGCAGCGCCGAACCGACCACGACGGTGGCCGACTCGGGGTTGAGGCCGCATCCCATCAGCCACCCGCACAGCACAGCCGCGATCGCCACACCTCGCCATCTGGAGCGCCGGCGCAGCGCGGCCATGATCAGCCACCACACCCATGGCAGCGCCGCCAGTGACCACGCGAGGGGCGACAGCAGCCATCCGGTCAGGAACGGTCCGATACCCCACGCCAGGCCGCCCACCGCCGCCGCCGGAAAACGCAGGCGCCATGCCAGCGCCAGGAACAGGAACGTCCCGATTGCGGCCGCCTCCACTTTCCACACCGCCATGACCGTGGTCCCCCGCTCGGGCCCCAGGAACCACACGGGCAGCATCACCGGCGCCAGCAGGCCGGTTTGGCCGTTGCCGACGAGCGGCGCGCCGCCTCCGATGTGGGGAGCGATCCAGGGCACCCTTCCCTCACGCAGCTGGCGGCCCGCCTCCTGCCACCATGGGTGGAGCTGCAGCACGACGTCGGACTGCGTCGGCTGGAGTGTCGTGTCCGGGCTCCAATGCCAGGCGGCAAACGGCGGTGATGACTGCAGGCAGCGGACCGGGTCCAGGACCAGGCCGCGGCCCAGGGCCGGACCGAACAGCACCAGGAGGATGAGGTCCAGCAAGAGCTGGAAGCGAACCGCGCCCCGGTTGCGCAGCCACAGCACCGCATGAACGACCAGGATCGGGACCAGCGCCCAGAGGATTACGGCCATCGCGCTCACACCAGGTCGGCGTCGGCCATCGTCAGGTAGATGCGGCCGTCGAGGCGGCGAACATCGAGAACGTCGCTGAAGGACCGCGCCACCAGAACCAGGCCGCTGGGCTCCGGCCGGCGCTCGAAGCCGAGCCCGACCAGGATCTCCTCACCAGCAGGATCGCCGTTCAACCACAGCTCTTCGGTGTCGGCGCCGAGCCGGACGGCCAGCCGCCGAGCGACGACCGACACCAGGGCGAGGGCGCCCGGGTGGCCGTGATCCCACACCAGCTCGACCCAGCGGCAGACGCCACCGTCGGTGCGGAACGCCGCAAACCCGACCGGCCGCGTCGACAACCGCGGAAAGACCAGGAAACGGTGGTAGCGGACGGCCGGGTGCCCGGCCAGCCGGTACAGCGCACGCTCGGCATCCCGCACCACGGCCACCGGGTAGTCGCCGCGAACGCGCCGCCACAGGTCGTCCAGGCGCGGCTCCCAGTCGCGCGCAGCTTCGGCGCGGTAGGCCAGGCGGCGCAGCCGGTGCATCCGTGCGCCGCCGCTGCGCCGCAGGTACACGATCTCCTGCGGCGGCATTGCATCGTAGCCGAGCTGGAGGGCGCCCAGCCGTAGCGCACGCCTCCCCGGAAAGCCGTACAACAGCGGATACCGTCCGGACTCGCCGAGCTCGGCGAAGAACCGCTCGGCCGTTCGCGACCAGACGCTGCGCCGGGTGAACGGGCGGCCCCCCCGTCGCGCCGCGAAGACGTCCACAATCTGCGCCGCCGCCCACTCGGCGTCGTCGACCTGGAAGGTCGCCGGCACGGCTGCGTACTGCGCCAGCAGCTCCTCGCCCGCGAAGGCGAGCATGATTGGGCGACCCTCCGGCCGCGGCGGGAACTTCCAGTTCCACTCGGCCAGCGAACGCGACAGTGAGAACACCTCGTTGAAGGTGTCGTTCACCGCTCGCTCGTCACCCGGCTCGAACGGACGGAACACCACCTCGGCGAGGCTCATCCGACCCCCCAGCACCAGGCGCCGGACAGCCGCCACCCGCCCCCCGAGCGATCGGCCGCAGCCGCGTACCACCTGCCCTCGCGGGTCCTGTCGACGACGGCCTGGGGCACGCAGCTCCCGCCCACCCAGCCCGCCGCCGGCATCAAGTGGGGAAACGGCGACAGCAGCCAGAGGTCCGCCTCGTGCTCCGGAATGGCCCGCGGCCCCGGAACCTCTTCGGGCGTCACGCCCGCCGTCCGGCGTCCGCTGTCAACGGCGCGCAGCGCGGCCCGCGACAGCGGCCCCATCGTGCGCCGGAGGAAGCGGCGGCGGGACGCCGCCTCCAGCTCCTGCCGCCCGTCGAGATGGCGGGTTGCATGCCCCCAGTGGTGGAAAACCCTGGCCCCTGGGACGATGCCGAGGCGGCGGCCGGCGCGGCGCAGCTGCCATAGCCACTCCGTCTCCTCGTAGTACAGGAAGTAGCCCTCGTCCCACGGCGTGAAGGTCTGCCTTCGGAACGCCAACGCCGGGCCGCGCAGACTCGGCGTCTCGATCGCGCCGGTGGCGGTCCACAGCTCCCATATCGTGTCGAGCCAGCCACCTAGCCCCTTCCGCCAGAGGACGGGCCAGCGACGGCGGGCCGCCCGCCGGACCTCCGAGGAGGGCGCCGGGTCCTCGGGCACCGGCAGGTTCACCGTCCCCTTCCGGTCCCAGACCAGCCGTGGTCCAACGACCGCAAATCCTTCCTCCAGGGCCGACAGCAGCTTGGACAAGCTCCCCTCGAGCAGCTCCACGTCCGGGTTTGCGACCAGGATGACGTCGCCCGTCCCCGCAGCCACACCGGCGTTGATCCCTGCCGCATAGCCCTGGTTCGGGCGCACCAGCAGCTCCTCGGGCTCGAGAGCCGCTGCGGCTCCCGCCTCTGCCTGGTCCTCCGACTGCTCGACGATGATCACCTCGGCCTCGACGCCGGCCGCGGCCGCCTCGCGCCTGAACGAGACCAGGCACGCCGGCAACACCGCAGAGGAACGGTAGGCCACCACCGTCAGAGCCACCCTCACCCCTGCTCCCTCCAGCGGCCCCCGGCGATCCACTCGAGGGCCGCTTCGGCACTGTCAGCGGTCGCCTCCTCGGTGAACCGCGAGGCGACGGCGAGCCCGTCGCGGCGCATCCGGCGCCAGGCGCCGCGGTCCCGGAGCACCTGCCGGGCGGCCTCGGCGAAGGCCGACGGCTCGTGAGGGTCGACCAGGACGGCCGCCCCCGCCGCGTAGCCTCGGAACGCCGAAACGTCCGAGGCGATGACCGGAACGCCGCAGGCCATGGCTTCGAGCACCGGCAGGCCGAAACCTTCCTGCTCCCAGGAGGGCGCCAGCAGCAGATCGGACCCCGCCAACAGCCGCGCCACCTGCGGCTGATCGATGTGACAGTGGAACTCCTCCGGCTCGAGGAGGGCGCGTTCGGTATCGCCCAGCGGCCACTGCGAAATCCGTATCAGCTTGACGGCAACGCCGCCATCGCGGAGCCGGCGCACCGCCTCGAGAGCGGTCGGCACGCCCTTCCAGTCATTCTCGAAGGGGTGGACGACGACGACCCTGGCAGGACGGTGGGGCCCCAGGCGGCGGCGCGGCCTCCACCATGGCTCAAGGGCCGGGGGCACGACGCGCGCCGGTCGCTCAAACCGCGTGCGTAGGAGCTCCGCCAGGTGGGGAGAAAGGGCGAGGCCGGGGATCGGCGTCCGGTACGCCTCCAGGATCCTCGGGTGCTCCTCCCGGTTGTGCGTGTAGCTCGCCTCGAAGCCCTGGCAGTAGTGAGTGGCCTGACCGCAGGGGGCCGACGCCGCGACGACGATGGTGGTCCAGAAGGTGGCGACGTTCACGTCGGCGGCCGGCAGCGTCCCTGGCTCGAGCTTGCCGACCTGAACGAGCTCCACACCGAGGTCGAACCAGGATGGGCGCTGAGCCGGAGTGACGACCCGGATCTCGTGACCCCGTGCGCTCAGGAGGCGTGCCTGGTGCAGCGCGATCTTGACCCCTCCGAAGAGCGCCGTATCCTCGAGGAGGTAGTTGACCCGCACGCCTCAGCTCCAACGGCGGAGGGCAAGTGGCAGGCCGACACGACCGGCGCGGGCTCTGAAGCCGAAGCTCATTCCACCTTCCATCCGTGCGCCAGCTGCAGCAGAGACGGCGTCCACGCCTCCGAGCTGACGCGGATCGCCCGCGGCACGACGACCTGGTCATGAACGTGCAGCCCGCTGTCGTCGAGAAGGTATGCGGAAACGTTGAAAATCCCGTTGGCGATCGGCAGCTGCGGCACCTCGAGAGTGACCGTGTACCGCATCGCGCCGGAAAGGGGGCTCTCGCCGTCCCACAGGGAGGAAACGGCAAGCACGCAGTTGCCGTCGAGAGCATCGACGACCACGCCGATGTGGAAGACCTCGTCCTCACGGAGGCTTTCAACCTCCAAGATGACGGCCAGAGAATCACCGCCCCGCAGGTCGTCGGTAGCGCCTCCGTCTCCGAGGACCTTCAGGGAAGCAATCCTGCCGACCCTCACGCTGGACAGGGCGCCGGTATCGGCGCCGCCCGCCTCGACGTCGAGCCGGCGTTTGCCGCGCTCGAGCAGAAAAGCCTCGTATGCCTCGACGACATCCTTGGCTCCGCCAACCTGGTTCACGTGCCCCTCCGTGAGCCAGGCCACCCGGTCACAGAACATGGTCACGTAGTACATGGAATGGGAGCAGAAGAGGATCGTCGTTCCCGCATCCTTGAGCTTGAGCAACCGATCGACGCACTTCTTCTGAAAGTAGCCGTCCCCCACCGCCAGCGCCTCGTCGATGATCACGATACCGGCGTCCACATGGGTGGCGACCGCGAAAGCCAGCCGCATCGCCATGCCGGTCGAGTAAGTCTTGATGGGACTGTCTATCATCTCGCCGAGCTCGGCGAAAGCCAGGATCTGCTCGAGGCGGGAGTCCATGACGGGGCGATCGAGACCCATCAGCGCGCCGTAGAGTACCGCGTTGTCCCGACCGGTGAACTCCGGGTGGAAGCCGGCGCCCAGCTCGAGAATCGAGGCGACCCGGTCGACGACCTCGACCGTCCCCGAGGTCGGGGACGTGGTCCCCGAAATGATCTTGAGAAGGGTCGACTTGCCGGCCCCGTTCTCGCCGACGATGCCGACCGTCTCCCCGGGCGCGACGTCCAGGCTGACTGATCTCAGGGCGTCGAGCTCCATGAACCGCGACGACAGACCGGTCATCTTGCGCAGACGTTGGTAGGGGGTCGCGAAGATCCGATAGGTCTTCGTAACATCCCGGACTCGAACGGCTGGTGCAACGTCGAAGTTCGTCACCTGCGACAGGATACCTGATCAGGGGGCTGGCCCGGGTCATCCGGCCGCAATCTACCGTGCCCGGCAATACGCCAGCCAGGGCTGTGCTCTTCACGTCTCGCTGTCCTCAACATACAGAGAGTATGCCTCCGGCAGCTCGACGTTCAGAACGTAGAGGTCCGGCCGGAAACCCCGGTACCGTCCGCAGACCCGGCTTGGGGTCGAGATCAAGGCGCGAGGAGGAAGCTGTAGCCCCTGAGCCAGCGCGTTCTCTCCGTTCTCCCAGCCTGCAGCCATCTGGAGGCCAACGGACCATGGCGTCATCGCCGTCTCCCCTTTTGTGTCTTCGTGCCTTCGTGGTTGACTCCCAGCTAGTTTCGCTACGATCACTGACGAGTCATCAATGGCTTGCGGTGTTCTTTCCCCAGGGACGGTCCCGCGGCGGGGTGGGAACGGAACGGAAGGAGGCGAGCGGCCATCCCGCCGCGGGCGGCGGGGGGACCGGGCGCAGGA
>CAZKGM010000070.1:0-8934 GCA_964552395.1 uncultured Thermoanaerobaculia bacterium | reverse complement strand
CGGCCTGGGCGGTCCCGCGGCGCGCCGATCGCCAGGGAGGATCCGTCTCCACGCCATTGACCGGGAGGACCTGATCAACGCCTGAGGCTCCGGCCCGGGGGAACAGATGTGGCCGCGGTCCCGTCTCGCACCGCCTTTCGGACCGGCGGCGAGAGTGATACCCTGTCTCAAACACTGAACGAGCAGAACGTGGTCCGGCCACGGGAGTTGGAGGAGCGGTGCATCGCGATGCCTTACGACGGGAAGACTCACCTTTGGGAAACGGAAAGGCTTGGAGCCACGGGCAAGAAGCAGGTCGTGACCGCGGTGGGGAAGGCTCCCACCCGTTCGGACGGCCCCTTCTCCGCCCCACCGATGAGGTCGACGGGTGCGTTCTCATCAACGACGGCTTTCCGCCACCGCCCAGGCAGTGCGACGCCCTTGGGAATCGGAAACACGGAAAGCGCGGGGCATGGTCGCCGGTCTGCGCTCTTGCAGCGCTGACGATGGCGGCCTGGGTCCACGCCGGAAAGGTCGACCAGCAGGATGGCTCGCGCGAGGCCGCCAAGGCGGTCCTGGAGCAGAGCGTCCGCAGCATTCTCGAGCCCGCGCTGCGCAAGAGCGCCGGGGTTGGGTTTCGCAGCTTCCAGTGCGAGCTCCCGGTAGAGCTCGGCGCCGGCAACCGCTTCCACTGCGAGGGCATCGACGAGGAGGGCGACTGGCTGGGCTACTCGATCCGGATCGAGGAGGACCGCTCCGCGACGGTGGTGCTGGCCTCCGAGCAGGCCTCCGGGCTCGACGCCAAGACGAGGGCAACCCTCGAGGCGCCGTGCCGGAGGTTCCTCGACCGCTACCAGGACCGCGACTGGGGCTCCCTCGACGCCGACCTGCACCCGGCACTGCGGACGCTGAAGGCGTACGCAGCCGCCAGCTCAGACCTGCGCGAGGTGCGCGAGCTGCTCGGCGGGGTCCGGTCGCACCGGCTGGAGATCCATGCCGTCCACGAGTCGGGGCGCAACGAGCTGGTCTACACGCTTGACTGTGAGCGCGGGCGCCTGTCCGCGCGCTTTGGACTCCAGCCCGACGATCACGGTGTATGGCGGGTGATCGCCTTTCTGGTCTCGGCGCCGCCGGGCTCGCGCGAGCAGGCCATGCTGCTCGAACGAGTCGCCCGCAAGCGTCTGGCGGAGATGATCGGCGCACCGGTGGCCGGGCTCGACGCTCCGCTCGAGCGCCTGGTGCTACCGGGAGACGCGGTCGAGGGTGTGGTCAAGCTCGAGGACGGGAAAAGGATGCCGGTCCGCATCGCGCAGACCGGCTGGAAGGACGACTTCGACCCGGTCGACTACCGGTTCTCGATTCTCGACGTGGTGTGGCTGGTGCACCGCGCCCTAGCAGCACGGCTGCCGGCGCCGGTCGCGGTCCGGTGTGGCGCCGCAGTGGTCCCGGACGGGGGCGAGACCGTCTGTACGGCGACCGGTGGGGACGGCACGCGCCTCGAGCTGGTGGTCAGCCGCTCGGGAGGTGCGCACCGGATGCACCAGCGCAAGGCACAGGGCGGCTGAGGGAACACACGCGGCGGCGGTCCTGTTGCCGGGAGAGATCGTCCCTCGCGGACGAGAGACCCGACCTGGAGGACCTCATGGCCACAGCGATTGTCACCGGCGCCAACCGCGGCATCGGTCTCGAGCTCACCCGACAGCTCCTTTCACGCGGCGACACGGTGTTCGCAGCCTGCCGTGAGGCGGCCCCGGCGCTCACCGCCACCGGAGCGAATGTGGTTGCAGGCATCGACGTCACCGACGGCGAGTCCGTCGATCGCCTGGTCGACAGCCTCGACGGCGCAGCCGTCGATCTGCTGGTCAACAACGCCGGCATCCTGAGCCACGAGAGTCTGGGCGACCTCGACCTCGCGCGCATCCGCCGCCAGCTCGAGGTGAACGCCCTCGGTCCCTTGCGGGTCACCGCCGCCCTGCTGCCCAACCTCCGCAGGGGCGCCAAGGTCGCCCTCGTCACCAGCCGCATGGGCTCCATCGCCGACAACTCCTCCGGCGGCAGTTACGGCTATCGGATGTCCAAAGCTGCGCTCAACATGGCCGGCGTGTCGCTGGCGCGCGACTTGGCCGAGCGCGGGATCGCGGTCGCCATCCTCCACCCGGGCTACGTGCGCACCGGGATGACCGGCGGCCAGGGCCTGGTCGGCCCCGACGAGTCCGCGGCCGGCCTCCTGGCGCGCATCGACGCGCTAACCCTCGAGACGTCCGGGAGCTTCTGGCACGCCAACGGCGAGCCGTTGCCCTGGTGATCACCGCCTCTCGGCGAGAGCCTCGGCCGCCGCCTGGTCCTTCACAAACTCGACGTCAACGATGTCGTAGACGCCGACGTGCCCCAGGTAGTGGTAGGTGAGCGGCGCCCGCGAGCCCGAGCAAACGCGGTCGAAGTCGGGCGAGATCTGGATGTTCATCGCAAGCCGCAGGGGCTCGGAGTCTCTGTTGAGGGTCAGGAGGTAGTGCTCGTGGTTCCCGACTCGGATGTAGAGATGGGGTCCCTTGAGGGGGACGAAGCTGGTGATGTTGCGGGCGTTGAAGCAGGTGATCTTCTCGGGTTGCGCCGGTTGCCCCGCGGCAACCGGCGGCGCCGACTGACACGCCAGTCCCGGGATCGCCAGGGCCAGTACCGCCAGCCATCCGATGGTGTGCGGCGTCACGTGCATCGCTGTCTCCTTTCGCCATGATCCACGACCGGCCGAATCCGCGGCAATCCCACCGGATTGCTGCGCGTGCCGGGGATCTTCGATATCAATCGGCGCGCGCTCCCGTATTACAGTGTGTGCAAGAGACCCGGCGTCACCTGTGGCACCGCCTGCCTCCACTAAGGAATGTAGGGCTGCCGGGGCGAGGCTGGCCAGGGCAGCGAGCTCACAGGTGTCGCCACGGTCGAGAAGTAGAGCGTCTGTCACGGGTTAGAACCATGACCTAGCCCGCGACGGGAGAATGAGATGAAGCTTGTCCGCGCCTTCCCGCTCGTCCCGCTCGCCCTCGCGCTCGGTTGCGCGAGCGGGATGGGGACTCTCGGGGGCGCTTCGATCACGCCCGACGAGCTGCTGGCGGGAGCTCCCCTCGGCGTCACGCGGGGCTCTTTGCCCGCCGTTCCCACTGCTGAGCAGGTTCTGGCCTTGAGCCCCGAGATGCGGACCTTCCTCGATGAAAACGTGGACCGCAAGGGCGGCGACAACCTCAAGGTCCGGCAACTGGTCGAGGCGATCTTCAATTCGGACACGTTCGCGCTGACGTACGACGAGCACACTCGCTCGGCTTCCGGGACCTTCCGCGCCCAGCGGGGCAACTGCCTGTCCTTCTCGTTGATGTTCGTGGCCATGGCCCGCGCGGTTGGGCTGCACGCGGAGTTCCAAGAGGTGGAGATACCGGCCGACTGGACCCTTGACAACGACACCTTCGTCCTCAACCGGCACGTCAACGTGCGTGTGGACCTGGAACCGACGGGAACGCTGTTCGTTGATTTCAACATCGGCAATTTCCGGACGAGCTACGACACGCACACGATCTCCGACAGGCGCGCGCTGGCGCAGTATTACAACAACCTGGGCGTCGAGCTCATGCAGGGCGATGACACCCCAGCAGCGTTCGCCAACTTCCGCAAGGCCGTCGCCTACAATGATCGACGCCTGTCCGCCGCCTGGATGAACCTGGGCACGTTGTACCTCAGGCAAGATCGCCTCGCCTACGCAGAAGCCGCCTACCTGCAAGCTCTCCAGGCCAACACCTCGAACCTCGTGGTCATGAGCAACCTGGCCCACCTCTACGAGCGTGAGGGAAACCAGAAGCAGGCCGCCAACTACCGCAGGAAGGCGAGCCATCTCCGCAGGCACAACCCCTACTACCGCTACCTGCTTGCCCGCCAGGCGTTCGCTGCCGGGGATTACGACACCGCCATCAGCCACCTCAGGTACGCGGTTCGCAAGAAAAGGAAAGAGGAGCGGTTCTACTCCCTGCTCGGCTCGTGCTACCAGCGCAAGGGAAACGAACGGGCGGCCCGACGTTGGCTGGCCCGTGCTCGAGAGGTGGCCGCCTCGCAGGTCCGCGATGACGCCTACCCAGTCGACAGCAAGGTCCCACCCACCCAGCCACCCGGGCTGTGAGCAGGTGAGGAAGTCCCTCCCACCCACCCAGGAGGCAGGACGCGAGACGAAGCCCACCCACCCGGGAAGTGAGGCGTGAAGAACACAGCGATGGCTCGCGTATCGCCAGTCGCAGTAGATAGCGACTGAATGATCCGGGCGAAAAAAGGCGGCCCCGAGGGGCCGCCCGTCGATACGCTTACGCGTGTTGCTAGAAGCTGAACAGAATGCTTCCGTGGATGAAGCGGCCGTACGGGTCGTAGAAGCCGTAGAAGCCGGGGCCGTAGTCGGCATCGCTGAAGCCCGCGGCCAGCGGGGGCTCCTTGTCCAGGATGTTGTTGACGCCGAGGGTGAGCTGGATGCTCTTCGACATGTTGTAGGTGGCCGACAGGTCGAAGTAGTGGTAAGCGTCGTTCTTGTAGCTGCCGCTGGCCTTATAGTACGGCAGATCACCAGGGGCGTAGAGGGCATCCTGGGTGCTGGAGGCGTCGACCTTGACGGCGCCCTGCATCCGCCACCCGAAGGTAACGGTGGTCTTGCCGGACTCCCACGACGCGGTGAAGCGGTGCCGCCAGTGCGGGTTCGGGATCCCGCACGTATTACCGAACAGGGTCACGCAGTCGTACTGGTAGAGGCCGTTGTCGATCGCATTCTCATCCACGTAGGTGCCCATGAGGGTGAAGTTCAGGAAGCTGTCACCGAAGTTGGTCACGTAGCTGGCGTTGACGTCGATGCCCTTGGTGGAAAGGCTGCCGATGTTGAGGTTAGTCGCCACCGTGTAGCCATCCGGCGTCAGCCACAGGGTGTTGCGGGTGTCACGGTGGATCAGGTCGCACAGGGTCGGGTCGCCGGTCTTGGCGCACTGGTTGACGACGTCGTCCGGGAACAGGGTGCCGATCCGGTCCTTGATCTTGATGTCGTAGTAGTCGAGCGCCAGCGTGAAGCCCGGCAGCGCCTGCGGCGTGATCACCACGCCGGCGTACTTGGTGTCGCCGACCTCCGGATCGAGCTGCGGGTTGCCGCCCAGGAGGGCATTGTACTGCTGAGCCGGGTTGGGGAGGACCTTGCCGTACTGGTCGATCGGCACATGGGTGCGCGCGCACTCCTCCGCCGTGTAGCCGGGGTTGGGCCCGGCGCAGGGGTCGTCGTTGCCGTAGAGCAGAACGGCCTGAGGCCGGTACAGCTCGACGATGCTCGGCGAGCGCGTCGCCCGGCTGAAGCCGAACCGGAACTTGAAGTCCTTGGTCGGCGCGTAGGTGCCCTGGATCTTCCAGGTGTTGGCAGTGCCCGTGCTGCTGTAGTCCGAGTAGCGGAAGCCGAGCTGGAGGCTCAGGTCCTGGGCGCCGCTCACGTCCTGAACGATCGGCACCAGCGCCTCACCGTACAGCTCCTTCACGTGGTATGACCCCGAAACCGGAAGCCGCTTGCCGCCCTGGCCGGTCGCGATGCCCTGCTGATAGGCGAAGTCCGTATCGTAGAACAGGGACTCTCTCCGGTACTCGGCGCCGAGGGCGAGCTGAACCCCCTCGGTCGCGGCGGGCAAGGACACCCCTGCGCCGGTGAGATCGCCGTTGACCTTGGCGCTGATGACGTCGGTGGTCAGGCCGGAGTCGGAGAGCAGGGGCAGCGAGATATAAGCCAGCGCCGCCGCGCTCGGGCCGCCGATCTGGAAGATGTTCCACGGAACGCACTGCGTATCGTCACCGGCGGGAGACTGACAGGTCCAGGTGCTCGGGTCGTTCGGGTCGCCGTGGACCAGCAGGGAGGCCTGGACACGCGCGGCGTTGAGGTCGTTGTGGTACGACTCCGGCGCGTGCACCTGGCCGTGCAGGCCGTAGAAATCGTAGCTCCAGGCCTTGCTGATGTCGCCCTTGAGGCCGGCGACCGCGCGCCAAGAGGTGTGCTCGAGATGGTCGTAGCGCGGACCGCCCTCGATGTTACGACGGAGAATCTGCACCGTGGCGATGTCGGTCGGCCCGTAGCCGGCGTCGACGCAGAACTTCTGGTACTCGTCGGCGCTGAGCATCGGGTTGTCGCAGTTGAGCTGCGTGGAATTGCCGAAGTCGCCCGAGGGCGCGATCTGAGCGTCTGAGATGTCCTCCATGAGCATGAGGCTCATGTAGCCCTGGAACTGGTCGTTCCACTTGTAGTCCAGGAAGCCGCCGGCGGTCCACCGCTGGTCGGGCCGCTGCATGAAGTTGATGGCGCCGTAGTTGAAGAGGTGATCCGCCCCGAACGGCTTGAGCGTGTTTCCCGGTCCCGACTCGTCCAGGGACCAGTCACCCACGAGGCCATCATCGTTGAAGACCAGGAAGCGGCCGAACGGGTTGGTGCTCGAGCCGCCGCACGTCGGGCCGTTCAGCGTCAGGCCGCCGAGGACGGAGCAGTTGGTATAGTCACGGCGGTTCTTCAGCAGCGCGGACGTCCTGCGGTACTCGATGTACATCGAGGCGTGGCCCTTGCCCTCGCCGAACTTGGCGCCGTACGCCACGTGGGCGTCGATCGCACCGCCGTCCCATGCCTGGCCCGAAGGAGGATCAAACCCCCTCGCCTTGTTGATCTCTTGCGCCTGGTTGTTGTTGTTGTTGTGCTCGAAGCCGTGGAACTGGATGCCGGCTCTGAGCCCCTCGAAGTCCCTGTCCAGGACGAAGTTGACGACACCCGCGACGGCGTCGGCGCCGTACACCGACGAGGCGCCGCCGGTCAGGACGTCGACCCGCTTCACCAGGAACGCTGGGATGAAGTTCAGGTCGCCCTCGAGCGCCCCGGTGTCGCCGGGCGGCATGCGCTTGCCGTCGATCAGAACCAGGGTGCGAATGGCGCCGAGGTTGCGCAGGTCGACCGTCGCGGTACCGGAGGCGCCGTTGGCGATCGTAGAGTTCTGCGCCGCGAACACCTGCGGCAGACTGGTCAGCAGGTCCTCGAGCCGCGTGGTCCCCGTGTTGGTGATCGTCTCAGGATCGAGGGTCGAGACCGGGCTCATGGCCTCCAGGGTCGGACGCGGAATCAGGGTCCCGGTGACCTCCACCACTTCTTCGAACGTCGCCTTCGTTTTCTGCTTTCCCTGCTGTTGCTGCTGCGCAGGCTGCTGTTCCTGGGCCATGGCTATCCCGCTGTAGCCAACGAGCCCGATTACAGTGACGAGGACGCCAAAGAAAAGGAGCCCCCGCCGGACGTGGGTCTTCAAACGTCTCATACCATCCTCCTCTCTTCTGTTCGAGACATAGTCTCACGAGCCAATGAGTAACTTCACACAATCTATCACCGCACAATGAGCTGTGCAAGCCTCGAGAGGTTGGGTCCGCGAAAGGGGCCGCGCCGCAGACGTCCGAGCTCCCGGGAGGACGTTGGAAGGCCGGGAACACAGGTCACGCCGATTCATGGCGAAGGGCTCGTCGTCTCACTGCCGTTGGGCTTCAGGCAAACAGAGAGCCGGCCAGGAAGCCGGGGAAGAAGCGCGCGGAGCCGAGCAAACCCCCATCCTCGCAGCGACTTCGTGGCAATCGATCGGGGCGGGGCGCCCCGCACCTCACTGCTTCTTCTTCTTCAGATAGTCCAGGAGCTGCTGGGCAGTGGGAGCTTCCTTGTCGTTCGGCGCCAGCTGTAGGAAGAGCTCGAGGTGCTTGATGGCGCCCTCGTTGTCTTGGAGATTCATGTCGGTGATCCCGATGTAGTAGTGAGCCATCGGGTTGTTGGGGTCAAGCCTCAAGAACTTGGTGAACCTGTCCTTCGCCTTGGCCAGGTCGTTCGCGTCGTAGGCGTCGAAGGCAAGCTTCAGGAGGCCGTGACGGGCGACCTCGGGCTCGAGGGGTGCCAACCCGACGAGGGCGCCGACGAGCTTGTCCTTGTCCCCGAGCGCCAGGTAGGCGTTGTACCGGACCCGCAGAGCATGCTCGTCCTGGGGCTCCTCCGCCAGCACCTTCTCGGCGGCGGCGGCAGCCTGCTCGTTGCGGCCGAGCTTGAGGGCGGCGGTGGCGAGGCCGTCCAGGGCCACGACGAGGTTCGGGTCGAGCTCGAGCGCCTCCTGGAACTTCTTCAGGGCGGCCTCGTCGTCTCCGGCTTTGACGAGCTTGACCGCCTCGTTGTGGATCTTCTTCGCCTCCTCGGCCCGCTGCCCGGCCTTCTCCATGTCCTTCAAGGCGGCGGCCGCCTTGTCCTGGTCACCCAGGTTGGTGTAGGACTCCCACCGCACCCGCAGGATTTCCACCCTCGTCGTGCCAAGTGCAATCGCCTTCTCGGCCGCCGCGGCGGCCCCCTTGTAATTGCCTTCCTCGAACTGGGCAAGGCTCAGCGCGGACCACCCCTGACGTAGGTTGGCGTCGGCTGCCACCGCCGCCTGGAACTGCGTCGCGGCGGTGGCATAGTCCTTGGCCTTGAACGCCGTGACGCCGGCGTTGTAGGCCTCGACCGCCTCGTTCGAGGTCGTCGGCAGCGGCTGGGTCCCAACCTCCACCGCATCCGCAGGGTGCAGCGTGTACTCCTTGTGCGCGGTTCCCACCAGGTCCCAGGTGAGCTCGGCCTGCAGCGGCGCGTACCCGACCTTCCCGAAGCGCAGGAGGTAGACCACACCGAGCTTGGGGATGTCGATGATGAACATCCCCCTCTTATTGCTGGTGTCCTGCTCGTGGAACTCCGGGAGATCCCTGGCGGTCGCGAGGACCGTCACGCCTTCGATGGGTTTGCCCTGTAAGTCGAGGACCTTGCCGATGAGCCGCCCCTGCCTCTCGGCATGGGCCAGCCCCGGGACCGTCAACAAGAGAACCGCCAGCCAGACGATGATGGAGCGCTTGGAATGCATTCTTGTCACCTTTCTCGGT
>CAZKGM010000069.1:0-8981 GCA_964552395.1 uncultured Thermoanaerobaculia bacterium | reverse complement strand
GTCGGTTGCCGCTGCCACCAGCCCTGCCAGGCCGATTACTACGATACTTCAAGCCAGGCACCGAAGGGCACCGAAGTGACCGCGAACTGGGATCTGCCGCGGTGTCAGATGCCGGTGGCACCAACCAAGTAACCCGCCGAACAACGGCATGACCGGAGCCGGGCCCGAGGGCCCGGCTCCTCTTCTCTGTGGTCCTGCCATGCCTTGACCACTTGGAAGACCTGAAGCCAGGTACTGCACCGACTCCCACGCGCCCATCGACAACCTCGGGCCCTCTCTCCCGTATCTGAATCGACCACGATCGAACTCGGCCTACGGCAGAAAGACCGGGAATGGAGGTAGAGATGAGGACGAGGAGAACCGCTGTCCATCTCGCGCTGCTGCTTCTGACTGCGCTCGTTGCACAGCCGCTGATGGCACAGGAGCAGACAGCGGCCGCTGCGAAGAAGAAGGAGCTTCGCCCTGCAGATAAGCTGGTGGTGCTGTGGACGAGTGGCGACCGCGACGTCGCTCTGAAGATGGTGTTCATGTACACCTACAACGCGAGCACCTCCCGCTTTGGCTGGTGGAAGGACATCACTCTGATTGTCTGGGGGCCGTCATCCAAGCTAGTCTCTGAGGACAAGGAGCTGCAGGACTACGTCAAGAAGATGAAAAAGGCCGGCATCAAACTCGAGGCGTGCAAAGCATGCGCCGACATGTACGGGGTCTCGGACAAGCTTGCCGCGCTGGGCATCGACGTGAAGTACATGGGCGACGTGCTCACCAACTACATCAAAGAGGGCCGCCACGTCCTGACGTTCTAGCCCGCATCACTGACTCGCAATCCACTGCAACCGGCGATACGCCGGGCCTCTACCGTTGACAGACGTCTCTCCGGTCACGCAGCGCGGCGGCTGATTTCAGAGGGCGGGACCTTGAAGAAGGCCCGAAAGCGGCGCGAGAAATGGGAGGGACTGGAGAACCCGAGGCGGCAGGCAACGCCGGTGACGTTGAGCTCGCCCCGCTCGAGCAGCTTCCGCGCCTCGCGCATCTTGACGGCCAGGATCAGCTCTCGCGGCGCGCAACCCAGGGCGAGGGCCAGGCCTCGTTCGAGCGAGCGCAGCGAGACGTTGATTTCCCGCGCCAGGTCCGCCGGCGTCAGGTTGTCCTCCAAGTGGGCGTGGACGAGGATGATGGCTTGGTCGGCCAGCGGCAGCCCCTGTACCGTCCCCCCCTCGACAAGCCGCTGAACGTAGGTCGTGCGGCCGGCGAGCACGTCTGCGGTGACCGGCGTTACCGAGTAGGCCGCTCCGATCTCATGGATCTCGATCCCCCGACCCTCTGGCCCAAGGTCGCCAGGCGCCGACCGTACCATCGCCTCCAGCTCCCCCAGCCGCTCCAAGAGTGCCCGCATCTTGCGCGCGTGGCGCCGCTGCAGGAGCACGGCGGCACACGCACCCACCAGCATCCCGAGAACCAGGACCAGGACGATCTCTATCACCGGGACTCCCTCCATGAAGGCTACCACGACTCCCCTTCCAGGGCTGTGGCATCATGGTTGAAGAGAGATTCGGTACGAGCTCGAACGGTTCGGGAAAGGCACGGGCGACCGGGACAATGACCCTCGTGGGCACGACCGTGGGCCACATCCGGCTGACCACCCGCCTCGGGGGCGGCGGCGTGGGAGAGGTCTACGAGGGTACCGACGAGACTCTCCGCCGGCGAGTCGCCGTGAAGGTGCTGCGCGCGGCCAGGAGGCTCGAACCCTCCGCCCGCCGGCGATTCCTCCGCGAGGCCAGGATCCTGTCGCGCGTTGAGCATCCGAACATCTGCCGCGTCCTTGATTTCGTCCAGGAAGCGAACGCCGACTTCATCGTCCTCGAGCTGGTCCCAGGGAAAACACTGAACGCTGCCATGGAGGACGACCTGCCGGTGGAGGCCAGGCGCTCGATCGCCGATCAAGTCGCCGGTGCCCTAGTGGCGGCCCACGCGGTCAGCGTCGTCCACCGCGACCTCAAGCCTTCCAACATCATGGTGACGCCCGACGGAACTGTGAAGATCCTCGATTTCGGGCTGGCGAGAACGACGGGAGACTCGATGCCCGCCGAGCCGGGCGACTTCAGCGGACCGTCAGCGCCGGCCGATGTCACGGCGGAGGTCGAGGGGGTGTTGACCCGAACCGGTGACGTGCTCGGCACCCCCGCATACATGAGCCCCGAGCAGGCGCGCGGAGAGCCGGTGACCGCAGCGAGCGACATGTACTCGTTTGGACTCATCCTCCAGCGGCTGTTTACCGGACGCCCGCCGTACGCCGAGGGAACTCCAGCCGATATCCTGCTGAGAAAGGCCATGTGGGGTGACACGCAGCCGGTCACCGGCGTCGACCGCGGGCTTGCCGCCCTCATCGGGGAGCTCAAGGCGCTGGCCCCAACCGAACGGCCCACCGCGGCTACCTGCGCCGAACGCCTGCGCCGAGTTTGGGACACGCCGAGACGGCGGCTGCGCTACGCCGCCGCCGCCGCTGCCGTGGTCATTCTGATTGCCGCTACAGTGATCTCCTCCATAGGCTTCGTCCGCGCCCGCCGCGCCCAGCGGCGAGCGACCGCGATCAACACGTTCCTCCTTGACATGCTGTCCAGCGCGGATCCGGCCCACCGCGGCCGGCGCGTGCGCGTGATCGATGTTCTTGACGGTGCCACGGTCAAGGTCGACAGAGCATTCGCCGAGCACCCGCTGGACCGTGCTGCTGTACTGCTGACGCTCGCCTCCACGTACGACGCCCTGGGAGCCTACGAAAGCGCACGCCCTCTCGCCGAGGAGGCCGTTGCCATTCGGGAGGCGCGGCTCGGGCACGACCACCCGGAAACCCTGGCCGCCCGCGACCGGCTCGGCGTCGTCCTGGGGCGGGAGGGCAGGCTCGAGGAGGCCGAGGCGATACTCCGGGAGGTGGCGACGGCCCGGACACGGGAGCACGGCCAGATCGCGCCCCAGACGGTGGCCAGCCGGCGCCACCTGGCGGCGGTACTGGAAAGCCGTGGGAGCTACGACGAGGCCCATCGCATCCTGGACGGGCTCATCAAAGGACTCGATGCCGCCGGCCAGCGGCGCGCCGAAGAGGCGATCGCCACGAGGATCGAGCTGGCGTACGTCGTCGGACGGCAGGGCGACGACGCTCGGGCTGCGGCAGTACAGCGGACGACTCTGGACCTGGCAACAGAGGTCCTCGGTGAGCGTCACCCGCGCACATTGAAGCTCCAGGGAGACCTCGCCACCAGCCTGGCGCGTCTCGGCCGGTACGACGAGGCGGAGAAGCTCTTCCGTCGCACCGTGAAGCTGCGCACCGAGGTCCTCGGACCGGACCACGCCGACACGCTCACTGCGCTCAACGGGCTGGGCATCTTGCTCGGCGAACAAGGGAAACTCGCGGAGTCCGAGAAGGTCCAGCGGCGCACCCTCGAGAGGCGACAGCGGGTCCTCGGGCCAAACCACCCGGACACGGTCGCGGCCCTGGGAAACCTCGGTGTTCTCTTCACCCGCCAGAAGCGGTACGACGAGGCCGAGGAGATGTTCCGCGAAGCGTGGCAGGCGGCGGCCGAAGCGCTCGGACCGGAACACCCCCAGACCCTGCTATGGATGGGCAACCTCTCCACAGTCCTGCTGCGGGCCGGACGGTACGAGGACGCGGAGGCGCTCGCCCGTCGGGCACAGTCCCTCGACCGGAAGGTCCTGGGTCCCGACCACCCGAACACGCTGTACGCGGAGACCACGGTGGCCGATGCCCTGTGGGGACGCGGCCGCCTTGCCGAGGCGGAGCCGGTCTACCGGGACCTCCTGGAACGGAGCCGAAGGGCACTCGGCGACGACCACCCAGCGACCCGCGTCCGCAGGGCACATCTGGCCCGCCTCCTCCGCGCCACCGGGCGCACTGCTGAAGCGAACCGCCTCGAACCCCGTCGACCGGCGTCCTAGCCAGCGACCCGACTGCAGACCCGCGGCGGGCTGGAAACGGAAGCGCACAAAGATCTCTGACCCTGCAATCGGCAAGACTGTCGCGTTCGTGCAACAACTTGTCGCTTCCAGCAATGGACAGGACCACTTCCCGAGAGCGAAAAAGGAAGAGCAAGACCCAAGCAACGGGCCGTGGGGGCGCACCCGGCGGCCACTGGGAAAGGAAGTCGCCATGGGAAGGACATGGATGATCTGGGCGGCGGGCATCCTGGCCCTGGTAGCGGTGTCGCCCCTGTGGGCGTCGTTTGCCGGGACGGATGTCTTTCTACCGTCGGTGGGGCGGGGCTCGGGCAAGAAGAGCTCGCAGTGGTACACCACCATGTGGGTGTACAACCCCAACTCCTCCTCGACCAACATCACGGTCTACTTCCTGCAGCGTGACCAGCCGAACCCGCACCCCCTGAGCTACAACGACACCATCCCGGCGGGCGACACCCGCAAGTACGAGAACGCCGTCTACACCCTGTTCGGGGTCGAGGGGTTCGGGGCTCTGCGGGTGACCGCCAACCAGCGCGTGGTGGTCAACGCGAGGATCTTCTCCCAGCCGCCCGAGGGGGAGGAGTCGAGCGTCGGCCAGTTCATGGGGGCGGCGCCGGCGTCGTTCGCGATCGGCAACGGCGAGAGGACACAGATCCTGGGGGTCTACCAGACGAGCCCGGAGGATAACTCCATGTACCGGTACAACTACGGCTTCGTGGAGACCACGGGCCAGTCGGCGACGGTCATGGTACGGGCGATCGACGAGAACGGAACGGTGATGGCCTCGGACACCGTCACCCTGGGCGGCTTCGAGGCCCGGCAGTACAACCTGAAGGATCGCCTGATCGGCTCGCCCAACGCCCACAACGTGCGGCTGGAGGTGCGGGTGACGGCCGGCTCGGGGCGGGTCATCGCCTTCGGGACGGGGCTGGCCAACCAGTCCAACGACTCGTCGGTGTTCGAGATGCAGTTCGCGGACGCCCTGCTGGCCGAGAACAGCTCGGCAGGCGGCGGCGACATCACAGCCGTCAATGCCGGCGCCGGCCTGACCGGCGGCGGCACTTCGGGCGACGTCACGCTTTCCATCGCCGACGGCGGCGTAACCAAGGTCAAGCTGGCGGCCTCCGGCGGTACAAGCGGCCAGGTACTGGGCACTGACGGCAGCTCTTTGAAGTGGCAGGACGCCGGCTCCGGGGGCAATGGCGACATCACCGCCGTCAATGCGAGCGGAGGCCTGACCGGGGGCGGTGCCTCGGGCGACGTCACTCTCTCGATTGCCGACGGTGGCGTCACGACGGCCCAGCTCGCCAACGCCGCAGTCACCGCGCCGAAGATCAGCGGCTCAGGGGCATCCTCGGGCCAGGTGCTCAAGTACAACGGATCGTCAGTCGCGTGGGCCAGCGACAACGAGGGGGGCCTGACGTTGCCGTACTCGGGCACTGTCAGCCTTACCACTACCGCTTTCTGGGTTGTGAACTCTGGCAACGGCGACGGGATCCGCGGGAACAGCGCCGTGCACACCGGCGTGTTTGGCACGACGGACGGGATAGGGAATTATGGCGTCTGGGGAAGGTCCACCAACCAGGCGGGGGGCGGCGTCCTTGGATCGAATAGTGTCACCGGCTGTTCAGGGACGGTTGGCTCCCAAACCGCCGCAGTGCTGGGACGCTGCAACAGCTCAACGATCGGGTACTTGGGCACATCAACATATGCCGTGAGGGGGTCTTCGTCGAAGGCTGGGAACTTTGCAGGCTACTTCGACGGCAGCAGTACTGACCTGGTCTACATCGAGAATACCGGCTCAGGACGCGGATTGCATGCGGTAACCGCCGCCGACACCGGGGTGTGGATCCAGACGAGCGGCAGCTCGGCGTACGCGGCGCTCGACGCCCGTCGCACGAGCGACTCTCTCCTTGCCGGATTTTTCAAGGGCAAGGTCACCGCGACGGGAACGGTGTCGGCGCCCATAAGTCAGTCCACGATCGACCACCCGCAAGATCCCGCGAACGAGTACCTGTCCCACTCGTTCGTCGGCTCGCCGGACATGATGAACATCTACACCGGAAACGTCGAGACTGACGACAGCGGCTTCGCCACGGTGAGGTTGCCGGCCTGGTTCGAGGCGGTCAACCGCGACTTCCGCTACCAGCTCACCGTGCTCGGCGGTGGCGAGAGCTGGGCCATGGCCCGCGTGGCGCGCGAGATCGCCGACAACAGCTTCGTCATCCAGACCAGCATCCCCCACACCCGGGTGTCCTGGCAGGTCACCGGCATCCGACATGATCCGTGGGCCGAGGCCCACCGGGTCCAGGTGGAAGAGGCAAAGCCGGAGGACGAGCGCGGGCGCTACCTGCACCCCGAGCTCTACGGCCAGCCGAAAGACCGCGCCGTCGGCTGGATCGAGCCGGATGCGTCGCCCCAAGGCGCAACCGCGGAAAAGGGCAGGCGCGCGGAGTAGAGGAGGTCGTCATGAAAAAGACACGGATCATCCTGGTGCTGGGCGTCCTGGCCCTGGTGGCGGCAGCGCCCCTGTGGGCGTCGTTTGCCGGGACGGATGTCTTTTTGCCCTCGGTAGGGCGAGGCTCGGGAAAGAAGAGCTCGCAGTGGTACACCACGATGTGGGTGTACAACCCCAACTCCTCCTCGACCAACATCACGGTCTACTTCCTGCAGCGTGACCAGCCGAACCCGCACCCCCTGAGCTACAACGACACCATCCCGGCGGGCGACACCCGCAAGTACGAGAACGCCGTCTACACCCTGTTCGGGGTCGAGGGGTTCGGGGCTCTGCGGGTGACCGCCAACCAGCGCGTGGTGGTCAACGCGAGGATCTTCTCCCAGCCGCCCGAGGGGGAGGAGTCGAGCGTCGGCCAGTTCATGGGGGCGGCGCCGGCGTCGTTCGCGATCGGCAACGGCGAGAAGACCCATATCCTGGGCGTCTACCAGACAAGCCCGGAGGATGACTCCATGTACCGGTACAACTACGGCTTCGTGGAGACCACGGGCCAGGCGGCGACGGTCATGGTGCGGGCGATCGACGAGAACGGGTCGGTGCTTGCGACCGACAGCCTGACCCTGGGCGGTTTCGAGGCCCGGCAGTACAACCTGAAGGATCGTCTGATCGGCTCTCCCGACGCCCACAACGTGCGCCTGGAGGTGTGGGTGACGGCCGGCTCGGGGCGGGTGATCGCCTTCGGGACGGGGCTTGCCAACCAGTCCAACGACTCGTCGGTGTTCGAGATGCAGTTCGCGGACGCCCTGCTGGCCGAGAACAGCTCCAGCGGCGGCGGCGACATCACCGCCGTCAACGCGGGATCCGGCCTAGCCGGGGGTGGGACCTCGGGCGACGTGACACTGTCCATCGCCAATGGCGGCGTCACGTCCGCCATGATCGCCAACGCCGCCGTCACGACCTCGAAGATCAGCGGCTCCGGGGCGTCCACGGGCCAGGTGCTCAAGTACAACGGATCGTCGGTGGCATGGGCGAGCGACAACGCCGGGGGGCTGACCTTGCCCTACTCGGGTACTGCCAGCTCCCCCACTCCCACTCTCCTCATTGTGAACACTGGCAATGGCGCCGGCGTCTCCGGCCAGAGCGGGAGCAGCTATGGACTGTATGGGTCTACGACCTCCGACAGGAGCGCCGCCGTATACGGAACGACGAACTCGAGCACCGGTAGCGCGGTCTACGGGAAGAACACTGCAAGGAACTGCTACGGGCGGCTGGCGGGCTCCTACGGCGGAGCCACGGGTGAGTGTGAATTAGGCGATCAAGTTATTGCCAGAGGGACTCTGGGAACATCGTGGGCGAGCGTCTTTGCCTGGGCTGCCGGGCAAACGACCAAGGCCGGTGATTTCCATGGCAACGGCCAAGATGCGGTGACGGTCAGCAACTATGGCAGCGGCCGCGGGATGCACGTCAAGAGCATTGCTGATACGGGGCTCTGGGTCGAGACTGCCAACCCCCCTGCGTACGCGGCGCTCGACGCTCGCCGCTCCCGTGACTCCCTGCTTGCCGGCTTCTTCAAGGGCAAGGTCACAGCGACAGGAACTGTGGCTGCCCCTGTGACCCAGTCCACGATCGATCACCCGCTGGACCCCGCGACCAAGTACCTCCACCACGCGAGTGTGGAGAGCTCCGAGCTCAAGAACTTCTACGACGGTGTGGTGGTCACCGACGACGACGGATATGCCACTGTCACCCTCCCCGACTGGTTCGCAGCGTTGAACGAGGATGTTCGCTACCAGCTGACGGTGATTGGCCGCTTCGCGCAAGCGATCGTCGAGCAGGAGATCAAGGGCAACCGCTTCGTCATCCGGACCAACATCGGTCGCGTCAAGGTCTCCTGGCAGGTCACTGGCATCCGCCACGACCCGTGGGCCCAAGCCCACCCCTTGATCACGGAGGAGCCGAAACCCGCACAGGTCCGCGGCACCTACCTCCACCCCGACCTGTACGGCCAGCCTGCAGAGGCGAGCGAGATCTGGAAGCTGGACCACGGTCGGGACCAGGAGAGCCCGAACTAGGGCGTACGGGCAAGGGGCAGAGCTCGAGTGGGGCGATCAGCCGCTCCGGCGGACGGCGCCCGCCCCAGGGTGCTTCAGATTGCTGAGTCAAGGCGTTAGCACCCCGGGAAGGCGCCTCCGAACTCAGGCACACGCCGCTCATGAGCTACGACAACCACTCATGAGCTGTTATGTTGTCATTTTTCATTGTAAAATGACAGTCAGATGGTCAGACACTACCAACGAATCGCGAGACGACCCGAAACAAGCTTCTTCCTTTTCGGGCCGCGCGGCGTCGGCAAGAGCACATGGGCGCGCCAGGAGCTCCCGGACGCGCTGTTCGTGGACCTCCTCGACGAGGGCCTCTATCAACGCCTCCTCGGCAACCCCGAGCTCTTCGAAGGCATCGTGCGCGCGGCGCCGGAGCACGGCTGGGTCGTGGTCGACGAGGTGCAGCGCATCCCGCATTGGTGCCAGGCTTTAGGATCTTAGGATGTGCCGATGCC
>CAZKGM010000068.1:0-9288 GCA_964552395.1 uncultured Thermoanaerobaculia bacterium | reverse complement strand
CTGCGCCGTAGCTCATCTTCTGGTACTGAAAGGTGATGTCACCGCCCTCGCGGAGCACGACCTCGAACGTGAACGAGTCCGTCGGGTCGCCGTCGGTGTGCATCCCAATCCACTCGATGACCATCCAACGGTCGGGCGCCGTTCCACCGGTCGTCTTGTACACCGCACCGCTGGCGTTGGCGAAGTCTCCAAAGTACGGAGCCACCATACTGTTTCTCCGCCCGATCCGAGGGATCCGCCCGGGGAAACAACCTGGCCCGTTGGCTTCGGTTCCCGTAAGGAGGTAGCCGTCGTAGCTGACCCAAACGTCTGAGATGAGCTTGCCGTAGTAGCGGAAAGGAAACGTGACTGGAAGTTGTACTGGGTCATCGTATGGACAACTCGTGAGGTCCAGCAGCGTTCCATCCGTGGCATCGATCCAGGCGAACGGCACGCTGTCGTCCCACGTGTAGCCGAACTGGTCCGGTCCGCCTGGTGCCCGGTGTGCAATCACCCGGCTCGCCGCCCTACGCGCTGAGGCGTGCATTCCCGCCTGGCCGGCCCGCGTCCTCGGAGGGCTCTGGGCGCCGGCCGCCGCGGTTCCCAGGGCCACCCACAGCGTTGCGACGAAAACGATGAAATTGTGTCTCTTCATGGCTGCCCCCAAGACGAACCAGCTCGATCCTAACACACCTGGCCCGGCCGTGATACGAATGAACTGCGGCCCGGATGAGGTTGTCTCACTCGGAGCGGACCGGGAGGTCGAGCCATGGATGAGCCGGAGCGTGCCGTCGAGTTTGCCGAGAAGGACGAGCCCCTGCGCCGCGACGTCGGGTTTCTCGGCCAGCTGCTCGGCGAGGTGCTGATCGAGCAGGGCGGCCGGGAGCTGTTCGACCGCGAGGAGGCCGCCCGGCTGGCGTCCCGGCGGCGCCGCGCCGGCGACCCCGAGGCCGCGGCCGAGCTGGCCGGTGCCCTTCACGGCCTGCCACCATCCGATGCCGCCGAGGTGGTTCGCGCCTTCTCCGCCTACTTCGCGGTCGTCAACATGGCCGAGCGGGTGCACCGCATCCGCCGCCGCCGCGACTACCTGCGCGACGCCGCCACGGCCCAGCCCGGAAGCCTGCTGGCCGTGCTGCGCGGCCTCGCCGCCGCCGGCGTCCCCCTCGAACGGGTGCGGGCGGCGCTCGAGGGCGTGCGCATCGAACCGGTGCTCACGGCCCACCCAACCGAGGCCACAAGGCGGACGGTGCTGCGCAAGGAACAGCGGCTCGCCCGCCTGCTGGTCGACCGCATCGAGCAGCCGGCGATGACACCGCCGGAGGCGGCGACCAACCGCGCCCGCCTGCGCCAGGAGATCGCCCTGATGTGGCAGACCGCCGAGCGGCCGGCCATGCGGCCGACCGTCGCGGACGAGGTCGAGCACGTGCTGTTCTTCCTCACCGACGTCGTCTACCGCGTGGTGCCGGCGCTCTACGAGGGGCTCGCCGCGGCGCTTGACGACGCCTACGGCGAGGGGGCGGGCGCCAGCCTTCCCTGTCCGATTCTGCGCTTCGGCTCCTGGGTCGGGGGCGACATGGACGGCAACCCGAACGTCGGCCCCGACACCATCCACGAGACCCTGCGGCGGCAGCGGCAGCTGATCCTCGGCCTCTACGTGCGCGAGCTGACTACTATCGCCGATCACCTCAGCCAGTCGCCGTCGAGGATCCCGGTCAACGCCGGCGTCGAAGAGCGGTGCCGATCGTACGCCGAGCTGCTGCCGAAACCTGCCGCGGCCGTCACCAATCACCTGCGCGCCATGCCCTACCGCCTACTGCTGGACCTGATGTCGGCGCGCCTGGAGGCGACGCGGCACGACGAAGTCGGGGCCTACGCCGGGCCGCACGAGCTGGCCGACGACCTCGAGCTGATCGCCGACAGCCTGCGCGCCAACCGCGGCCGCCACGCCGGGTTGGTCCTCATCGAGCGCCTGCAACGACGAGTCGCCACCTTCGGGCTCCACCTCGCGACGCTCGACGTCCGCCAGGATGCCCTCGTGCACCGCCGCGTCGTGGGCCGCCTGCTCGGCGATACCGAGTTCGAATCCCGATCCCCGGCCGACCGCACCCGGATCCTCGGCGAGGCGCTGGCAGCCGGCATTGCGCCCGTGCGCGAGGGCAGCGATCCCGAGGCCGAGCGCACGCTCGAGGTCATGCGCGCGGTGGCCGACTCTTTGGAACGCTACGGCCCCGAAGCCATGGGGCCGTTCGTTGTCTCGATGACCCGGGGACCCGACGACGCGCTCGCGGTGCTCTACCTGGCGCGTTGCGCCGGACTGGCAGACCCGGCGGGCGGTGTGCCGCTCGATGTCGTGCCGCTGTTCGAGACCGTCGACGACCTCGGCTCCGCCCGCGCCACGATGGCGGCCCTGCTCGCCGACCCCACCTACCTCGAGCACGTCCGTCACCGCGACGACGCCCAGATGGTGATGATCGGCTACTCCGACTCGGGCAAGAACGACGGCCTGCTGGCCTCGCGCTGGGCCCTCTACCGCGCCCAGGAGGAGCTGGTGGCGGCCGTCGATGCCGCCGGCGTGGCGTTGACCGTCTTTCACGGCCGCGGTGGAACCGTCAGCCGCGGTGGCAGCAAGCCGCGCGAGGCGATCCTCGCCGAGCCCCCGGGCGCCGTCCGCGGGCGGCTCAGGGTCACCGAGCAGGGCGAAATCATCCACGCCAAGTACGGCCTGCGCGGCATCGCCGGACGCACGCTCGGGCTCACCCTCGGCGCCGTTCTCGAGGTGCATGCGCGGCCCGAGACGCTGCCCGAGCCACGGCCGGAGTGGGCCGAGGCCATGGCCGACGCGGCCGACGCGGGCCGCGGGGCGTTCCGGGCGCTGGTCTACGACCACCCCGACTTCATCCCCTACTTCCGCGCCGCGACGCCGATCGACGTCATCGAACGCCTCAAGATCGCCTCCCGCCCCCCGTCCCGCCGCTCCGGGACCGGCCTCGAGAACCTGCGCGCGATCCCGTGGGTCTTCGCATGGACCCAGAGCCGCCACCTGCTCCCCGGCTGGTTCGGGGTCGGGACAGGGCTCGAGCACGCGTGCGGGCTTTTCGGCGTCGAGCGCTTGGCCGAGATGGCGCGACAGTGGCCGTTCTTCCGGGTGCTGCTCGGCGACGTGGAGATGGTGCTGGCCAAGGCCGACCTGGGGATCGCCGAGCGCTACGCCGAGCTCGCCGGGCCCGCCGCCGAGCGGGTCTTTCCCTTGATCAAGACAGAGTTCGAGCGCACTCGCTCGCAGGTACTGACCCTCACGGGATCCGAAGAGCTGCTCGACCGCGAGCCGACGCTCCAGCGAGCTATCCGCCTGCGCAACCCGTACGTGGACCCGATGAGCCTGGTCCAGGTCGACCTCCTGCGGCGCTGGCGCGAGGGCGGCCGCACCGACCGCGAGCTCGAGGACGCCCTCGCGGTCACCGTGCGCGGCATCGCCCGCGGCCTGCAGAATACCGGGTAGCCTGGGTCATCCGTTCGCGGTCTACTGCGACGCTACGCCTTGATGCCGACGGCGAGGCCGTCGGGGGTCGGCAGGGTCATCGCCGCCGCGCACTCGGCGGCCAGCATCTCGTGGAAACGCCGCACGGATTCTATCGCCTCGCGCCCGGCCCGTCCGTCCGGCTCGCGCCCCGCCAGGTAGCCGAACACGTACGCGTTGTCGGCGATCACCACCCCGCCGGAGCGGAGGTTGTCCAAGGCCCAGCGACCGTACGCCGCGTAGCCCTCCTTGTCGGCGTCGATGAACACCGCGCCGAACGGGCCCTCCTCGGCGAGCCCGGGCAGCGCGGTGCGAGCCGGGCCCTCGAGCAACGTGACGCGCCCCGAGACCCCCGCTGCCTTGAACACCCGGCGGGCCGCCTCGGCGTGAGCCGGATCGGCCTCGAGCGTCCACAGGTGGCCGTCGGCCGGCATTCCGCGCAGCAGCCACAACGCCGAGTAGCCGGTCAACGTGCCGATCTCCACCACCCGGCGAGCGCTCACCATCCGCAGCAGCAACGCCAGGATCGCGCCGTCGCGCGGCGACACCTGGATGCTCGGGATCTCCGGCCGTTCGAGCTCCGCCAGCGCCCGCGCCATCGCCTCATCCTCGCGCGCGTACAGCTCGGTGATGAGCTCCACGATTGCCTGGTTGCCGTAGCTCTCGCCGGATCGCGAAACCGGATCTGCCATCGCCCCGTCCTCCCCTCGACAGCTTCGAACGTGGAATCCGCGGCGTGGATTCCGTTGAGGTAAGCCGAGAGGTGACGGCCTCCGACGGCTACGAGCAGACGTGTGCCCCGGTTGATCCGTCGGCGGCGCCCCGCTTACTCCCCGAGCGTGCGCAATGGGCGCACCGCCCGGATTCTCTCGAAGTCCTCATCCTGGTGCAGGAGAACGCCGTTGTTCTCGAGCACCATCTGGGCGATGAGGCAGTCAATGGTGCTCCGAATCGTGATGCCCCGCCGGCGGCAGTCGAAGAAGATCCTCGCCGCTGCGGCGTGCGTTGCCCATGCCTCGACGGGCGACAGGATCATCTGGGTCTCCAGGTAGTCCCGCAACAGGCGCCACTCGCGTTCGTCCCGCGCCCCTTGCAGCAGCTCCTGGCAGCAGATCGCCGGGATCGCGAACGGCACGTCCTCTTCCTCGAGGTGATGCATCCGGTCCGCCGCCGCGGACCCGGTCCCCCTGAAGAAGTCCACGAGCACCGAGGTGTCGACGACGATCACGCCTGGTCCTCACGCAGGCGGCGGTAGTCATACCCCGGCGCGAAAGAGATCTTGCCCTCGAGGTCGAGCAGGCTCCTTCGCTTGCGCACACGGATCAGCGTCCGCAGCGCCTCGTTGACAAGCTCCTTCTTGGTGTTGATGCCGGTCAGCCTCTGCGCCTCCGCCACCAGATCGTCATCGAGCACGATGTTGGTCCGCATACCTGCCTCCATCCGCCAGCATACACCATATTGTGTGTATGACTTGGTGTATCAAGTTCCCCCGGCTGGCCAAGGCCGGCAGAACTCAGCCGCGTCGTTTCCTCGGCGAGTTGAGGTGCTCGACCAGCTGCTGGGCCTCCTCGAGCCAGGCGAGCTTGTCGGCCAGAGGCAGCCGCGCCAGACGGCGTCGCTGGGCAGCCTCCAACCTCCGCCAGTCCTGCTGGGTCGGCCGAGGCTTGGATCCCCTGTCGTCACTCATGCTCGAGGTCCCCCCGCAGCTGCTGCAGCCGCTCGATGTCCAGCAGGTCCTGCGGCCGGCCGGCGGCCGTCTTGAGCCGAATCAGGTCGTCGAGCCCGACGAAGGTCGCTTCGACCCCCGGAGCGACTTCCAGCCTCAGGGCACGCGCAAACGCGTCCTCGAACCCGAGAGGGTCACTGACGAAGAGGTCGATCTCGGTGGCGGGGTGAAGGTCGCTGTACAGGGAGAACACGGCCAACCCCTTGTCCCGTATCCAACTTCCTCGCTTTTCGGCATCGGCAAAATCCAGGAGAGCAACGGGCGCCCTTGGGCGGTAGCCGAGCCGGGCGAGAGCCTCCAGCGCGCGGCGAAGGTTCCGCTCCTCCAGGTCCAAGATGAGGTCGAGATCGGCCGTGAACCGCAGGTGGCCGTGTGCCACCACAGCGAGCCCGCCCGCAACCAGGTACCTGACCGCAGCCTGGTTCAGGGCGTGGACAACCGCCTCGACACTGGCCCGCTTCATGGGAACCACTGTAACTCAGGCTGCTTGGGTTACGGCCCGCTTCACTGTCCAGGATCTCAAGTAGTATGACCGGCATGGAGAGGACACCGCAGAAGAGCGCCTGGCTCGCCGCGCTCCTGGTCGCCGGCCTTGGCTGGTACCTGTACCGCAACTTCTTCCTCGCGCTCGGGTATGTCACTGCGGCGCCGAGCGACTTCTCGCACTACTACCTTGCTGCGCAGGCTCTCCTCCACGGTGCGTCACCCTACGCCAGGTATATCTTCGACTATCCGCCCCTTGTCGTCTTCCTCATGCTGCCTCTTGCGTTACTACCGTACGTGACAGCTCGCCTGCTCTGGTTCTGCCTCAGCCACCTGTTTCTCGCGGCGGCCGCCTGGCTCCTGTGGCGGAACACTGGGCAAGATCAGATAGCCACGATGAGCGTGGTTTTGACCTGGTCCTTGTGTGGCACCGTGGCCGAGAACCTCGTCCTGGGCCAGGTCGGCCCCCTGCTTCTGCTGCTGGTCGTGCTCGCCATCGCTGTGCCCCGGCTGAGGGCGCTGTGTTTCGGAGGTGCCGCCGCCCTCAAGCTGTGGCCGGCCATACTGATGTTCGGCGACCTAATCAGGGGCCGGTGGAAGCAGTTGGCCGGCGCAGTTGCCACCGCTACTGCGCTGGTGCTGCTTCCCCTCGGTCTGATCGCTGTCGCGACACCGGGTCCCGTCGCCCCTCAGAGCGGCAGCTTCTGGATGGGCACGCCGGCGTTCCTCAACCTCTCGCTCCCGGCGACCGTCCTGCGACTGGCCGATCCGCCCGCAGACGACGGCGCCATGCCGCCGGACTGGAAGAACGGCAACGATCCACGTCAGCTTCACCTGCCCAGGGAGCGGGCCGCGCTTTCCGCCGCCAGCGGGGCGGTGACGCTAGCGCTCTGCCTCGGGCTCATTGCGGCCGCATCCCGCCACAGGGAGCCGCCCGCACCCGCTTTGATCGGCGCCATCATCACCTCGGCCCTGGCCGGCTGCCCAATCGTCTGGTACCACTACCAGATTCTCCAGTTCCCCGGTATCGTCTGGCTCGCCAGCAAGGCCATCCGGTCACGCAGGTTCGGGACGCTGCTGGTTCTCACGGCAACCGCCCTCGGCCTCACCTGGGCCCACCGGCTGGATGTGCTGATTCAATGTACGCCGTGGGTCATCCTCGTTCGCGGCGCGGCCGTCGTGCTCCTGGATCTGGTCCTGCTGGTCCTGTTCCTGCGACAGATCCGAGTGCATACCGACCCGCCGCCGGCAACTCAGCTGCCAGCGGCCGGCTGAACGAGACTCACCGTCAGTGGCCGTTACAGCTTATGAAGGCCGGCTCCAGCTGATGAGGCGGACCAGCCACCTTGGGGCATGTCGACTGGAGTATGCTGTGATGCGAGCTCGAGCTGGAGTGAGTCGATGCAGGAAGGTCTATGAGGAGACGAAGTCGCCCCAACTCGGACGAGCCTACGCAGGCCCAAGAAGACACGGCAAACGGCACCAAGTCTCCCAAAGTCAGTACAAATGAGATTGTGCTCGTGCTCTCTTTGGTTGTGGCAACAAGAATAGGCTATAGCCTACTTGGTGTCCGATTCAACACGAGTGTCATCGGTACTTTCTGGCAATTCCTCGACCAGGATCTTCTGCATCATGACCTCATCCGCTCTGTTTGGGCACTGCACTCCCAACCGCCGTTGATGAACCTTCTGGCAGGGCTGTTTCTGAAGCTCCCTCAAACGCTGGGAAACCACCTCTTCCACGCGCTCTTTCTTCTCGGAAGTCTGGCCATGTCAGTTGCGCTCCTCGTGCTGCAGGTGCGCCTCGGAATCAGCCGGGCGATCAGAGTCACGGCCACACTCCTCTTCGTTCTGTCACCAGCAGTCGTGCTCTATGAGAACTTCTTCTTCTACACCCACCTGGCGACGGTCATGGTTGCCCTGGCCGCTCTGTTCCTTTACCGGTTTGTAGGTCAAGAGCACTTAGTTGATGGAGCTTTGTTCTTTTCATTGATGGCCGCGGCTACCCTCACCCGAAGCTTGTACCATCCCATCATCCTCCTTCTGCTGGCGCTTGCTCTGGTCTGTATTGGAGCCGGGTTTCGAAGGCGGGTCCTCCTGGCGGCAGCTCTCCCTCTTCTCATAGCTGGAGCTTGGTTCCTCCGAGGATATGTGCTCTTCGGAGTTCCGAGTGGGAGTAGCTGGCTCGGCATGAGCTTGGCGCAAATGGTCGGAAGGATCATCCCCGAGGGCGAGCTTCACGAGCTTGCCAAGGACTCGCCTCGTGCTGCCATTCTCAGGATTCGTCCCTTCTCACCGATAACGGACTACAACGGGATGATTCCGAGACCAAAACCCAGCGGATACCGCGCTCTCGACGACCCTTTCAAGGAAAACGGACTGCCGAACTTCAACTACAGAAGCTACATCCCCATCTCGGGTCGTTACCTCGATGCCTTCTTCTGGTTGTTGCAGAAAAACCCGACACCCTACTGCAAGGCGGTCTGGGCTTCACAGGTGCTGTTCTTCAGAAGCCCGAGCGACAGCGAGTGGCTCGGTGCCAACCTTGTTCGAATTGAACCGGTCGACCGCTGGTTCAGGCTTCTCGTTTACGGGCAGCTGGAACGGTTTGGTGGCACGCTCTCTCCAAGGTCTGTGTCCTGGTCACTCGTGGTCCTCCTGCCGATCGTGATCTGTCGCTCCCTCTGGTGGGCACTGTCACGGATCCGGAGGTATGGCTGGCGAGATCCCTCAGCGGTCACCGTGCTGTTCATGCTGGGCATGATCGCCTGGGTGTACGCCGTCGGCAATCTGTGTGAGCTCGGGGAGAACAACAGGTTTCTCTACCTCGTCCTCCCTCTCGCAATGGTGCTCACGGCAAAGACGGTATCCCTCTCCCTCCCGAGCCGAGCATAGGTTCCAGAAGGGCAAACGGAAAACGGGAAAAGGGAAACGCCCGAGCGGGAGGGAGCAGCTGGTCGGCGTTGCGCCGGAGGTTCTCCGGGGCGGTTGCAAGACGTGAGCGCGAGGGCTACGGAGAAGGCTGCGGGCGGCGGCACGTGCCATGCTTCGAGGTTTCCTGGAGATCCGTATCCCTAACGGCATGCTGGGAGGAAACCTCGAGCTTGGCAATGCACGGGAAGGGCGGCCGCCCGTGTGGCTGCAGCTACGAGGGAGGCGCCTCGTTGCCTGCCCGGAGCGGGCCGCGAAGGCGTGGGTGCAGAGGAGTGCATTGCCCGCTCCGAGGCGGGCGACGACGGGCGGCTGCAGAGCAGACGTCCGGGCGCCGGTTCTGCAGAGAATGCCGGGCTCCCACGGCCCTTGGCGTACAGAGAACGGCTCCAGGATTGAACGAGGCGGCCCGAGCGGCTTCCGGCGGTCGCCACGAAGACGTCGATCCCTTCTTGTGACTTCGCGACCGCCGGAAACGCGAGGCGGCCGGGCGCTCCTGCGACCGGACGGCCGCCGGAGCTGCAAAGAACCGCTCCCCCACCCCCGCCAGAGCCTCACTGTCTGGCGCCCATGAGCTGCAACGGCCACTCATGAGCTCCAGCCGGCCTTCATGAGCTGAAACGGCCGTTCATGCGCGGAGGCGGGCGGTGCGT
>CAZKGM010000067.1:0-9293 GCA_964552395.1 uncultured Thermoanaerobaculia bacterium | reverse complement strand
TGGCGCGCCGGAAGGGACTCGAACCCCAAACCTTCTGATCCGTAGTCAGATGCTCTATCCAATTGAGCTACCGGCGCAGCTCAGGGAAGGGGAATTGTGCCACAGGTCCGGGGGGGATGCAAGAGACCCCGGCGTGCCCGAACGGGTTCACCGGGATCTCTCGAGAATACGCTCGGCCGGCGCGCGTAGTAGGCTATGGCCCGACATCCCTGACGCTGGAGGTCGTGTGGACTCGATACTCGATCTGGAAGGCCTGACCAAACGGTTCGGCGACCACTTGGCCGTCGACAACCTGTCGTTCACGGTGCCGCGCGGCTCGGTGTTCGGGCTCTTGGGCCCGAACGGCGCCGGCAAGACGACGACGATCCGGATGGTGATGCGGATCATCCTCCCGGACGAGGGCACGGCGCTGCTCGACGGCCGGCCGGTCGACGACGACCGCCGGCGGCTGATCGGCTACCTGCCCGAGGAACGGGGGCTTTATCGCAAGATGAAGGTGCTCGAGCACCTGGTGTTCTTCGGCACCACACGCGGGTTGCCGGCGAAGGAAGCGAAGAAGCGTGCGGCGGCGTGGCTGGAGCGGTTCGATCTCGGCACGTGGGCTACGCACAAGGTGGAGGACCTGTCAAAGGGCATGCAGCAGAAGGTGCAGTTCATCGGCACCATCCTGCACCGGCCGCAGCTGCTGATTCTCGATGAGCCTTTCTCGGGCCTCGATCCGATCAACGCCAGGGAGATCAAGGATCTGCTGCTCGAGATGCGGAAGGAGGGCGTGACGGTGGTGCTGTCGACCCACGTGCTGCCGCAGGTTGACGAGCTGTGCGACCACATCTGCCTGATCAACCGCGCGCGGCCGATCCTGACCGGGGCGCTGGCCGACATCCGCGAGCGGTTCGGGGGCAACACATGGGTGGTCAAGGGCTCGTTCAACGGCGACGGCATCGACGCACTGCCGGGGGTCGGCTCGGTGAAGCCGCTGAAGGAGAACCTGCTGGTCGAGCTCGAGCCCGGCGCGCCGTCGCGGGGGCTGCTCGCCGCCCTGCTCGAGCGCGGCGACGTCGAGACGTTCACCCGCTTCGTGCCCGACCTCGAGAACATCTTCATCCGTGCGGTCGAGGAGGACAAGGCTCATGCTGAATAGGATCTTCGCGATCATCCGCCGCGAGTACCTGGAGCGGGTGCGCACCAAGGCGTTCTGGATCTCCACCATCATCGTGCCGGTGTTCTTGGGGGCGATGATCATCATCCCGTCGTGGCTCGCGATGCGCGGGGGCGGGACGTTCAACGTCGCGGTGCTCGACCTCTCGGGCCGGTTCGCGAAGCCGGTGGCGCAGGAGGTTGCGCACCTCCTATCGTCGGACAAGGAGAAGCTCACCATCAAGTTGGAGCCGGTCGACCCCGGCCCCGACCCCGCGGCGACCCGGGAGCGCGTCAAGAACGCGGTGCAGGCGCAGAAGTACGACGGCATGCTGCTGCTGCCGGCCACGCTTCCCGACTCCGGGCAGCCCGAGTACGTGGCGCCCAACGTGGCCGCGTTCAAGCTGCTCACGGTCCTCGAACGTTCCGTCAACAACGCCATCGTTGCGGCGCGGCTGACCGGCGCCGGTCTCGACCCCTCCCAGGTCCGTGCGCTGACCAAGCGCGTCGAGCTCAAGACCCTCAAGCTCGGCGCCAAGGGTGAGGAGACCCGCGACCAGGGCCAGGGATTCCTCCTGTCGTATGCCTTCATGCTGATCATCTACATGAGCGTGTTGATGTACGGCATGTACGTCATGCGCGGTGTGCTCGAGGAGAAGACCAACCGCATCGTGGAGGTCGTCATCGCCACGGTGAGGCCGTTCGAGCTGATGCTTGGCAAGATCCTCGGCATCGGCGCCGTCGGCCTGACCCAGTTCCTGATCTGGGGGCTCCTGATGATGGCGCTGACGGCACCGGGGGCGGCCGCCGCGGTGGGATTCTCCGGCATGGAGATGCCGTCGGTCCCGCCGCTGCTGATGGTCTTCTTCGTGGTCTACTTCATCCTCGGCTTCCTCCTCTTCGGCACCCTGTACGCCGGCATCGGCGCCGCCTTCGACACCGAGCAGGAGGCCCAGAACTTCCAGTTCGTGGTCATGGTTCCCCTGGTCATGGCGCTGATATTCATGTTCCAGGTCATCAACCAGCCCGACGGCACCCTGTCGGTGGTGCTGTCGCTGATCCCATTCTTTGCGCCGATGTTGATGTTCCTGCGCATGACCCTGGTGCATGTCCCGGCGCTGCAAGTGGCGGCATCGCTGTTCCTGTTGGTGGCGACGATCCTGGCTGCCGCCTGGGTGGTGGGCAAGATCTACCGGGTCGGGATCCTGATGCACGGCTCGAAGCCGAAGATGAAGGACCTCGTGCGGTGGATCCGGGAGGCGTGATGAGAACGGCTCAGCGCGCTGCCTGTTGACGCGGGGCGGACCGTTGCTATAATGACGCACCCCTCGACGGGGGTCCTGCTGGGGAGTCGTCCAATGGCAGGACATGCGGCTCTGGACCGTAGAATCGGGGTTCGAGTCCCTGCTCCCCAGCCATCACCTTTCTTGCTCCGGCGGCCGTCTGGGTGCTGCCGCATCCAGCCGTCTCGCAGCTCCGGCGGTCGCAAGGCAACGAGTGAGGATGAGCGACCCGGTAGCAACCGCCGGAGCCTCCTCGAGCCGCCTCTTCCAATCGTGGGGCCAATACTCCCAGCGCCAAGGGCCGAGATTACTCGTCGCCTTCGGCGACGGTGAACCTTTGGAAAGCGAGATGGCCGTAGGGCCAGCCCGCCCCCTCTCCGGCGCTGTGCGCCTCCGACCCCCTTGGCCACGGCCAGACCCTCGCTTTCCTGCAGGGTGGTCCCCCCTTGACGTTTCTCGCCAGCGCCAAACGCTTGTGAACGCCCTTCAGAGAAACATCAAGGACGGCACGCCCGTTTGAGCGCACCCTGCTCTGGAGCGCGCTGCATCCGCGTGCTCCGAGTGGGTGGGAGCTTGTCTTCTATCCTCTTTCTTCTATCTTCTTTCCGGGTGGGTGGGAGTCCCCTTACTCCTCACGCCTCACTCCTCACCCTCTTGGGTGGGTGGGGGCACGTCTCCCGTCTCCCGTCTCCCCGGGTGGGTGGGGGAACTTAATCACCTAATCACTCAATCACTTAGTCACCTGGCGGGTGGGCGGGCATGCCTCACCAGGGCTGGAGGGTTCTGTCTTCTTCGTGTTCTTGGTGCCTTGGTGGTTCATTCCTCGTCCGGGGGGCGGAGGCGTTCGATGCCGAGAATCAGGTTGGGGTCCGGGCAGAGCTTGAGGTAGCGCTTGCGCTCGGCAGCCGCCGTCACGCCGGGAAAATCGCCCACCCAGTCGCCGATGTCGGTGATGATCTGGAAGTGCAGGTGCGGCGGCCAGCCGCCGTTCTCACCGGCACCACCGATGGCGGCGAAGCGCTGGCTGCGACGCAGCGGTAGACCCTCGGCGAGCCCCTTGAGGGTGGCGCGCCCAAGGTGCCCGTAAAGCGTGTAGAAGCGGGCATTGTCCAGCTCGTGCTCGAGGATCACGGTCGGACCGTAGTCGCCGGCGGCGCGGTTGTCCGCCATGCTGTGGACGCGGCCGGGCAAGGGCGCGAACACCGGCGTCTGCGCGCTGGCCCAGATGTCGATTCCGAGGTGGATCGTTCGCGAGCCGCTGTCGTTGCGAAACAGCCCGCTGCGGTACAGGATGCGGTCCTCGTTGTAGCGGCCGATCCCCAGCGTCGCGCCGGCGGCCTTGATCGCCCCGAAGATGTAGCGCCCGAGCTCGCCCGGGTTGAGCGGGTCGATATCGCGGATGGCCGGGTTCGCGTTGGTGAGGTCGAAGATCACGTTGCGCGGGTCGTTGAGGTCGTGCGCAACGATCGGGCCAACCATGAAGCGGTACTCGGCCAGGAGGCCGGTAAGCTCGCCGGCGCTGACGCTTCGGGGTCGTGTCATTACTCCACCTTTCCCTTGCAGGCAAGAAAGCGCATCACCAGCACCGCGCCGCCGTCAGCCCGGATGTGCACCGTTTCCGCCTCCGCCACATTCGAGATCGAGGGCCGTCCGCCGACATCTAGGGCGGCCTCGGTCACCGGCCAACGCACACCCCGCACAGTGACGCGGACGGCGGGGTCGAAGGTCCAGAACGACCAGGTTTCGCCCGCTGCCGCCTCCAGCCCGGCCTCACCGGCGAACGCGAGGACGCAGGAGTCGTCCTGCCGGAAGACGAGATCCACTCCCCGCCGGTGCGCACTCAACAGGCCCAGGTTGCCAATCTCATGGTCGGTGCGGCCGCCGAGGGCGCCAAGCACCGTCAACCGCTCCAGACCGAGCTCGTCGAACGCGTAGGTCAGGGCCTTCTCGAGATCGCTATGGTCTTGGTCCGGCTGCGGTACGAGCGGGTCCTCTCCCAGCCAGGAGCGGGTGCTGTCCGAGATGGAGTCGAGATCACCGATCACATGCTGCGGCCTGAGCCCGATGCGGGCGAGGTGGTTGGCGCCGCCGTCGGCCGCCAGCAGGGGCCGGCCCGCGGCGGCCATGGAGGCGAGCGCCGCCGACCAACGCAGCGGGGCGTTCGCCACGAGCACAGGAGCTGGCCAGCGCATTGCCCGATGTTACACTCATTCCAGCTTGAGGAGGAGGGCATCGTGAACGCCGGCCGACAGCACCCGCGACGATGGTCACCCACCCTTCTCCTCGTTGCCGCGATCGCTATCGCCGCCACGGCGGCGCCCGCTCATGCCCAGGGCCTCCAGCCCTGGCAGCGGCACTACCTCAGGGGCCTCGAGCTGGAGGTCCGAGGGGACTACCAGGCAGCGACTCGCGAGCTCGGCATCGCGCGCAAGCTACGCCCCGAGCCGCGCCGAGAGGTCGACTTCGGCGCCGCCGGCCGCCTCCCCTATGACCCCTACTACCACCTTGCCTACTGCCTGGCGCGCATCGGCGGCTCGCCGGCCGTGGTGCGGCGGTTGGCCGAGCGATCGTTGCACGCCGGCATCACCCCGACCGCGCGGCTGGAGGAGCTGCGCAGCTACATGATCGAGCGGGAGCAACGCCTGGGACATCTGCCCGGGCCGCCGCCGACGCCGGTGCCGACCGACGTTCCGACCCCTGCGCCGCGGCCGACACGCGCTCACCGCCCGGCAACGCCGACACCGACGGCGACACCGGCGGTCGGGCTTCTCCGCATCCCCGAGCTGCCCCCGGAGGCGACCGTCGCCGTCGACGGCCGCGGCTACCCCCCCGGCACCGGCGAGATCGAGCTTCCCCCAGGGGACCACCACCTGACCATCGCCGCCGGCTCCCACGAGCTCTACGATCGCACCGTGGCCGTCACCGCCGGCGCGGAGGTCGAGATCGTCCTGCCTCCCGCCGGTATCCCCAACCCGGCCGCCGCACCGACACCCCCGCCGCACCGTGCACCGGGTCGCTACCGCACCGCAGGCATCGCCGCCGGCGCCCTCCTGATCGTGGCCATCGTCGCCGGCGTTCTTCTCCTGCGCCGCCGGCGTGTGGCGTCGCCGATGGAGATCACGCCGACCCGGCGCCTCGCCACTCCACCCGGCGGCCTCGGCGGTCACGACTTCGGCCCCTACCTCATCATCGACCGCCTCGGCAGCGGCGGCATGGCGACGACCTACCGGGCGCAGCGAGTGAGCGACGGCAAGGAGGTTGCGATCAAGATCCCCCACGACCGCTGCCTGGAGGACGACAGCTTCCGCCGCCGCTTCGTCCGCGAGGGGCAGCTCGGGTCGCAGCTCCATCACCCCAACATCGTCCGCATCATCGAGGCCGGCGAGGTGAAGGAGCTGCCGTACATCGCGATGGAGCTGGTCCGTGGCACGACTCTCCGCGCCCTCCTCGCCGCTGCCGGCGAGCTGCCGCTCGAGCGCGCCCTCGACATCACGCGGCAGGTCGCCGAGGCGCTCGACTACGCCCACTCGAAGGGAGTGATCCACCGCGATCTCAAGCCGGAGAACCTGATGATCCAGCCGGAAGGCGCCGTGCTGGTGATGGACTTCGGGATCGCGCGCATCGCCGGCGGGCCCGGGCTGACGGCCACTTCCGTGTTCATGGGCACGCCGTCCTACGCGGCGCCGGAGGCCGTTGCAAAGGAAGCCGTTGATCACCGCATGGATCTCTTCGCGCTCGGCATCATCCTGTTCGAGATGCTCGAGGGAGCGCCGCCGTTCGCCGGCGCCAACCCGCTCGAGCAGCTGCAAAGGCATCTGAAGGGCGACTTTCCGACCCGCGACGAGCTGAAACGTGCGCTTCCGGAGGCCGTGTGGGCCCTTCTCCTTCGGCTTGTCGCTCGCCGCCCCGAGGACCGCTTCGCCAATGCCGAGGAGTTGCTGGTCGCTCTGCGGGGCCTCATCCGTCAGACGGAAGAGGGCACAATCTCCTAGAAACTACAGCTCTTATCCACCGCCGCGGCAGCATGGTAAAATGGCCTTCGAGATGGATCACACCAGCACGGATCTTTCCGGCACCGTCTATATCCCCGACACCTCAGCCCTCATCGAGAACCCCGACTCGCTCGATCGGCTGCTGACCGACGGCAACGTCGTCGTGCTCCTGCACCAGGTGGTCGAGGAGCTCGGCCGGCTGCAGGCCTCACGCAGCAAGTCGGAGGGCGTGCGCGCGGCGGCCCGCCAGGTGACGCGCAAGATTCTAGAGTACCGGCAGCAGGAGCTCATCCACCACCATGTGGAGGAGCTGCTCCGGCACGAGGTGAACGGCCACGCGTTCAAGCCGACGCCGGAAGGCGGCATCCTCGCCTGGGAGCCGGACGGCGACACCATGATGCCGTATGCCGAAGGCTCGGGGGACAACCTGATTCTGGCCGGAGCGCGGAGAATCGCAGAGGTGGCCGTCGGCAACGGTCGTCCCGGCTACCGGGTAACGGTCATCTCGGAGGACTCCAACGTCCTGCTCAAGTGTGACGCGGTCGGCATCTCGGCCGAGAACCTGCGCTACGGGAAGGTCTCGCTCGAGAGCGTCGACGAGGTCTACTCGGGTGTGCTCGAGGTGGTGGCCGCCGAGGACATCATGGACCGGTTCCTGGCCAGCGGCGAGCCGGGAGAGCGCTTCCTGCCGCTGGATGTCGTCGACGACTCGGTACGCGACGAGATCCACACCAACAGCGGCGTCGTGCTCGACTACGGCGAGGACCTCCTCATCACCCGCGCCAACCTCGAGACGCAGCGCCTCGACGAGCTGGGTTTCTCCCAGTACTGGGACCGCAAGCGCGAGGTCTACAAGCCACGGCCGATCCTCGGCATGACCCCGCGCGACCCGTACCAGACCCTGGCGATGGAGTTCATGCTCGATCCCGACGTCAAGTTGGTGGTGCTCGACGGTCCGGCCGGCTCGGGCAAGACCCGGCTCATGGTGGCCGCCGGCCTCTACCTGCTGATCGGCCAGCCGACCACGCTCCGCTTCGCCACCCGCTCGATCTCGCTGGCCCCCGATCTCGGCTACGACAATGGTCTCTTGCTGCTGCGGCCGGAGCACGCCTCGTCAGAGTACGAGCTCGGCTACCTGCCGGGGGACTACGAGAGCAAGCTGTCGCCCTGGCTCGAGCCGTTCTTCCAGGCCATCCGTTCTCTGTCGAGCCTCAACGACCACGACTTCATGGCCGAGCTCGAGGCCACCGAGAGGCTACACCTGCTTTCAACCTCGATGCTGCGCGGCCTCGACATCGAGCAGTCGATCGTGCTTGTCGACGAGCTCCAGAACGGCGACCGTCATCTCGCCAAGACGCTGATGAGCCGGTTCTGTGACACCTCCAAGGTCATGCTGGCCGGCTGTCTCGACCCGGTCCAGATCGACAACCCGTACGTCGACTGGCGTTCCAACGCGCTGACCCGCATCAAGGAGGCCTACCGCGGCTTCGGCAGCGAGGTCGCTCAAGTGCGGCTGCGCCACAACTATCGGGGCGCCATCTCCACGCGCGCCGACGTCTTGTAAGGCCCCTGTCTACCGGGGATCACAGCGGAAGGCAAAGAACGAGCATGAGCAATGAGATGACCGTGAGGTTTGACGGCGGCAAGCGCATTACCGCGCACTACGACGGCTTCGACATCGCGACCGACCAGGCCCCGGACTCTGGCGGCGACGGCTCGGCGCCGGAGCCGTACGACCTCTTCCTCGCCTCGCTGGCGACCTGCGCCGGGATCTACGTGCTGAACTTCTGCGAGCGCCGGAGCATCCCGACGGACGGCATTACTCTGAGCCAGAAGTGGGAGCGTGAGAACGGCAAGATCTCTCGCATCGAGCTCGAGATCCTGGTCCCCGAGTCGTTCCCGGAGAAGTACCACGCAGCCCTGGTCCGTGCCGCCAGCCAGTGCGCGGTCAAGAAGACGCTCGAGAACCCGCCGGCCATGGAGGTAGCAATTCGCTGTGCGAATAGCTAGGGGCGGGCAGGAAAGGACTTTCTGTAAAGCTGGGTGGTGGGCTGTCCGCCTCTGCAACGCAAGGTCAGGACCGCAACCGTCGTCACCGTCCCCTCCGCTGTCATCCTGACGAGCGTCAGCGAGGAAGGACCTGGGTGGGGAGTGGGGCCGCGTCTCTGAAGAACCCGGGATCCCCTGTCTGCACTACCTGGGGACGGTTCACCGTGGCTCCGGCGGCCGGACGTTCGCATGGCGAACGCCCGTCTCACGATCCCGGGCGGCCGCGACGCCACGAGCGATGATCACCAACTCGGCGGCGACCGCCCGGAATCGCTCGAGCCGCCTCCGTCAATCGTGGAGCGGATACTCCGGTCGCCAAGGGCCGTGGGAGCCCGGCGTCAGCTTTCCCCTGCTATCGCGATGGGCTACCTTTCGCGCTCCAGGAAAAAGCTGTGCCCGGCTCACCCGTTTGAGCGCACCCTGCTCCGGAGCGCCGCTCGGTCCGTGTTCTGTGCTCCGTTGTAGGGGCGGGCGTCTCGCCTGCCCGGGTGGGGGGCCGTCAGCTGCGACCACGCCAGTGCCGTTGGCTCCCCACCCACCCCGGCGGGCGGGACGCCCGCCGCTACAACGGAGAGACGGCCGGCGCAGACCTGATTAGCGACGCGTCGCGCCGAAGGCATCCTGCTCTGATGCGCGCTGCGCCCACGTCCTCCGGGCGGCTGGGGGCCTTTCCTCCTTCTTCTATCCTCTATCCTCTTTCCGGGTGGGCGGGGGTCCCCTTACTCCTCACTCCTCACTCCTCACCCTCTTGGGTGGGTGGGGGCACGTTTCCCGTCTCCCCGGGTGGGCGGTGGTCTCTCTTCTATCCTCTTTCCTCTATCTCCATGGTCGG
>CAZKGM010000066.1:0-10238 GCA_964552395.1 uncultured Thermoanaerobaculia bacterium | reverse complement strand
GAGGTCTTTGCCGAGATGGCCGCGGTGGCGATGCTCAACAGCCGCACCGTCAACGGCCTCGAGCGCAAGGTGCACAACGGCGCGGTACAGCTGCAGCGGGCCGAGGAAAAGTTCCAAACGCTGGTCGAGAACCTGCCAGACATCGTCGCCCGGTTCGGCCCTGATCTGCGCCACCTGTACGTCAGCCCCACAGTCCAGCACGTGACCGGCCGGCCGCCGCAGGACTTCGTGGGCAAGACGAACCAGGAGTTGGGAATGCCGCCGGAGCTGATCGAGGGGTGGAACGATGCCTTGCACACGGTCTTCGCGACGGGCCGGCCCGAGAGGCTCGAGTTCGCATTCCCGACCCAGGGCGGGCCGCGGCGCTTCGACTGCCAGATGGTTCCCGAGATCGGGCCGGGGGGCGCCGTAGTATCGGTGCTGAGCGTTGCCCGGGATGTGACCGACCGTTGGCTCGCCTACGAGGCCGCGCGACGTGCCCGGACCGTTGCCGAGGCACTCCGCGAGGCGACCCTGGCCCTCACGCGCAGCCTTGACCGCGATACCGTGCTGGCGACTCTCCTCGACCGCCTGCACCAGTTGGTCCCCTTCGACCGCGGTCGCATCATGGTCCTCGAGGAGGCATCGCGGGTCAGCGTCAGGGCAGTCTCCGACGGCACGCGCGTGATTCCCCTTGCGGCCGAGGAGCGGCCGGAGTTCGAGACGACCGAGCACCCGATCATCCACGGGATCTTGACGACCGGCACCGCGGTCCTGATCCCCGATACTCGCGCCCACCCCGGCTGGAGCCTGCCGGCGGAGCAGCCTACCGAAACGAGCTGGATGGGCATCCCGGTGTTCGCTCGCGGCAGCGTCCTGGGGTTACTGTCGTTGTCCAAGCGCGAAGCGGGCTACTTCAACCATGAGCACGTGAAGCTGGCGGAAGCGATGTCGTCCCAGGCCGCCGTGGCGGTCGAGAACGCCATTCTCTTCGAGCAATTGCGGGAATCGACGGAGCGGATGCGCACGCTCTCGCGCCGCCTCGTCGAAGCGCAGGAGAGCGAGCGGCGGAGCATCGCACGGGAGCTTCACGACGAGGCAGGCCAGGCCCTGGCCTCGCTGCGATTCGGGCTTCGCCTGCTGGAAAGAGAGGTCGAGGACGGCGGACCTGTCATTCACCGGGTGGCAGAGCTCAAGCAGCAGACCGATGCCATCATCGACGGCCTGCACACTCTCGCCGCGGGCCTGCGACCGGCGAGCCTCGATCACGTCGGGCTCGAGGCCGCACTCCAGGAGTACTGCCGATCTGCCGGCGCCAAGTTCGGCCTCGGGGTTCGTTTCAAGGCGCGTTCCTTCACCGGCGAGCGTCTTCCCCCGGAGGTGGAGACGGCCCTGTACCGCGTCGTCCAGGAGGCGATCACCAACGTCGTGCGCCACGCCAGCGCGACCCGGGTTGAGGTCCTGGTCGAGCGAAGCGGAGGCCGCGTGGTCGTGATGATCGAGGACGACGGCGTCGGGTTCGAGCCGGACCAGGTCCTGCGCGGGGATCACATCGGCCTCATCGGGCTGAGGGAGCGAGCCGAGGCCCTCGGCGGGGTCCTGACGGTGGAAAGCGCGCCGGGGGCCGGTACCACTGTCGTCGTGGAGGTGGCGAGTGCCGATCCGCATCCTCATCGCTGACGACCACGCGGTCGTCCGTTCCGGCCTCCGGGCTCTGCTCGAAGCCGACTCCGAGCTCGAGGTCGTCGGCGAGGCTGCAGACGGCATCGAGACGCTGCGCCTCACCGAGGAGCTGCACCCCGACATCGTCCTGCTCGACCTCACCATGCCCCCCGAGGACGGCATCAAAACCGCGAGGCGGCTGAAGGAGGAGCATCCGGATCTCGTGGTGCTGTTCCTCACCATGCACGAGGAGGAGAGCCTGTTGCACGCGGCCCTGCGCGCGGGCGCGGCCGGTTACGTGGTCAAGCGGGCCGACGAATCCGAGATCCTGCAGGCGATCCACGCTGCCAATCGTGGCGACATCTTCGTGTCCCCCTCGATGACCCGTGCCCTCCTCCACCGGCCCCTCGCGAAGGAGTCGAGGCCCGGCGGGCGGGGCGCCGCGCTGACCCGCCGCGAGCTCGAGGTCCTGCGGCTTCTCGCCAAAGGCAACACCAACCGGCAGATTGCCACTCTGCTCGGCATCTCGATCCGCACCACCGAGAGCCACCGTGCCAACCTGATGGGCAAGCTCGGGCTGACCAGCCGGGTCGAACTGGTGAACTACGCCGAAGAGCACGGCCTGCTGTAACTCACGTGTCTCGCCGATCCCGGCGGCGGAGAACACACAGGCTCTGGAATCAGGTTGCGGCGCACGAGTCGGGACAAGCACAGACAGGTAGAGAGCCTCCCCTGGGATGATCAGCATCCCACAATTGGCAACCGTCTTGCCCGGGGCCACAGAACGCACGACGCGGCCCGTGGGGCTCGGCGCCCGGGCAACCGGGCTAGCCTGCCGGAGGCGGGCGTGCGGGAGCGCGGTGTGGGTCGCGGAGAAACCCCTCAAGATCGCGGGCGAAGTCGGCCGGTACGTCGAGATGCGGGAAGTGCCCCGCGTCGGGGTACGTCGTCAGCGTGACACCCGTAAAGCCCGCAAAGGCCTCGCGCCCGTGGGTGACCGGGATGATCGGATCGTCCTCGCCCCAGAACAGGGCGATGGGCGGCAGCGCCGCGACCTCACGAACGCGGTCCATCGTCTGCACATGTTGGCCGGAGAGGTTGATAACGCCCTCGACCGATCTCTGGAAGGCGCGGTCGGTGCCCGGGATGCGGTTCATCGCGGCGGCGCGGTCGACCTCCTCGGGCTCCGGGTTGCCGAAGGCCGCGGCGGCATGCCGCATCGCAATGGGGAGGACGTGGCGGATCACGAACGGCGTGAGGGCGCGCCCGAGCCCGGGGAGGGTCGCGAACCGCAGGCCCATTCCCACCTCGCGCCCGAGCCCGCCCGGTGCCACGAGCGCGAGGCGGTTCACCTTCTCCCGCTGCTCGAGCAGCATCCACTGCACGATCCCGCCGCCGAAGGAGTGTCCGCAGAGGTGGGCCCTCGGGACGCCGATCGCCTCCATCCACGCGGCGATTGTCGCGGCGTACCAGGTCAGTGTGTAGGGCGCATCCGGCCGACCGGAGAGGCCGTGACCGGGGAGATCTGGCATGAGGAGGCGGAAGTCGTCCGCGAGCAGCGGAGCCACCCGGCGCCAGCTCCGGTGCGACTGCTGGAATCCATGGATGAGCACCAGGGGATCGCCCGCACCCGTCTCGCCCCACGCGATCGACGTGCCGTTGGCGTCGCTCACGTGCGCCTGACCGATCATTCCCCTGCCCACCCCCTCCGCATGGCGACAGGGCCGGGTCAGTCGTCGATGATGAAGGTGACCATCATGTTGACCTGGTACTCCGTGATCGAACCTCCGGTCACCCGTACCTGCTGCTCCTTGATCCACGCGCTCTTCACGTTGCGGAGCGTCTTGTTCGCTCTGACGATTCCCTGTTCGATGGCGTCCTGGAAGCTCTTGGCCGAGGTCGAGCTGATCTCAGAGACCTTTGCGATTGACATCTCATCCTCCTATCTGGTTCGGGGTCAAACAACCTCAGGGCAGCTCCCCGAGTAGCTCGAGGTCTCAACTGCCCGCGATGAAAGCTCTACCAAGCCCCATGCCGCCGCTGCCGTCGGTGAGGGGAATAGGGCCGCCCGGACGGCGCCGTCGCTACCTCCGCCGGGAGAACAGGTGAATGATCGCCACGAACAAGGCGGCGCCGATGATCGACCACAGGACCGGGAAAGGGTGCCCGCCGATGGTGACCATGAAGGGCTCCGGGAGGCTGAGCTTGCCAGCGACCCAGGGCCCCAGCAGGGCCCCTATGAAGCCGAGGACCATCGAGACGATCAGCCCTCCGCGCACGTCGCCCGCGATAGCCTTCCCGATGGCGCCGCAGACAGCCGCGATCACGATGAGAATCAGGAGTGCCGGAATCGATATCGACATTGCAGGTTCCTTTCACACGCCCTTCAGGGCGAGAAGAGACGGTGTTTCTTGCACTTGCCCCCCGGTCGGCCCTCCCTTTCGCTGGGCGGCGGCAGGCAGTTGACAGGGATCGTGTTGCGCTACTTCCTGAGCACCTTGGCGACCTCGCCGACCTTGCGACGTACCTTGCCGAGGCTCTCCTGGACGGCGCCCTCGGCTTGCTCCCGATCGCCCTCCAGCTCCAGCTCCGTGTCGCCCGTGACGATGCCGACGAGCTCCTTCCCCTTCCCCAAGAGCCTCTTGTCCTTGCCGCGTGCTTCCTGGTCTGTCATGACCTCTCCCTTGCGCGTCCCGAGGACCGTTGTCGTGGCCGCCGCTCCCGACCGACCGCTTCACCAGCTCAGTCGTCGATTCTCGGCGTGCCGTAGTTGAGGCGCGGGAAGTAGGTGCGCAGCGCCTCCATGAGCTGGGTGACGGCGGCGTTGGATCCCGACTCGCGCTGGCTGTCGGTGAACCGATAGCGGTCACCCCTGACAATCTGGAAGTTGATCTGGTAGCAGAAGTTCCCGGAAGATCGAGCATCGCACGTGAACCACACCTTCGCCAGGCCCGAGGCCTGGAATGTGAAGTTCCGGCGTGGGTTCCCAGCATCCTCCCACCTGAGGGTGTCACCTTCGAGGACCAGACGACCCTGGTGGTCCTTCCTCCAGAAGCCCTTCCTCAGGTACACCAAGTTGTCGAAGACCAGCTCGGAGGGAGCCACGGCCGGCGCGGCCGGCGTGCCGGGACGGGTCGCCATCAAGGCAGCGATCGTCGACTCCGGAGCGTTGTTCTGCTTGAGGTAGAGAAGGTCGTTGACCGAGAGGTTGTACGACTGTCCCGACTGCCGCACCTGCTCGGCGATGTTGGCCTCGGATATCCCCGAGGCGATCAGGCGCACGGTGTCGACGAGGCGGCTGTCATCGGGTTGAAGCGGCTCCGGCACCTGAGTGAACGCCGGGATCCGGGCCCAGATCGCGCTGAGCACCGATCCCGGCACACCCGCGTTGTGCAGCGTGACCAGATCCTCGGCCGTTATGGCCACGGTGTTGGCCGGGTTGTTGACCATGGCGATCATGCCGGAGGCTGGGGCGCCAGCCTGCTGCGCGGTCAGAATCGAGCTTACGGTCAGCTCATCCGCCGCAGCGGCCATCGCAACGAGCGCCACGAGTGCGGCGCCGAGACACGCGCTGACAGAGATGCGTTTCATGGAGTACCTACCCTTCCTCCGGTTCACCTCGAATCTAGACCTCGGATGCCCCGTCGTGAAGCGCACTTTCTACCCGGCCACCGCGCTGCGACTCGAGTAGAAAGTACGTGCCCGGAGCCCGAACCGGTGTCAGACACCTCCTTGCGCACATGCTGAACCGGAGCGCCCCCCCCCACAGCGCTCCCCGCCCGTGTTCTCCGGGTGGGTGGGGGAACTCAATCACTTCATGACTTGATTACCGGCTGGATAGAGGGAACGTCCCCTGCCCGGCCGCCTGTGCTACACTCTTCTTACAGAGAACAGGTCTCGATCGCACATAATCGGCCGCCGCGGGCCGCGCGGGCGCTCTCGCCCCTCGTCGTCGCGACGTGCCCGCCTGCCGGAGGACGCCATGAAACAATCTCGTACCGCCGTCCGGGTCGCTGTCTTGCTGCTGGGCTGCCTCAGCATTGTTACCCAAGCAGCCGCCCAGGGCTCTCCGCCCGGCAAGGGCATCACCGACCCCAAGGAATGGATGAAGGACTGGGCAAAGAACCGTCTCAAGGACTCTGCCTTCGGGACGGACATCTCGGTGGAGTTTCATGCGATCTTCGATGGCCTCCCAAAGAGCGTCAAGCAGGCACAGATGAACCTGGGCAGAGCGCGTCCACACCAGAGGCAGAACGCACCCTGCCGGTGGGCGGCGCTCAACCAGACGTGGTGGGCAGCATTCAAGCTGTCCAAAGCACGGCCGATCCAGGGCATGGGGAAGACCTGGATCGACCTCATGGACAACCTAATCACGTTCGGAAGGGGCGGCCTCGAGAACTTCGCCAAGAAAAAGACTGAAGAATGGGTCCGTGCGAGGATCGCCAAAAGACTCGCTGGAAAACCACCGAAAGGCTACAAGACCAAGGTCGAACAGAAGAAGGGGTGCTCGATGTTCACGAAGACCATCTGGGACCCCGCCAAGGGCATCTACCAGTTCAGCATCGCCGGCATCTGCAGGTGCAACAAGGTCCAGACTGGCAAGGGAACGGATACCGTTCACCTGAAAGCTTTCATCGCGATCTTCGAGGGCACCGCCAGGGTGCCTTACAAGAAGGGTCAGAAGAAGCTGAAGGCCGTCTTCGGGCCGGCCCACCTCGTCCACCTGTCCGCAGACTGTGCCTGCGGCGGGAAGAACCGCTACCGGGACGCACAGCTGATGCCCCCGAAGAAGAACACCGAGACCGTTGTGGGCGGCGGGGGCACGAAGGCGAAGCCGGTACCGACGGCCCTGCCCGGGTGTGCAAAATCGGACTGCCTCCAGGATCTCGCGTACTTGGGGGACATCGACCGACGCAGCGACCTCGACAATTACCACCGGTCGATGGCCGCCAAGGCCATTTGCGACCAGTTCAACCAGTGCGACTGCGATAACCCAAAGAAGGTGACGACGGCCGAAATGACAGCCGAGCGCCTCAGACTGTTCGCCAAGTACTGCGTCGCTCATCCCAAGCCTCACAAGGACCGACGCCACAGCTACCTGGGGCCTCCCAAGCACGAAGGCGAGCCGGTGAGCGACACCGGCGGCGCCGCAACCGAGGCCGTCGCTACCGCCGGCACCGACGCGGGCGCGGTCGAGATCCGGGTTGGCGGGCATGGGCACCCCGTCCCCGGCGCCCGGATAGGCATCCTGCGCGGCAAGGTCACGGTCACCGAGAAGCGGACCGACAGCACCGGAACGGTGAGCCTGCCGCTTCCTCCCGGCAGTTACACCGTGGCGGTCGACGACGGCGCCGGTCCCGTCGAGGACATGCTCGACGTGGCCTCGGGGCGGCTCTCCAGCTACACCGCCCACGACGGCACGCTGGCCGCGAGCGACAAGCCGCTGCCGCAGTTCGTCACACCGGCCGATACCGCCGTCGACAAGGGCTACGGCTTCTCGTACCGGGAGCAGAACGACCTCGTCACGATCGACCTCTCGACCCCTGAAGGCATGATCTACCTGAGCGCGCCCGGCCAGGCGGTGGAAGACACTCCGGTGAGCTGGGGCGTGACCCTGGCGGCGACCGGGACCTCGCCGAAGAAGGTGAAGAAGAACACCGACAAGCTCCAGCACTACGCGGTGAGAGCGGGCGGAGCCGAGCTTGCGCTGGCCGGCGGCGACACCCTGCACCTGACGGCCGCCGGGCAAGTGAAGGTGGCGCTGATCCGCAAGAGCAAGGTCGTGGCCGGCGGCACGGTGCCGTTCGACATCATGCCTGGTGCGCCCGAAGCGACCGCGCCAGAAGGCACCCCCACAGCGTTGGCCGGGGACGGCTTCACCCTGCGCGGCGCCTTCGACGGCGACAGCGCCAACACCCGCCTCGAGGTCGGCGGCAAGCCGCTACGGGTGGTCGCGGAGTCGACCCTCGGCGTCTCCTTCTACACCCCTGCCAAGCTCATCGGTCCCCTGGTCGTAACAGCCACCGAGGGCTCCACGACCACGAGCACCACCGTGCGCAACCTCGGCCTCGACTTCTGGGCCGATCAGACACACCTGTTGCGCGGCCAGCACACGACCGCCCACATCCGCGTGCGCGGCCTGGCCGGGATCGAGCGTCCGGTCTTCCTGGCGCTCGCCAACCGCACCCCCGGCATCATCTCCCTGAGCCCGGCCGACGCCCAGCTCGTGGTCATCGCGCCCGGCGCAACTGGAAACAGAGACGACTTCAAGATCCAACGCGCGATGGTCGGCGTGACCCCGGGAGGCTTCCTGATCACCGCGGTCGTGACGAAACCGTGAGGGTGCGCACAACGACCTCCGCTGTCAGTGACCCCCGTGAGCCACTATGCCTCTGTCAATCCTCACTCGGCCCGGCGGCATTCTGCAGGGCGAGGTTGAGAAGGCCCTCGATGCGTTCAGCACCGCCCGCGAGCTCGCCCCGAAGGACCCGGTCACGGTCATGAACATCGGCGACTGCCAGCTCCTGCTCGGCCGAGCCGAGGCGGCGAAACAGTCCTACCGGCAGGCGCTCGAGCTGGACGAGTCGCACCGCGAGTCAGACCCGACTGCCTACTGGGGCATCCGCGCGCAGTGCCTGGCGCACCTCGGCCTGGCTCGGGAAGCCGTATCGGCGGTTCAGGAAGAGCTCCAGACGCTGCCTGACGAGCCGACGGTCTACTTCGACACAGCCCTCGTCTACACCATCATCGGCGACCGGACCACGGCGGTGGTTCACGCCAAGGAGTCCGTCAACCTAGGAACGCGTACCGCAAGACCCGTCCGAAGCTCCTGCGGCCGCATCCGAGGCGTGCGAGACGGGTTTTGCGGTACGCGCTCCTAGAGAAGCCCGGGGTCGAAGCTCGGCAGGGTCCAAAGCTCGTTGAACGGATCGACAACCTCGATGATCCCCCCAAACGCCGCCTCGATCAGCCCGTCCCGTGGGCCGACGAGGACTCGGGCGCAAGGGATGCAGTGCGGCGCGAGAGTGACGAAACGCAAGTCGCTCCGCCGGTCGGCGAGGATGGTGTTGAGGGCTCCAACCAGGGTTTCGACGTCGATCCACTCCCCCAGGTACCGCACCGACAACCGATAGACTTCCCCGCCCGTGTACACGGTGATCTCGTGCGGCTGCCTGAGAGCCTGCTCCACGGCGGTTTGGTGCTGCTGAAGCTGCGCCTGGTCGTAGGCGCTCCCGTCCTTGCCTTCGGCCACCAGAAACGTGACTGGGATCCCGCGAACCGATGTCGAAACCGACTGAGGTCCGGAGCCCAGGTTGACCGCCTCCAACGCAGGCCAACGTTCCTCGATGATCAGGTCGTCAAGGACCGGGGACGCGAGATCGGCAAGCTGGTACATGCGGGGGGCGTGCTCGCAGTAGCGCACTGCACACGAGGGGTTGAAGCGGGCGAGCCGGCCGCGCCTTTCGAGAATCTCGTCCGGCAGGACCGCCGCCGGCCCGCGTTCGGGCCCCGCGGCAGATACAGGGGGCAGGAGTCCGAGTCGCCCCAGCTCCGCCTCGAGCTGCCCCGGCTGAGGAAAGCGCAGCAGGGCTTTCGCATAGCGATTGATGGTCGAGCTCATGCCAAAGCCCCGGCGCGCGTCGTTCCGCAGCCAGGCCACCGCTCGACCCCGGTCGAGCCCGGCAAGCTCGCGCAGGCAATCGGCCTCCCGGTAGCGGATCTGGTGCCCCTCGACACAACGTTCGAGGGCGGCGGCGGTGCCTTCCGGATTGTTGCGATGCCTCTCCAGCCAGTCGCCGAGGTCGAGGCAGCCGGCAGACTGGACCGCCACGAGATCGTCCCAGGGCTCCTCGACCCGGGTGAGTCCGGCGCATTGGGCGTCCCGGGAGCTCGTAGTCCAGCGCGGCTGGGTGGCGATCGACACGCCCAGAGGCGCCGCGGCCCCCTCCAGTCTCTCCAGACCGACTACCGCCTCACAACCCCGCCTGGCTCCCTCCAGCAGAATGCGACGAGTCTGCGGCGTCTCACTCGTGTCGGCGGCAACAGCCAACGCCCAGTCGCAGAACCCGGGTGCCGAACAGCCGTCGAGGAAACCGAGGTAGACCCGCTCCGCATCGCCCGATCCATTGCCGGGCCCGAGCTGCCGGACGCCATCGAGAAAGCGGCGCCTTGCCTGCGCATCCCCGCGACAGACCCGGTGGTGGAGATCCGGCTGGAACGGGTAGCGCCAGCGGGAGGCGAGGCGTTCCTCGGCGGTCTGCCGAGGAACATCACCGACGGACTCCGCGATAGGTCTGGTAAAGCACGCGGGCGGCCTCCCGGCCTCTCGCGTGAGCGGCGACGGCGTGGACACGAACGGACCGAGACCGCTGTGCGCACACCCGAGGGTGAGCGCAGCCAGCGCGCCCGCAACGAAGACCAGTTCCGGGTGGCGCTTCTTCATGAGAGTGGCCTCCGACTTCCGTTCCTCAGAGCTTGCAGGTTTCTAGAGACATCCACTCTACCGCAGTTGGTGGAAGATGCCCTACAGGAGCGAGCGCAGCGGCGGGGCCCGAGAGGGCGCTCCTGCGCGATCCCTCCCCTATCAAAAGGGAGGG
>CAZKGM010000065.1:0-10799 GCA_964552395.1 uncultured Thermoanaerobaculia bacterium | reverse complement strand
GCGGCGCGCCTGTATCGGGAGGCCATGGACTTTCTGTGGGGGCGGATGGAGCCGGTACCCCCGGCTCAGCTGCGGGAGGTCGGTGACGGCGAGACGGTCGCGGTCGGGGGGCTCGAGGTGACAGGCTGGCACACGCCCGGGCACGCCAGGCACCACGTCGCGTGGCAGGTCGGGGACTGCATTGCGACCGGCGACGTCGGGGGGATCCGTATGCCGGGCTCGAGCCACGTCGTGCCGCCGACCCCGCCTCCCGACCTCGACCTGGGGACCTGGAGGGAGAGTCTACGACGTCTTGGCGGGCTGGCCCCGAACCGTCTGCTGGTAACCCACTACGGAATCCACGACAACGTCAAGCGCCACCTTCGCGACCTCGAGGACCGGCTCACCCGCTGGTGGAAGCTGACGGAGGAGGTGCTCGGCAATGCCGGGGACTCCGGCTCCCTCGAGGCGGCCCTGACCGAGATCGACGACCGCGATCTCGAGATGGACTCGGCGCCCGCGTCGGTGAGGGACCACCTGCGTGCCGCGTGCCCGATGGCTCTCAATGCAGCCGGGCTCGTACACGCCTGGAACCGGAGCTAGCCCGGATCATTCACTCGCTATCGACTGCGACCGGCGATACGAGGGCCTGGCCGTGCTCTTCGCGTCTCGCTGTCCTCAACATACCCTCCGAGTATGCCTGCGGCACGTCGACGCCTCGAGTCTGCGCCCGTGGCGCACGCAACGGACGGCATCGGGGTCACCGCCCGGGCCTCTGCCGCTGACAGAGGTCTCGCCGGTCTCGCTGCGACCGCTCATGAACAATCCGGCCTAAACCATTCGCCTACGAAGCACCTTGACCGCGATGGCGCCGGCCGCGATGGCAAAGACGGCCATGTACGCGACGTAGCCGACAAGCACTGACGGAGGATCCCCCCACACCGTCAGGCGAACGAGGGCATGCATCGTTTGGCCGGTCGGCAGAGAGAGTGCGAGCACCTTCATGCCGGATGGGAGGATCTCCATCGGCCACCAGCAGCCACCAAGGGCGGACAGCACCAGGGTCCCGAAGATACCCACAGCACCGGCTTGCTTGGCGGTCTTGAGGGTTGCTCCGAGGACGATGCCCACCCCGCTCGCTGCGGCTACCATGAGTACCAGGACACCTATCACGGCGGCCGGGTGGTCACCCAGAGATTGTCCGAAGACGACTCTGCCGAGGAGCAGGAAGTAGAGCGACTCGAAGATCCCCAGCAACCCGAGGGAGAGGAACTGGGAGAGCACGATGCTGCGCTCGGAGATCGGCGATGCGAGCATCCGCTGCAAGTGACCTGCTTCGCGGTCGAGGAGGAGCCGGATGGCCCCGGTGACGAGCACCGACATCAGCACAAACATCACCATGTTGCCTGGGATGGCCTGCTTGAAGCCAGACGGGATCTCGCGTTTCTTCCCCCAGTCGGCCGCCTTGACTGTTATCGGCACCACCTCGAGAGGCTCGGCGAGCGAAGCCGCGGTCACTGGCTCGCCGCGCACGAGGTGGGCGAGCAGCTCGCCGCGCAGGGTCAGAACGGCCTGCTCCACGGTGACCCTGAGCCTGGTTGCGTCGATATCGCCGGAGCTGCTCCAGACGTCGATCCGGCCAGTGGCTCCGCTCACCAGCACCGATCCGAGCATTGGCGGCAGGTCCACCCTGTAGCCCTTGACCGGCAGCGGCTTCTCCGAGGTCCAGACGGGAACTCGAGTCACGTCGAAGTCAGCCTTGGAGAGCGCGGCGACGATGCGGCGGGAGGCATCGTCCGGCTGCGGCGCCACCACGACGACCTTCAGATTCTGCTTGGGCGACTGGTGGAACGCGACTCCGAAGAAGTAGGTGTAGGGGAGCGGCATGATGAGCAGCCAGAGGATGGTGTCGCGGCGCCTGAGCATGCGCTTGACATCCGTCAGAGCGACGGCGAGGACTTGGCGCCAGCTCATACCGCCACCGCCTTTCGCCGCATCAGGCGGACGGCGATGAGGAAGCTGGCAACGGCGGTAGCTAGAAGGGCCGCGATTCGCCAGCCGAAGCCGCCGCCCGCCCCGGCCCAGGTGGCGCCTTCCAGGATCAAGAATCCCTTGACTGCCCAACCGGTCGGAATCAGGTCGGCCGCAGTCTGCACGAAGGAGGGAAGGAAGATCGTCGGTACGAAGCAGCCGCCGAGAAAGCCGAGGCCGACCATGACGCCTGAGGCTGCGGCTCCACCGGCCTCGGGGTTGCGGGTCAGCGAGCGCAGCAGCAGGGCCAGACCCGAGAACGCCGCCGCTGTGGCCACGATCTGAGCGGCCACCAGAGCCGGGTTGCCGGGCCGCCAGCCGAGGACCCCGGCCAGCGCCGCCACCAGGAACATGGTATTGACGGAGGCCGCCAAGACGAGAGCGACGTACTTGGCCGCCACCGGCACCGCAGGCGGCGTGGCCGAGGTCCAGGCCCGCGCGAGCCGTCCGCTAATCAGATCCTCCTGGACCTCCTGGCTCTGACCGTTCGTCAGGAACAGCAGCGCGAGGGCCACGATCCCGGGTGCGAACCAGCCGACGACGTCGGAGCGGGAGACCTTCTTCTCGCCCGGGTGGCGTTCCTCGACCTTGAGGTGGTCGAACGCGGTCAGGTTTCGGGCGGCGGGATCGTCGAAGAGCTTGTAGATCCGGGAGGACAGGTCCGTGATCTGGGCCAGTGTCGGCCGCTGGTCGGCGCCGAGGTCGATGACGCCGGCGGTCAGCGGCTGCAGCACGGCGCGCAGTAGCCCGCCGGAGTCGGCAAGGAAGGTCACGACCTCCTCTCCGATCTGCGGGAGGATAGATTCCTGCGGGTTGCGGAACACCTGGATGGTCAGCGGCGCGTTGTCGAAGAACCCCTTCGTGAACCCCTCGGGGATGACGACCAGCAACGACGCCCTGCCGCGATCCATCTCGTGCTTCGCCGTCTTCTCGTCGACCTTCCGTACGTCGAAGTACTCGGCGAGCTGGGGGCTGTCGAGAGCCGAGGACAATGCCCGCGACAGCAGACCGTCGTCGTGGTCCACGAGCAGAACCTTCATCTGCGGCAGCCCGTTCGTGCCGCCGGGTCCGAACACCAGGACCATGACGGCGACCATGAAGAACGGTATGGCGAGCCAGGTGACGAGCGAGACCGGGTCCCGAAGCCTGCGTTTGAGCTCGAAAACGAGAAGGTCGGTGAAGCGCGCCATCAGTCGCGAAGCTCCCGGCCGGTCAACTTCAAGAAGAGAGTCTCCAGCGTCGGCCGCTCGAGGGTCACCCGGGTCACGCTGCGGCCCCCGGCCTCGGCCGCTGCGAGAACTCGTGGCAGGGCCTCCGAGCCGCTGTCGACGCTGACCAGGAGCTCGCCGGGGTGTGCCGACAGGATCTCGGCGCCGAGCTCCGGCGGCAGCGCCGGCGGTGAGCTCTCGTCAAAGTCCCCGTCGAGACGGAGCAGGTCGCGTTCGCCGAGGGACGCCTGCAGCTCATCCACGGTTCCTTCGGCCAGGAGCTTGCCATGGTCGATGATGCCGACGCGCCCGCAGAGCCGCTGTGCGTCGTCCATGTCGTGGGTCGTCAGCAGCACCGCGTGGCCTTCCCGGGCGAGGCGCTCGATGACCTCCGTGAGGTGCGCCCGGGCCTGTGGATCAACACCGACCAGCGGCTCATCGAGGAGGAGGAGCTTCGGCCGATGGACCAAGGCGACTGCCAGGTGCAGCCGGCGCTTCATCCCACCGGAGAACGAGGACACCCGTTCCCGCGCGCGGTCGGCGAGCCCGATCGCCTCCAGGAGCTCCGCCACCCGCGACCGCACCTCGGAGCGTGGGACCCGCGTCAGCGCGCACGCCAGCCGCAGGTTCTCGTCCGCGGTCAGATCCTCGTACAGAGATGTTTCCTGTCCCACCCAGCCGAGCTGAGCTTTGGCCTTCAACGGCTCGGCGAAGGGGTCGAAGCCGGCGACCTTGACGCTGCCCGAAGTGGGCGGCAGAAGCCCGGTCACGACCTTGATCGCAGTGGTCTTCCCGGCGCCGTTGGGTCCCAGCAGGCCGTAGATCTCCCCCTCTCCGACGTCGAACGACAGGCCGTCTACCGCTCGTCTCTCGCCGTAGGTTTTCACCAGATTCGAGACCTCAAGCAATCTCTTCATGCCGCCTCCTGGAACCTCACTGCTGGGGAACTCTACCACCCACGCGGGAGCAGGTCCGTGAACACCTACGAAGAGCAGCAGTGAAAAGTTCCGGAGGCGGGGCAGGAGCGGCGTCGGCCTTCCTTCCCCGCCTCCCCGCCGATTGCATGGCGGGCGTTCCTCCCGCTTGAGTGTGTCCTATTGCAGGCGGAACTGCACGGCGATCCGGTAGACGACACTCACCGGCTGGCCGTTCAGCGTCGACGGCCCGAATCTCCACTGGCGCACCGCCGCCAGGGCGCTGTCGCTCAGGCCGAACGGGAGCTCGCGCAGGACCCGCGCCCGCGCCACCTCGCCGTGCTCGTCGATGAGAAGCTCGACAATCGCTACTCCCTGGTAGCCCACCTTGCGGGCGAGGTCGGTGTAGACGGGCGTCACCCTGTGGAGGACCACCGGCGGCGCGATGTCGGCGTAGGCCTGGACCACCCTGTGCTCGGGCGGCGCCTCCGGGATCTTGATAGCTCCGAGCACCTGGTCTCCCAGGTCGGGGACGTCGGTCGCGGGCGGCTCGGCGGGCAGGATAACCTCCGGACCACTGGGTGTGGCGTCCGGGATTGGCACTACCCGTCTGGGTGGTGTCGGCAGCTGGGCGGTGACCGGCTGTCGCTTGAAGAGCACGTTCCGGAGCACATACAGAGTCCGGCCGGACTCTGCCCGTGTAGCCGACTCGGAACCCGAGAGCGCTGGCCAGTTCACCGCGAAGGCCACCACGTGCAGCATGACCGCGAACGCCAGCGCGGCCTGCAGCCAGCGCCTGTCCTCACCTGTTTCATCGATGAAGGTGGTCGCCGATGCGGCGGCGAGGGCGCTGTGAGCCGAAGTCGTCTTGGCTTTCATCATGCACCTCCTGCCGGGTGAGACACCGCGGGCGGCAAAAAGTTCCCGAGCTGACCCAGCGGCCACGGCGGGGCGGCGCCGCTATCGGACCAGGTTGTTATCACGAGAGATTCTGGATATCATAAAGAGCGCAGAAGTTGCACCTTGTGAAATGATTGACAAGGGATGACGAGCCGCTACAATGTCGGCGCGTTGCGGCATGGAGGGGGCCAATGCAGCAGTACATCCCAATCGTGGTCTTTACTCTCGTCGCGATCTCCTTTCCCATCATTGCGCTGCTACTTGCCAAGGTCATCAGGGCTGGATCGCCAGATCCGGTGAAGGCCGAGCCGTACGAATGCGGCGTCAAGGCCCCCACGACCGCCTTTGACACCCGTTTCTCGATTCGTTTCTACCTCATCGCCGTCCTGTTCGTGGTCTTCGACGTCGAGACGATCTTCCTCTTCCCGTGGGCGGTGATGTTCGAGAAGTTGGCCCTCTTCGGCTTTATCGAGATGCTGGTCTTCCTGGCGATTCTGGTCGTCGGCTACGTGTACGCGTGGAGGAGGGGAGCACTGGAATGGGCCTGATCGAGGACCGCTTCGAGAGCAACATCATCACCACCACTTACGACAAGGTTTTCAACTGGGCGCGGCGGAGCTCGATCTGGCCCATGCAGTTCGGTCTCGCCTGCTGTGCCATCGAGATGATGGCCGTGCTCGACCCCCGCTACGACATGGCTCGTTTCGGCGCCGAGGTCTTCCGCAGTACCCCTCGTCAGTCGGACCTGATGATCGTGGCCGGGACCGTCACCGAGAAGATGGCGCCGATCATCAAGCGCCTGTATGACCAGATGGCGGAGCCGAAGTGGGTCATTGCGATGGGCTCCTGCGCGACCTGCGGTGGTCCCTACCGCACTTACGCTGTGACCCAGGGCGTCGACCGTCTGGTGCCGGTGGACGTGTACGTCCCGGGCTGCCCGCCGCGTCCGGAGGCGCTGCTGTACGGCCTGATGCAGCTGCAACGCAAGATCGACCGCATGACCATTGCCCGGCGCAAGGCCTCGTGAGGGAGACATGACCGAAGACAACGGCACGCACACACCAGGGGACGGGTCCACGAAACCCGACCAGCCTGTTGAGCCCGGCTCGGTATCACCCGAAGAGAGGGAGAAGCCCGCACAGCCGGCGCCGGCGGCCGATGCCGAGGACGCTAGGGCCAAGGCGATCGCGGCGGCGAAGTTGGCGGCCGCAGCCAAAGCGAAGGCTGCCGAGGAGTCGGAGCCGAAGCCGCCCTGGGAGGAGAAGCCGGTACCCCCCGAGCACGAGGAGGCTGCCGATGACCCCGACGTGGCGGCGGTCGCCGAGGCATTCGACGGCGCCGTGACGACGTCGGATCGCTTCGCCGGGGATCCGACTCTCGTCGTGCCGCGGGGCAGGGTCGAGGAGATCTGTCGCCATCTCAAGAACCAGCGCGGGTTTGCCTTTCTGGTCGACCTGACGGCCATCGACTGGCCCGGGCGTGAGGAGGGCCGCTTCGACATCGTTTACTGGATGCACCGATTCGAGGATTCGAAGCGCCTCCGGCTCCGTACGGTGGCTGCCGAGGACGAGGGCGTGCCGACGGTGTCAGGCGTGTGGAAGACCGCCAACTGGATGGAGCGCGAGGTCTACGACATGTTCGGCGTCATCTTCGAAGGTCACCCGAACCTCGAGCGCATCCTCACCTGGGAGGGCTTCAACGGCCACCCCCTGCGCAAGGACTTTCCGGTCGAGGGAATCGACACCGGCGCAGCCATCTACCCGGACGTCTACCCGCCCGGGGGCGGTCCGATCCTCGATGGCGAGGGAGAGGAGGCCGCGGAATGAGCGAGCCGCTCGAGACCCTGTTCGAAGGCGAGGAGATGGAGCTCAGCTTTGGTCCGCAGCACCCGTCGACGCACGGCGTGCTGAGGGTGATGCTCAAGCTCGACGGCGAGAAGATCCTCGATGCCAAGCCCATCATCGGCTACCTCCACCGCGGCACCGAGAAGCTGTTCGAGAAGGAGCCGTTTCCGCAGTGCATCCCGCACACGGACCGCCTGGACTACGTCGCGGCCGCGACCAACAACCAGGGGTTCGTCGTGGCGATGGAAAAGCTGCTGGGCATTACGATTCCGCCGCGGGCCGCTTACATCCGCATGATCCTGGCGGAGCTGCAGCGAATCTCGTCGCACCTGCTGTGGCTCGCCACCCACGCCATCGATCTCGGCGCGATCACGCCCTTCTTCTACACCTTCCGCGAGCGGGAGGAGATCCTCGACCTGTTCGAGAGCTACTGCGGCGCGCGCCTGACCCTCAACACGATGAAGATCGGGGGAGTCCCGTTCGACCTCCCCGACGGCTGGACCGCCACGTGCTCTGACTACATCAACCGTCTCCCGGCGCACATCGCCGAGTACGAGACGCTGCTGACCGGGAACCGGATCTGGAAGAAGCGCACCATCGGCGTCGGCGTGATCTCGGGCGAGGAAGCGATCGAGTGGGGCCTCACAGGGCCACCGCTGCGCGGATCGGGAGTCAGGTGGGACATCCGCAAGGTGTTCCCGTATGACCGCTACAACGAGGTCGACTTCGAGATTCCGATTGGCAACAACGGCGACACCTACGACCGTTACCTCGTGCGCATGGAGGAGATGCGCCAGTCGGCGAGGATCGTTCGCCAGTGCCTGGACCGTCTTCCCGACGGACCGGTGATGGCCAAGGTGCCGAAGGTCATTCGCGCTACCGAGGGAATGGTGTATGGATCGGTCGAGGCGCCGAAGGGCGAGCTCGGTTACTTCATCGTTGCGACGGAGAAGGCAACAGAGCCCTACCGCTGCCACGTACGGCCGCCGTCCTTCATCAACCTGCAGGCGCTGCCCGACATGGTCAGGGGACGCCTGGTCCCCGACCTCGTGGCAGTCATCGGGACGCTGGACATCGTGCTCGGCGAGATCGACCGGTAGGGGAGACGAGATGGACCAACCCCTGTACCAGTTCATCGTCATTCCGATCATCAAGATCGTCGTCATCCTCGGCGTTCTGTCGCTGATCGTCGCCTACCTGACCTTCTTCGAGCGCAAGGTTCTGGCGTACATGCAGGTTCGTCTAGGACCGAACCGGGTTGGGCCGCGCGGCTGGCTGCAGCCGATCGCGGATGCCCTCAAGCTGTTGGTAAAAGAGGACTTGGTGCCGGCCGGCGCCCAGAAGTTTGTCTTCATGCTGGCGCCGGCGCTCATCATCGTGCCCGCGTTCCTGGTCTTTGCGGTGATCCCGTTCGGTCCGGCAACGAAGCTGTTCGGCCTACTGCCGGAGGCGATTCCGCCGTACCTCACCGACATCAACATCGCGCTGCTCTTCGTCCTCGGCGTCAGCTCGATCGGGATCTACGGCATCATCCTCGGCGGCTGGTCGTCGAACAACAAGTTCTCGCTCATGGGAGCGCTGCGCTCAGGCGCACAGATGATCTCGTACGAGGTGCCGATGGGCTTCGCGATCATCTCGGTGCTCCTGATGGCACGCTCACTGTCGCTGGTCAAGATCGTCGAGGCCCAGCAGCAGGGCCACCTGTGGTTCATCTTTCCCGGCCTCCTCGGCTTCGGCATCTACTTCATCTGCGGCGTGGCCGAGACGAACCGCAATCCGTTCGATCTGCCGGAGGCGGAGTCGGAGCTGGTGGCCGGGTTCCACACCGAGTACTCGGGCATGAAGTTCGCCTTCTTCTTCCTCGCCGAGTACACCAACATGCTGGTGGTGTCATCGCTGGCCACGGTTCTGTTCTTCGGCGGCTGGCTGCGGCCGTTTCCGAATGTGGCCTTCCTCGGCTTCCTCGACCTCGTGCCTCCGTTTATTTGGTTCGCTCTCAAGGTGGCCTGTTTCATCTTCGTCTATCTGTGGTTCCGCGGCACCTTCCCGCGCTACCGCTTTGACCAGCTCATGCACGTGGGCTGGAAGTGGCTGATCCCGTTGTCGCTGGTCAACGTGGTGCTGGTCGGCCTCTACGTCCTGATTGCGAAAGGGTGAGGTCATGCTGCTGGGAGATTTCTTTGCCAAGCTGATTCCGACCGATCTGTTCGCAGGTCTGGCCGTGACCGGCGGCTACCTGTTCCGGCGCAAGGAGACGGTGCAGTACCCGGAGCAGCGGCTGGAGCCGACGGACCGGTTCCGCGGCATGTTCGGGTACGACCTCGAGCGCTGCATCGACTGCTACCTGTGCGCCCGCGCCTGCCCCATCGACATCATCTACATCCGCGACCACACGGAGGTCGAGGAGGTGGATGGCAAGAAGAAGAAGAAGAAGGTCATCGACCGCTACGACATCGACGTCAAGCGGTGCATGTTCTGTGGGCTCTGTGAAGAGGCATGCCCCACCGAGCCCAAGTCGATCTGGCTGACGACCAAGACCTACGAGGGCGCCGCTTACGAGCGCAACGAGGAGCTGTACTTCGACAAGGAGAGGCTGATGGACTGGGAAGGCGTCCTGGCGTTCCCGGGCGTCGTCACCCCGGCCGAGGGCCAGGCGCCCGGCGATCTGAAGGGCGCAGGACGTTCGCAGGCCGTGGCCGAGGAGGAGGCCTCCTGATGGATTTTCTGACCGCACACTTCGCGACAATCCTGTTCTACATCCTGGCCGCTCTGACGGTGGCGGGCGGTGTCGGGGTCATCGCGTTGAAGAACCCGGTGCACTGCGCACTGTCTCTGCTGGCCACGTTCCTCATGGTGGCGGGGCTGTTCGTCTTGAGACATGCCGAGTTCCTGGCTGCCGTACAGGTTCTCGTCTACGCCGGCGGCATCCTGGTGCTGTTCCTGTTCGTGATCATGCTGGTCAACATCAAGCGGATGCAGCCGGAGCAGGTGTTCCTGTCTCGCCTGGCGCCGGCCGCGGTCATGGCTGGCGTGCTCCTGGGCGGCATCATGGCTTGCCTGTTGCTGATCGGATCTTTCGGCCCCACCGGAGGGGCGACGGCGGCACTGCAGTCCGTCCAGGGTCAGAACCTGGGCAACACCGAGGCGGTCGGCTGGGTGCTGTACACGAAGTACCTGGTGCCGTTCGAAGTCGTCTCCGTCGTTCTGCTGGTCGCGATGATCGGTGCGATCATCTTCGGCCGCAGGGACCCGGCGCTTGAGGGGCGAGGGGGGAGGATGGAGCGATGATCGGAGCCGCCCACTATGTCGCGCTGTCGGTCATTCTGTTCGCTCTCGGCGTCATCGGGGTGATGGTCCGACGCAACATGATCATGGTCTTGATGGCGCTGGAGCTCATCTTCAACGCCGCCAATCTGAACCTGATCGCTTTCTCCGACCGGCTCGGTGATCTCTCGGGCCAAGTGCTGGCGATCTTCGTCATCACGATCGCTGCGGCGGAGGCCGCCATCGGCCTCGGCCTCATTATTGCCCTGATGCGGCTGAAGGACACGATCACCCTCGACGATGCGGACGAGATGCGAGGCTGAGGGATGAAGCTCTACGATCTGATCTGGCTGATCCCGCTGTTTCCCCTGGCAGGCGCGATCATCAACGGCCTGGTATCGAACCGGCTTGGGCTGAAGAAACCGTTCACGCACGCTGTCGCCCTGCTCGGCTCCGGCCTCGCCTGGCTGTGGGGCTGTGCCGCGATCATCCAGTGGGTCACCGAGCTTGGAATCCACCACACCCACGTCGTTCGGCTGTACGACTGGATCGTCGGCGGCAAGCTGGAGACCATGTCCGGACGTTTCGCCGACATGACAATTGGCGCCTCCTTCCAGCTGGATCCGTTGTCGGCGGTGATGGTGGCGTTCGTGACCTTC
>CAZKGM010000064.1:9110-11460 GCA_964552395.1 uncultured Thermoanaerobaculia bacterium | reverse complement strand
GAGTGAGGAGAACCCCCAACCCACCCGGGAAGATGGAGGAAAGACGATAGAGGACAGACCCCTCACCCACCTGGAGAACGCTGCCGAAGCGAGCTACGGGTTAGGGCGCGCAGCGGCGGGCGCCTGGAGTGCGGGCGCCCGCCGCATGGGTTTCTCAGAGGCTCGAGCTCAGCCGCCGTAGCCCGGGGAGGGCAGGCCCTCCTCGAGCCTCTGCTCGGCTGCAGCCTCGGGAGCGGGACGCAGCGTGAGGAGGTGGCGCACCGTCACGATTACCCCGGCCAGCACCATGAGCCCGTGGGCAAAGGCGACGAACATCCAGAAACGGATCGGTTGCTGGGCGAGGATGTACGGTTCGCCCTGGATCCGCTCGAGGTAGGTCTGCAGGACCCCGGCGACCGCGAAGGAGAGGCTCATCCCGAGCACTCCGAGCGACATCAGCCAGAATCCCCACTGGCCGCCGCGCTCGTCATAGCGGCCGTCCGGGAAGCCCTTGATCCTCGGGATCGCGAAGTAGAAGAAGGTCAGGTTGAGCAGGACGTAGGCGCCGAAGAAAGCGAGGTGGCCGTGCGATACCGTGACCTGGCTGCCGTGGGTGTAGTAGTTGATCTGCGGCAGGGTGTGGGCGAAGCCGAAAAGGCCGGCGCCGACGAAGTGCAGGATAACCCCTCCAATGAGGTAGATCCAGGTCAGCTTCGGCTGCATCGGCCGCGTACGGTGGCGGACATCGTTCCAGGTGTCGATCACCATCAGCAGGATTGGGAACGGCTCGAGTGCGGAGAAGATCCCGCCAACCCACAGCCAGTAGCGGGGGGCGCCGAGCCAGTAGTAGTGGTGGCCGGTGCCGGCGAGCCCGGTGAACAGAAACAGGCCGAGCTCGACGTAGAGCCACTTTTCAACCACCTTGCGGTCGACGCCGGTGAGCTTGATGAGAATGAAGGCCGTCATGGCGGCGGCGATCAGCTCCCATGCTCCCTCGACCCACAGGTGCACAACCCACCACCAGTAGTACCAGTCCACCGACAGGTTGCGGTAGAAGGGAATCCCGAATAGGTAGAGCAGGGCGAGGAAGAGGAGGCCGGCGACCAGCGATCCCTGGACGGCCGTGAAGCGCTTGGCCCGGAAGATCGTCACCCCGACGTTGGCCAGGAACATCAGCGCTGCAACAACCACCGCGATGTCGAGTGGGCGAGGGATTTCCAGTAGCGGCCGTCCCTGCGTCCAGCCGAAGAAGAAGCCCACCAGGGCCACGACGCCGGTCACGAGCAGGATACCGAGCTGCACCATCGCCAGCTTGGGCCATGCCAGCTCGCTGTCGGTCTCCTCGGGAACGAGGTAGAAGGTCGCCCCCATGAAGCCGAGCAGCAGCCAGAGGACGAGGAGGTTGGTGTGCATGGCGCGCGCAGTGGCAAACGGGAACACGTCGACAAGGCTCTGCGGCATGGTGATGAAGTAGTTGGCGGCGACCCACAGCCCCATTGCCACCTGGAGTGCGAACAGGAGCAGGGCGGCGGCGAAGTAGGGATACGCGATGCGCTGTGTCGAGTGGCTCACGGTTCACCTCCTCTCGCCTGCGGCCAGCGAGACGATGAACTCGCCGATCATCAGACGCTGGTCCCGGCTCAGGTCGTCAAACGCCGGCATCTGGGCGCCGGGCGCCATCGCCTCCGGGTCCTTCAGGTAGTCGGCGATCCAGGCGGCATCCCGCCGGGCGCCGATCCACTCCAGGCGCGGCCCCTTGTGAGCCTCGTGATCACCCAGCGAGTGGCAGCTCAGGCAATCCTCCTGCTTGACGAGCGCGGCCGGGGGCGACAACGTGGCGCCTGCCAATAGGCGCTGGGTCGAGCGCTTCCAGCGGGCCTCGGAGTGCTGCGGCGGCCAGTCGTGGTTGTCGATGTTTGACACCCACTGCAGGAACGCTACCAGGTCGGTGACCTCTTCCTGGCTCAGGTGCTGCTGCGGCATCTTGCGGTACGAGTCGGCGAAGGCGATCTCGGGGTGCTCGATGCGCCGACGGATTGCGTCCTCACCGAGGCGCGAGTAGACACGCGTCAGGTCCGGTGCGTAGTAGCCCCCGAAGCCGAGGATGGTGTGGCAATCGTTGCAGTTGTGACGCTCGAACGCGTGCTTGCCCGCCACCACCTGGGCGTCGAGGTGGTCGGCGTGGGTCAGGGCAGCGAACTGGCGGTGCGTGTCGAACGTCAGCCCGAGCAGCAGCACCAGCGACGATAGCGTGCCGACCCAGAAGATCAGCTTGGCGGTCCGTTGGCTCATGGTTCCCCCTTCCTGCGAAACAGATTTGTTGAGACGAGGATGGGCCGTCAGCGGTCGCGCGTCATTGACCCAGGTCAAG
>CAZKGM010000064.1:0-9010 GCA_964552395.1 uncultured Thermoanaerobaculia bacterium | reverse complement strand
AGCTGCTGCTCGAGCTTCTTGTCGGTCAGGGGAACCGGGGCCTGCTGAGGCGCCGGGGGGAGGCTCTTGTACCAGGCCGCGAGCCGGCGTTGCAACGAGCGCACAAGGGCGCCGTGCGCGGCGGCGATATCGTGGTGTTCCCCAGGGTCGGTGGACAGGTTGTAGAGGCTGGCGGTGCCGCCCGGATCGAGGCTGCGGATGAGCTTCCACTCACCGGCCCGCATTGCGAGCAGGTGCGGCTTGGGCGGCAGCAGCTCCATGAAGACCGGCCGCTCCGGGTCGGGCTTCTTCCCCCTCATCTCGGTGACAAGGCTGTGCCCCTGGATGGCCGAGGGAACCTCGAGCCCGGCGAGCTTGACCAGGGTCGGGTATACGTCGATCAGGCTCGCGGGAGCCGAGATGCGCTTGCCCCGAGGCAGACCGTCCGGCCAGTGGACGAGGAGAGGAACGCGGACCAGTTCCTCGTGCAGGCTCTGGGAGTGGCCGAGATCCCCGTGCTCCGCGATCTCCTCGCCGTGATCGGCGGTGAAGGCCAGGAGCACATTGTCGGCGTCGAGGCCGAGCTCGCGGGCCAGGAGGCTGAACTGCTGGTCCCAGAAGGCCACCTCACCCTCGTAGAGCGGCCGGATCCGCGCCGCCACGACGGCGTCGGGGTGCGGAAATCGCTCGTGCAGGTCCTTCATGACGATGTTTGCCGGGAAGGCCGCGGGGTTCTTGCGGTACTCGGGCGCGTACCTGTCGAGCCACCTGCGGTTGGGCCGGTACGGATCGTGCGGGTCGAAGTAGTGGATCCACAGGAAGACCTTTCCCTGCTTCCAACGTACCCGCCACAGAGGGCCGAACGCCTTCTCGAGCTGACGCCGCACCTCGCCGTTGACGCCGGGAGCCGGTCGGAATGCGGCCTCGCCGAAGTAGTAGTCGAAGCCTTGGCCGAAGCCAAGCGAGGCCATGAGGTGGCGGTTTGCGGGCACCCCAATGGTCGTGTAGCCGGCCTTCCGGAAGACCTCGGCCAGCGTCGTGAGGGCCTCGGGCAAGGGAGGCTGGACGATCCGACCGAGATGTTGGATGTTCCCGGTCGTGACCCCGTGGGAGGTTGGGTAGAGACCGGTCAGCAGCGACCCCATGGCGGGCGGGGTCCACGACGAGGTGGAGTAGGCCTGTGTGAACACGACGCCATCACGGGCGAGACGGTCCATGAAAGGTGTGGTCTGCGGCGTGTGGCCGTCAAAAGAAACGGAGTCCGCGCGGAGCGTGTCGACGCTGATCAGGACCACGACCGATGGAGCCTGCGGGGGGCCGTTTCCCGCGACTGCAGCCGTGGAGGCGGTGAGGAGTACGCCGAGCGCAGTGCAGGCGATCGCCCGGAGGGTGGCCGCTGTCATTGGACCACCGTCGGCGTGACCGCGCGGTTCACCGAGGGCGAACCCGAAGTCCCGGTCTCCGGCGTTTGCGCGCCGAGGCCGCGGATCATCGCCTCGGCGGCTTCCCGCAGGCGTGGATCCGAGGTAGCAGTCAACAACTCCCGGAGCAGGGAGCGGGCCTCCTCACGACGGCCCTGGCGCGCCATGAGCTGCGCCAGCTCCAGACGAGCGACGGACGAGCCGAGCTTCTCGGCACTCGAGAACGCACGCTCTGCTTCGGCGAGTCTGCCCGAGTCCGCAAGGGCCCGTCCGAGCTCGTCATGGAGGCGGGCGCTCGACGGCTGGAGTGTGATCGCGTCCCGGTAGTGGCCGATCGAGGCCGCCGCGTGCCCCATCTCGGCCTCGAGAGAGGCCAGGCGCGCGATCATGCGTGCATCTTCCGGCCGCCTGGCGACCGCAACCCTGTACTCGGACAGTGCTCCATCTCGATCTCCCTCGGCTCGCAGGACCTCGGCCAGGTTGAAGTGGGCATCGGCGCTTGCCTTGCCGGTGGCGACCAGGCGCTGCAGTATATCGTGTGCCTCCTGAAACCGGCCAGTGGCGCGGTACAGGTAGGCGAGGTTGTTGAGAGCGATAGCCCGGCCCTTCTGGTTCGCGGAGACCAGCCGTTCCTGGATCGGCACCGCCTCGTCGGCATGTCCGGTGTTGACCAGCATGGTGGTGCGAAGCGCGAGCACGGATGACATGTTGGGGGCCAGCTCGCTGGCGCGGTTCGAGGAGCGCTGCGCCGCCGGCAGGTCGCCGGAGCGGAGCTCGGCGAGGGCGAGGCGGGTCCACGGCAGCGGTGCATCGGGCACCTGCCTGACCGTCTTTTCGAAGAGGGTCTTCTCATCGTGCCAGTCCCGGTTGCGCTGCCAGGTGAGCCCGAGCCCTGCCGCGACCAGCCCGGTTGTCGCCACCGCAACGATGGAGCGTGCGCGGCGCACACGGAACAGTTGCCACCGCGAGAGAAGCAAGACGGCTAGGGCGATGAAGGGCAGGGAGGGCAAGTAGCAGAAGCGCTCGGCCATCGTATTGCCCATGTCGGGGGGGCTGGCGACCCGGACGAAGTTGAGGATCGGCAGGAATGAGACTGCAAGCATGGCCGCCAGCGTGGCGGCGGTGCGGTGCCGGCGCCCGTAACGCAGCAAGAGAAGTACCAGCAGAGCCAGCGCCGCGAGGGCGACGAAGAAACGAGGATCGGCCGGCGAGGTGACGTACGGGTTCTGGACGTACGCGCTGAGTCCGGTCGGCACGACCATCCACCCGAGGTAGCGCAGCACCGTGACCGGGGCGGTAAGCACGGCGTAGAGGAGGTGATGCTGGCCGGGGGTCGTCGGCATGGCAACCGCGGCAAGGGCGAAGCGGAGAACGGCATAGCCGAGCATCACCACGAAGTAGGGGACCGCAGCCCGCGCCGACCTCTTCCAGCTCTGACCGAGCCTGAGGCGATGAATGAGCGCGACCCACAGAGGCAGAACCGCGGCCATTTCCTTGGACAGCAGGGCGGCGGCAAACAGGACCAGCGCCAGACCCGTGAGCGCGACCGGGTGCCTCCCCGCCTTCGTTCCATTCTCCCTTGGCTTCCGCTTCTTCTTATGCTTGCGTCCGGTAGGGTTCTCCATCTGGGGCGGCGGCTGAGGCTGTGCAGCGAGGTGGATCAGGAGGGCACTGATCATGAGGACGAAGGCCAGGAGGTCGGTGCGTCCGGCGATCCAGGCCACGCTCTCGGTGTGAATCGGGTGCACGGCAAACAGCGCCGCGGCGGTGAAGCCGGCACCTTCGGAGAGGCCGAGGCGCCACAGTAAGAGCAAGGCCAGCGCCGATGCGAGGGCGTGCAAGAGGACATTGGTGAGGTGATAGACAAGCGGGTCCTTGCCCGACAGAGCGTAGTCAAGAACGTACGAGAGGGTCGTCACCGGCCGGTAGTAGCCGTAGGGGAGGGGGCTTTCGGTGCGGGCGAAGAAGTCCTGCGAGAAGACCTCTCCCAGGTTGTGAAACGAGTGCACGACCGGGTCCTGCAATACCAACATCCGATCGTCCCACACGAACCCCGCTCGGATACTGTTGGCGTACGCAGCCAGGGACAGCAGACCCACTGCGAGCACCAGCAGCCGCCGCCGTGTCCGGGCAGAAGGCGCTCCCGTTTCAGGCATGAAGGGCAATGTTCCGGTCGGCTGTGGATCCGGTCATCTGGGGCATATCCATGGCCGCCCATGATACTCGAGCGTGCCTGTGGGACCCCCAGCTGTCCCTGGGCCTCGAGTGTCGAGTTAGGTCAGCCGATGTGCGAGAATGCCGATGCGAGACGGTGGCGGGAAGGGGCAGGTCAGTGTCGAGCGGACCCAGCACCGAGAAGCAGCCGAACCTGCGGTTCCAGGTGGCGGTGCAGAAGAGCCGTGCCCTCGTCTATACCCTGGCCACCGTGGTCGGCTACCTGGCCGTGCTGCTCGGTTCCCTCCGGTTCAGCTGGCGGGCCGGGCTGTGGTTCCTGCTCGTGGCCAACGCCACGGCCCTGGGCTTCGGTTGGCTCTACCACAAGGGCATCTGGCGACTCGGTCACCTGCGCCTGGAGCGCCTGTGGATGGCGGTCGATGTCGGCATCATCACGTGGGCGGTTCACCTCTCCGGGGACGCCCAGAGTGCCTGGTACGTCTGGTACCTGGCCAACACCGCGGCTGCCGCGTTCGTGGGCGGGCTGCCAGCGCTGCTGACGGTGATGATCGCCAATGTTGTTGCCTACGAAGCGCTGGTGCTGGCGACCAGCGGCTTTGAGCCCACCGTCCTCGCGGTCGTGGCGGGGCGGATGCTGCTTCTCTACGGTGCAGCTCTCTTCGCCCTGCTGGGCGCGATTCGCCTGCAGCGCAAGCGGCGGCAGGTCGCCGAGCTCCGCCTTCTCGAGTCGAAGCGGACCAGCGACCTCGAGAGGCTCGCCGACGAGCTGCGCGAAGCCAACGAGCGTCTGACGACCGCTCTGGACAGTGTTGTCACCCTCGAGGGACTCCTTCCCATCTGCAGCTACTGCAAGAAGATCCGAGGCGACGAGGACTACTGGGAGCAGGTCGAGAAGTACATCACCGAGCACTCGGCCATCCGCTTCAGCCACGGTATCTGCCCCGAGTGCTACGAGCGCCACGTCAAGCCGCAGCTCGACGAGCTGCGACGCGGGAACGAGACCAAGTAGTGGTGCGGCAGAAGGGGGTGCCGGTCAGCGACGTGGCGCGCCGACCACTCTGATGCGGAGCACGAGGTCGGGTGCCGTCCCGTCTCCGGTGACGTTTTCGGCGATCGAGAGCTCGATGCGGCGGCCGTTCCCGACGGGAAAGCCCCACCCGAGGTCGAGCACCAGAGAGGGAGCGGCCGGGTGGGCGTCCGTAAAATCGTGAAGGGGAGACGTGTGCAGGGTGAAGCCGACCATCAAGGAGTCGGCTCGCCCCACCGGCAGCAGCCACTCGCCGAGGGCGTGCCAGGTGTCGGCGCGCTGGACGCCGAGGAAGGTCCCGGATCGCGCGAGCTTGGTGTAGCCGGCGCCGAGACGGAGGCGTGAGCTTCTCCAACTCCAGGTGCCGAACCAGCGTGCGCCCAAGTCCCAGCCGCCGCTGCCGCGCAGGGTTCCCCGCGCGCCGGTGGGGGCCTCGACCGAGACCGCCCAGGCGTGCCGACCACCTAGCCAGCCGCCGAGCGGGCCGTTGACCGTCAGGCGCAGGTCACCGAGGCCCGAGCCGTTGAGCTCGTTCCATGCCTCGATGTGGCGGTCGCGGTCGCGGCCCCGAATGTAGATCAGGGTCTGGCCGCGGGCGATGTCGTTGCGGTCGCCAACGGGGAGGCCGAATAGCTCGTGGAACTTGCTGGAGATGGCGTCCCACCGCGGAGCGCCGATCTGGATCCAGGGGACGTCGACAACGACGCCGAGCCCGTGGCCGAGGCCGCGGGCCACCGTGAGGCGGCCGCGCCAGCCCTCCACGTCGAGGCGGAAGAACGGGTCATCTGGGTGGCGACGCTCCAGAGTGCGGAGCTCCCAGGGATTCAGCGGGGTGCCCTGGAGGCCGAACTCGCGGTGGATGACCCCGGTGTGCCAGCTCCCGAACCAGAGGTTGAAGTACTCCACGGCGAACGATGCCTGCCACTTGCCGGGCGGTGGCGATATCGCCTCCTCGAAGCTCATCGGCAGCGACGCGAAGCGGACCGGATCGGCTGTTAGGCTGCCCCACCAGGTGACGCCGGCTGCGGCGGCAGGGTCCTGGGCGGTCGCGGTCGGTGGTGGGGCCAGCGCGATCATCAAGAGCACGAGGGGCGCAGTCGGCCACCCGATCCGAGGTCTCGACCTCCTGCCACATCGGGGGGTCACCATGTCATGCCCCCGACCAGCTGCAGGCCGCCCGGTGCGGGCAGGACCACGATGTGCAGGCCGCGCCCCTCGGGCCCGGACCGGGCCTCTCTGCGGTGCGCCACCCAGGCGCCGACACCGGCGCCGATGAGGGCGCCGGAAACGACGTCTGAGGCCCAGTGCCGATCGACGTGGATGCGTCCATACGAGAGGGTGCCGGCAAGACCCCAGGCGAGCGCCTTGAGCCAACGTCGGTGCACGTGAGAGGCCACCACGGAGGCGATGGCGAACGCCTGCGCCGCCTCGCCCGACGGCAGAGACTCGGCGCCGGAGAACGGATCGAAGTGAGAACGCCCGAGGCCGGCGTCCGGACGCGCCCGGCCGGTGGCGGTCTTGAGGGCGGGGGCCATCAGCAGGTTGGCGAAAAGGGTCGCTTCGAACGCGTCCTGGCCGATCTTCACTGCGGTCTCGTTGTCGCCGAGCGTGCCGCCGAGCCAGATCAGGCCAATGACGCCGAGCGCCCCGGCCTGGTTGCCGAGCGGGCGCACGGTGTCGAAGAAGTCGTCCCGCCCGACGGTACGGTGTCGCTGCGCGAAGCTCCTGATCTCGTTGTCGGTCAGGAAGGCGGCGCCCACCGCCGCCGAGCCCCAGCCGAGGGCACGCCAGCGCCCCGGGGTCATGTGCCAGGAGACCGCCACGAGGTCGCCCAGGTCGACCGCGAGGCGCCTGATGTACGATGGCCTTCGACCGCGATCGTCGGGCCGGCGCGCGCTCTTGGGGTGCGGGGAGATAGGTTCGCGAGGTGCGCTGTCCGCCAGCCCGGCCTCGAGGCCGACCATCAGCCGCAGCTCGCCGAGGTCGAGGCCGCTCCAGTATGTCTGCTCGGCGCGGGCGGTGAGGCCGATGCGGTCCGCCAGATCGATGCGGGCGGCCAGAGAGGCGACGCCGGCGAGTTCGGTGCCGGCGGCGACCGGGACGCGGCTGCGGTCGAGAAGCAGCGGCGTTCGATCCTCCCAGTGTGCGGCGCGCAGTCCCAGTCCGGCGCGCCAGCAGACGGCGCCGGTGCAGCCGATGGCCCGGTCGGCAAGGAGGGACAGGTCGAAGATCTCCTTGCCGCGCTGGTTCCCCGCCACCGCGCCGTACGCCGTCCGGACCTCGGACTCATGGCTGGCCGAGCCGACGCCGATGCCGAGCCGGTAGGGCGAGGCGCCGAGGGAACGGAGGGCGGTGAGCTGCCACACCGGGGCATCGGAGAGGGAGCGGTCCTGGCCGACCAACCCGCCGGGCCGGCTGGCCCCGGCGCTGAAGCCGAGGTTCCACGGGCTGGGGCCAGCCGCCTCGTGTGGGCGGAGTGCCAGGACCAGCGACAGCTCATCGGTGGAGGGCCCTGCGTGCCAGGCGCGGCGGAAGGCGGCGCGCGCGGCCACCCGGCCGGAGACCGGAGCCTCGATGCCGCTCTCCAGGAAGCGGCCGGTGCCGCCGCGCCCGTCCGACGTGAGAACGCCGCCGAAGCCTGCGCGTACCGTGAGCCACGCCGGGCCGATAGTGAGGCCGGCGCCGAGGACGCCGGCGAGCTCGCCGATGCCGAGGTCACGCTGCGAGAGGTTGTGCTCGGTGAAAAGGACCTGGGCCTCGCCGCCGCCGGTCAGCCGGAACGAGCCTCGCTCGAGGAGGGGGAAGGCTACTCCCTGGCGCAGGCCAAAGGCGTTGTCGAGGTTGCCGCGGGCGAAGTCGGAGCGGTCGCACGCGTCTGTGCGGCAGTCAGCGACATGCCCGTGGGGACCGCCGGTGGTGCGCCAGCGGAAGTGGAACGCTCCCGTGTACCACTCGGGGCCGCCGGCAAGGCCGGGCACCGCTGCCGTGAGGAATGCGGCGGCTGCGAACGCGCAGGTCCGCCTTCGAAGACCGCGGCGCGACGCCGACGCGCGTTGCCGGATCGCCTCCCGTCCACCTCCATGTCGTGCCTTCTCCGGATTGATCACGTGGGGGGGATCCTAGCATGACCGGCTGCCTTGTGGCTCGTGGTTTCAGTCGGCGCCAGGCATGCGATTAGCCGCTCGGGGTTGTGACCTCCTGGCCGAGCCGCTTGGCCATCGCCTCGAACACGTCCGCTAGGCGCAGCAGGCCGACCAGAGTTCCGCCGCGCCGGACGAACACCGACAGCGTGGCGTGGTGGACCATGACCTCGATGGCGGCTGGGATCGAGTCTGTGTCCTCAATGCAGATCGTGTCCGGGACCATCGCGGACCGGGCCTCCACTCTCCTCGTATGCTCACAGCACTGGGCCAGCGTCTGCTCCAGGAAGCTCGAGTGGGAGGCCGGGGTCATCGTGGCGACCGCCCCTGGGGTCATGCTCGGAACTGCCTGCGAGACCGCCCTGAGGAAGCTCAGGTGGCCGATCTTGCCGACGATGCGGCCGTTGGCGTCAACCACCAGGACGGCACGGCACGGGTAACGGTCGGAGTCTTTGCAGCGGGCCTCTCGCAGCAGCCGGGCGACGTCCGCGAGCGTTGCGTCGCTGGGAACCGAAGGCACCTCGTGAAACGGGATCATGATGTCGCCGACCTTCATGACGCCTCCGCTCACCATCCTGAAAGTGATCGCTGCTATCCCTCTGAAAACAGTGTCGGCCCGGGCCGGAAGCCACGCAAGGGGCCGCGGGCCGGGCGCCCTCCTAGGCAGTCCGTGCCGTCGCCCTCGCCCGCCGCCATCCGCGCAGCTTCTCGACGCCGCTGTCGAGGACGGCGTAGACGACCGGGACCACGAGCAAGGTCAGCAGCGTGGAGGTGGTCATGCCGCCGGCGGTGGCGATGGCCATCGGCGCGCGCGCCTCCGAGCCCTCGCCGAGCGCCAGCGCTACCGGCAGTACCCCGAAGATCATCGATACCGCGGTCATCAGGATCGGGCGCAGCCGGATCGGGCATGCGACCCGCAGCGCCTCCTCCCGGTCGAGCCCCTGCGCGCGCTTCTGGATCGTCAGGTCGACGAGCAGGATCGAGTTCTTGGTCACCAGGCCGAACAGCAGGATGATGCCGATCATCGACATGATGTTGAACGTGTTGCCGGTGAGGTACAGGGCCAGCAGCGCGCCGATCGCGGCCGGCGGCAGCGCGAACATGATCGTGAACGGGTGTAGCAGGGAGTTGAACTGGCTGGCCAGCACCATGTAGACGATCAGGATCGCGAGACCGAGGGCGAACAGCAGGCTGTTCATCGACTCCGCGTACTCCTCCGCCTGGCCCGCGGCCTTGGCGTGGTAGCCCTCGGGGAGCTCCTCGGCCAG
>CAZKGM010000063.1:0-13266 GCA_964552395.1 uncultured Thermoanaerobaculia bacterium | reverse complement strand
CTTCCTCACCTTCTCACTTTCTCACCTTCTCACTTCCGTGTTGCCCAGTCGCCAATCACCGCCAGCGCATGCTCGGCCTGACGGCGGCGGCGCTCGCGGCGGTCGCGGATCTCTTCGAGCTCGAGCGGTGAGCGGATCAAGCCCCAGGAGATGTTGGCGGGCTGGAAGCCGGCCGGGCGGCGCGCGCTGAGGTGGCGCACGAGGCCTCCGAGGGCGGTATCGGGAGGCGGCGGCGCCGGCGTGCGGCCGACCGCCTCCGCAGCCAGGAACCGTGCCGCCAGGAGGCCGGTGGCCGCCGACTCGACGTAGCCCTCGACGCCGGTGATCTGCCCGGCCAGCCGAACTCCGGGCCGCTCCCGCAGGCGCAGGAACGGGTCGAGGTGGAGCGGGGCGTTGATGAAGGTGTTGCGGTGGATCATGCCGTAGCGCACGAACCGCGCCTCTTCGAGGCCCGGGATCAGCCGGAACACCCGCTGCTGCTCCGGCCGCGTGAGCTTGGTCTGGAAGCCGACCAGGTTGTAGTGCTCGGCGGCAAGGTCATCCTGGCGCAGCTGGACGACCGCCCACGGGCGCCGACCGGTCGCCGGGTCAGTGAGGCCGACGGGCTTCATGGGCCCGAAGCGCAACGTGTCGCGCCCCCGCTCGGCCATCACCTCGATCGGCAGACAGCCCTCGAAGTAACGGATGTCGGCCGCTTCGAAGTCGCGGAACGGTACCTTCTCGGCCGCGAGAAGGTCGTCGACGAAGCGCTCGTAGCGCTCCCGGTCCATGGCCGCGTTGAGGTAGCCGGCGTCGCCACCCTTACCGTAGCGGGAGGCCGCGAACAGGTTCTCCAAGTCGAGAGAGTCGGCGGCGACAATTGGCGCTACGGCATCGAAGAACGCCAGCGAGCCCTCGCCGAGAAGCCCCTCCAGCGCCTGATGCAGGGCAGGCGACGTCAGCGGGCCGGTGGCGACGATCGCCGGGCCGTCCGGGATCTCGGTCATCTCGCGTCGTTCGAGAACGATGTTGGGGTGGCCGTTGATAGCCTCGGTGATGGTTGTCGCGAAGCTCTCGCGGTCAACCGCGAGCGCGCCGCCGGCGGGCACCGCCGACGCCCGCGCCGCACGTATCACCAGGGAGCCGAGCGCCTCCATCTCGCGCTTGAGGAGGCCAACGGCGTTGCCGAGGTCGTCGCCCCGCAGCGAGTTCGAGCACACGAGCTCCGCGAGGCGATCGCTGCGGTGGACCGGCGTCGGCCGCGCGGGCCGCATCTCGACCAGCGTTACCTGCTGTCCGGCCTCCGCCAGCTGCCAGGCCGCCTCACAGCCCGCGAGGCCGCCCCCGACGATGAGGGTCACGACCCCTCCAAGTCCTCCGAGCCGCTACCTTCCGGAGCCGGCTCACGGTGGCCGCACTCCTTGTCCGGACACGCGTGCTCGCGGCCGCGCCGCTTGGTCTGCTTCAGGCCCATCACCGGCGAGCCGCACTCCGGGCAAGCCACTGCCACCGGCGGATCCCACATGGTGAAATCGCATGCCGGGAAGCGGTTACAGCCGTAGAAGGTGCGTCCGCGTCGGGAGCGCCGCTCGACAATCTCGCCGCTACACCCTTCGCGCGGGCAGCCGACGCCGGTGGGCTTCGGCGTCGAGCGCGCGGGTCCGCCGCCAATGCGCCGTGTCCCCTTGCACTCCGGGTAACGGCTGCACGCCCAGAACGGTCCGAAGCGTGAGCGCTTGGCGACCATCGGCGCCTCGCACTCGGGGCAGCTCGGGGCCTCGTCCTGCTGCTCGCCGGTCTCCTGTTCGGCGCCGAGATCGCGCGTGTACCGGCACTCCGGATAGCCGGAGCAGGCGAGAAACTCTCCGTACCGGCCGAACTTGATAACCAGCGGCTTTCCGCACTCCGGACACTTCTCGTCGGTCTCGACGCCGCGTCCCTTGACCTGCTCCATCTCGCTCTTCGCGCGCTCGAGATCCTGGTAGAAGGCGCCTGCGAATCTTCCGACCAGCTGCTGCCAGTTTTCGGTGCCGTCGGCGACGCGGTCGAGCTCCTCCTCCAGGCTCGCGGTGTAGGCCTCGTTGATGATGTGGGTGAACGACCCGGTCAGGAGCCGTGTCACCAGCTTGCCGAGCTCGCTGGGGCGGAAGGTCCCTTTCTCCTTGTTGGCGTAGTCGCGCACCGACAGGGTGGCGATGATCGACGCGTAGGTTGACGGACGGCCGATTCCGTTCTCCTCGAGCGCCTTGACCAGCGTCGCCTCGGTGTAGCGCGGCGGCGGCTGCGTCCACTTCTGCTCGAGCTTGATGTCCTCGACGGCCAGCCGTTGGCCTTTCTCGAGACCCTCCGGGAGGGGCGAGGCGGAGCCGTTGTCATCCCCGTTGTTGCCGTTCTCCTGGTTGCCGCCGTTGTCCTGGTCCTGCCACAGGCGTAGGAATCCGGGATCGACCAGCACCTTGCCGGTGACCGACAGGATGTACGGCCCGGCGGCCACCTCGACCTGCGTAATATCGAAAGTGGCGCTCTTCATCTGCGACGCGATGAAGCGCTCCCAGATCAGTCGGTAGAGGCGGAGCTCCTCGGGCTTGAGGTGCGGCGCCACCAGCTCGGGCGCCAGGCTCGGGTCGGTGGGTCGGATCGCTTCGTGGGCGTCCTGCGCCGACGATCGGTTCTTGAAGAAGTTGGGAGAGCCGGGAAGTGCGGCGTCGCCCCAGCGCTGGGCGATCAGCTCCCGGGCCGCGGTCACCGACTCCGACGACACCCGCACGGAGTCGGTCCGCATGTAGGTGATGAGGCCATGGCGACCGCGCTCGCCGAGATCGACGCCCTCGTACAGGCGCTGCGCGATCTGCATCGTGCGCCGCACCGGCAGGCGCAGGCGCCGCGCCGCCTCCTGCTGCAGGTGGGAGGTGATGAACGGCGGCTTCGGCCGTTGCGTCCGCTGACGCCGCGCCACGCCGTCGATCACGACCGGTCCGGAGTTGAGAGCCTCTTCGACCGCGCGGGCATCGTCCTCACAGGACGGGCGCCACTTGCGGCCGTCCTTCTTGGCCAGGCGCACAACGAACGGCGGCGGCACGGCCCCCGCGACGCGGGCGTCCACAAGCCAGTACTCCTCGGGAACGAAGGCGTCGATCTCGGCCTCGCGATCGCAGATCATCTTCAGCGCCACCGATTGCACACGCCCGGCTGACAGTCCGCGCTTGACCTTGTCCCACAGCAGCGGCGACAGGCGGTAGCCGACCAGCCGGTCGATGACGCGGCGGGCCTGCTGGGCGTCGACGCGGGCCATGTCGACCTGACGCGGGTTGGCGAAGGCCTCGCGCACCGCGCGGCGCGTGATCTCGTGGAACTCGACACGGTGCATCGGCCGATCGGTGTCCTTGAGCAGCTCCGCCAGGTGCCAGCAGATTGCCTCGCCCTCACGGTCGGGATCGGTCGCGAGGTAGATCTCCTCGGCGGCGCGCGCGGCGCGTCGCAGCTCGTCGACCACCTTTTTCTTGTCGGGAAGCACCACGTACTCGGGGGCGAACCCATGCTCCTCGTCGACCCCGAGGCTCGTCTTCGGCAGATCACGGACGTGTCCGACCGAGGCCTTCACGGCCACCTCACGACCGAGGAACTTCCCGATCGTCCGCGCCTTCGCGGGGGACTCCACGATCAGTAACTTCGAGCCCATACCTTCGTTCCTCCCACGGCGCGCCACCCTACCACACACGGTTCCGGGACCGACGATCTACCGGTCTCGGCCCTTCCGCTCCGGCCGGGACTGCATCCGCCCGCTCAACTGTGGCCCGGCGCGACCGGCGATGCGCCGACCGCGTCACCACCGCTCACGAGCGGCCCTGGCTCTCGGTTGCGGGCCTGACGCGGGCCAGGCAGTAGCGGCCGTCGGCCTGCCGCTCGACGTGGCCCGCGAGCTCCAGCTCCAGAAGCTCTGCGAGCAGCTGAGGGACCTCGGTCCGCGTACGCTCGGCCAGATCGTCGACCGCCAGCGCCTCGCCCCCCTGAAGAACCGCCAGCACGCCGTGGTCGTTCCGGCCCGCCGCAACCGGCGCTGCTGCGGCCGCCGTCACCCCGAGCTCATCGAGCAGCTCGCGCGGCGTCAGTAGCGGCCGCGCGCCGAGCCTCAGCAGGGTGTTCGGTCCCACGGAAAGCTCGGACAGGATGCTGCCAGGCACCGCGAACACCTCGCGCCCCTCCTCGAGGGCAAGGCGAGCGGTGACCAGGGCGCCGGAACGGGCCGCCGCCTCGACGACGACCGTCGCCGGGGCCATGCCGGCGAGAATCCGGTTACGCTGAGGGAAGTGATGGCGGCGCGGTGGCGTTCCCGGCAGATACTCGGTGGCCAGCGCGCCGTGCTCCGCGATCTCGTCGGCCAGACGGCGGTGCTCGGCGGGATACACGCGGTCGGGCCCGGTGCCCCACACCGCGACCGTCGGACCCCCACCCTCGAGAGCGCCGCGATGCGCGGCGGCGTCGACTCCGCGCGCCATCCCGGAGATCACGGCCACGCCTGCAGCCGCCAGCTCGCGCGCGATCAGACCCGCGACCTGACGTCCGTAGGCCGTTGCCCGCCGCGAGCCGACTACGGCCACCGCCGGGCCGTCGGGAAGGGCGCCGCGCACGAACAGGCCCAACGGGGGGTCGGAGAGGACCGTCAGCAGCTCGGGGTAGCCTGTATCGTCGGGCGTCAGCCAGCGCCATCCGGTGCCGGAGAGGCGCTCGATCAGGGCCGGCGCCTCGTCACGGGCGATCCGCCCTACTCCCGTCAGCACGGCCGCCGGAACACCCCGCGCGGCCAGCGCCGACAGAGGGTCCCTGCCGTTCCCGGCCTCGGCGATGAGCCGGCGCTCGCGGCTGCCAAAGCCGCTCATCAACATCGCCAAGCGGAGCGCGCTCGGGGTCAGAGTGTGATCCATGTCTCCATGGTACCGGGTCTGGGCGGACACAGAGGGAATGTACCTTCGGGAGCACGCTATACTTGAAACGTGGATTTCCGCGTTCTTGGGAGCTTTGGGGGTGACGCCCCGGGCTGTTGTATGACGTCGTTCCTCATCGACGGCCAGCTGGCGGTCGATGCGGGCGCCGTGACCCGTGTGCTCTCGATCGACGAGCAGCGTCAGGTCCGCCACATCCTGATCTCCCACTCGCACATGGACCACATCGCGAGCCTGCCGTTCCTGATCGAGAACAGCTTCGCCAACGGTGACGCAACGGTCAACATGTACTGCACCAAGCGCGTCCTCGTGAACGTCCGGCGCCACATGTTCAACAACGACACCTGGCCCGACTTCTCCCGGATCCCCAACCACGTTTACCCGTCGGTGCGGTTCGTCGAGATCGAGGCCGAGCGACCCTTCGAGATCTCTGGCCTCAGTGCAGGTCCGGTCGAGGTGACCGCGATCCCCGTCGATCACATCGTGCCGACCGTCGGCTTCCTGATTCGCCAGGGATCGAGCACGGTGCTATTCACCTCCGACACCGGCCCGACCGAGCGGGTCTGGGAGGTCGCCAACCAAACCGACAACCTGGCTGCACTCATCACCGAGTGCTCGTTCCCGTCCGACATGCAGAACATCGCGGACGTCTCGCTCCATCTCACCCCCACCACCCTCGCCGCCGAGCTCGCCAAGGTCCGTCCCGAGATCCCGGTCATGCTCTACCACTTCAAGCCGCCGTACATCGATCAGCTGCGGGCCGAGATCGGTGACATGGAGTTTGCGCAGCACCTCGAGGAGCTGCAGCAGGGCAGGACCTACCACTTCTAGAGGTCCGGCCGGAAACCCCGGTACCGTCCGCAGTCTTGGCTGGCGGTCGAGATCAAGGCGCGAGGAGGAAGCCGTAGCCTTGCTCTACCGCGACGACGAGCAACGCCGAGATCGGCCGCAAGCCAAGCCTGCCCAGTGGGTTGCAGCGGCACTGACCCAGCTTCTTCGTTGTCGCGCCCTGATGATGAAACAACATCGCCAGCGGCACGACGTCTCGAATCTGGGCCCGTGGCGCTCGCAACGGGCGACACTGGGATTTGCGGCCGGGCCTCTAGCCCGGACCATCCACTCGCGATCTGCTGCGACCGGCGATACGCCAGCCATTGCTGTGCTCTTCGCGTCTCGCTGTCCTCAACATACAGGGAGTATGGTTGCGTCAGCTCAACGTTCAGAACCCAGCCCTGACAAGCGTCTTGCCGGTCTCGCTACGATCGCTCATAGATGCTCCGGGCTCCGCACACGGTTGGAAAGTAACCCGCGGATCCTCTGACCAGCTCTGCGGTAGCCACTCCTGGCAGATCCGCGAACCGCGTCGAGGGGGCCTGCGGGCAGGGACACTCCTCACCGTGTTCACAACCCAACCGCGCAAGAGGCCTCTCTTCCACGAGCTCGCAGACTTACCGTGGAATGACCTCCGCCACGAAGTGCGCCGGGCCGGTGAGGCGAACGCCGCACAGGGGCGGCTCGCCCATTGCTTCGACCGTCAGATCCTGTCCGGAGCGGGTTGCGCAGACGAGGCGGCGGCCACCGCTCTCCGTCATCCAAACCAGTGCCGCGGCGACGACGCCGGAGCCGCAGGAGAGGGTCTCCGCTTCCACTCCGCGTTCCCACGACCGAACCTCGAGTCGCCCAGCGCCTGCCGCGGCCACGAAGCAGACGTTGGCGCCACCGGGTCCGAGATGCGGGTGCGCGCGCAGTGGCGGCGCGACCTCGGCCAGCTCCAGGGCGTCGAGCTTGCCGTCGAAGGGCACCACGAGGTGCGGCACGCCGACCTCGATGAGGTGCGCGTGCCATGTCCGCGGCGTCGTCTCCAGCTTGAGCATCGTCGGCGCGGCTGGCGGCGTTGGCAGTACGAGCGTGACCTCGGTGCCGGCTACCTCGGCCGAAATGTCCGCCCACGCCGTCCGCACCACGAGGGGCGAGCCGAGGCCGAGAAGCTCGACCGCCGCGCGTGCGGCACAGCGTGTGCCGTTGGCGCAGAACGCAGCCTCCGATCCGTCGCTGTTGCGGTAGATCAGTCGTACCGCACCGGACCTCTCCGGGAATAGCGCCAGGGTGCCGTCCGCACCGACGCCGAGCCGCCGCCGGCACAGCCGGCGCACGAGATCCGGGTCGGCGGCAAGCCGCTCCGCCCAGGAACCGGTTCCGAGCAGGAAGTCGTTGCCGGCGCCCTCGACCTTGATCAGGCGGTCGCTCACGGCGTCGGCCCGGCCGCCGTCGAGCACAGCGCGGCATCGGACTCATTGCCGGCCGAGTCAACCGCCTTGACGGCGTAGGTGGCGGTTCCCGAGGGTGGCGAGGTGTCCGTGTACTCCAGCTTCTGCACGTAAAAGTCGAGGTGGTCCCAGCCGCCGTTCGGCCGGCGCCTGAAGACCCGGTACTCGGCGCTGCCGGCGACCGCGTCCCAGCGCAGGCGGACGCGCCCCTCCTCCGGCAGGCAAACGAGGTTCTCCGGCGGTTCGGGCGGGTAGATGTCGGGGTAGGCGACCGCCAACGGCTTGCTCGGCTCGCCGATCAGGCCGAGGCCGCGGGTCGCGTCCACCGAACGCAACCGGTAGTACGATGTGGCGCCCTGGCGAGCTGTGGTGTCGCGCCATGGCGGCTGCGCCACCGGCTCCGCTGTCAGACGCCGCCAGGTCGTGCCGTCGGCCGAGCCCTCGACGATCACCGTCGCCCCGTCCGCGCTCGTCCATCCGAGCACGATCCCGGTGGCTTCCGGCGTGGCGGTGATTGCAGTCGGCGGCGACGGTGGGGCCTGCGGAACGAGACGCACGATGTTGGACGGCTCTGACAGATGCCCGCGGCAGCACACGGCCCGTACCGCGTACCACACCACGAGCGGCAATCGGTCCACATTCTCCCTGTACCAGGCGTGCAGGTCGTCGCGCACCGTCAGCTGGGAGCCGTGGGTCGCTCCGGTCAGCGCCTGCCGGTCGAGAACCAGGAGGCGCTGGCCCTTGCTCAGCAGCAGCTGCTCCCGCACCGCACGCTGCTGCGGCGAGGTACCCTGCGGCTCCTGTCCGCTGGGCAGGCTGAGACGCCACACCTCGATCGCCTCGAGGTCCGGCAGCGGCCCGCCGGCGCGCGTCATTGACGGATAGCTCCAGGTAAGGACGGCGAAGGTGCCTTCCTGGACGACCTGGAGGTCGCGGGTGCGCTCGGCAACCCGCACGACCGGCGGTAACGGCGCTCCCCGCCGCCCGCAGCCCGGCGCGATGACGGCTGCGGCGGCCGCGGCAACGAGGACGATCCGGCGGGGCGCTGTAGGCAGGCGCATCGTCAGTCCCTAGAGGATGTAGCGCGCGAGGTCGCGGTCCGCGATCAGCGGCTCCAGTCGCTCGCGCACCGCCTCCGCATCGACCTGATAGGTTTCTCCCGAGCGCTCGGGCGCTTCGAACGAGATCTCCTCCAGCAGATGCTCCATCACCGTGTGAAGCCGGCGCGCACCGATGTTCTCGGCCGCGGCGTTGATCTCCGCCGCCGCCCGCGCGATCGCCTCCACCGCACCGATCTCGAAGTGGAGGGTCACGCCCTCCGTTGCCAGCAGCTCCGTGTACTGGCGGATCAGAGAGTTCTCCGTCTCGGTGAGGATTCTCGTGAAGTCGTCGGCGCCGAGGGACGACAGCTCGACACGAATCGGGAACCGGCCCTGGAGCTCGGGAATGAGGTCGGCCGGGCGGGCGACGTGGAAGGCGCCGGCCGCGATGAACAGGATGTGGTCTGTCCGCACGGGACCATAGCGGGTGTTGGCCGTGGTTCCCTCGACGATCGGCAGCAGGTCGCGTTGTACCCCCTCGCGGGAGACGTCGGGTCCGTGGCCGCCCTCCTGACGGGAGGCGATCTTGTCGAGCTCGTCGAGGAACACGATCCCCGCTTCCTCGACCCGCCGCAGTGCCTCGCTCTCCACCTGCGAGCGGTCGATCAGCTTTTCCTCCTCCTCCGCCACCAGCACCCGGCGCGCATCGCCGACCCTCATCTTCTTCATCGACTTGCGGCCGAACATCCCGGAGAACATGTCCTTGAAGTTGACGCCCATGGACTCCATGCCCTGGGGTGTGAAGAGCTCGAGGGTCGGCATCCGTTGCTCTGCAACCTCCATCTCGACTTCTCGCTCCTCCAGCTGTCCGTCGCGCAGCAGGCGCTTAATGGCTCGGCGGTTGTCCTCCCACGACTCGTCGACGGGTCCCGGGCGCTGGGGGACCAGGAGCTCCAGCAGACGGTCCTCCGCCGAGCGTTCTGCCCGGACCTTGACCTCCGCCACCTGCTCCGCGCGCACCAGCTGGATCCCCGCCTCGACGAGATCGCGCACGATCGACTCCACGTCGCGTCCGACGTAGCCAACCTCGGTGAACTTCGACGCCTCCACCTTGAGAAACGGCGACCCGGTGAGGCGCGCCAGGCGGCGGGCGATCTCGGTCTTGCCGACCCCGGTCGGACCGATCATGATGATGTTTTTCGGCGCCACCTCCTCCGCCAGCTCCGGGTCGAGATGCTGGCGGCGCCAGCGGTTGCGCAGAGCGACCGCGACCGCCTTCTTGGCCGCTGTCTGGCCGATGATGTAGCGGTCGAGCTCGGCAACGACCTCCTTCGGGGTGAGGTTGTCCAGCTTCACGAGGTCAGCTCCTCGATCGTGATGTGGGCGTTGGTATAGATGTCGATGGCGGAGGCAATCGTCAGCGCCTCGCGCACGATGCCACTGGCATCCAGGTCGGTGTGGGCCAGCAGGGCCCGCGCCGCGGCCAGTGCATAGCCGCCGCCCGAGCCGACCGCGACCACGTCGTCGTCCGGAGACAGCACCTCGCCGGTGCCGGACACAAGCAACGTGGTCGAGCCGTCGGCGGCCACCAGCAGCGCCTCGAGATGGCGCAGCGCCTTGTCGGTCCGCCACTCGCGTGCAAGCTCAACCGCCGCCCGCTCGAGGTTATGGCCGTACGACTCCAGCTTGGCCTCGAAGCGGGTGAACAGGGCCAGTGCATCTGCCACGGAGCCGGCAAAGCCGGCAATCACCTTGCCGCCGGCCAGCCGCCGCACCTTCGATGCCGACGCCTTCAGCACGGTGCTCCCCAGCGTTACCTGCCCGTCCGATCCGACGGCCACCGTGCCGCCGCGGCGAACGGCCACAACCGTCGTGTGGTGCCACTCCTGCATGCGCACCTCCCCGGCGATTGTGGCGCAGGACGCGGTGGCGTGCAAGGACAAGAGTCGGACATCACTGCAAACCGAGAGCGCGGAACCACGCCGGGCGGCGGCACGTGCTACGCTGCGGCCGGTGCCTGGCAACAGCTCCGTCCGCAGAAGAGCAGGTCTCGCCGCGACGGCGGTGGCGGTCGCCGTGCTTCTCACCGCCTTCCCCGTGGCTGCCAGTGAGGGGCGGATCGTGTCGCCGGCCGCAGGTCAGACGCTGCGTGCCGGCGACGTGGTAGAGGTTCGTTGGACGGCGTTCGAGCAACCGGTGGAGGAACTGGAGATCCTGCTCGCCGTCGATGGCGAGGGGCGGTTCCCGGTCCGTCTCACCGATCAGCTCGATCCCCGGCTTCGCAGTGTGCGCTGGCACGTGCCCGATCTGCCAACGCCCGCCGCCTTCTTGTTCGTGAGGTTCGGACGTCACGGATGCGAGGTCGCGGCTCAGCACGGCGGCGTCTTCCGCATCGCCGGCGCCGCCCGCGCCCCCTTGGCGGCGCCCGGCTTTACGGCCGGCGAGTGGTGGCTGGGACGTGGCACGCCCGGCGCCCCGGTCGGCTCGAGCGGAGCGCGGCCGATCGCAGACTGGCTGGCCGAGGTCATCTACGGCCTTCCGGCGCTGGTCCGCGGCGGCCGTCATGGCGCCCGGATCTCCAGCCAGCTGTTCGTCCGCGAGGAGACTCCCCGGTTGTACCAGAGCTTCCGAATCGCGCTGCCGGCACGCGTCCCGCGCGTAGCCGTCGGCCTCCCTCGGCTGGAATGACTCTGCTTCACTGAGCATCCCAATCCGGACATCTCACGGCTTGGACCGACGCGGTCCGCCACCTGCGGCCGCATCCGTGTCCGTGCCTAGTCACCGAAGGAGGACACATGCGCTCGATCTCGATCGTTGCCACAGCAGCCCTGCTGCTGACCGCCTCGCTCGCCGCGGCCTTCGACGGCCGCATCATCATGCCGGACGGCAAGCCCCTGGCCGGCGCCCAGATCACTGTTCTCGACCGCCCGGGAGTGGTGCTCGCCGACACCGGCGGCAGCTTCTCGGTTTCGCCCGATCCCAAGCTTCCCTTCGTGTTGCTGGTGGCGCGACCCGACGGCGTCGCCTTCCGGCCGGTGACCGTGACCGAGCTGCCGGCCGCCGGACCGCTGGAGATCCACGTCCGACCGCTCGGAGAGACGGTCACCGTGGTTACCGGCGCCGCCCCTGATCTCGAGCTACCGCCGGCCGCCGCCGCCACCGTCATCGGCGCCACTGAGCTCGCCCAGCGGCGTCCTGCCCACCTGGTCGGCGCTCTCGACAACGTTCCCGGCGCGAGCGCCAGTGGCGTCGGGCCGGCCGCCGTGCCGGCCCTTCGCGGCCTACCCAAGGGACGGACCTTGATTCTGCTCGACGGCGGCCGCGTGACCACCGAGCGCCGTGCCGGCGCCTCCGCGACCTTCCTGGATCCGGACACGGTCGAGGAGGTGGAGGTGGTTCGCGGGCCGGGTTCCGTGGCCTATGGCTCGGACGCTTTCGGCGGCGTCATCCGCGCCCGCACGCGCATGCCGCAGCCGGACGCGCCGCTGAGTGTGCGAGCCGTCGTCCTGGGCGCCTCTGCGGCCTCGGAGCGTGGGGCGATGGCCGAGGTGACGACCAGCGGTCTCGGCGGCGGCCTGCTGCTGGGCGCCTCCTGGCGCAAGAGCGAGGACTACTCGAGCCCGGACGGCACGATCTTCAACAGCCGCTCCGAGACCGAGGGTCTACGGCTGGCGTACCAGCGCGAGCTCGCCGGCGGTGTGCTCCGCGTCGGCTGGCGCACCGACTACGGCCGCGACTCCGGCAAGCCGGCGCCCGACTCGCGCAGCAAGCGCTCGTACTACCCGGAGGAAAACTCTCACCGCCTCGACGTCGGCTTCGAGCGTCCCGGCGCCGGCGCCTGGAAGCGGTTGTCGGTTGCGGCCAGCTGGGACAGCTACCAGCTGATCCTCAACAAGGACAAGCTGACCGCCGACGGCGCACCGCTGTCGCGTGACCGCTCTGACGTCGACGCGCGCGACTACGAGCTGCGCGTCGAGGCCGAGCGACCGCTCGGCGGTGCGCGGCTCGTCGTCGGCTTCAATGCCTACGGCCGCTACGGCCTGCACGCGATCAACGAGAGCTTCGACCTCGCCGGCGGCCGGCCGGTGCTGAGCTCGCGCGAGACCTCGATCGAGTCGGCGAGGCGTGACGACCTGGGCGCCTTTGCCGGCATCAGCGGCATGGCCGGGCCGCTCCGCCTATCCGGCGGCCTGCGCGCCGACAGCGTCCACACCTCCAACGAAGGCGGCTACTTCGGCGACACCTCGACGACCCACAGCGACCTCTCTGGCTTCGTGGCTGCGACCCTCCCACTCGCCTCGGGCCTCGACCTCACGGGTCAGGTCGCGCGCGGTTTTCGTGACGCCTTCCTCTCCGACCGCTTCTACCGCGGCTTCACCGGCCGCGGCTTCATTACCGGCAGCCCCGACCTCGAGCCGGAGGCCAGCCGCCAGCTCGACCTTGCCCTTCGCTTCCGCGGGCGTAGCGTCCAGCTCGCCCTCTACGGCTACATGTACCGCATTGACGACCTCATCGAGCGCTTCAAGACGGACGGCGACTACTTCTTCCGCAACCGCGGCGAGGCCGAGCTGCGGGGGCTCGAGCTCGAAGGCAGCTTCATCCTCACACCTCACCTCACTCTCCAGCTCGGCATCTGGAGCGAACGCGGCGAGATCCGCGACGCTGGCGAACCGGTCGATGACATTCCCGCCCCGGGCGCCTTCGTCGTCCTCCGCCACGAGATCTCCCGCGGCGGCTGGTGGTTGGTGCGCCTCACCACCTACGCACGCAAGGGCCGCCCCGGTCCCTCCGAGCAGGACGTGCCGGGCCATGCGGTCGTCGACGCCGGCGTCGGCTGGCGCCTCGGCGACCACCTCCAGGTTCGGGCCATGGTCACCAACGTGCTTGATCGCAGCTACCTTGTCTCTCCCGACGAAGGCGCGGTCGCCGCGCCTGGCCGGTCGCTCCAGGTCAGCCTCAGAACCGTGCTCGGAGAGGCGAACGAGTAGGCGGCGCCAAGACCCAGCAGAGCCTCCCTACTCTGCAGCTGCGGCGGCCGTG
>CAZKGM010000062.1:0-13407 GCA_964552395.1 uncultured Thermoanaerobaculia bacterium | reverse complement strand
CCAGGCTACGCGGCCTCGGTGCCGGTGGCCGGGCTCGAGAGGACGCGCTTCACCAGGTAGGCGACGGTGGCCAGACCGGCAATCAGGAGCACCGCGAACAGGGCGAAGGTGCCCCACTGGGGAGCGGTGGTGAGCTCGAACCTGGCGCGGGCCGCCGCCAGGTAAAGGTCCCGCACCTGATCGCGGGTAATCGCCATCACCGCGATGGTCAGAGCCAGCGCCGCAAGTGTCCCGGTCACGGTACCGCGCTGGCGAACCGGATCCGTGACCCGGGACAGCATCATGAGCAGGCCGATGGCGAGCAAGACCGCCACCGTCAGTGGCACCATGGTCGCCGCTCCGCCGCGCATCAGGCCGAGCAGCACACCCTTGGGCAGCAGCATCAGGAGAGCCACCCCGTCCACGATCTGCGCCACCGTGGCCCACAACGCCCACCTCCAGGCGTAGCGCGCGAGCTTGCCGTTCAGCTCGACCTCGCGGCCCCCGGCCGCCCGGCGGGCCGCCCACCAGGCGACCACAAGCCCGGAGAAGGCGACCCCGGCGAGCACGAAGTGCAGCAGGCGGGGGAAGTAGGCCGGATCACCCAGGATCGACCACGGGTTGGCCTCGATCGCAGCCCACTTCCCGGGCTGGGCATGGATCAGGTTGACGGCGACGTGAACGGCGGCGATCAGAAGGAAGAGAACCGCCGAGAGAAACAGCCACAATGTGCCGGCGATGCTCTTGTCCGGCGCGCCATCGAAGCGAAACTTGAAGACGTAGGCAGCGTAGTAGCCGACAACCAGCATCACCAGGAAGGCGAACCAGATCCAGCCGAGGAGGATGGTCGCAGTGTAGAAGTACTGCTGGTAAAGCACCTGGACGAACAGTAGGGGAGCGATCCCGGTCGTGATGGTGAGAGCGATCCCATAGCTGTTCACCCGCATCAGGCGCGAGGCAAGGATCGTGCGGTGGTCGCCGTCACGGCCTCCGGACAGCAATCGGGAGACGGCCGCCAGCAGCGTCCCCCCCAGCGTCAGGTTCATGAATACCAGGTGCAGGAAGAAGGTCAGCACGAGCAGGACCTGGAACAGCCACACCGGCCCCGGCAGCGGTGCGACGTCGAGTGCGGGAATCAGCCCAGGGTTCATCGCACGGCTCCCTTCTCGGCCAGCGTCCCACTGGAGGCGGCGAGTGAGTTGAGGTACTGCGCCAGCTCCTCCATCTCCTCGTCGCTGCCGACAAACGGGGGCATGAATGGGTAGTCGAGGTTCGACATATCGACCCTCTGACCGGGAGCGAGCTCGCTGTACGCGTCCCCCATCTCTGACAGCGCGGCGAGAACCCCCATCGTCATGTCCGGGTCCTTCGGCAGCAGGCGCCGGATTCCCTGGTAGCCGTCGAGGGTGTGGCAGCTCGAGCACTCGGCGCGGAATACCTGGCGTCCGCGGCTCACCGGACTATCGCCGGCGTCGTGCGCCGCCCAGCCAGCCGTGGCCAGCACGCCCTCGTCGTTGATGGCGGCGATGTCGGAGACCAGGAGGCCGTTTGAGAATATGTAGTCGTGAATCAGGAACGGCTTGCGGGCGCCCTCGCGCACGCGCTCGAAGCCGGCGAAGAACGCGAACCCGGCGATCATGAGGACGATCGCCGGCACCACGCGCGCGAGGCGCGGTACGGCCAGCAGCAGGAGCACGCCGAGGATCAGGGTCGCTGCCAGCGCCCACAGCAGGAAGTGCCGGGTCGTTGCGAGCTGTCGCAACGCCGGGCTGGCGCCGAGAAACAGGCCCTTGATCTCCGCGGGGAGCACGCCTTCCCACCAGCGGTAGCCGCCGTAGGAGACAAGCACGCCGGCCGTCAACCACCAGCCGAGGTAGCGCAGGATGCGGCCACGGAAGGCCGGCGACGCCTTGAGCGCCGGAAACACCATGAAGACGGACGCCATGATGGCCGCGATACCGGTCCGCAGCAGCAGCGAGGGGAAGTAGGTCGGGTTGAAGAAGCCGTCCCAGAAGCCGTGAGTTGCCAGCCATTTCCCCGGCGTCAGCATGAAGGTGATGATGCCGTTGATGATGACCAGAGACAGGTAGGCGGCCACGAAGTAGAGCCAGCCCACGAGCAGGTGCGCCCGCTTGGAGATCTTGCCCCAGGTGTCGTAGTAGACGATCGCGCACACGATCTCGACAAAGAAAAACACCCACTCGATCGCCCATCCCCACACGTAGTTGTGGATCAGCGCCGAGATCGCGGCTGGAGAAACCAGGCCGGCGACGACCCAGATGCCGACCCCGGAGACCGCGCCAAACACTGTCGAGACCAGGATCAGCATCAACGACGACCTCTTCGCGAGCTGCCTGAGCTCGGGGTCGTTGCGCCGGAGCGCGAGCGTCTCGGTGACCGCGATGACAAGGCCGCCGCCGACGGCGAAGTGGGCAACGATAACGTGAGTCACGGCCACCACCGCCATCAGCACGCCGCCGCCGATCGCGATATCCCAGATCGGGTAGCCCATGGCGAGTGCCCTCCTGCAACGATCTTACCCACAACCCTACCACCCGGGTGTCACCCCGGCAAATCCACATTCTTGCAGCAGCTTCAGCGCGCTGCATTCGCCTGTGGCGGAAGAAAAACGGGGAGGCCCCAGGGCCTCCCCGTGTCAGCTCATGGAGCGAAGGATCAGTTACCGGCGCCCGCTGCGGGGGTGGTATCCCACCAGAGCCCGCCGGGGCCGAAGTACTTCACCAGGTGCTGGGCGAGGTTGACCTCGTCCTGGGTGCCGAACTTCATGCTGGTCGGCGACAGGTTCGCCGGCACGTCGCTGAAGAGGATGACCTTGCCCCTGTGGCACGAGGCCGAGCAGGCGTTCGGGTTGCCGGTAGCGCCGTACAGCTGGCCGGTGACGTTCGCATAGGCGATCGTGTCCTCGGGTCGGGCCGGCCAGAAGGTATGGGAAACGCCTCCGATCGAGCCGTGACCGCTCATCGGCGCCATGTGGCAGGTGATGCAGCGCGACACGCCGAGCATGCGAGTGGCACCGTAGGGGTGGTGCGTGTGCTCCTCGATGGCATTGCGGATATTATCCGGGATCGGCGCATTGAAGCCCGCAGCCTTCCAGTTGACGATATCGTCGGCTGTGACCTTGCCGGTTGCGAAGTACGGGTCGTGGTGGCACGCCATGCAGAAGCTGTCGTCGTCCACGTTCACGTTGGTGTAGGTGTTGCCACTCAGGGTGATGGTGTCGCGCACCTGCGCGTCGTTGGCGGTCTCGGCCATCGCATCGTGGCAGTCGTTGCAGGCGATGCCGTGGGCGCCCTGGTAGTGAGCGCTCTCCTTGAAGCTGTCGATCCGCTGCAGGATGTAATGCGTATCGTCCGGCCACTTGGCGCCGGTGAAGACCTGGTACTTGGAAAGATCGTCGGGCGGGTTCGTCATCACGAAGCCCTTGCCGTCTGCCTCGTCGTAGGTGTAGCCCCAGGTCCCGTTGGGTGCCGACTCGATCTCGACGTGGCACTGCAGACAGGTCGCGGAGCGCTCCTGATTGTTGGAGATATTCTCCGGGTTCACGATCTTGCTCGGATCACCCCCACCCAGGATGTGCGCCGAGCCCGGGCCGTGACAGCTCTCGCAGCCGATGTTCGCGAGGTCCGGGATGCCGTCGCCGTCGAGGTCCGGGTAGTCCGGGCTGTCCGGAGCCACCAGGGCCGCAGGGTAGGGGTGGGTGACGTACTCACCTTGGGCGGTCACGCCGTTGCTGCGGACGCCGGTGATGTGGCAGCCGACGCAGTTCTTGAGGTAGTTCTGCCCCTGCAGCGAGGCGAGGTCGGAGCTCGAGATGCCGGTCGCGTACTTGGGTGTGCTGCCGTCGTACCAGCTGGATGCGTTGCTGCTGTAGCCGGAGCCACCCCAGGCAAACGGGGCAAAGTAGATGGCGTTGCTGTAGCCGGTGGGCGTGTCGGTCACCGGGATGCGGACCATGTAGCGCTGGCCGTTGCCCTCCGACATGCCGGCCCAGGTTGCTGCCACGAGCAGCTTGAGGCCGTCCGGACCGAGCTGAATGAAGTACTGGTCGGTGGTCGCGTCGTAGGACAGGATCGGCGCGTTGGGCTTCAAGGCGTCGAACGGGGTGCCGCTGACCTGGTTGAAGTCCAGGCCCATCATGAAGTCGTCCTGTGACGGATCACCCAGGTAATTGGCCAGGACGCCCGAGCCGGGCACCAGGCTGTACATGCCCATCGGCTTGCGGAGCACGTGGGAGTGGTTGGTCTCACGCCACTCCGTCTCATCCGGCGCGATGTTGCCGGTGTGGCAGGCGAGGCAGAACTCGGAGCCGACGTACACGCCTTCCTCGAGCTGCTGCTGCGAGTACATGCTGCGCAGGTTTGTCAGGGCGGCCGCATTCGACCAGCCCGCCGTCGTCGCGCGTGTGCCGGCGTGGCTCGCGCGCAGCTGCGGGCCCCCGGCATACGCGACCGTGACCCCCGCAAGGATGATCACGCACGCTATCAATCCCACTCTTCTCATGAATACCTCCTCGTTCCCCTCTCGGGGGTTCATTCCGACAGCAGCCGCGGATCCCGGTTCGAGCCGTGGATCGCAGCGTGGCAGTTCTGGCACGCGCGGACGCGCGCCTGGGACAGGTTATGGTTCGCCGACACGTCGGCGTGGCACTCCAGACACAGGTCGGCGACCTCATGTCGCTTGAGCTGGCGAGGGTTGACCGAGCCGTGCGGGTCGTGACACGTGATGCAGCCGTCCACCTCTCGGGGCGGGTGCGGGAAGACGAACGGGCCGGCCTTGCCGGTGTGGCAGCTGATGCACAGGCCGCCGTTGCCGAGCAGCTCCAGCCGTCCACGCTCGCCCTCGCCGTGGACGTCGTGACAGGTCGTGCACGCAAACGGCTTGTGCGCACTTTCGCGGTGCGCGTAGGGCAGCTGGAACGCCGCCGCCTCCTGCTGGTGACAGCCGCCGCAGAGCTTGCGAGGCCGCAAACGCAGCATGTGCTCGGTGCCCGGATCCTTGTGGCCGGAGGCGTGGCAGTCCAGGCACTGGACGTCGTTGCGTGGGTGGCCGGGGGTCGTCAGCTCCATCCCACCGGCGCGATCCGCGTGGCAGCTCGCACATGCATCGGACGACGGATGGCGGTTGATGTTCTCCGGCGACGGATCGTCGACGTGCTTGGCGGCCGGACCGTGGCAGGTCTCGCAGGCCCGCTGCAGCAGCTCTGGCGACACCTTCGCCATTGCCCTGCCATGGGGCCCGGCGACGAACGCCGCGGCGACCTCGTCATGGCACTGGGCACAGGTTTCCAAGGGTACCGGCTCGTCGGCGGCCAGCACCGGTGTCAGCACCAGCCCGACCACCGCCAGCGTGCCGACAATCAGCAAGGTGGGAAGTGTCCTCCGCATCAGAAGCTCCAGCTCAGGGCGACGCCGTAGCGCGTCACCTTGAAGTCATCCAGGTTGCTGCGGTCCTCGTTGTACGACCAGTGCTGGACGTACGCGGCCATCTCGGTGTGCTGGGCAAGGCTGATCCCCGCGCGCAGAGCTCCGTTCCAGGAGGAGACGGGCCAGGTGTTTCCCGAGTCCTCGACCCGGCTCACCGACCCCCGCAGCCTCACCTTGCCGAGAGTTGTCTCACCAAAGGCCGTCAGCGTAGTCAGCGACAGGTCGTAGCGAGAAAGATCAGCACCCCCGCCCGGCAGCACGATGCCCGTGTCCGTGGTCAAGGAGAGGACGCTAACGTCCACGCCGAACGAGGCGTCGCCGCCGGCCGCCGACCAGGTCAGGCCGATGCCGCCCGCATCCGAGCTGTGGTCGAGGGACGCGATGCTCGCCGGGTTGTCGCCCCGCTCGAAGCGGCCGTGGGCGCTCACGGCCCAACCGTGCCCGAGCTGAGAGCGTACCCGCAGAGTCACCCGATCCACAGTCTCCGGGTCGGTGCGAAAGACGTACTCCTCGAAGGTTCCGTGCCGGTACTCGAGGCTGCCGCTGACGCCGTCCGCCAGCCGTAAGCTGAAGCCGGCCACGGCTCCGGTGCTGTCGCGGTTGACGTCCTCACCGGGGTCGTCTGTGGTCCGGCGCCAGCTCACCTTGCGGCTTCCGACCAGGCCGCCGGCCCACGCCGACCAACCGGAGCCCCGGTACTCCAAGGTCGCCTCGTTGCTGGTGTTGGTGAAGTCGAAGCGGCCGTTGTTATCGATCGGCGCCGACAGGTCGAGGGCCGCGCCGATCGGGTTTGCCACATGAATCAGACGCTGGCCGAGCAGGGCGGAGTCAGACGACGCGTCCCGGTAGGCGGTGCGCAGGTTGACCCGCCAGCCGCGGCCCAGCGCCACCGCCAAGTCGACGCCGCCGGCCAGCGTGTCCGTGCTTGCCGAACTCACGACGTCATCGACGAAGCGAACCGTACCGACCGGGCCACCGCCGATGGCGAACTCCTGCCAGCCGGCGCCGGTGGTGTCGAGATCCGCCGAGCTCCACAGCACCCGTGCCGACACCGCGATCGCCGCCGAGGCATAGGAGGCGGTGGCGACCGTGGTCGGGACGTCCTGCTTGTCGCGGTACGTTGTGCCGAGGTCGGTCAGCAGGTCGGCATCGTTGGCGTCGATGTTGGTTCCCCCGTCCGGCGACCACAGATTCCGCCGCTCGTAGCTCGCCACCGACTGCTCCAGGGTGAGGTGAACCGGGAGCGTCTTGGTCTCGAGCCGTAGCGTTGCCTCGTCCATTGTCTCATCCAGCGCGACGCGACCGGGGTACTGCTCACCCAGCCCGTAGAACGTCCGCTGAACGTCCCCGCCGCGCTCGACGCGGCGCAGACCGAGCGTCACGCGGACCGCCGACCAGCCGTCCCATGCGATCTTCCCGTTCCAGCGCGTGATCTGCCAGTCGTCACCGCGAGCCGAGAAGTCGCCGCCGGCGAGGCCGAAGAACGACTCCCGGCGGTCGTAGCGGACCGCCACCGACCAGCCGGAGCCGAGCTCGAGGCCGAGCTTGGCGTGTTGGCTGGGCTCGGCGTTACCAAAGCCCCAGGCCTGGAACGTGAACCGGTCCTTGCCGTCCGCATCCTTGCGCAACAGCGTCAGGTCCTCCAGGGTGAAGCCCTCCTGGAGGTTGCTCTGACTGCGGAAGCTCTCCTCGTTCCCGCTCATGCTCTGCCAGGTGTAGGCCGCCCCGGCCGAGCCGCTCCACTCCTGCGCCGCCAGCGGCAGCGCGCATGCCACCGCCAGCGCCGCCAAGACTACCGTGCGCGCTGCGCCCCCAGTCTCTCGGGTTGTCAACAACCGCCACCTCCTTCAACCGGCAGCAGGGGAACGGCGCATACCGGCTTATGACGACCCCCCTCGTGACCGAGATCGAGTCTTGAAATCAATATGTGAATCAATTCACAAGCACCGACACTCTTCGAGAGTCTTGAGACCTGGCCTCGAAACGCCGCGGCCCGGAGCTCGGAGGCGGGAGAACCACGACCAACAGGACCAGGGAACACTTCCACAGCAGAGCAAGTATGGGCCTATCAGGAGGCCTTGTCAATCCAGATGACCATAATCCTTGCTAGGTGAACTGGAAATATTGGAATGCATCCCCCCATCCTCCCGCGACGGTAAACCGACCTCTTGACACGGCCCCTTCCTCGGGCTATCTTTGTTTGAGACGTTGAAAATGAGTCTGGATTAGATTATGAGTAACCTAGCACAACGAGCCCAGAAGTTATTCATTCAGTACCTTCGGGAGAACAACCTCAAGGTCACCCAGGAGCGTCTCGCCCTGCTGGAGGAGATCTTCTCCACCAACGAGCACCTGGACGCCGACGAGCTGCTCGCCCGCATGAAGGTCAAGAAGAGGAAGGTGTCGCGCGCCACGGTCTACCGCACACTCGACCTTCTCGTGCAGTGCGGCCTCGTGCGCAAGAGCCGCCTCGGCCACGAGCACTACTTCTACGAGAAGGTCCAGCCGGGTAAGAGGCACGACCATATGGTGTGCACGCACTGCGGCAGGATCCTGGAGTTCTGGGATCCCGACCTCGACGAGCGGCAGCGCCAGATCTGCCAGGAGCACGGCTTCCGGCCCTCCTTCTACTCGCTGCAGATCCAAGGGTTGTGCAGCGACTGCCAGAAGCTGGAGCAGGAGAACACGTTCCTGTAGGAACCTGTTGGGCCGACGCCCATGCGGTAGCCAGTTTCTTGGCACGAATTCGTGAGCCTCGAGCGATCGCAACGAGACCGGCGAGACGTCCGTCAGTGGCAGGGGCCCGGCCGCGCGTCTAAGAAAACGTAATCCTGGCGAAGCGGCGCTTGCCAGCCTGTACGAGGAGCCGTGAAGCCAGGGTGACGCGCACCTCGGCCTTGACATCGCCGACAACCTCGCCGTCGACCTTGACGCCCCGCTGCTGGATCAGGCGCCTGGCCTCAGAGTTGGAGGAGGCGAGCCCGGCCGAGCACAGGAGCTTCGACAGCAGAACCACCTCCTCCTCAAACGGGAGCTCCACCTCGGGGATCTCGGTTGGCAGGTCGCGGGCCGAGAACACGCGCTCGAACTCCCGTCTCGCCTCGTCTGCCGCCTCCGGCGTGTGAAGCTCGCCGACGATGGTGGAGGCGAGCTCCTTCTTGACCTCCATCGGATGTCGGTCGCCTGACGCCACCTCGCCTCGAACTCGCTCGATGACGTTCTCTGTCCGGTCGGTGAGCAGCAGCCAGTACCTCCACATCAGGTCGTCGGCAACCGACATCAGCTTGCCGAACATCTCGAACGGTGGGTCCTCAACGGCGACGTAGTTGCCCAGGGACTTGGACATCTTCTCAACCCCGTCCAGACCCTCGAGGAGGGGCACCGTCATAACCACCTGCGGCGGGAGGCCGTGCTCGCGCATGAGATGGCGGCCGACTAGGAGGTTGAAGAGCTGGTCCGTCCCACCCATCTCCACATCGCACTCGAGGGCAACCGAGTCATACCCCTGCGCCAGGGGATACATGAACTCGTGCAGCGCGATCGGCTGCTGCGCTTCGAAGCGCTTCCGAAAGTCATCGCGCTCGAGCATCTGCGCCACGGTCACCTTGGCCGCAAGGCGAACCCAGTCGGCCGACTGCAGCCGGTCCAACCAGCGCGAGTTGAAATCGATGACGGTCTTGTCGGGATCGAGCAGCTTGAAGATCTGGCGCTCGTAGGTGCGCGCGTTCTCCTCGATCTCCTCCCGCGTCAGCTGCGGCCTGGTGGCCTTCTTTCCGGTCGGGTCGCCGATCAGGCCGGTGAAGTCACCGATCAGGAAGATGACACGGTGGCCGAGCTGCTGGAAATGTCGCATCTTGCGGATGACGACCGTGTGGCCGAGGTGCAGGTCCGGCGCCGACGGGTCAAAACCGACCTTCACCGTCAGCGGCCGGCCCGACACCAGCGATCGCTCGAGCTTGGCCGCAAGCTCCTCGCGTGGGATGACGTCGACGCATCCCTTCTCGAGATAGGCGAGCTGCCGTTCTACTTCCGTCGTTGCCACGCCGTCCTCCTGCCAGATGGCCTCCCGGGACTGGGGAAGGGGCTCCCTCTGAAGCGCCGCCGGTTGCGGCAAGACTGTACTGGACCCCGAGTGCAGCGTCCAGCCCGGGCCGTTCGCGCGCGACTGAGGGCGATGATGCTGGCAGCGCCTAGCGGGCGGGGATTGGCAGAGACTCGACCGGCAGCGGGCCGGCGCCCGCAGTCACGAGCTCCTTCCACCTGGTCCACGGCGCCAGCGCCGGAGTCAGATCCTCTGCAGATTCGGCCAGCACAGCCCGCTCGATCTCGGCTGCGGGTTGCCACGAGTCGCCGCCGGCGGCCATTCCGGCGCACACCCGGGCCTCCCCCAGAACCCCGCTGGCTCGCGCCGCCAGGCGGGACGCGACCGCGCGCCGGAGCAACGCCAGCTCGGCCTCCCCCGGAACCTCGAGCCACTCGTTCCAGCGCTCGGCGACCGTGTTTTCGAGCTTGTCCAGGTCGGCCTCGCCCTGGACAAGCAACACGAGTGTGGGTCGGCCCGGCAGCAGCGGATCCAGGACTTCGACATCGAAGGCGGGGAGCAGCCGCCGGCCACGAGTGACAATGAGGTCCCGGAGGACCGCGCGCAGCGGCAGGTCCGCATCGGCCGGCAGATCCAGCACGACCGCAAGGTCCGACACCGTTCCGGGTACGGCGACCCGTGTCTTGGGAGTCACCGAAACCGACTGACCGTGAAGCACGTCGGTGCCACCGCCGAGCTGCCCGAGAAACTTGTCGAGCGCCTCGCTGGCGGCGTCGCTATCAGGAGCCACAGCGCCCAAGGCCAGGTTGTCCGGCCGCAGCAGCCGCGCCGCCGTCAACGCCTCCTCGCCGCCCACCCCGAGGATCTGGCCCAGAAGAGCCAGCACGCGCGGCCGCGCCCCGTCGCCGGGTACCACCTCTCCGGTATCGTTCATCACCGCGTCGAGGCCGGCCGCAAGCGCCTCACACAGCTCCGGAAGTGAGTCGGGCTCAGCCGCCAGCTCGAGGCGCGGTGGTGTCTCCTCAACGCGCACCCACCCCGGCGGCTCCGCCGCGGCGCGAATCCTCGCCGCCAGGCGAGTCAGTACCGTGGCCGCCCCGGCATCGTCGATCCCGGGAATGACGACGGGCCGTACGGTCAGCACCGCCAACGGCGCTGCCGGGCGCTCGAGCACCACAGCGGTCAGGTTGTTCGGGAGCACCAGGCGCCGGGGACCGGCTGCAAAGTGCGGGTTGAGCGCCTGTGGCGGCAGCAGCAGCACGGCCGCGCCCGGATGAAGCGGCAGCCACCCTTGAGCGGCCTCCCGCACGCTGTCCGCAGTCACGCCGTCGAGGCCGAAAAGCAGTTCGCGGACGCCGTCGAGCCCGGCAGCACACCATCGGCGAACCACCCGGGAAGCACCGTCCGGATGCTGCTCGAGCTCCGCGCGCCGCCGCACCTGCTGCCGTACCCGCACCCTCTCCACGGCGGGCCGATCGAGGGCCGGTGACGCCGCCAGCCTTGCCAGCGCCAGCCGCAACCGTGTCAGACCCAGGGTCGCCGCCTCCGGCGGCTGGCGGCATTCGAGAACGAAGGCATCATCCTCCCAGCGCAGCAGCAGACCGGGCGTCTCACGGGCCAGCAGGGTGGGGAGCATGCCGGCGAGCACCTCGACGGCTGAGCGCCGGGGGTCGCCGGCGGGCGGCAGCGGTATTCGCAGGCTCAGAGCCGCATCGCTGCCGGGGGCGCCAAGCCGCCGCTCCAGCCCGCCCTCCGCCGGCGCCTTGGCCGTGGAGACGGGAAGCTGTTCGACGCCGCGATCGGCGACCCCGCGCGCCACTGCGGCTACCAGCTCGGCCGACGCCGCACGGCCCACTGTGACGATCACCGGGGGCGCGGGTCCGTCCGTCCGCGACAAGGCGTCCGCCACATCGGCGACCAGTGTCAGCTCCCCGGAGGTCATGCTCTCCACCCTGAGCGTGCCGTCCTCGGCGATCTCTGGCCACGCCACCGTCGTGGCCGCCGCCTCCGGCTCAGCTACGCTGACCAGCCACGTGCCGTTGGCCAGTCGGCTGCTGCCGAGAGCCTGGGCATGGGCCGGTACGGCGCTGGCCACGATCACCGCCATCGCCGCCAAGACCTGTCCGACTCGCTTGACCGCCCTCACGCTTCCTCCGATGAAACCTGAAACACATTGTGAACAGGAGAGTTGCCGCCGCATAGCCGGCCCATGGTAGCATGCCCCGATGAGGCCGGAGATCAACCCCCTCGCACCCCGCAACCTGGTTGTGTCGTGGCTCGCCGCAGCGGCGTCGCTTCCCTTCGCGCTCGCCGTCGCGGTCCTTGGGCAAGCTCTGGGCGCGATGGCCGGAGGTTGTTCCTGGATCGGGATTGCTCTTCCTCTCGACCGGCCCGTCTGGGCATTGGTCAACGAGCCGAGCCTGCACTTCGCGAGCCTGGGCTCCGCCTCAGGCTACTGGCTCGGCTCGACCGTCCTCCCGCTCCTGGCGGCGTTTGCCGTGATCCCGTCTCTGCCGCGCCCACGCACCGTCGCCGCAGAGCTCGGATTCACTCAGTTTGCGTGGGCGAACGCCGCCGTCGGCCTCGCCTGGCTGCCCTTGCTCGACCTTGACGACGGTCACCTCGCTCGCTGGCTCGACCTCCACCACCTGCCAGCGCATCTCCTCTGGCTCGCCCCAGCACTCTCGATCCCAGCCGCCGTCCTGGTTGCGATCCGGCTCCTCTCCCTGACTCGCGCCGCCACGCAGTATGTCGGGCCTTTCGGCCGCCTGATCACAGTTGCCGCCTATCTCCTACCGATCCCCGTCGCCTGCATTGTGGCGGCCTGGGCATTGCTCGGCGCGCCGCCGCTGGCGGCGACCATCGCCATCGCGATCCCCGTGGCAGCCGCTTTCGGAGTGGCACTGCGCGGTCTCCCGCCGCCGTACGTTCATTCGCTGCGCCCGGTCAGAGCTGCTTCGGTGCTGCGGCTGGTGTGCCTGCTGTTGGCAGCAGCGGCCCTGCTCTTGATTGCCGGACGCCCGCTTCCGCAACGCAAGGTATCCGGCCTCCTGTGGGGACGGGCATTCGCCAGCAACAACATCAGGCCGTGGGTCGAGACGGCCAGAGATCCTGCGGCCGGGCGGCTGCAGCCCGGAACAGAGGTCGTTCATCCTTCGGAGTAGTTCCTGCTCAACTCCCCCGCACATTCTGCCAGCCGGGGCAGGGAACCCAGCCTGGAATGCGGGGCCCGGGTCACGGCAGTGCAGAAGGGGCTCTCCCTACGCCGCCTCGGCGGGCTATACTCGGTACGGTTGCTGAAGACCGCCACCGAGCTTGGAGGACAACATGATCGGCAAACCCATCGAGAAGGCCCTTAACGAGCAGACCCACGCCGAGTTCTACTCGTTCTACCTCTACCTGTCCGTGTCCTCGTACTTCACGGACCTGCACCTCGACGGCTTCGCGTCCTGGATGGAGGTCCAGGCACAGGAGGAGCTCGGCCACGCGTTGAAGCTCTTCCACCACGTTCAGGAGCGCGGCGGCCGACCGCACCTCACGGCAATAGACGAGCCCACCCGCGACTGGACGTCGCCCGCCGAGGCCGTGAAGGCCGTCCTCGAGCACGAGAAGCACATCAGCGGGCGAATCAACAAGCTCGCCGACCTCGCGTCGGCGGAGAAGGACCACGCGACCTCGGTTCTGCTTCACTGGTACATCAGCGAGCAGGTGGAGGAGGAGGCGACGGCGGACCGCCTTTACCACCAGGTTGCCATGGTTCAGGAAAGTCCCCAGGGGCTGCTGATGCTGGACCGTGAGCTTGCCGGACGGGGCGTCACCGCCGCCGAGGGTTGATCGGGGCTCAGCCCCGGATAGCCGATCGCGTTCCCCGCAGAGCGGCACTGCGCCAGCCAGCACTGTGCTGTCCGCGCCTCGCTTCGGTCGCCCACGGACAATCCTGGC
>CAZKGM010000061.1:0-13611 GCA_964552395.1 uncultured Thermoanaerobaculia bacterium | reverse complement strand
GGAGATCCTATGCAGGGCGGGGGAGCGGTTCTGCGGGGTTGGGAGTTGAAAGCAAAAGGCTGCCGATGTCAAGCTTCTCGAAAACACCGTTACGAAAGGAGAAGCAGATGACGACATCAGCAGCCGGGAGCAAGGATAGCACTGGGAGCCTGTACGTGGCGTTGGAGCTGAGCTCGGGCACGTGGAAGCTGGCGTTCACGGTCGGTCGAGGCCAGCGGCCGCGGGTGAAGGGGATCCGGGCGGGCGACGTCAAGGCGGTGGTGCGTGAGATCGGGGCAGCCGAGAAGCGGTTTGGTCTGGCGGAGGACTGCAGGGTTCTGAGCTGTTACGAGGCGGGCCGTGATGGTTTCTGGGTGCACCGGTTCTTGACCAGCATAGGGGTAGGGAACCTGGTGGTGGACTCGGCGTCGATCGAGGTTTCACGGCGGCGGCGGCGGGCGAAGACGGACCGGTTGGACGCTGAGAAGGTGGTGATGATGCTGGTGAGATGGGACGAGGGGGAGAAGAGGGTGTGGGGGGTGGTGAGGGTGCCGTCGGTACAGGCTGAGGATGCGCGTTGCCTGCACCGAGAGCTGAGGGTGCTGAAGGGGGAGCGGACGAAGATCGTGAATCGGATCAAGGGGCTGTTGGCCGTGCAAGGAGTGAGGTTGAAGAGCACGGGACGGGGCTTTCGGGAATGGTTGGGGCAGGTGCGGTTGTGGGACGGTTCGCCGTTGCCGCAGCGGCTTGGGCAGCAGGTGCTGGTGGAGTATGACCGGCTGTGCTTCGTGCGGGGGCAGATTGCGGCGGTGGAGCGGGAGCGGAGCCGGTTGCTGAAGGAGAGCCAGGAGAGGGATGCAGCGGTCGCGCGCAAGCTGCTGATTGCCTTGTGGCGCTGGGTAGGGCAGGACACGGTTCCCGAAGGCGCTGTCTTGAAGGCTTAGGACAAAGGTGTTGTGAGGGTGAGGACGCAGGTGCAAGAAGGTCGAATCCGGGTGCGCGCAGCTCGCTATGCCGCCTGGTTGCCATGTGCAACCGCGAGGGAGATTGGGCGCGCGCCTCGGGCTTCCGATGTCGTCGCCGAGAGGCGAATGCAGGATGTGGTGATCGGCTTGAAGCCGGCACGGATAGAAGGTCGTCGCGGCGATCCTTATGACGTCGCACGCCTAGGAAGCCGCCTGGAGCTACGATCCTCGGCCCGGACCGTCCGGATCCTCTGCTGGTGGAGCTGACTGACAAAGCAACGGGGAGGTGTCTATCGCCAAACATAAGCAGCACCGGTCTGGGAACCGGACAACCTGATGGCTTGACATACGCGGCCTCATAGAAGGCGGCTCGAGCAGGCTCCGGCGATCGCTACGGAAGCGCTCATCCCTACTCGTTGGCTCGCGACCGCCGGAGCCGCGAGACGGGCGGTCGCCCTGCGACCGCACGGCCGCCGGAGCCCCAAAGAAACGTCCCGCAACTCTCCCGAAGAATATCGGCGCGATGGCTGGCGTATCGCCCGTCGCAGTTGGTTGCGACCAGATGACCTCGGGCTAACGCAGGCTGAGCCGCAGCCCGGCCATGAGGCGCCGTCCGGGGGCCGGGTAGCCGAGCACCTCCTGGTAGGCCTGGTCGGCGAGGTTGACGAGGCGCACTGTTGCTTCGGCGTGCGCGTTGAGGCGCCAGGCGAGGGCCAAGTCGGCGGTCGCGAACCCGCCCACCGGGCGGCGCAAGAAGCTGACCGGGTCGACGTCGTCGCGCCCGCCAACCCAGGTCAGGGTGAGGTCGCCGCGCAGCCGGCTCCCGAGGCGTCCGCTGAGAGCGGTCGATCCACTCCACGTCGGCCGGCGGAGCAGTCGGCTGCCGGCGCCGTCCTCGGTATGCAGGTAGGTGAGCGCGGTGCGCCAGACCAGTCCCCGAGTCACCGCCACGCTGACGGCGAGCTCGGCGCCGCGGATCCTGGCCGAGTCGACGTTCGCGAACGAGTAGGTCGCGTAGTCGAAGTCGATGAGGTTCTCGAGACGGGTGGAGAACGCGTTGAGCTCGAGACGCAGCCGGCCGTCACGGCCGTTGCGCATGACGCCCACTTCCCACGACCGCGAGACCTCGGCGCGCAGGTGAGAATTGCCGGAGAACGGAAAGTAGAGCTCGCCGATCGACGGCTGGCGAAACGCCTTGCCATAGCTCGAGTGCAGCTCCCATCCAGCAACAGGTGTCCACCCGACAGCGATCCGAGGCGACACCTGTGAGCCCCAGGCGGCGGTGTGGTCCCACCGCATGCCGGCAACCAGGCGAACCCTCGAGCGTGGGCGCCACACGTCCTGGACGAACAGACCGGTCGTGCCGACACGCCGGTGCCGGAGGTTGGTGCCGAAGCTGGAGGCGTCGTCGACCGTGTCGCGACGCCACTCGCCGCCCCAGCTCACGGCGTGAGTGCCGATGCGGTGGTTGCTGACGAGGCGACCCTGCGCGGTGTCGGCCGAGGTGTCGGAGCGGGTGAAGCCGCCCGGGTCGTCCTGGTCGCGAAAGTCGAAGGTGCGGCCGACGTCGGCGATCGTCGCCTCGATGTCCCAGGCCGGCGTTATCGACCAGCTCAGAGGCGCCGCAATGACTGTTTGATCGGCCCACTGGTGTCGGTGGGGAGTGGTAGTGGCTCCGGTGAACGGGATCTCCGTGGTGCTCGCGAGGCTCTGGACCACCAGGGCCAGGCGGCGGCCGGCCCGGGGGCTCCAGCCGAGGTCAAGGAGGCCTTGCCTGAGGCTGTAGCCGCTGTTCGCGAGCGCCCCTTTGCCCTGCCGAGCGAACCCCGACGCAAACAGATCGAAGGCCGCGCCAGCATACGCAGCCTGGCCCTCGAGCCGCATCCAGGAGTTGCCCCCGCCCTCGGCGTAGAGGGTCCCGCTCGGCTTGCCCGTGCCGCGCTCGGGGATGAGGTTGACCACCCCGCCGACAGCATCGGCGCCGTAGAGGCTGGAGAACGGACCGCGCACGACCTCGATCCTCTGAATACCTGCCGTTGGCAGCTGGCTCCAGTCGTAGCCGCCGAAGTATGGCGAGTTGAGGCGCACGCCGTCGAAGAGTACCAACGTGTGGTCGGACTCCGTGCCGCGGGTGAACACGGAGGTTACCGTTCCTGGTCCACCGGACCGCAGCACGGTCAGACCGGGAGTGCTGCGAAGCAGGTCGGCCACGGTATCCGCCTGGGCGTCGTCAATCTGGCGCCGTTGGATCACCGTGACAGACGCCGGCACCTCGCTGACCCTGGTCTTACGGCCGGTGGCGGTGACGGTCACCTCGTCGTGGAATGTGGTGCGTTGGCCGTCGTCGGCAATCCCAGGGCGGAGCGGGAACAGGGTGCAGAGGAGAAGGGCGCCAAGAAACCTCGAACGGATCATGTGAAACCTCCCGTTTCTCATGGAACAGCAGGTCTCCTGGCTTCCGGATCGACCGGATCGTTCGCCTTCCCAGCCGGTCAACCCTCGCGGATCGTGCCGACCAGTGGCCGGGTTTCCCCATGAACGGTCCGTCCCCGGTTACAGTGGCGGGGGCCGCGCCGGACTTACACCGGCTTCCCTTTACCGCTCCGTTAGTGACAGCTTAGGCCGCCGGCCCTGCAGGGTCAAGCGGCCGGAAGGGAAAAGCCCCTCTCGCCCCATCAACCGCTCTGACTCAGTTGCCAGACTCCTCTCCAGGTTCTTCGAGAGGCCCAGCCGAACCTCGACTATCGTGGGTCGCAGCCGAATCGGGGCTTCCGGCCGGATCTCTAGGTGTCGGCGCGCGAGACGTAGTCGCCGGTACGCGTATCGACGACGATCTTGGTTCCGGTTTCGATGTAGGCCGGAACGCTGACCGTGATCCCGGTCTCGAGTTTGGCAGGCTTCGAGTTGCCGGCGGCCGTTGCCCCTTTCATCCGCGGCTCGGTTTCGACGACCTCGAGCACTACGGTGTTCGGAAGCTCGACGGCTACGGGATCGCCGTTGTACACGTCGACCTGTACCACCGTCTCAGGGAGCAGGTATCCCACCGTATCCTCGAGAGCCTCGTTGGGGAGCATGATCTGCTCGAAGCTTTCCAGGTTCATGAAAACCTGATGGGTGCCGTCCGAGTAGAGGTACTGCATCTCCTGGGTGTCGATATGGGCGACCTCGACCTTGTCGGAGGGGCGGAAACGGTGCTCGGTCTGGAGCCCTGAACGCAGGCTCCTCAGCCTGCTTTGCACCAGCGCGTTTCCCTTTCCGGGCGTGACGTGGGTCGTGCTGAGGACGCGGTAAAGCTCACTGTTGTGCACGATGATCTGTCCGGAACGGAGCTGGGTGGCTATGATCTGCATTCTCTTTCTCCACGTCGCTTTCTCTCGCCCGCCGCCCCGGGGACGCGCTCGGTCGGGCAGGCAGTACGAGGCCGCGCGTATTGTAACCGATGCGGGCATGGCGCTCGCAACGGACGACACTACGGTATCCAGCCAGTCCTCCAGGGTTTCCGGTAGAACCGCCAGGTGGGATAATGCTTTCCCAGCTACGATAGCTGCAAAGGAGGTGGCCGCCGGTGGGCCCAAGCGACCGAATCCCTCCGACCCCCTGGGCGACGGAGCGCAATGGCTCGGGCCAGGGCCGGGAATCGGGCTCATCCCCTCAGCCGGTCGCGAAGTTTCTCCGCGCGGTTCTGGTCGTTGCGTCGGCGCTGGTGCTGACGGTGGCTGCACTGTCGATCTTCCGAACCGTCCGCTCCTTCTTCGTTCTCGACTTCGCGGTGAGCTGGATGGAGGAGGGCTTGCACGTCGAGCAGGTTCCGCCTGGGTCGACAGCTGCCCGCGCCGGGCTGCAGGATGGCGATCTGATCGTGGCCGTGGACGGTCGGCCCCCGGAGTCCTACAGCGATCCCGTCTTCGTTCTCACCGGTGGGGGGACCCACGAGCTGGAGGTGAGACAGAGCACAGGGGAGCAGGTCACGCTCGAGTTCACAGGTCCGCGGCCACGCTTCGATCCGCTGTTCCTCGTCCGCTCCGCGGTGGCGATCGTGGGTCTCGTTTGCGCGCTGATTGCGGTTCTCACAACACGACGGCGTGAGGCGACCACCTTTCTGTTGCTGGCGATGGCCGCGTTGGTCCTGGCCACCGTGCCCCATCGTACGGCCGCCACCGGAGTCCTCCTGAGCATTCTTCACCGCGCCTCGGGAGCGGCCATCTCGTTCCTGCTGGTCAGGTTCTTCACGGTGTTTCCGGAGCGGCACCGGATCACTCCGCTGTGGGATGTGGCGACGGCAGCGGCTATGGCCATTTCCGCGGCCACTGTGGTTACACCGATAGGCGCGACGCTTTGGCCGCTCGGGGAGGTCGTGCTGCGCGCCGCTTTCGTGGCGGCGCTGATCGCGAGCGCGGTGGTGCAGCTGGCGCGATGGCGCCGTGCACAGCGCGTTGCCCGCATCCGCCGCCAGATCGAATGGGCCGCGCTCGGGATGTTCGTTGGCCTGTTCCCCTACGCCGTCCTCGTACTGCTGCCACGGTCTCTCGGCATCGTCTTCGAACCGTTTACGTGGATGGCCGTTCTGCCGGTGGCCGCGGTCCCGATCGGCTTTTTGGCGGCCCTCCGTGAGTACCGTCTCTGGGACCTGGAACCGATCACACGGGACAGCGTCTCGGCAACGCTGGTGGTCTCGATAGGCGGCCTCATCTTCTCGGTGCTCAACAGGGTCTTTCTCAGCTCACCGTTGCCTCCGGCACCCCTGCGCAACCTGCTCGCCTTCGCGACCGGAGTCGCTCTGGTCGTGCTGCTGCAGCCGGTGCGGCGCCAGGTCGAGAGGTTCCTCGACCGCTGGATGTACCACGGGCGGCCGTCACCCCGCTGGCAGGTGACCAATCTGACCCGCGAGCTCGCCCGCACTACCGATCCGCGCGAGCTTCTGGAGCGGCTGTCCCAGGTCCTCCACGATGGCCTGGAGCTGGAGCTGGTGGCAACCTACTTGCGGTCGCTCAAGGGGCCTTTTCGTTGCGTTACAGGGGATGGGAAGGGGCTGCCGGATACCCTCTCGGCCGCCGTCACAGGGTCCGGCTTCCCACACGAGCTGGAGCTCGCCTTGTTCGGAGCGGGCTACACGCTACGCTATCCGCTCGAGCGAGGTGGAATCGTACACGGCCTCCTCTACATCGGTCTCCGCCGTGGCATCTTCCCTCTTGGACGAGAGGGCCGCGAGCTGGTCGGCACTCTTGCCGATCAGGCCGCCCTCGGCCTCGAGAGCGCCCGGCTCCTCGACGACCTCCGACACCGGGCGGAGGAGTACCGGATCCTGCATGCCAACACGCGGCGGATCATCGAGTCGTCGGCGGCAGGGATCCTGGTCTGTGACGCCACCGGCCGGGTTCTGTCGAGTAACGTCCGTGCCGCGGCGATCTTCGAGACTCGCGAATCGGAGCTGGTCGGGAGGGACCTTCGCGACCTGGTCGAGCTGCCGCGTGTATGGGGAGCCGAGCTGCCGCTCCATGCACTCAATGCCGAGACCAAGACCGTCCTCGTTGAAGGCCGCTGGGTGGTGATGGCGGTGTCGGTCTTGGAGCTGGAGACGGGCCGCTTCAACGGCCGCGTTGTCGTTCTCCAGGACGTGACTGAGGTTCGCGCGCTGGAGCGCAAGCTGCGTGAGCAGGAAAGACTGGCCTCTCTCGGACGTCTTGCCTCGGGTCTCGCTCATGAGGTCAACACGCCGCTGACGGGTATTGCCTCGTTCGCCCAGATGCTCGGGGAGATGACAGCGGATGAGGATCCTCGAGCCGAACTCGTGGCCAAGCTGATCGAGCAGAGCTTCCGCGTTTCCCGAATCGTGGCCAACCTCCACGAAGCCATGCGAGGTGGACCGGCCGCACGGACCACTGTGACCTTGGGAGAGACATGCCGGCAGGCCGCTGCGGACGCCGAGCGGTCGCTCGGGCTGAGGGGTCGCGTCCGGTGCACAGTCGACGGTGGAGAGGTTCTGGTCACGGCGGCGGTAGGCGCCGTCGAGCTGGCGATGAGCAACCTGGTGCGGAACGCGCTCGAAGCGTCGCCGCCGGGAGCGGCCGTCGAGGTGGCGGTGAGAGCGGTCGACGGTTGGGGAGAGGTTGCCGTCGACGACCGTGGTCCAGGAGTGCCGGCCCAGCTGCGAGAGAAGGTGTTCGAAGCCTTCTTTACCACTCGATCGCAGCGTGGTGGAACCGGCCTGGGCCTCGCTATCACGCGTGATATCATCGCCGAACAGGGAGGTGAGGTACGACTGGAGGAGTCCCCGCTGGGCGGCACCAGGGCGAGGATGAGGTTGCCGCTCTACAGCGGAACGGCACCGTCCTGATCATTGACGACGAGCCGGTTCTCCAGGACGTTCTCAACACTCTTCTCGCTGCCAACGGCTTCACGCCACTGCAGGCGACGACGGCCGCCGAAGGCCTACGACTCCTCGACGAAGAGGAGGTCGACGTCGTCCTCCTCGACCTGATGCTCCCGGACCGCTCGGGCCTCGAGGTCCTGCCGAGCATCCGCCAGAAGGACCCCCATCTGCCGGTGGTCGTGATTACTGCCTACTCTTCGATCGAGTCGGCGATCGAAGCCATGCGGGGTGGAGCGTTCCACTACGTACCAAAGCCATTCAAGAACGAAGAGGTGCTGCACCTGGTGCGCCGGGCCGTTGAGCAACGCCGGTTGCAGTTCGAGAACATCCAGCTCAGGAACCGCTTGCAGGGGGTGGAGGAGATGGTCGGCACCAGCCGACCGATGCGGGAGGTCTTCGAGCTGGTGCATCGTGCGGCACCGGCAAGGTCGAACATCCTGGTCGTAGGAGAGTCCGGCACCGGCAAGGAGCTGGTGGCGCGTGCCATCCATCGGCTCAGCCCTCGAAGCGCAGGCCCCTTCGTACCCGTGCATACGAGCGCCATCCCGTCGGAGCTGCTCGAGTCGACGCTCTTCGGTCACGTCAAGGGTGCCTTCACCGGCGCCGTGGCCAGCCGCAAAGGGCTGTTCGAATTCGCACACGGCGGTACGCTGTTCTTGGACGAGGTCGGAACGATTGCGCCCGATACCCAGGCCAAGCTGCTCCGTGTCATCCAGGAGCGCGAGTTCAGGCGGGTAGGGAGCGTCGAGGCGATCACGGTCGACGTGCGGCTCATTGCGGCCACGAACGTCAATCTCTGGCAGCTGGTGCAGGAGGGGCGGTTCCGTGAGGACCTTTACTACCGCCTCAACGTCATCTCCATCGAGCTTCCCTCGCTGCAGGAACGGCCGGAGGACATCCCGATGCTGGCGCACCACTTTCTCCGCATCTATGCGGCGGAGAACGGTCGGCGGGTGGAGGGCTTCACGCCGCAGGCAATGGACGCCCTGACGGCCTACGCCTGGCCGGGGAACGTGCGTGAGCTGCAGAATGCAATCGAGCGGGCCGTCGTCCTTTGCCGCAGCGTGGTCATCAGTCACGAGCTCCTGCCGGCCGGCGTGCGAGACGCGGCCGGAGGGGGCGGCGGTGCGCGCGGCCTTCCGGCCGACGGCCTGAGCTTCCGTGAGGCCGTCTCCGAGTTCCAGAGGACCCTCATCCAGGAGGCACTGGACCGTTGCGAAGGCGTTCAGCGCCAGGCCGCTAAGCTCCTGCAGCTGAGCCCGACGACCCTCAACGAGATGATCCGCCGGCTCGGTATGTAGTGGTCTGCTGCAACCTGCGGGACGCGGTACACCCGACGAGATCCCGTGTCATACTTATTCATGTTGACGGCGGAGCACGATATGGAAACAGCGGCAGGTGATGGCGGACAGAGGATTCGACTGCTGATCACGACGCCCGGGGTCTCCGCGTTCGAGCGGGAGCTCGATGGAGGCACGGTCGTCATCGGAAGGTCCTCCTCGGTCGCTCTGGCGATCCCGGACCGCTCGATGTCGCGGCGACACGCCCAGCTGTCTTGCAAGGATGGCAGCTGGCTGGTGGAGGACCTCGGGTCGCGCAACGGGACCCTCGTGAACGGCGTCGCGGTCGACCACCCGCTCGAGATCGAACCCGGCGATGTCGTCGAGCTGGGTGGTACCACCATCAGCGTGATGGCCGTCGGCGACCGTCAGTCAGTTCCAGGGCCCGCCCTGCCGACAGGTCAGACGGTGTACCGCTCCGCCGTGGAGCTGCTCTTGGAGCAGCCGACCTCGGCCGAGGGGGAGGCCGATGCCGAGCGCCTCCGCCGGATCGCCGACCGCCTCGGGATTCTCAACGAGGTTCATCATGCACTGAGCGGGCCGATGTCCCTCAACGAGCTTCTCGACCTCATCCTCGAACGAGTCTTCGCCCACCTTCAGCCGCAGCAGGGGGCGGTGTTCCTCAAGGAGGAGGACGGGAGCTTCAGCTGCTCGGCGAGTCGCTCCGTCGACGGAGCGGATGCCTCCACCCTCTGCTCCCGCCACCTGATCAGCGAAGTCGTCGACAAGTCCCAGACTGCTCTCGTTTTCGACACTCTTCTCGATGCCCGTTTCAAGGAGGCCGCGAGTCTGCTCGATGCCGGCGTGCGAGGTCTCATCGCGGCGCCGCTGCTGGGCCCGGACGGGGCAATGGGCCTCATCGTTCTCTGCTCCAAGGCCACGGTTCGCACCTTCACAGAGGACGACATGAAGCTTCTGACCTCGCTGGCCTCGATCGCAGCGATGCGCCTGCGCAACCTGAGGCTGGCGGAGGCGGAAGCAGAGCGGCGGCGGCTCGAGCGGGACATCCGGCTGGCTCGCCGGATCCAGGTCGCGCTGCTGCCGGACGAGCTGCCGGCGATCGAGGGGTATGCCGTCCACGGTGGCAACGTCCCCTCACGCGGTGTCTCCGGCGACTTCTACGAGATCGTGCGCCGCAAGGAAGGCCGCGAGATTGTCATGATGGTGGCGGACGTGTCGGGAAAGGGTATCGGGGCCTCGCTCCTGACGGGCGCGTTGGAGGCCCTGTCGGCGGCTCCGATCGAGAACGGCTGGCCGCCCGAGGAGGTCTTTGCCACCGTCTCGCGCCTGCTGTTCGCCCGTACGCCGCCAGAGAAGTACGCGACCGCCGTTCTGGTCGCGCTGGAGCCGTCCAGCGGGCACCTCCAATACGCCAGCGCCGGACACACCCCGTGTCTGCTGCTCCGCAACAAGGGCACCGTGGAGCACCTGGAGTCCACCGGCCTGCCGATCGGTGTCCTGCCGGGCGCAACTTACCTGCCTGCCGCGTCCCAGATGGACCCTGGGGAAACGCTGGTGCTGTACACGGACGGCATCACCGAGGCGGAGAACCCGGACGAGGAAGAGTACGGGAACGACCGCTTGGACGTGCTCTGCCTGGCTCACCGCAACGACCCGCCGGAGACCCTCGCCGCGGCGATTGAAGAGGATCTTCAGCAGTTCGCGGGCGGCGTAGCATTCGCGGACGATCGCACGATCCTCATCCTGCGCCGGAATTCCTAGTCCGCATTCTTCGCCACCAGGCGGTAGCTGCGTGTGGCGAATCGGCGCGCTGTCGCCTGACCGCGGCCGCAGTGGTACGCTCGGGCCGACCGTGAGTTGGGAGGTGTACCGTGACCCTGGAGAAGCTCAACGCCGCGCTGGTCGACGAGATCAAGGCCCTCGAGCAGGAAGGCCGGGCCAAGGCGCCCGAGCGGGTGATCGTGGGCTATGTGCCACCCGACGGAGACCGTGGCCCTCGCTACCGCCTCCGTGGCGGCGAGCGCCTCTTCATCCGCATGAACTCGAACAGCTACCTGTCGCTGTCGCACCACCCGGCCGTGATGGAGGCGGCGGACCGGGCCGCACATGAGTTCGGGGTCGGGCCGGGGGCCGTGCGTTTCATCGACGGCACCTTCGCGCATCACGACGAGCTCGAGGCTCGAGTCGCTCGCTTCATGGGCCGTCCGGCGGCGAAGATTTTCAACTCCGCTTATACCGCCAACCTCGGGCTCGCGATGACCCTCGGGACCGAGAGCACCTACTGGATAGGCGACGCGCTCAACCACAACAGCATCATCCGTGCGATGCGCATCGCCGGCGTGCCGCGCGCCAACAAGGCGATCTACACCCACAACGACATGGACGAGCTGGCGCGTTGTCTCGACGAGGTACCGGCCGGTATCAAGCGCGTGGTGGTGATCTTCGATGGCATCTTCTCGATGCGCGGGGACAACGCGCCGATCGATCAGATCGTGCGCTGCTGTGAGCCGCACCGTGGCCGCTTCGAGCATGGTCTGGTGACGGTGGTCGACGACAGCCACGGGATCGGCGCCTACGGCGCCACCGGACGCGGCACCGAGGAGCACTGCGGAGCCAGGGCGGACATGGTGGTGGGAACGTTCGGCAAGGCCTTTGGGGTCAACGGCGGCTTCATCGCGTCTAGCCCAGAGGTCATCGAGGCGGTGCGGCAGAAGGCGGACACCTACATCTACACCAACCCGCTGAGCGTCGCCGACTGCGCGGGCGCGTCCGCCGCGCTCGACATTGCCGACAGCGCCGAAGGCAGGGAGCGCCTGTCGCATTTGCACGCGCGCATCCGCCAGTTCCGCAATGGTATCGATCGCCTCGGCTGGGAGTCGATCGCCGGACCGCATCCGGTGGTGCCGCTGCTGGTCCGCGATACCGGGCGCACACGGGCGCTGGTGCGGCATTTCTACGATGCCGGCGTACTCGTGGTTGGCCTTGCTTTTCCGGTCGTCCCGCGCGGCGACGAGACGATCCGCTTCCAGATCAATGCCGCGCACACCGCGGCCGATGTCGACGAGGCGCTGGCCGGGCTGCAGTCGTTCACGGGCTGACCCGGCGCCATCACCGGAGCCGCGCGTTGGCGGCGGTAGCTGCGGTACACTGGTGCAAAGTCCACTGGCAGAGGGAGCATGACGCACGGTGTCCCGCCCTGGGTCCCCTTCGTCGGCGTCGCCGCCGTGGCGGCGGCGGTGCTGATCTGGGTGGTGCTGCGGCCGGCGCCCGATGATGCCCGACGCCTCGAGAGGCACCTCCCAGGTGAGGTCGGCGACTGGGCGGTCGAGGGCACTGACCGCTACGGTCGCACCTCCATCTATAGCTACATCGACGGCCACGCCGAGGTCTACCTTGCCTACGATCTGCGCTGGTGCCTGGCGCGGCGCTACCGGGGCCCGGCCGGCGAGCCAGACCTGGTGCTCGACGTGTTTCGGTTCGCGACCCCGGCCGACGCCTCTGGCGTGCTCAGCCACCAGGGGGAGGGAGAGCGGGTGGCGGTTGGTCAGGGCGGCCGCCTCATCCCGGGATGGCTGAGCTTCTGGAAGGGCCCGTTCTTCGTCTCGGTCTACGCCGAGGGCGAGAGCCCTGCGGCCCTGGCCGCGGTCCTCGAGATGGGTCGCGCGGTCGCTGCCGCAATCGACGAGACCGGGCAGCCGCCGGCAATCCTGGCAGCGCTACCCGGCGCCGGCCTCGACCGGCAACGAATCGTATACCTTCACCATCCCCTGATCCTGGAGTCCCACCTCCCCGCTGCCCGCGGCAACCCGTTCGCCCTGAGCTCCCGAACCCCGGCCGTCGTCGCCCACTACGAGCGCGATGGCGTGGGCGCGGACCTGGTGATGGTCGACTACCCGGACCCTGGCGGTGCCCGCGACGCTCTCCAGCGGGTGTACGCCGAGCTCCTTCCGGACGATGCCGGAAACAGGCTGCGGCGGTCCGGCGACGGCAGCTGGGGCGGCGCCCGGCTGGCCGGTCGTAGGCTCGCGGTGGTTCTCGGATCGGCACAAGCCGAGATGGCGGCAGCGCTGCTCGATGACGCAGCTGGAGGTGACCCATGAGCGACAGCGGGCCCGGTCTGACCCGCCGCGGCTTCCTCGGCGGGAGCCTCACGGCAGTGGTGGCGGCGGTGCTCGGCCGCCGCGGTGGCGCAGAGACCCCGGCGAGACCCGGACGCAGCCGCGTCGTGCTCGTCCGCGACCCTGAGGTTGTCGGCGGGGACGGCGAGCTGAGCATCGAACGCCTCGTCCGGATGCTCGACCGTGGCGTGACCGCACTGGTCGGGGCCGAGAGTGCCACAGCCGCCTGGCGACGGCTCTTCCGCCCCGATGACGTGGTCGGCGTTAAGAGCAACGTGTGGGCCTACCTGCGGACACCGCCCACCCTCGAGGGGGCGATCCGCCGCCGAATCTTGGGCGCCGGTGTCGCGCCCGAGAATGTGGCCATCGACGACCGCGGAGTACTCGGCAACCGCGTCTTCAAGCGCGCTACCGCGCTCGTCAATGTGAGACCCATGCGCGCCCACCACTGGTCCGGCCTCGGCACGTGCCTCAAGAACTACATCATGTTTGTGCCCCGGCCGTCCGCCTACCACCCGAACGCCTGTGCCGATCTGGGAGCCCTGTGGAAGCGGCATGGGCTGGCGGCCAAGACACGGCTCAACATCCTCGTCATGCTGACACCCCAGTTCCACGGCGTCGGGCCGCACGGCTACTCCAGCCGTTACGTCTGGGGCTACGGCGGCCTGATTCTTGGAACCGACCCGGTCGCAGTCGACGCCACCGGTGCCCGCATCATCCAGGCCAAACGGGACCTCTACTTCGGAGAGCACCGGCCGATCAGCCCGCCTCCGCACCACATCGAGCTCGCCGACACCGTCCACGGCCTCGGCAACAGCAGCCCTGCCCGCATCGACCTGATCCGCATCGGCTCGCAGGAGGGGGTGCTGGTTTAGCCC
>CAZKGM010000060.1:0-14014 GCA_964552395.1 uncultured Thermoanaerobaculia bacterium | reverse complement strand
TGCCCCTCTGTGTCCTCCGTGCCTCTGTGGTTATCTTCTTCCGAGGTCTTCCGCAGGTCGGGGCACAGGTTGGCTGAGAAGAAACGCGAAGGGGTGGCGGGCGGCGAGCGCTTCGACGATCACCGGCGGGGTCAGCGGCAGGCGGTCGATCTCGATCCCGATGGCATCGCACACGGCGTTGCGGATGGCGGCCGCGGTCGGGATGAACGACGGCTCGCCGATGCCCTTGGCGCCGAACGGCCCGCTGCCCGGCGCGTCCTCGAGGAGGGCGATGCTGATCTCCGGCGTGTCGTCGGCGGTCGGGATCAGGTAGTCCGTGAAGCCGGGGTTGAGCAGCCGCCCGCCGGAGAGCTTGAGCTCCTCGGTGAGCGCCCAGCCCATCGCCTGGACGACGCCGCCCTGGACCTGACCCTGGAGGGCGTCGCGGTGCAGCACGCGGCCGACGTCGTGCGCCGCGGCGACATGCTCGACGCGAACGAGGCCGAGGTCGGGATCGACGGCCACCCGGGCGACGTGACAGGCCATGGCGTAGAACTCGTAGGGTGAGCCGAGCCCGGTGGCCGGGTCGAAGCGCCGTCGCCGTGACCGGTACCAGCCGGTGGCGATGGTCTCGATCCGACGCCTCACCATCTCGGCCGCTACCCGCTCGAGCGTCACGGCGCGCGCGGGCTCGCCGGCCACGCCGGCGGCGCCGGACGCGAGCACGACCTGCGCCGGCTCACAGCCGAGCATCTCGGCGGCGACCGGATCGAGCCGCCGGCGGAGGCGACGCACGGCATCGAGGATCGCGAGCCCGGAGGCGTGAGCGCCGCGGGACGCGACCGTCGGGCCGGAGTCGGCGACCGTGGTCGTGTCGGGCTGCCAGACCTCGACCTTGGCAGGCTCGATCCCGAGCGCCTCGGCGGCCACGGTTTGAGCAGCTACGAGGTTGCCCTGTCCCATCTCGGTGAGGCCGACGCGGACGATGGCGGACGCGTCCGGCTGCAGGATCACGACCGCCGATGAGCGATCCAGGTGCTGACCGCCGTGATGGAGGTTGCAGCCGTAGAGGACGAGGGCGGTGCCGGTGCCGCGGCGCCAGCGGCCGGGCGGGAGCGGTCTGGACGGCCGCGCCGAGGCGGAGGCCTCGACGGCCTTTTCGAGGCAGGCCCGCGCCAGCACCGGCGCCGGCAAGCGCTGGCCGGTGGAGGTGATACGGCGGCGTTCGCCGAGCACGTTGCGACGCCGGAGCTCGATGGGATCGAGGCCGAGCTCGCGCGCGAGCTTGTCAATCGTTGCCTCGTGCGCCCACGCCACCTGGGGAGCGCCGAAGCCGCGGAAGGCGCCGCCGAACAGGTTGTTGGTGTAGGCAACACGGGTGCGGACCCGCACTGCCGGAACCTCGTACGGTCCGATCGCGGAGGCGTTGGCCCGCTCGGCGACGACCGTGGACAGGCCGGCATAGGCTCCGGCGTCGACGACCACGTCGACCTCGGCGAACCGCAGGCGGCCTGCTCCGTCGGCGCCCCAGCGGTGGCGGATCTCCATCCGGTGACGCTTGCTGGTGACCTGGAGGTCGAGCTCGCGGGGGTAGAGCAGGCGTACCGGGCGACGCGTACGCCAGGCGAGCAGCGCGGCGCATGCGGCCGGCTCGGATGGGTAATCCTCCTTGCCTCCGAAAGCGCCGCCGGTCGGCGCCTGCTCCACGCGCACCGCGCTCAGCGGCAGGCCGAGAACGCGCGCGACACCCTGCTGGATGTAGAACGGGCACTGGCACGAGGCGAGGATCGTGATGCGCCTCGCCTCGGGGACGGCCAGGCACGCCTGCGGCTCGAGGTAGGCGTGCTCCTGTCCCCCGATCCGGTACTCGGCCTCGACAACCACCTCCGCGCGCGCGGCTGCTCGATCGAAGTCGCCCCGTTCCACTCGGAACGTATGGACCAGGTTGCCTGACGTGTGCACGAGGGGTGCGTCGGGACCGAGCGCAGCGATGGGGTCGTGAACCCCTGAGACGGGCTCCAGGCGTGCGACCACGGCTCCGGCGGCCCGCCACGCGGCCTCCGGAGAGCGCGCGGCGACCACCGCGAGGCGGTCCCCCACCATCCGCACGCGGTCCTCGACCAGCAGCGGCTGGTCGGGGAAGATGACGCCGATGAGGTTCTCGGCGGGGATGTCTTTCTCCGTCATAACCGCTTCCACTCCGGGAACGGCGAGCGCGGCGGTGACATCGATGCCGCGCACGCGGGCGGCGGGCACCGCCGACGTGGCGATCGCCGCGTGCAGCATCCCCGGCAGCGAGATGTCGCCGACGTAGCGCGTCTGGCCGGTCACCTTGGCCAGGGCGTCGGGTCGAGGGTGGCTGCCGCCGAGAGGGGAGCGGGCATCAGCCATCGCCAGGCTCCCGAGGGGCGGCCTTCAACGCCTCGAAGATCTTCGTGTAACCGGTGCAGCGGCAGAGGTTGCCGGCGAGCCGCCGGCCCTGCTCAAGGGGATCGGTGACACCGTGCTCGAGCAGCGCGGCACCCGTGATGACAACGCCCGGCGTGCAGAAGCCACACTGGACGCCGCCGTGCTCGACCATGGTCCGCTGCAGGGGGTGCAGAGAACGATCGCCTCCAAGGCCCTCGATCGTGACCACCTCACCGCCCTCGCACGATGCGGCGAGCACCAGGCAGGACGGGACCGGGAGGTCGTTCAGCAGCACCGTGCAGGCGCCGCACTCGCCCGCGCCGCACCCTTCCTTGGTTCCGGTGAGGCCGGCGTCGTCGCGCAGGAGATCGAGCAGGCGGCGCCCGGCCGGCACCTCGAACGTTCGCTGCTCACCGTTGAGGACGAAGCTCACTCTGGTGCTACTCATCGATCAACTCCGTCAGAGCCCGGTCGAGCAGCACCGCGGTCACGAGCCGTCGGTACCAGGCCGGGGCGCGCACGTCGTCGATCGGCGAGATGTCGGCCTGGAGGCGGCGGGCGCCCTCCTCGCGGACCGCGGCGGTCGGCCGCTTGCCGGCCAGGAATCGCTCGGCCGCGCGCGCCCGGAGAGGCGTCGGCGCGACCGAGCCGACCGCCAGGCGCGCCTGGCGGATCGAGCCGTCTGCGGCGAGCTCCACGCGATGGGCGAGGCTCGCCACCGAGATGATCTGCTCCCAGCGCGGACCGACCTTGACGAACCCCTCGCGCACCGCCCCGTTCGAACCGCGCGCGGGAACCTCGACGCTGCGGATCAGCTCCCCTGGCCGCAGGCACGTCTCGCCGGGACCGCGGAACAGCTCGGTCACCGGCAGCCGGCGCTCTCCGGCGGCGGACACCAGGTGGACCAGCGCCTCGGCGACGAGCAGGGGAGGCGCGGTGTCGGCGGCCGGCGAGGCGTTGGCGAGGTTGCCGCCGAGAGTGGCGCGGCACTGGATGGGCCACGCGCCGACCTGGCGGGCGGCAGCGACAAGGGCGGGGGACACTTCCTGCACGGCGCTGCTGCGCGCGATCGCATCCATCGTCGTCGCCGCCCCGATCTCCACCCCGCCGTTCCTGGCGGAGATGGAGGCGAGGCCGGCGGCGGAGAGGTCGAGCAGAACCGTCGCGGCCCGCCTGCCGTCGCGCAGCTGGACGACGAGATCCGTCCCGCCGGCAACCGGCACCGCGTGCGGGTGCTTGCCGAGAAGCTCGACCGCTTCATCGAGAGAGGTCGGGCGCAGCACGTGCTCGACCGGGAGGTCCATTCATCCTCTCCGCGCCACCCGGCGCTCGCCGGGGTCGATGATGCCGCGGGACCCGCAGGTGTCGGTCATCACGCCGTCTCCGCCTCCCTGGCCGTTGAGGGCATCGTAGCGCAGCTCTCCATGCAGGGCGAGAGGCGGTACCATGTCGACTGACATGAAGCTCGAACGCTCGGCCGGTGTGCTGCTCCATCCCACGAGCCTGCCTTCGCGGTTCGGAATCGGGGACCTCGGTCCGGGGGCGATCGCCTACCTGGACTGGCTGGCGGTTGCCGGTGTGCGCTGGTGGCAGGTCTTGCCCGTCAACCCGCCGGGCCCGGGGGAGTCGCCGTACTCGGCCCTCTCGACCTTCGCCGGCAACACGCTCCTGATCAGCCCCGACCACCTGCTCGAGGACGGTCTGGTGACAGCTGAAGAGCTCGAGCGCTACCCCCGACTGTCCGACGATCGAGTCGCCTACGGCGAGGTCGCGGCGGCCAAGGGCGAGCTTCTGAGGGCTGCCTGGGAGCGGTTCCGCTCCAATTCGCCGTCCGCCCTTGCCGCCGAGCTCGAGCGGTTCGTTGCCGCCCACGCCTCCTGGCTCGACGACTTCGCGACCTTCGAAGCGCTCAAGGCCGCGCACGGCGGCGCGCCGTGGCAGGAGTGGCCGGTGAACCTGCGGCTGCGGCGGGGCGATGCGGTCGTGCGTTGGGCCGCGACCCACCGAGATGCGGTCGGCTTCTCTCGTTTCTGCCAGTTCCTGTTCTTTCGCCAGTGGCGGGTGCTCAAGGAGGCCGCCGTGGCTCGCGGCGTGAGCCTTCTCGGCGATGTCCCGATCTTCGTCGCGAGCGACTCGGCCGAGGTCTGGGCCCACCGCGAGCTCTTCCTGCTCGATGCCAAGGGCCGGCCGACGGTGGTGGCGGGGGTCCCGCCCGACTACTTCTCCGCTACCGGTCAGCTCTGGGGCAACCCGCTCTACGACTGGGACCGTCATTCCGCCGACGGCTTTGCCTGGTGGAAGGCCCGTCTGGCGCACGCGCTCGGCCTGCTCGATGCCGTCCGCCTGGATCACTTCCGCGGCTTCGCCGCCCACTGGCAGGTGCCGGCGGGCGAGACGACGGCCGCGCGAGGCGTCTGGATGCCCGGCCCGGGCCGCGAGCTGTTCGATGCCGTCCGACAGACCCTGGGCGACCTTCCGTTCGTCGCCGAGGACCTCGGAACCATCACCGAGGACGTGCACGAGCTGCGGCGCGCTCTCGGGCTGTCCGGCATGGCGATCCTGCAGTTCGCCTTTGCCCCCGAGCCGCGCAGCACCTACATCCCGTACCGGTTGACGCAGGACCTCGTGGTCTACACCGGCACCCACGACAACAACACCACGGTTGGCTGGTACCGGGACGAGGCGTCGGAGGAGGAGAAGGACCTCCTGCGCCGGTACGCGGTCACCGACGGCGCCGAGATCAACTGGGACTTGGCCCGCCTCGCCCTTGCCAGCGTCTGCGACCTCGCCGTGGTGCCGCACCAGGACCTCGCCGGCGTCGGCTCGGAGGGCCGGATGAACACGCCCGGCGTCGGGGTCGGTAACTGGACCTTCCGGCTGGCGCCGTGGATGCTCGGCGAGGCGATCCGCGACCGCCTGGCGGAGCTGATCCGCGTCTACGGCCGCTGAGGCTCGAGGGAGCAGACCACAGAGGAAGAGCCTAACCACGGATTTCACGGATTTCACGGATTGAAGAAGAGGACGGTAGAGGCTCTTGTAGGGCACGGGGGGCCTGAGCGGCTGGCATGAGGCGGCTGGCTCGGTACAAGAGAAGGTCTTTGTCCGCTTCTCCCTCTAATCGGTGTAATCCGTGGTTTCCTTCTGTGCTCCGCTGTGTCCCCCGCGTCTCCGTGGTTCTCTGCTGCCGAACCGTCTCGCCGTCGACCACGCCAACGGTGCGTGGAGCGATGCCAAACAAGAAAAAGGCGGCGCCCGGTGAGCGCCGGGCGCCGCGAAGTGAAGGATCGATCGGGTGTTACTCGTACTCCTCGCAGAACCAGACACCGCCCTCGGCACGTCGGAGCACGCAGCTCTCAACGCGCGCGCAGGTGGCGCAGAGGCCAAGAGCGGTCTCGACCTGCGGCGACGCGGTCGAGTCAGCGGCGGCGGCCAGCGTCAGGCGCGGTCCGCGGACGGCCCGGAACTCCTCGCAGGTCACCATCGCGGGGCCGCGGTCGCGCAGCCACTCGCAGTGGGGCGCCTCGACGCAGGTGGTACAGAGTCCTGCCAGCTCCTCGTGCTGCCTCTCGGCCTGACGCGGTTGCGGCCTCGCCAACTCGGCCTTATGGGTTCTTGTTTCGGTCTCGATCAGGGTCTTGATGGACTCGGCCATGGTTTGCCTCCAGAATTGGGCGGCTCTCGTTGTCCGCTCGCCCTACGCTATCGCAAGGTGCGTACCAGGGCCGGCTGGCCGGCTTCAGGATCTCCGCAGATCACTGAACATATTGAAACATAAGGAGAACTGCTCAGAGCGCCAGGGCGCCGGCGACGGCTCGGAACTGCCCTCGGCGCGGGGAGAGTCGCCCCGGGTGGGGAGAAACGCCCCACTTGAAGAAGAGGAAACCACAGAGGCACAGAGCGCACAGAGAAGCACAGAGAGATCCCTCAGCCTCGGCCTGCGAGGTGACCACCGATTCCGAGGAAGAAAAGAACCACGGATTACACGGATTACACTGATTAAGAGAAGGAGACCGACATGCTGTTTGCCGCCCCGGGGAGCCAACCCATGTCAGCCGGTCAGACCAGCTCGGGGCCGGCACGAACTGACACCGCCATCTTCCGAGAATCCGTGAAATCCGTGAAATCCGTGGTTGAGGTTCTCCTCTTCTCCGTGTGTCTCTGTGGTCTCCGTGTCTCAGTGGTTATTCTGTTTTCTCGTCGTCATGCTGCTGCAGCTTGCCGCGGAGGGTCTTGCGGTCGATGCCGAGCACCTCTGCGGCGCGTGTCTTGTTGCCGCCGACCGCCGCCATGACGCGCTGGATGTGCTCCTGCTCGACCTCCTCGAGGGTACGCAGGACGCGCTCGCCCGCATTGGCCTGGAACCGCATCACGGACGGCAGATCGGGGGTGTCGATGCGGTCGCCGTCGCTCATGACGATCAGCCGTTGGATGACATTCTCCACCTCGCGGACGTTTCCGGGCCAACCGTAGTGACTGAGCGACTCGAGAACCTCCGAGGACATCTCCGGCGCGGACCGGCCGAGCTCGCGCGAGAACTTCTCCGCAAAGTGGCCGATCAGGAGGAAAAGGTCGTCCCCCCGGTCCCGCAGCGGCGGCAGGTGGATGTGCAGGACATTGAGCCGGAAGTAGAGATCCTCGCGGAACCGCCCCTTGCTCACCAGCTGCGGCAGGTCCTTGTTGCTGGCTGCGACGATGCGGACGTTGACCTCTCGCGGCCGGCTCGAGCCGACCATGTAGACCGTCCGGTCCTGGAGCACCCGCAGCAACCGGACCTGCATGTCGGGGCTCATCTCTCCAATCTCGTCGAGGAAGATGGTGCCGCCGTCTGCCGTCTGGAAGAAGCCGGCCCGCGAGTTGGAGGCGCCCGTGAACGCGCCCTTGACGTACCCGAAGAGCTCGCTCTCCATGAGACCCTCGGGAATGGCGCCGCAGTTGACGGGGACGAATGGCGCCTTTGACCGTGCGCCGGTGTAGTGGATTGCACGAGCCACCAGCTCCTTGCCGGTTCCGCTCTCTCCCGTCACCAGCGCGGTCGCCTCACTTTGGGCCGCCTTCTGAACATCCCGGTACAGCCGGCGCATCGCGGGGCTCCTGCCGATCAGGCCCTGAAAGCTGACGGTCTCCTCCTCCCGGTCCACAACCCTCCGCGCTCGTGCGGTCTCGAGAGCGCGCAGCACGGCGTCGACGAACTCGTCGTTGGTGAAGGGCTTGGAGAGGTACTCGACGGCGCCCCGCTTGACGGCCTCGACGGCGCCCTCGACGGTCGCGTAGCCGGTGATCATCATGACCGCCGTTGCGCGCAGGTTGTCGTGGACGTGGCGGACCAGCTCCATGCCACTGGCTCCCGGCATCTTGAGGTCGGTGACCACGAGGTCGAAGACCCCGTCCTCGAGCTCCGTCAGAGCCTGTGCGACGCTCGCCGCGGTTGCGACCGAGCAGCCCTTTCCCTCGAGAACCCGCCGCAGAACCTCGAGAGTCGTCGGGGCATCGTCGACGACCAGAACCCTGGCGTTCAGGGCCTCAACCATCATCACCCCCTTGGGTAGCCGTATCGGGACCGGCGATCGGGAGCCGGACCTCGAACCTCGTCCCCTCGCCGGGCGTCGTCTGCACCTCGATCGTCCCCTTGTGCGATGTCACGATTCCGTGCACGACGGCCAGGCCGAGTCCGGTTCCCTGGTCGATCTCCTTGGTGGTGAAGAACGGGTAGAAGATGCGACCGACCACGTCACGTGTCATGCCGACACCGTTGTCTTCCACGGCGAGCAGAACGTCCCCGTTGTCGGTGCGGGTCTCGAGGATCAGCCTGCCGCCTTCCGGCATGGCCTGGATCGCGTTGACGACCAGGTTGACCAGGACCTGGTGAATCTGGCCGGCGTCGGCGACGATCTCGGGCAGCTCCTCGTCGAGCCGGCGCTCGACGGTGATGCCGGCCCGAGCACACCGCGCCTGCAGAAAGAACAGGCCGTCCCGCACGATCGAGTTGACCGACACACGGCCGGTCCGCGGCGGCGTCTGGCGCGAGAACAGCATCAGCTTCCTGATGATCTCCCGCGCGAACAGCGTGGCGTCGACGATCTTCTGCAGATCGTCCCGGGCCGCCTCTGGTGTCTCCTTGACTTCGAGAACCAGCTCGGCCAAGCCGAGAATATTGCCGAGAGGCTCGTTGAGCTCGTGCGCCACGCCTGCGGCCAGCTGTCCGATCGTGGCCAGGCGGTCGGCGTGGCGCAGTTGCTCTGCCAGCTTCGAGCGTTCCCGCTCGGCCTCGCGCTGCTCGGTGAAGATGGCCACCTGCAGAGCGATCGCCTCGATCAGCTTTCGCTCCTCGGCAAGGAACGGCCCCTCGTCGAGGTCCGGAGCCGCGTCGGCGTAGCCGACCTCGACGACGCCGCGCTGCTGGCCGCGAACCACGATCTCTGCCCGCTGCCACGACCTCGCTTGACTACGCTCCGGGCTCCACCACTCCTGACTGTCCAAAACCACCCGCCCGACCGTAATCTCCGGGTACTGCCAGGCCGGCGGCAACAGCGCCGCCACTCTTTCCAGGACCTCCTGCAGCGTCAGATCGGGCCGCTGTGTGAGCTGCCCGAGCTCGTACAGGCAGGTCAGCTCCTTGACCCGCTCGCGCAGTGCGGCCTGCGCTCTCTGGGTCGCGATGGCGCCGGCCAGACGGTCCGAGATCCAGTCGTACGACTCCCGAGGCAGGTCGCTGTTGCAGGCGACGAAACCGATGAGCCCGATCGTGTCGCTGCCGACCACGAGAGGAAGCTGGAGCAGCTGTGCCGAGGAGGCGCCGCTGCCGATGAGGAAGCCGCGGCCCGCCAGCTCGTCGCCGGGGAGCGTCGGCTCATCGCCGCGCTGGGAAGGCAGCACGTCGTAGCGCCAGTCGGGGAGGCGGCAGGCGGTCCACCGGCTGCCGCTGCGCACGGCGAGCTCGACCCCGCCGCAGGCCAGGGCCCTCGACAGCAGCTCGGTGACTTCGCGCAGGAAGGTGTGCAGGGGCGAGCCGACGGTGGCTCGACGCTGCAGGGTGCGCGCGAGCTCCCGCAGGACCTCAGAGCGCGAACCGAAAGGGGGAATGTCCCCGTTCACGTCACCAACGCTAGCCCACACCCCCGCGCGGCGCAAGACGGCGCCGGGTACAATCCGCTCATGTCGCCGACCGCTCGTTTCGTCGTTTTCCTTTCAGTTGTTCTCGGAATCTGGCTGCTGCAGCACCTGTACGTGGGCTGGCGCCTGCTCGGCCTGCCCTGGCTGGGCGCTGGGACAACGGCCCGCCGCGTCGTGCTCGCGGTCCTGGCGGTGGGGTTCGTTGCCTACCCGCTGGGACGGCTGCTCTGGCACTGGGGGTGGCTGCGCCTCGCGGTGGTCCTCGAGTGGTCTGGCGCCGCCTGGATGGGGACGCTGTTCATGCTCGTCATGGCCCTGCTCGTCGCCGAGGTGCTGACGCTCGGAGGATTTGCCGGCCAGGCATGGACGATCGGCGTCCGCACCGCGCTCGTTTCGGTAGCCCTCCTTGGGGCCGCGCTGGCGCTGGTTGGCGGCATGCGGGCGCCACGAGTCATCAACGTCGAGGCCGACATCCCGAACCTGCGGCCCGCCCTCGACGGCACCACCGTGGTGCAGCTCACCGATCTGCACCTGGGGTCGCTGCTCGGCCCGCGGTTTCTCTCCCACGTGATCGGCCAGGTGGAAGCGCTGCACCCGGACGTCGTCGTCGTCACCGGGGATCTCTTCGACAGCGAGGCCGACTCGGTCGAGCGCTTGCTGCCCGAGCTGGCGCGGCTGTCGGCGCCCCACGGCGTCTTCGCCGTCACCGGCAACCACGAGTATTACGCCGGCGTGGAGCGGTGCGTGCGGCTGATGGAGCAGGCCGGCTTCCGGGTGCTCGACAACGCCTGGGCCGAGGTCGAGCCCGGGCTGGTCATCGCCGGCGTTCCCGACGACCGCGGCGCCCGCCAGACCGGCCACCCGGGCGCCGACCTCGAGCGGGCGCTGGCCGGCGTTCCCGCGGATGCCGCCGTCATCCTCCTCCAGCACGCCCCGGAGCGCGAGAACGCCGCCGCTGCCGCGGGCGTCGACCTGATGCTCGACGGCCACACCCACGGCGGACAGATCTGGCCGTTCCACTACCTCGTCAAGCGGGCCTACCCCCACCTTGCCGGCGTCTTCCACGTCGGGCACATGACGCAGGTGGTGAGCCGCGGCACCGGTCGCTGGGGCCCCCCGATGCGGCTCTTCGCTCCTGCCGAGATCATCCGCGTCACGCTCAGGGCGCGGCCGGTGAAAAGCGCCGGCTGACTCTTGCGAAGCACGGGATCCGGTGGTAGATTGCGCCCCGCGCCAACGTAGCTCAGTTGGTAGAGCAGCTGATTCGTAATCAGCAGGTCCCCGGTTCGAGTCCGGGCGTTGGCTCCAGGGTTTTCAATCACTTACGCCACCCACACGGGTGGCGTTTCTCGTTCCTTTGGCCCACCCACACTGTGAGGAGTGAAGAGTAAGGAGTAAGGAGTAAGGAGATTCCCACCCGCCCGGAGAACGCGGGCGCAGCGCGCTCCAGAGAATGGTGCGTTCAAACGGGAGTACCGTCCTTGATGTTTCTCTGAAGGCCGTCCACAAGACGTGCGCGCTCGCGAGAAACGTCAAGCGGGGACAACCCTGCAGGAAAGCGAGCTCCTGGCCGTGGCCAGGGGGGTCGCAGGCCCGCAGGGCCGGAGAGGGGGAAGGCTGGCTATACGGCCATCTCGCTTTCCAAAGGGTCACCGTCGCCGAAGGCGGCAAGTAACCTCGGCCCTTGGCGACCAGAGTATTGGCCCCACGATTGAGAGAGACGGTTTGAGCGCGCCCCGGCGGTCGCCATGAGCTCGCTGATCGCCGCGCACTCGGACCGCTGCCGAAGCCTCGGAGAAGACTCACGAAGGTGCGCGCCAGAGGAGATCCCAACCGACCAGCGTCGTCTCCTGTCCCCCACCCAAGTCCTTCCTTGCTTGCCCTCGTCAGGATGACACCGGGGCCGACGTTGGTCAGGAGGACACAGACGAGTGGCTCCCCGGCGTATGATGGCCACCGATGTTGGATCCTACGACTCGGTCTCTGCTGGCCGGCTGCCCGCTGTTCGAGACACTGGCGGAGGATGTGCTCGACGAGGTGGCCGCGCGCGGCTCGCGCGCGGAAATCGGCCGGCATGACATCGTCTTTCTCGAGGGCGATGCGGCAGAGACGTTCCTGCTTGTGCTGTCCGGCCGGCTCAAGCTGATCCAGACCAGCGCCGAGGGCCAGGAAGTGATCGTGCGCTACGTGGGGCCGGGGGAGATGTGCGCGGTGGTTGCGCTGTTTCCCGGCAACAGCTACCCGGTGACGGCCGAGGCGGTCGAGGAGACCGGGATCATCCGCTGGGGCCGCACCCGCATGGAGGAGCTGTTCGAGAAGCACCCGCCGCTGGCCCTCAACGCCATGCGGCTGCTGTCGGAAAGGATGCGGGAGGTCACCTCCCGCCTGCGCGAGCTGTCCACCGAGAAGGTCGCCCGGCGCGTGGCCCGCGCCCTATTGCGGCTCGCGCGCAAGACCGGCAAGCTGGTCGAGGGCGGGGTGTTGCTGGACCTGCCGCTGTCGCGAGAGGACCTGGCCGCGAGGACCGGGACGACGCTGTTCACGGTCAGCCGGCTGCTCGCCGAGTGGGAGCGCGAAGGGATCGTCGAGACCGGTCGCGAGAGGGTGATCATCACCCACCCGCACGCCCTGGTGACCATAGCCGAGGACCTTCCCCGGCCGGACTAAACCGGATCCTCCTTCTCAGGTTCTTCCTCTCTCTCTGTGCCTTGGCACCTTGGCGTTGTTTCTGTCCCCGGGGCCACCCGTGGCCGCCGGGCCACGAGCTCTTCTTCGTGTCTTCCTTCGTGCTCTTTGTGCCTTTGTGATTGGCTGCTCTCCGGGCTCTCGCCCGTTGCTCCTGAGCCATCCGGGCCAGGCAGTCACGGCGAGTTTGCGCGAGCGCAAGGACAGCACTTTCTGACGCCACTACAACAGTGCGTGGAGAGTGATGATGCATGCCACCCCGATCCGTCCTGACCTCACCGTCGAGCAGGTGCTGACGCGCTTCCCGAAGACCGCGGTGGTGTTCGTCCGCCGCGGGATGTCGTGCGTCGGCTGCGACATGGCCGTGCACGAAACGCTGCTGGACGCGGCCAGGGAGTACCGCTGCGAGCTCGCGGACTTCCTGCGCGAGCTGGAGGCGGCGGTCACGGGGCTCGGTCCGCTGAGGCGCGGATGGGATGGCGGAACCTCTTGAAGGGAGATGACGACATGACACCGACGGAGATACTCAAGCACGAGCACCAGGTGATCCTGATGGTCCTCGGCGCCGCCGAGCGGGAGGCTGACTCGATCGCCTCCACCGGCAAGGTCGATGCCGACCGCGTCGTCAAGATGCTCGACTTCATCCGCACCTTCGCGGACAAATGCCACCACGCCAAGGAGGAGGACATGCTGTTCGTCAAGATGGGCGAGAGAGGGTTCCCCACCCAGATGGGACCTGTCGGCGTGATGCTCCAGGAGCACGAGATGGGCCGGAGCTACGTGCGGGTGGTGGACGAGGCGCTGGAGGCCGCCGCCGGGGGCGATGAGGCGGCGCTGACGCGGGTTCGCGACGGGCTGCTGAGCTACGCCGGGCTGCTGCGCGCTCACATCCAGAAGGAGGACACGATCCTTTACCCGATGGCCGACCAGGCGTTGACGGAGCAGGACCAGGCCGAGCTCGCCGAGGCGTTCGAGCGCGTCGAGCGCGAGGAGATCGGCGCGGGCGTACACGAGAAGTACCACCAGCTCGCGCACGAGCTGGCGGAGGGGTGACGGATGGTCCCGCTGGGACGTGAGCAAGTGAGGAAGTGAGAAGGTGAGGAAGTCCCGCCCACCCGCCCAGCAAGACAGGGGCTAGAGGAGCTGCGGCACGTTGGTGACAACAACGTCCCATAGCAGCTCCGGCTCGAGAGCGAAGTAACCGTGCGCGATCACATCACGCAAGCCTGCGATACGGCGCCACTCCACCTCTGGGTGGCGATTCCGAATCTCCACGGGCAGACGTTTTGCTGCCTCGCCGATGACCTCCAGGTTCCGCACGACTGCGTCAAAGGTCTTCTCATCGCTCCTGAACTGTTCGAAGGTCAACTCCTCGCAGTAGCGCATAATCCGCTCGCACGCGGTAGCCATGTTCTCCAGGAACAGGCGATGGTCACGCGACACGTACGGCGTCCCGCTCAACATATGGCCGAACCCGGTCCCGCAACCCCCGCTCGGTCACCAGATCCACCTTGCACCCCAGGAGATCCTCCAGGAGGAACTTCAGATCCATGTACTGGGAGAACCTCGCCGGTCCGCCGAAGTCAACGAGAATATCGACGTCACTGTAGCCCGTTGCCTCACCTCGTGCGACCGAGCCAAACACCGCCAGCGAACGCACCCCCAGCTCGACATACCTGGGTCGATGCTGAGCCAGCAACCGCAAGATCTCGTCGCGTCGCTTCAACGTGTCTCCCTCTCGCACTCCAGCATATCCGATTCCAGCTGTTCCTTTCGACAGAGATAGCTCACCGGGGCATGGGCGCAGCTCGCCCCAGAGAATGTGCCGCTC
>CAZKGM010000059.1:0-14242 GCA_964552395.1 uncultured Thermoanaerobaculia bacterium | reverse complement strand
TTGGGAAGTTGGGAGGGCCCCGAGTCACGCCACACCGCCATTGCCGACCCGAGCTTGCCGAGAGTTGGGTTCAGGCCCGAGGGGAGCGCCTCCTGCGCCAGGCAAGGCGGGGGAGCCCGCTGCTACCATGGGATATGGAGGTCAGCAGGCAATTGACGCAGAACACCCTGCTGCATCGCAATCCGCCAGCTCGGACGCATGGCTCATAGTCAGGCCGGTGGCGGTGCGGCGTTGTAGGCGTCGGTGAGGCGCTGCATGATCCGCCGAGTCCTTATCATCGCCGCCATCGTGCTCACCACGGTCGGCTGTGACCAGGTCACCAAGCACATCGCTCGCGTTGCGCAGCCGCAAGGCTCATCCCTCCTGGGTGGCCTTCTTCAGTTTCAACTCGCCTTCAATCCTGGTGCGTTCCTCAGCCTCGGCCATTCACTTCCGCCCCACGTCCGCGCCGTTGTCTTCGGCCTCGCTGGCGCTTTGTTCACCGTTGCCCTGTTTCTCGTTCTCTGGCACCGGCGGCACCTTCCCGTACATGTCGGCACGGTCGCACTTGCCCTGATGGCCGCCGGAGCTCTCGGGAACGTGATCGACAGGGTGTTCCGGGGTGGGCTCGTCACCGACTTCTGCGTCCTTCGCCTGGGTCCACTTCACACGGGCATCTTCAATGTCGCCGACATCGCCTTGACCGTCGGGACCCTGCTGTTCGTCGCGTTCGTGGAGCGCGACCGGTAACAAGAACCATCGCGGGTGCCACGTATCCCAATGTCACACGGCTCGAGGGTGAGAAACCGGAGTAACTCATGCGGTAGGTCAGGCGGCTCGGGCGGCCCACCGTTCCCATGAGCGGCCGTTCCAACTCATGAACGCCGGCTGCAGCTCATAATCGGCCGTTGTAGCTCATGAAGGTCCAGGGGCCGGGATTTCCGGGCGGTGGGGCGAGTGGTTTTCTGGCGCTCCGGCGGCCGTGCAGTCGCGTGGCGACCGCACGTCGTGGTATGCATTAGGCGACCTCGCGAGCTTTGGCTGCCCTGTCGAGGTCGAAGGTGGCCTGCAGGTTCATCCACAGCTTGGGGGACGTACCGAGAGCCTCTGCGAGATCGAGCGCCGCCGCCGCCGTGATGCCCCGCTTTCCCTTGATCAGCTCGTTGAGCCGGGCTCGCGTCCAACCAAGCTTGTCAGCGAACGCGGCCTGAGTGAGGCCCGCCGGCGCAAGAAACTCCCCCAGGAGGATCTCACCAGGATGAAATGGGTTCTTTGGTTGCCTCGCCATACTTGAACCCTCCAATCAGTGGTAGTCGACCACCTGAGCGTCGAAGGCGTTCCCGCCGCTCCAGCGGAAGACCACCAGCCACTGGTCATTGATCCTGATCGAGTACATGCCCTCGTTCCTGCCCTTGAGCCGTTCGAGACGATTGCCGGGTGGCACCGCGAGATCCTTCAGTCCCGCGGCGTCGTGGAGGTAAAGCAGCTTGCGGCGTGCGGGCCTCCGCAGCTCCGGTGGAAACGACCTCGTAGCCTTCGTCGTCCTGTCGTCAAAAAGGTCTTCAGCGAGCGCGTTGCCGAAGGTCTCGATCACATTCATAGGTTATCGTAATACGATAACCATGTCGAGCTCCCCTGTGGCTCTCTTGAACCATCGGAGTAGCTGACCGGGTAGGTCTGCCGGTTTGAGCGGTACACGCTGTGTGGAGCACGCCGCGGTTGCGGTCCGTGGGGATGCCGCGCGCCACCACCCCTCAAGGCACCTTCCGCACCCCGAGCTGGATCAGGACGGCCCGCTCGACGGCCTCGAGCTCGGAGGCCGTCACGGCTCCGAGCTTCTCGAGCAGGCGGTGTCGAGCGACGGTGCGGATCTGGTTCGCGAGCGCCCGGGACGGCTTGCGCATGCCGGAGTGCTCGGAATCGATCCGCGCCTCGTAGGGGCGGAGCTCTCGGTCCGGTATGCCGGACACCGGAACGACCTGGACGACCGAGTCGAAGCGGCAGGCGACGTCGTTGGACAGGATGACGGCCGGGCGGGTCTTGCGCAGCTCGCCTCCCTCGGTCGGGTCGAGGCGGACGAGAATCACGTCGCCGCGCCGCACAGCGTCGATCACTCGTCGACCTCCGCGTCCGCGGGCTCCCACTCCGACGCCACCCGGGCGCTCTCTTCGTGGTCCTCCCGGTAGGCCCGCTCGAGCTCCTGCTCCAGCCGGCGTGCGCGGTACTCGCGCACGGCCTCCGACACCACGGCGCTCCTGTTGGGCACGTCCTCCAGGTACGTCGCGACGTCGTTGTCCAGCGTCACGGTGATCCTGTGCTTGGTCATGCTCGCCCTCTCGGATAATCTTTCATCATACGAGTGATCATATCACAGCTCTCACTCGATGGATGACATATGCCTCGGAAGCTCCTCGAAACGGTGCCACAGAAACGGTGCCAGTCACGCCAGTCCGCCATGGTCGTCCCGAGCCGGCCGAGAGCTGGGTTCAGACTCGAGGGAAGGTCGCCCGAGCTCGACAGGGTGGGGGAGCCCGCTGCTACCGTGGCACTTGGGGCCAGTGACAGAACGACGTAGAACACCCTGCTGTAACGCAATCCGGCGCTTCGGACGCATGATCCAGAGTCAGCAGGCTTTGTGGGTGGCGTAACGTTTGACGTTAATGTTGCGGCGCGTTATTATCACATCGTGATCCGGAGCTTCAAGGATCCTGAGGCGGAAAGGCTCTTCGGGCGCGAGCACATCAGGAAGCTCCCGGCCGACATTCTCCGAACGGCTCTTCGTAGGCTCTGGCAACTCGATGCTGTGGATCGGCTTGACGACCTGAAGGTCCCTCCTGGCAACAGGCTCGAGAAGCTGAAGGGTGACAGGCAGGGTCAGTACAGCATTCGGATCAACGAGCGTTGGCGCATCTGCTTCCGTTGGCACAACGGCGATGCGCTCGACGTTGAGATCGTGGACTATCACGATTGAGGTGGCACATGGGTAAGAAGCTCGAACCAATCCACCCTGGCGAGATCCTCATGGAGGACTTCCTCAAGCCCATGGGTATCAGCCAGTACCGCCTGGCCAAGGACATCAGCGTGCCGCCCCGTCGCATCAATGAAATCGTGCATGGCAAGCGGGCCATCACCGCCAACACCGCACTTCGCCTGTCCCGCTACTTCGGGCTCAGCGATCGCTTCTGGATGGACCTTCAGGTCAAGTACGACCTCGAGCGCGAACGGGACAAGCTAGCCGACGTCCTCGAACAGCAGGTGCATGTCCTTGAGTGAAACCGTCGGAACCGTCTGACCCGGTACCGATGCTTCCTCACCCCTCACCGGTCGGGCCGTGATGCTCGCGCGACCCTACTCCTGGGGCTCTCCCGGGAACCGCTTGGTGCCGGCGAGCTCGGCCGCCTCCTGGGTGATGTTGTTCTTGATGAAGTGTGAGTACCAGGCCCAGTCGCCATAGGCGGGCTTGAGCTGGGTCTCGACCGCGGTCACCAGCTGCTCTCCCTCCTGGCCCGCGGCACGGGCTCGAGCCACGTCGACGCGCAGGGCCTCGAGGTAGTCTCGGAGAGCGCGTACGTCCGCCGCCTTCCCGACCTCGCCGTGACCGGGAACGAAGGTGGCGAGCGGATGCTGGGTGAGCAACCGGTCGTCGCTCACCACCCACTTGCCGACCCGGGCGTCGATGGTGTTGGGCAGGGTATGGTTCCAGAACAGGTCGCCGCAGAAGACGATGTTGGCATCGGGGACCACCACGACCGAGTCGCTGCCGGTGTGGCCGGGCAGCGACCGCACCTCGAGCTTGCGCGAGCCGAGGTACAGGTCGAGGCTGCCGTCGTAGAGGAGATCCGGAAGCACCAGCGACTCGACCATCGCCTTGGCCTTGGGGGGAATGCTGTCGCCCCAGAACTTGAGGTTCTCGCTGCGCTCCCAGGCGCGGACGTTCTTCTGCGCCACCAGGACCGCGCCGGCGTCGTGGTAGACGCCGTTCCCGGCCACGTGATCGATGTGGTAGTGGGTGTTGACCACGAAGCGCACCGGCTGTTGGGTCAGGCCGTGAATTGTCGCCAGCAGCTCCTCTGCCGCCGCCGGCTTCTGGAAAGTGTCGATCACGGCCACACCGTCGTCGCCGATGACGAAGCCGGAGTTCGATCCGGCGCCGCTGCCCGGCTTGGCGACGGCCGCGTAGACCCCGTTCCCAAGATCGTGCAGCGTGAAGTACTGCGGCTCCCCGGCGCCGGCAGGCATGGTGACGGCGAGCAGGGCGGCGATACAGAGCAAGAACCTCAGGTGTCTCATGAACGGATTCTACGCCCTCCAGGTGTGCGGGGCGCTCGGCGTGAGCCGTGGCTCCGCCCTCGCAGCCCGCTTCGGGTAGACTCTGAAGTCGGAGGCACCCATGAACAGACGGCTTCTTACCGTGCTCCTGATCCTGGCGGCGGCGCCGGGGTTTGCCCAGATGCGGACCGAAAAGCCGGCCCTGCACGCCAAGCGGTGGCTGGCGATCACGGGCAAGCCGCTGTCGGCCACGGCCGGGGCGATGATCTTCCAGAAGGGTGGCAACGCGGTCGACGCGGCGGTGGCGATGATCGCGGCGGGCTGCACGATGTGGGACACGCTGGGCTGGGGCGGCGAGACCCAGGCGCTGATCTACAACCCGAAGACCGGCAAGGTGATCGGCATCGACGCGCTCGGCGTTGCGCCGACCGGTGCGACCCCCGAGCTCTTCAAGAGCAGGGAGATGAAGTACCCGCCCGAGTACGGCCCGTTGGCGGCGGTGACGCCGGGCACCCCCGGCGGCATCCTGGTGATGCTGGCCGAGTACGGCAGGCTGTCGCTCAAGGAGGTGCTCCAGCCGGCGATCGACATGGCCGACGGCTACCCGATCGAGGCCCAGGCCGCCAACACCATCGAGCGGCAGAAGAAGTGGATCGAGGAGTGGCCGTACTCGCGAGCCGTGTTCCTGGTCCACCGCAAGGAGCATGAGTCTCCGGGCAAGGCTGCGGCGGCTGCCGGAAAGAGCGACAGCGGACCGACGCCGGCGCACGATCGCCCGGTGGGGGACGTGGCGGGCTCCCGGCGCGAGGGGCCCGAGCCGGGCGAGATGTTCCGCCAGCCCGACCTCGCCGCCACGCTGCGCAAGCTCGTGGACACCGAGCAGGAGGCGCTCGCGCAGGGGAAATCCCGCAAGCAAGCGATCTACGCTGCCTACGACCGCTTCTACAAGGGCGACATCGCGAAGGAGATCGCGAGGAGCACGCAGGAGCAGGGCGGGCTGATCACGACTGAGGACCTTGCCAACTGGCACGTCAAGATCGAGGAGCCGGTCACAACCAGCTACCACGGGATCGACGTCTACAAGCTCACCGTGTGGACGCAGGGGCCCGCGATGCTGCAGGCACTCAACATCCTCGAGGGTTTCGACCTCAAGTCGATGGGGTACGACACGGCGCGCTACATCAACACCGTTTACCAGGCGATGAGCCTGGCCTTCGCCGACCGGGACTTCTACTACGGCGATCCGTACTTCCCGCCCGAGGAGCCGGTTGTGGGGCTGCTGTCCAAGGCCTACGCGAGAGAGCGGGCCAAGCTCATCGACCCCGATCACGCCAGTCCGGACATCACTCCCGGCGACCCGTACCCGTTCCAGGGTGGGGCCAACCCGTTCAGCGGTCTGCTCGCTAGCTGGAAGTCGGCGGCGGCCGAGCCGCCGAGCCGCCGGAACCGGGAGCTCGTGGCGTCGCTCGGGGCCGCGGACCTGGCGCGCTTCCGCGAGACGTTTACGGCAGGGACGACGTCGGTCGAGGCCGCAGACTCCGACGGCTGGGTCGTCTCGGTGACGCCAAGCGGAGGGTGGATCCCGGCGGTGATCGCCGGCCATACCGGCGTCGGACTGAGCGAGCGCATGCAGTCGTTCGTCCTCGACCCGGCCGAGAATCCGTACAACGTTGTCGAGCCGGGCAAGCGCCCGCGCGTGACGCTGACGCCGACGCTGGCGTTGAAGGGCGGCAAGCCGTTCCTCGCGTTCGCGGTTCAGGGCGGCGACACGCAGGACCAGAACTTGCTGCAGTTCTTCCTCGACGTCGTCGAGTTCGGAATGACGGTGCAGCAGGCGGCCGAGGCGGCCAACTTCAACAGCTACCAGATGCACAGCTCGTTCGGTGAGCATGAGTCGATCCCGAGCAAGGTGCTGCTCAACGACGAGGTGCCGCCATGGGTGCGGGGCAGGCTTCACCAGATGGGGTACAGCATGGTGTACGCCGAGCGAACCTCGGGCCCGATCAACGCCATCCTCTTCGACCTCGAGCACGGGACGATGTGGGGCGGTTCCAGCAACTACGGCGAGGACTACGGCATCGGCAGGTAATCGTGGGGGCCGGATTCGATCGGAGCGGCCTCCATGCGACGCCGCACGAGCCACATCCCGGCATGAACCGCCGTTCCGGACGATGAAGGGCGGTTGTAGCTCATGAGTGGCCGGCGTGGTTCATGAGCGAGCTGGGTCTCGGTCCTCCGCAGCGGGTGGGGGGTGATTCTTCGCGCCTCCTGTACCATCGTTCCGTGGGCCAGACCCGCGTCAACCTCCGCCACCTCCTCGAGGACATCCGCGATGCCTATCCGTTCCCCGTGCACGAGGCGGTGGTCACCGAGCTGGTGGCCAACGCCCTCGACTCTGGCGCCGGCAAGATCCGTATCGACCTCGCCTTCGATCCACCGCGGCTGGTCTTCGCCGACGATGGATCGGGGATGGGGCGAAAGGGCTTCGAGACATATCACGATATCGCCTCGACGTCGAAGGTACGCGGACAGGGCATCGGGTTTGCCGGCGTCGGCGCCAAGCTGTCCCTGCTGCTGTGCCGTGAGGTGGTCACCGAGACCAACCACGGAGGCTTCCACGGCGCTACCCGCTGGTGGCTCGAGTCCACGAGCGTGGCGCCATGGCGCGAGATCGAGCCTCCAGGGCTCCTCGACGGCGCCTCCGGTACGGCTGTTGCGCTCTATCCGCACCGGTTGGACGACCCGCTCCTCGACCCCGAGGAGGTCGCGCGGATTCTGCGCGACCACTTCGAGAGCCTCCTCGATCCGGACGTCAGCCGCTATCTCTTTCTCTACTACCCCGGAGGGGTCCGCTTCACCATCGACGGCAGCTCCTTGACGCCCCGGGCGCCCGCGGGAGTTGAGTCGCTCGCGGGAGAGGTGCGCCCGGGTCGCGGCAAGGCCCTGGGGATGGTCAAGCTGACCGTCGGCGACGGCGAGCTTCCCGAGGAGCGGCGGGGTCTCGGCGTGTCGGTGCTGGGCAAGGTTGTCAAGCGGGGGTGGGAGTGGCTCGGGATCGCCCCGGAGCACCCGGAGCTGGTGTCGGGAATCGTCGAGGTGCCGTCCCTGGTAGCTCTGCTGACCACCAACAAGGCCGACTTCCTACGTGATGCCGCCAGCCTGCAGAGGTTCTACAAGGTGCGCAAGCAGGTTCAGGAGACGGTTGCAGGCCTGCTCGGCGATCTCGGCGAGCTGCCGGGCCGACAGTCGCGTCCCCGCGATCTTCGTCCGGTGGAGCGTGAGGTGGGACGCGTCCTCGATCGCATCCTCGAGGGCTTCCCCGAGCTCGAGCCGCTGCTCGAGAGACGGCGGGAATGGGAGCAGGCGGCCGCTCTGGTTGCCGCGGGAGAGGGGGAGGGCGCTGCGGACGACCCGGTAGCGCCGGAGCAGGGCCTGCTCCCCGGGCTCGAGCCGGGCGCCGGCGAGGAGCCCGAGACACGGCCGGCTCAGGGCCCGGACTCGACGGCGGATCCGTCACGAGAAGGAGAGGTCGGCGCCGCTGAGCGAACGGTGCGCCGCCGCAAGCCGGGCCTCCGCCTGGCCTGGGTGGAGGAGCCCGGGCGGCGGGAGGAGATGTCGTGGATGGAGGGCGGCGTCCTCGCCCTCAACCGCGCCCACCCGGCACAGGTGCGGGCGCGGGGACCGGCCGCGGAACGGCTGTGGGCGGTCACCGCCATTGCCAGCGCGTTGGCCCGCGAGCTGGGGCCGGCTCACAACCCGCTGGAGTTCGTTTCTCGTTTCCTGGCGGCCTGGGGAGACCGTGGGCGCGAGGTCGAGCCTCCTTCGGACGGTTGAGGTCTTCCTGAAATGTGCGATAGCGCCGAAGCAGAAAGGACATGACCGATGGACACCAGGGGAGATCGGAACAACCCGTACTCGTTCGATGACTACGTCGCAGCACGGCGTCGATTCGACTACTACGGCGGCGATCCTCTCTTTCAGGCGCTTGTCCGCCACCATACGGGGGACGAAGCCCCCGCGCTCGACGAGGCTTTGAGGGAGCTCTCCGCGCGCGTCTCCTTCGCGCACCGGGATCTAGCGGATGAGGCCGGTTCGCTCGAAAACCGCATCAAGGTCACCCACGTGAAGCACTTCGACGCCTTCAACCATCGAGTCGATGCCATCGAGCGGTGTGCGGAGACCGAGCAGCTGGAGCGGGAGGTTTTCGACCTCGGTCTGTTCGATCCGGCTCGCAACACGCCCTGGAGCCGCTTCGCAAAGATGTTCCTGCTGTACCAGAACGGCGAGTTCGGGGTCATGTGTCCCGTCGCCTGCACGCAGGGCATGATCGCGCTGATGGAGAAGTACGAGCCCGGCCGGGGCAGCGCCGACGAGCACGCGCTGGGTCCCGAGGCCCGGGCGCTGCTGGGTTTCGTGCGCGACGGCGTGGTGCGGGGGGACGAGAGAGTCTACGGGCGCGGCGCGCAGTTCATCACCGAGATCCAGGGGGGCAGCGACGTCGCCGCCAACCTGGTCGAGGCGGTCCACGAGCAGGGGAGCTGGCACCTGTACGGCAAGAAGTTCTTCTGCTCGGCGACGCAGGCGGACGTGGCGCTGGTGACGGCGAAGCCGACGGGAACGGCGTCAGCGGACCGGGTGGCCGTGTTCGTCGTGCCCTCCTACCTTTCGCAGGAGGGGCGGCACGGTCCGCGCAACGGCTACACGATCGACCGCCTGAAGCAGAAGCTGGGCACGGCGGAGCTGCCCACCGCCGAGATGACCTACAACGGCGCCGTTGCCTACCCGGTGGGCCCGTTGGAGAAGGGGCTGGCCAATATCGTGGCGGTAACCCTCACGCTTTCCCGCCTTCACGTTGCCTTCGGGATGGCGGCGGCCATGCTCCGCGCGGCCCGGGAAGCGACCTGGTACGCGCAGTTTCGCAGGGCCTTCGGCTCCCCTGTGGCGCAGTTCCCGCTGGCGGCAAACCAGCTCGCCGACCTGAACCACGGCGCCCGCCGGGCCGCGGCCGGCGTCTTCAAGATGTACGGTGAGCTGCTGGCTCTCGGGGAGCGGCTGCCCGCTGGTCTCGGGGAGCTCGGGCAGATCCAGGACATCGACGAGCGCAAACGCCGGTTCCGTTTGCGCGAGCTGATCCTCCTGCAGAAGATCACCGTCGCCTACGATGCACCCGGCCTGATCCGCCTCGCCATCTCGCTGTTCGGGGGTCACGGCATCATGGAGGACTTCAGCGCGCTGCCGCGCCTGCTGCGAGACGCCTTCATCATGGAGCTCTGGGAGGGGCCGCGCAACGTCCTGCTGACACAGATCCACCGCGATCTGTCGCGGGTGCGAGAGTGGTACTCGCCCGAGGAATTCTGCCGTGATCTGCTGGCCGGCGCGGGCGCTGCCGCAGAGCCGATGGCCGTCGAGCTCGGCCGGCTGATGCGGCATCCCAGCCTGGTGTCTGCGGACCCGGAGACGTTGCAGATCTGCCGTGATTGGGACCGCTTCTCACTCGATCTGTGCCACGCGTACCAGGACCAAGCCCTCACCGAGCTCGGCGATCCGGCCGGCCCTCCTTCATTTGCCGAGCTGGTGGGCTGACCGCGCGCGGGAGCCATCGGTACGGACTGGGCGTCTCAGTTTCGCAGCATGGCGGCGACATCCACCGCCTGCTGCTGGAGCTCGCCTGCGTTGGCCGGATCGACGAGGTGGCCGTGGTGGACGACGAGCGTCCGGCCGCTTCCCTCGAGGCGGAGGCGCGGCTCGCCGAGGTGCATCAACCGGGATCGCACCGAGGGGTTGAATGTGGCACGTACCGCCTCCTCGTCGTCTCCGGCCAGTACGAACGCCCGCGAATACGCGGGGTCGTCGTCGAAGTCGAAGTCCTTGACTCCGAACAGCTCGCCGATGCGGTCGATCAGGGCTCGCTCGGGGCGCATGAAGAAGTTTGGCAGGTTGAGCTCTTCGCCCCGCAGCACACACACCGTCTGGCGGTGGACCGAGCGGTTGCGGCCATAACCGACGGTGTACTGGTAGTCCGCCAGCAGAACAGTGGCGTCCCAAGCTGTCCCTTCAACTCCGGCCCGCATCCGGTGATTGTGGCCGCGACTGAAGGTGTGGAGAGCGTTGGCCTCGGGCGTGAGTGTGGGCGTCAGGTTCCATGCCAGTCCGAGCCGGCCGGCCGCACGCTGCCACGCCTCTGCTCGGCGTTGCCACCAGAGCCTGCGCCCGATCAGCACGGCCGCGGCCACGGCCGCGGCCGCGAGAATGAGGAGGAGGACGGTCTTGGCAGCCATTGGCGACTAGGGTAGCGCATCCTGCGTATCCCCTTGAGACACGTTGTCTCCGTGCACCCAAAATCCTGGTGGAGCAGCGATGAAGCCGCCAAGGTGTGAAGAACGCAAAGATAGGAAGACATCTTCTTGTCAAGCTTGGCGTACTTGGCGGCTTCGCGGTTCACAATCAGGCCTCATCAACACTCAAGCCGGCGCCCAAAGCGGGGCGGTTCCCAAGCTATCGTTCGCTCGCCGATATCCCGCGCCGGCGAGCGCGGGCTATGATGGAGGGACGAGGGTGAGGCGGTGAGATCCGGGAGTCGCGGGTTGCGTAACCGGGGCCGTGCCGTTGTGGTCGGTGGGAGGTCGTCATGCTGCCTTTGAGCCTGGACCGTGGGAAGCTGGCGGGCCTGCCACTGCCCGACGAGGCACAAGCTCACGTGCTGGCCGGGCTCCTGAACGTCATCATCGCGCGCCGGGTGCTCCCGTACTTCAAACGACGGATGACCGATGCCGTGCGGATGGCGCGGGTGGCGGAACGGCACGGGATCTCCAGGCTCGAGGATCCGGCCTCCGAGATCCGTCTCGCCAGTGTCGTGACCGGGAGCCTGGATGGGTGGACCGTGCACCTCAACGAGCGCGTGTTCGACTACCTGGTCTTTATGGCGCCGAGCGAGCTGTCGACGCGGCTGGCGGACGCCAGCGAGGAGCAGCGGGAGGCGGTGGCACTGGCCGAGTTTCTCCTCCGACACGAGATCGAGCACATGCTGCGTCCCGAGCTGGAGGAGGGCGCGGTACTGGCCACCGATGTCGCGTTCGCGATGGACCGGAAGGAGCTCGATCCGACCTACTACCGAAGCCTCTGTCGGGCTCTGGCCGGCGAAACGAGCGGTATCTCCGGAACCTCCTATCTGCGGCTCTTCGAGATGGCGGCGCGGGAGGAGCCCCTGGAGACAGGGCTCGGGGAGGTTGTCTCCTCGGTCGCCGACGATGCGGCACAGCTGCCTGCGGACCTGCTCCGGCAGGCGGCGCCGGTCATGGGAGACCGGTTTCTGGCCGAGGTTCTGGGTCGGTGCCTGGGGACGGCCCTCGAGGGCGAGGGTTCGATGGCTCGTCGCGGGCGCCGCCTGCAGGCCGCCGTGAGGCTTCTCGCCTACCTGCTCGGCCGCAGGCGCGAGGTCGGCCGCGAGACGATCGCCGGCCTTGTCGAACGGTATGGTCGCGCCGCATTGATGGCCGAGCTCGAGGTGCCGCCGGTCGAGGGACAGGATTCCGAGGCCGTGGTCGATGCGATTGCGGACAGAGTGGCCAAGACGGCGGCCCAGCTCGAGACCGAAAGACCAAGCGGGGAGGGGTTGCCGGTGCATCCCCGTCTCGCGGGCGAGCCGCTCGCGGGCACCTCGTTGAAGGACCGCATCGAGGGCCTGCGTTCCGACCCGAGGGTCCCAGCTGCCGTGTTCGGCCTGATCGACCGCAACCGCGGCGCCCTGCACGGTGGCAGCAGCGCCAAGTACACAGAGCTCATCGAGACCCTGATCGCCATTCCCTGGGGCCGGCTGGCCCGGATCGACGTCTCGCCGGAGCAGTTCGTTTCCGGGCTCGACGCCAGCCACTACGGCCTGGCGCGGCCAAAGGAGCTGCTGGCCGACTTCTTCACCAACCTGATCTGGCGCTACCGCAGGTTCAGCGAGGAGGAAGCCTCTCGCTGGCAACGGACGGGCAGTGCGTTTCTGTTCGTGGGCCCACCGGGAGTCGGCAAGACATCACTCGCCATCTCCGCGGCCAGTAACTTGCGTATTCCATACCACAAGGTATCTCTGGGCGGGATGCGCGACGAGTCGGACCTGAGGGGGCACGGCTTCACCTACGAGGGCTCCAAGCCAGGTGCGATCCTGCAGGGGCTGATCCGGATGCAGGTCATGAACGGGATGTTCATCCTCGACGAGGCCGACAAGACCGAGGCGTTTGCGGTTGCAACCCTGCTCGAGATCCTGGATCCGGAGCAGAACCACCTCTTCCACGACAAGTACATCACGACCTCGGTCGACATTGATCTCTCCAACTGCCACTTTGTCCTCACCGCCAACACCCTGGAGACGGTGCCGGCGCCGGTGGCGGACCGGTGTGAGGTCGTCTACCTGGACCGGTACGCGGTCGAGGAGAAGCTCGCGATCGCCGAGAAGTACCTGATCCCGCGCGTCCGCGAACGGTACGATGTTGCCGAGGACCAGCTCGACTTCCCGCCTGAGCAGCGGGACGAGCTGCTGCGTCACATCATCACGACCTATACCCATGAAGCAGGCGTGCGGCAGCTGGAGCGCACGCTGAGAACCCTGTTCCTTCGCCTCCACCGCACGGAGGTGCTGGCGGGCCGCGGTCCGGTGGTCCTGACCCACGACGTGATCAAGCACAGCCTGGAGGAGCCGACGCCGGTGCGGTCCATCGCCACGGACGATCGCGTCGGTGAGATGCTGGCGCTGGGTGTCAATGTCGAGCGGGGTATCGGCTCGATCATTCCCATCCAGGCAACCCGGATCCCCGGTTCCTCGACCGGCGACCACCGGGGAGCACTCAGCGTCATCCACGCTACCGGCAACATCGAGAAGGTCATGGACGAAAGCCGAACGGTGGCCCTGACCGCGATCCTGCAGTCATCGACCGAGCTCGGGGTCGACCCGGCGCAGTTCGACCAACCGATCCACCTGCACTTTCTCGGTGCCTCGACACGGAAGGACGGGCCGTCGGCCGGCGGCGCCATCGCCCTGGCGCTTGCCTCCCTACTGTCGGGGAGGGCAATCCGGCGGGACGTGGCCATGACCGGCGAGATCGACACCCACGGACGGATCACCAGGATCGGTGGCCTCGACGTCAAGCTGGAGACGGCCGCCGAGTCCGGTTGCATGACGGTGATCATCCCGACGGAGAATTTGTACGGTGATCAGGGGGTGGAGCGGTTTCCAGACGCCCTGAAGCTCGAGCTCCAGGTGCTCACTTTCGACGAGTGGCACGGGGAGCACCCGCCCATCGATCCGGCGCAACACCGGCTGCAGGTGGTCGCCGTGGACCACATCGTCCAGGCGGCCGAGGTGGCGTTCATCAACGAGGCGGAGATCGATCGGCTCGAAGACCTGGCGGCGGCGCACGGCCGCGGTGCGGCAATGGAGCTCATCGCCAAGGAAGGTCGCCGCTGCCTGCAGCTGGTCTATGTCAAGGAGGCGGGAGAGGTTGACCCGACCTTTCCCGACGGACCCTTCTGTGACAGGTGCGAGGGATGTCGCCTGCTGACCCTGCCGGCTGCGGTGTCTGCATTCGAGGAGACGCAGCAGCCGGGTGGTGAGGCCTCTTGCCTGGTTCCACTCGAGACCGAGAAAGGCATCGGCGAGGTGATCGAGCGGCAGCTGCGCGCCGGCTGTGCGGACCCCGAGGCCGGAGTCGCGACGCTGGTCGGACCCTACTACTGGTTGCGCAACCTTGAGCTTACAGATGCTGTGCGGAGGCGCCTGCAGCTCGTGGCCTCCAACTACACCGTCCAGGGCATGAAGCTGAAGGGCCTGAAGCCGCGCCTGACGAGGGCCGCGTGCCACCTCATCCATCTGTCGCCGGAGATTCTCGCCGCCTGTCCGTTCGCCACCGTCGGTGATGGCATCGTGCTCGCCGATCTCGGGTTCATTCCGGAGAAGTACCGCCTCGATGCATCTCGGGCAGAGGAGATTCTCGGGCGCTGCCTGAGCCGGTGG
>CAZKGM010000058.1:0-14930 GCA_964552395.1 uncultured Thermoanaerobaculia bacterium | reverse complement strand
TCCGCGAGGGTGGCCGTACAGTCGGTGCGGGCTCCATCACCGACATCCTGGAGTAGATCATGCCTCGTGACACCGTTCACCTGCAGTGCACCGAGTGCAAGCGACGCAACTACTCTGGCTCTCGCAACAAGAAGCAACAGACCAGCAAGCTGCAGCTGAAGAAGTACTGCCGATTCTGTCGCCGGCACACGCTGCACAAAGAGGTCTAGAACGAGAATGGCTACAGGCCAGTAGCTCAATTGGTAGAGTCCCGGTCTCCAAAACCGGTTGTTGGGGGTTCGAGTCCCTCCTGGCCTGCCAAGCTGATCGACGGGAGTCGGGCGTATGGACTGGTGGAATCGTCTGAAGGTCTTCCTGCATGAGGTTGTCGTCGAGACCAAGAAGGTGACGTGGCCGACAAAGCAGGAGGTGATCAACACCACGACCGTGGTGATCATCGCCTCGTTCATCTTCGGTATCTACCTTTACCTGTGCGATCTTGCCTTCTACAAGCTAGTCAACGTGGTGTTCTCGGTATTCCGGGTGTTTACGTAGGGGAGGCCGTTCATGGCCAAGCAGTGGTACATCATCCACACCTACTCGGGTTTCGAAGACCGGGTCAAGAAGACGCTTGAGCAGCGTGTTGAGGCGCTGGGCATGGTCGAGTTCTTCGGCGAGGTCCGGGTCCCGACGGAGACGGTTGTGGAGGTCAAGAACGGCAAGAAGCGCGAGGTTCGGAGGAAGTTCTTTCCCGGGTACGTGCTGGTCGAAATGGAGATGACCGACGATGCCTGGCACCTCGTGAGGAACACCCCGAAGGTCACCGGTTTTGTAGGAGCCGGCAAGAAGCCGACACCACTCTCCGAGGAGGAGGTCAACCAGATCCTCCACCAGTCGGTAGCGACCCAGGAGAAGCCGAGACCCAAGGAGGTCTTCGAGAAGGGCGAGCGAGTGAAGATCAGTGAGGGGCCGTTCGCGAGCTTCACCGGTGTTGTCGAAGAGGTGAACCTCGACCGCAGCACAGTCAAGGTCATGGTCACCATCTTCGGTCGCGAGACCCCCGTTGAGATGGAGTTCCGACAGGTTCAGAAGCTCGTGTAAGGGGAAAGCCATGGCCAAGAAAACGGTTGGATTCATCAAGCTTCAGCTGACCGGCGGGCAGGCGACGCCCGCGCCCCCCGTGGGGCCGGCTCTCGGTCAGCACGGGCTCAACATCATGGACTTTTGCAAGGCGTTCAATGCCCGAACTCAGAAGCAGGCCGGGATCATCATTCCCGTCGTCATCACCGTGTACGCGGACCGGACGTACAGCTTCATCACCAAGACTCCCCCAGTGTCATTCCTCCTCCGCCAAGCGGCGGGGATTGCGAAGGCCTCGGGAGAGCCGAACCGCGTGAAGGCTGGCACGGTGACGAGGGCACAGGTCGAGGAGATTGCCAAGACCAAGCTGCCCGACCTGAACACGGATTCGCTCGAAGGTGCGGTTCAGACCGTCCTCGGCACGGCGCGCTCGATGGGCATCGAAGTCCAGGGGTGAGGAGGTAGCCGATGGGACACAAGGGAAAGCAGTACCGCGCGGCTGTTGCGAAGATTGAGCGCCGGCCCCACGCGATCGAGGAGGCGCTGGTGCTCGTCAAAGATGCTGCCTTCGCGAAGTTCGACGAGACCGTGGAGATCTCAATGCGGCTCGGAGTCAACCCCCGTCACGCCGACCAGATGGTGCGCGGGACCGTGGTCCTGCCGCATGGTACCGGTCAGAGCCGGACGGTTTTAGTCGTCGCCGAAGGTCCGGCCCAGAAGGAAGCACAGGATGCCGGCGCCGACTTCGTTCTGAGTGCCGACGACGCGGTGGCCAAGATCCAGGAAGGGTGGTTGGAGTTCGACGCCGTCGTTGCAACCCCGGACATGATGCGGACCCTGTCCAAGGTTGGTCGGGTGCTCGGGCCTCGCGGACTGATGCCGAACCCGAAGTCCGGGACTGTGACCCAGAACGTCTCCGACGCGGTCGCCGAGATCAAGGCGGGCCGAGTCGAGTTCCGCGTCGACAAGACGGCCATCATCCACGCGCCGGTGGGCAAGGTCTCCTTCGGCAGCGACCAGCTGGCCGAGAACACCCGTGCACTGGTCAACGCCGTGCTGAAGGCGAAGCCGTCGTCGGCAAAGGGTAAGTACGTTCACACGGTCTACGTGTGCTCGACTATGGGACCCGGGGTCCAGGTAGACCTCGGGAGCCTGGAAACGAAGTAGGGGGCCGGCATGCTGACCAAGGAACAGAAGCGCAAACAGTCGGATGACTTGCGGGCTGCGCTCGACGGCATCAGCACCCTGTTCATCATGGAGAACCGCGGCCTGTCGGTGAACGAGGTCAACGAGCTGCGATCCAAGATCCGCAAGGCAAACGCGTCCTACAAGGTCGTCAAGAACAGCGTCGTCCGTCTGGCGGTTGCGGATACGCAGCTGCAGCAGCTGAGCGAGCACTTGGCGGGCCCCAACGCCTTTGCGTACACCAGCGGCGACGGTGTCGAGCTGGCCAAGATCCTGCGCGACTTTGCAAAGGAGCACGTTGCCCTGTCCTTCAAGGAGGGGTACCTGGAAGGTAGGATCCTGCCCGCGGAGCAAGCGACCAAACTCGCCGAAGTGCCGTCTCGGCAGGAGCTGCTGACGAGGCTGGCGTACCTGCTGCAGTCACCGTTGCGGCGGCTTGCGGTGGCCCTCAACACGCCGGTCCAGAAACTTGCCTCGGCGGTCCATCAGATCGCCGAGCATAAGAACTGAGTGCAACCCAAGGAGGATGTCTACCATGGCCCAGATTGAGCAAATGATCGAGGAGATCAAGGGCATGACCGTTCTCGAGCTCAACGAGCTCGTGAAGGCCCTTGAGGACGAGTTTGGTGTGTCGGCAGCTGCCGCAGCCCCGGTGATGATCGCCGGCGCAGCCGCTGGCGCCGGCGCCGGCGAAGCCGCCGAGGAGAAGACCGAGTTCGATGTGCTTCTGAACTCCATCGGCGACAAGAAGATCAATGTGATCAAGGCGGTGCGCGAAGTGACGTCACTCGGCCTCAAGGAGGCCAAGGAGCTCGTCGAGGGCGCGCCGACGAAGATCAAGGAAGGCGTCAACAAAGACGAGGCCGAGTCGATCAAGAAGAAGTTCGAGGAAGCCGGCGCGCAGGTGGAGATCAAGTAACGAAACCCTCGCCGAAGTCTTCGGGCCGAGTACCAGCCTTTTCTGAAGGTGCGGGGAGGCGTGCGCTCCCCGTGTCGCTATTGGTCGGGAGGACCTGCCCATGAGCACATCCCCCAATGGGAGGGTGAACTTTTCGAAGAACCCTTCAACGATTCCGATGCCCAACCTGATCCAGGTTCAGAGGGCATCGTACGATGGGTTTCTGCAGATGGACCTGCTGCCGGAAGAGCGGCAGGGCAACGGTCTTGAGGCGGTGCTCCAGACGGTGTTCCCGTTCACCGACTTCCGTGAGACCTGTGAGCTCCAGTTCGTGCGGTACGAGATCGGGAACTGGGCCTGTCGTTGTGGTCACTTGGCCGGGCTCGAGCACCTCAGGCTCACATGTGAGTCGTGCGGCGAGCGGTTCAGGGCCGGAGATCCTCACGAGGAGCAGGTTGTTTGCCCCCACTGCGGCAAGGCCAACCGCAACCGGGTCAAGATGTGCCCGATCTGCGGTACGTCGGTCGGCCTCCGCCTGACCTTCCCGGCGGAAGAGTGCCGTGAGCGCGGGATGACATTCGGAGTTCCCCTCCGGCTGACGCTGCGTCTCGTGACCTTCGACATTGAGGAGGACGGCACGAGGCAGGTACGGGACGTCAAGGAGGAGGAGCTCTACTTCGGCGAGCTGCCGCTGATGACCGACAGCGGTACTTTCGTCATCAACGGGACCGAGCGCGTCATTGTCTCCCAGCTCCACCGTTCGCCGGGCGCCTTCTTTACGCTGGAGGGGCCGAATCACTACCTCGCCAAAGTGGTCCCGTATCGGGGCTCGTGGATCGAGTTCGAGTACGACTCGAAGCAGATCTTGTGGGTCCGTATCGATCGCAAGCGACGTCTTCCTGGCTCGGTCTTCCTGCGCGCCCTGAGCCCCGATCTGGAAAGCGACGGCCAGATTCTCCGTGCCTTCTACAACGTATTCGACGTCAGGCTGACCCCGGGGCTCGCGACAGCAACGCTGCGCCTCGACCGCAGGATCCTCGATATCGAGGACGAGCGACAGCAGGCGCTCCGTTTCCGCAAGGTGTCGATGCCGAGCCTGTTCGCGGGGCTGGTTTTGGACTCCGGGATGCGGAAGCGCCTGGAGAAGACCACCGCCGCGCATCCTGCCGAGGTTGCCGTCGACCGTGAGAGCCTCATCGGTGCGCTGTTGGTCGACGACCTGATCGACCCCGAGACGGGTGAGGTGCTCGCTGCAGCCAACAGCCGCATCACCTCGGAGCTGCTGAGCATGGCCGACGAGGCCGGCTCGCCGGTGCTCGCCATGGCCTTCCCGGAGTGGGACCCGGTTGGAGAAATCCTGCACCAGACGCTCGAGAAGGACACTTCGACGAGCCAGATGGACGCGCGGATGGAGATCTATCGGCGCCAGCGGCCCGGTGACCCGCCGACCGAGGAATCGGCAACGACGCTGTTCAACGGTCTGTTTTTCGACGAGCGGAAATACGACCTGTCACCCGTCGGGCGCTTCAAGTTCGATGCCAAGCTCGATCTCGACAAGCCGCTGGACATGCGCATTCTCGATGTCGAGGACTTCCTCGCGCTGGTCCGGTACCTGCTGCGGCTGCACCGTGACATAGGCCGTGTCGACGACATCGACTCGCTCGCCAACCGGCGCGTTCGTACCGTCGGCGAGCTGCTCGAAAACCAGTTTCGCATCGGACTCGTTCGCATGGAGCGTGCGATCAAGGAGAAGATGTCGATCCACCCCGACATCGACTCCGCGATGCCGCGGGATCTCGTCAACTCCAAGCCGGTCATCGCCGCTGTCGACGAGTTTTTCGGCTCTTCGCAGCTGTCGCAGTTCATGGACCAGACGAACCCCCTGTCCGAGGTCACGCACAAGCGTCGTCTGTCGGCGCTTGGGCCAGGCGGGCTGTCCCGTGAGCGTGCCGGCTTCGAGGTGCGGGATGTGCACTCGACCCACTACGGGAGGATCTGTCCGATCGAGACCCCGGAGGGGCCGAACATCGGCCTGATCTCGTCCCTGTCGTGCTACGCCCACCTCAATCCGATGGGCTTCATCGAGGCACCGTACAAGAGGGTCGAGAAGGGACGGGTGCAGGAGCACATCCGCATCACTCAGGTCGGAGGCTCGAAGTACCGGCTCGGCGAGGTCGTGCTCAGTGATGAGTTCAAGCGGACGAACGCCAAGCTGAAGCGGGCCAAGAAGGTGGAGGCGTGGGGCGAGCCGTACGCCTTCTACCTGCCGGCGTGGGAGGAGGAGAAGCTCAACATCGCACAGGCGAACGCTCGTGTCGACGACAAGGGCAACTTGGTCGATGACAAGGTCATCGCGCGCTCCGGCGGCGAGTTCCTCCTGATCGACCGCGAGGAGGTCCACTACATCGATGTTTCGCCTCGGCAGGTGGTATCGGTGGCCGCGGCGCTGATCCCGTTCCTCGAGCACGACGACGCCAACCGCGCGCTCATGGGCTCGAACATGCAGCGCCAGGGCGTGCCGCTGGTGCGTCCCGAGGCACCGACCGTGGGCACCGGCATGGAGGCGGTCGTGGCCCAGGACTCGGGCGCGGTAGTCGTGTGCCGGCGCTCGGGCACCGTCGACAAGGTTGACAGCCAACGCATCATCGTCCGCGTCGAGGGCGAGGGCGAGAGCGAGGGCGAGTTCGGCGCCGACATCTACCAGCTGACCAAGTTCCGGCGCTCCAACCAGAATACGTCGATCAACCAGAAGCCGATCGTTGCAGAGGGGCAGCACGTCACCAAGGGACAGGTGCTCGCCGACGGGCCCAATACCCAGGACGGTGAGCTGGCCCTGGGTCGCAACGTGCTGGTCGCCTTCGTTCCGTGGCGGGGCTACAACTTCGAGGATGCGATCCTGGTGTCGGAGAAGCTCGTCAAGGAGGACTACTACACCTCGATTCATATCGAGGAGTTCGAGACCTCGGCACGCGACACCAAGCTGGGACCGGAAGAGATCACACGCGACATCCCGAACGTTTCCGAGTCGGCACTTGGACAGCTCGATGATGCCGGGATCATCTACATTGGTGCCCATGTCGGCCAGGGATCGATCCTTGTCGGCAAGGTGACGCCCAAGGGTGAGACCCAGTTGACGCCAGAGGAGAAGCTCCTGCGAGCGATCTTCGGAGAAAAGGCGGGGGACGTTCGCGATGCCTCGCTGCGCTGCCCGCCCGGGATCGAGGGCGTCGTCGTTGGCGTGCAGGTGTTCGCCCGCAAGGGTGTGGAGAAGGACTCTCGGCAGCTCGCCATCGAAGCGCAGGAGATCGAGCGCATCCGCAAGAACTCAGAGGACGAGAAGCGGATCATCATTGAGGTGCGCGATTCCAAGATCAGCCGCCTCCTGAACGGCGTCAAGGTCTCCGGCGACGTCGTCACCGGCACCGGCGAGGTCGTCCTCCGCAAGGGCCAGAAGCTGTCGCAGGAAACGCTGCGTCGTCTCACCCGCGCCGAGCTTCTCGCGCTGCCCCTCGCCGACCCGGTGCTCGGCGACAAGGTTCGGCTGCTCATCCGTCAGGCGGAGTCACAGGTCGAGGTGCTGGAGCAGCTCAACCAGGAGCGCATCGAGCTGCTTCGTCAGGGCGACGAGCTGCCGCCGGGCGTCATCAAGCAGGTCAAGGTCTTCATCGCTATGAAGCGCAAGCTTCAAGTGGGTGACAAGATCGCCGGCCGTCACGGCAACAAGGGAGTCATCTCCAACATCCTCCCGGAGGAGGACCTGCCCTTCCTGCCGGATGGAACGCCGGTGGAGATCGTCCTCAACCCGCTGGGCGTGCCGTCGCGCATGAACGTCGGCCAGATCCTGGAGACCCATCTCGGATGGGCGGGCCGCGAGCTCGGCCTGGTCTTCGCGACGCCGGTGTTCGAAGGAGCCACGGAGGCGGAGATCCGCGAGATGCTGACACGGGCGGGACTGCCGGAGGATGGGAAGAGCCTGCTTTACGACGGGGTCACGGGCGAGTCGTTCGACCAGCGGGTCACCGTCGGCTCGATCTACATGCTCAAGCTCTCGCACCTGGTCGACGACAAGATTCACGCCCGCTCGATCGGACCATACTCGCTGATCACGCAGCAGCCGCTCGGCGGCAAGGCGCAGTTCGGCGGTCAGCGTCTGGGCGAGATGGAGGTCTGGGCCCTGGAGGCGTACGGCGCGGCCCACACCTTGCAGGAGCTGCTGACCGTCAAGTCGGATGATGTCGAGGGGCGTGCCCGTGTCTACGAGGCCATCGTCAAGGGGCAGGTGCCGGAAGAGCCGGGTTTGCCGGAGTCCTTCAACGTCCTGGTTCGGGAGCTGCAGGCGCTGGCGCTGGACGTCGAGCTGCTGCAGCAGGAGAACGAGTGAGAAGGGGAGCACGACCAAATGGAGCGATCGACCTTTTCTGAGGTCCGCAGCTTCTTCGAGAAGCCAAAACCCTTGAACGACTTCAACGCGATACGCCTCGGTCTGGCGAGCCCCGAGAAGATCCGGTCGTGGTCGCACGGCGAGGTGACAAAGCCGGAGACGATCAACTACCGGACCTTCAAGCCCGAGCGCGACGGTCTTTTCTGCGCCAAGATCTTCGGCCCCGTCACCGACTGGGAGTGCCTGTGCGGCAAGTACAAGCGCATGAAGTACCGGGGTGTCGTCTGCGACAAGTGCGGCGTCGAGGTTACCAAGTCGAAGGTGCGGCGCGAGCGCATGGGGCACATCGAGCTGGCCGCCCCGGTGTCGCATGTGTGGTTCTTCAAGGGCCTGCCCTCGCGCATCGGCCTCCTGCTCGACATGACGATGCGGGGGCTGGAGCGGGTCCTCTACTTTGAGGCCTACGTCGTGGTAGACCCTGGCGACACGCCCCTCGAGCAGAAGCAGGTTCTCACCGAGGAAGAGTACCGGCAGGCCAAGGAAGACTACGGCGAGGCTTTTGTCGCCCGCATGGGCGCCGAGGCGATCCGCGAGCTGCTCGAGCAGCTGGACCTTGACGATATGGCTGCCGAGCTGCGGATGCTGATGCGCACCGAAACCTCGGTCGTGCGGCGCCAGAAGGCCGCCAAGCGCCTCAAGCTGGTGGAAGCTCTCCGTCGCTCCGGCAACCGGCCCGAGTGGCTGATCCTCGAGGTAATTCCCGTGCTGCCGCCGGAGCTCAGGCCGCTGGTGCCGCTCGACGGCGGGCGGTTCGCGACCTCCGACCTCAACGACCTCTACCGGCGGGTCATCAATCGGAACAACCGCCTCAAGAAGCTGCTGGACCTCCGGGCCCCGGAGGTCATTGTCCGCAACGAGAAGCGGATGTTGCAGGAGGCTGTGGACGCGCTGTTCGACAACGGCCGCCGTGGTCGCGTCATCAAGGGCTCCAACAACCGTCCGCTGAAGTCGTTGTCGGACAACCTCAAGGGCAAGCAGGGCCGATTCCGTCAGAACCTCCTGGGCAAGCGAGTGGACTACTCGGGTCGGTCGGTGATCGTGGTCGGCCCGGACCTCAAGCTGCACCAGTGCGGCCTGCCGAAGAAGATGGCTCTCGAGCTGTTCAAGCCGTTCGTCTACCACGAGCTCGAGAAGCGCGGTCTGGCCACCACCATCAAGATCGCGAAGGAGCTCGTCGAGCTCCAGACTCCCGAGGTCTGGGACGCCCTCGAAACCGTCATTCGCGAGCATCCTGTGTTGCTCAACCGGGCCCCGACCCTGCACCGTCTCGGGATCCAGGCCTTCGAGCCGGTCCTCGTCGAGGGCAAGGCGATCAAGATCCATCCGCTGGTCTGTGCCGCCTACAACGCCGATTTCGACGGCGACCAGATGGCGGTCCACGTGCCGCTGTCGCCGAAGGCGCAGCTCGAGGCCAACATCCTCATGCTCTCGGCCAGGAACGTCCTGTCGCCCGCGAGCGGGAAGCCGCTGGCGGTGCCTTCACAGGATATGGTGATCGGCGTCTACTACCTGACGACCGAAAACCCCTACGCTCAGGGCGCCGGCAAGGTCTTCGCCGACGCGGAGGAGGTTTTTCTGGCCCACAGCGCAGGAGTCGTCGGCACCCAGGCGCCGATCCAGATCCGCTTCTCCGGCCAGCTCATCGATCTCGTTGCCCAGGGTGGGAGCCAGGATCTCCTGCACGCGGACGTGGTCGAGGTCGAGAACATGCTCCTGGAAACGACCGCCGGCCGCGTCCTACTGAACATGGTGCTGCCCGAGGAGATGCCGTTCATCAACGGTCAGCTGAGGAAGAAGGGGATGCAGAGCCTGGCGGCCTACTCGATCATGAACCTCGGCCGCGATCGGGCCGTTCAGCTCCTCGACCAGCTCAAGGAGATCGGGTTTGCCAACGCCACCCAGTCGGGGCTGTCCTTCGCCAGCGACGACATGATCGTGCCCGACACGAAGCAGGCGTTGCTCGACGAGGCCTACGCCGAGGTCGAGGAGGTCGAGAAGCAGCGAGCCGGCGGCCTGATCACGGCCGGCGAGCGGCACAACAAGATCGTCGATATCTGGCACCGGGTGACCGAGCACGTGGCCAAGGAGATGTTCTCGCAGATGTCAGAGATCGATCCGGAGACCGGTGAGTTCAACCCCATCTACATGATGGCGGACTCCGGGGCGCGTGGTTCCAAGGAGCAGGTTCGGCAGCTGGCCGGTATGCGCGGCCTCATGGCCAAGCCTTCCGGCGAGATCATGGAGACTCCCATCACGGCGAACTTCCGTGAAGGGCTCTCGGTCCTTCAGTACTTCATCTCCACTCATGGTGCGCGCAAGGGGTTGGCCGACACCGCTCTCAAGACTGCCGACTCCGGCTACCTGACGAGGCGTCTGGTAGACGTCGCCCAGGATGTCATCGTGGTCCAGCATGACTGCGGGACCGACGATGGTCTCGAGGTGACGGCCATCATGGAGGGAGGCGAGATCCTGGAGCAGTTGCGCGACCGCATCGTCGGCCGCGTCGCGGCAGAGGACATCTTCGATCCCCTCGAGGGAACGCTGATCTGTGCCGCCGACCAGGAGATTACGGAAGCCGTCGCGAACCAGATTCAGGAGGCGGGCATCGAGAGGGTGAAGATCCGCTCGGTGCTGACCTGTGAGACGGAGCGCGGGGTCTGCCAGCTCTGCTACGGGCGAATGCTGGGCAGCGGTCGCCTGGTCGAGATGGGCGAAGCGGTCGGTATCATCGCCGCCCAGTCCATCGGTGAGCCGGGAACGCAGCTGACGATGCGCACCTTCCACTACGGGGGTACGGCGACACGAGGCGGTGACCAGTCCCGTCACGTGGCGTCCCACGCCGGGACCGTGAAGTACCTCAACGTCGCCACCGTTGTCAACAAAGACGGTCAGCGGGTGGCGATCTCACGAACCGGCAAGGTCGTCATCGTTGACGGACGTGGTCGTGAGAAGGAGCGCTACTCGGTTGCGTACGGCTCGCACCTGCTGGTCGAGGAAGGGCGGGAGATCGATCCCGGAACGCCGCTCGTGGAGTGGGATCCGTTCACGTCGTCGATTCTGACCGCCATCACCGGCCGCGTACACTTCATCGATCTCGTCGAGGGCGAGAACGTCCGCGAGGAGATCGACAAGCTCACCGGTCACGCCCACAAGATCGTCATCGAGCCCCTCGGCTCCGGCAAGCGGATTCCGACCATTGTTGTTGGGGAAGAAGGCTCTGAACAGGAGCGGCGGTACCAGCTGCCGATCGGATCCCACCTCATGGTGCTGGAAGGGCACGAGGTGGCGCAGGGTGACGTGCTCGCCAAGATCCCGCGCGAGATGTCGAAGACCAAGGACATCACCGGCGGCTTGCCACGAGTCGTTGAGCTGTTCGAGGCGCGCAAGCCGAAGGAGCCCTCGGTGGTCTCGGAGATCGACGGTGTGGTCCGCATCACGGAGCCGGTCCGGGGGCAGCGCCGGATCGTTGTCGAGGGCGAGGGCGAGGAGCTTCGCGAGTATACGATCCCGCGCTACGCTCACGTGTCGGTGCAGGAGGGCGAGTTCGTTCAGGCGGGTGACCCGCTCACGGAAGGGCCCATCAACCCGCACGACATCCTGTCAATCCTCGGCGAGAAGGAGCTGCAGCGCCACCTCGTGGACAAGATCCAGGAGGTGTACCGCTCGCAGGGTGTGGCCATCAACGACAAGCACATCGAGGTGATGGTCCGGCAGATGATGCGGTTCGTGAAGGTGGTCGACCCGGGAGACACCGATTTCCTTCTCGATCAGCAGGTACCGCGCTACCTCTTCCGGCACGAGAACGACCGCGTGATCGTGGCCGATGGCCAGCCGGCGACGGCCAAGTCGTTGCTGCTGGGCATCACCAAGGCGTCGCTCGCCACCGAGTCGTTCATCTCTGCTGCTTCGTTCCAGGAGACGACGCGGGTTCTGACCGAGGCGGCGGTCTCGGGCAAGGTGGACAACCTTCATGGACTGAAGGAGAACGTGATTGTCGGCCGCCTGATCCCGGCCGGAACCGGGACCCCCAGGTACCGGCGCACCGTGATCGATGCGGTGCCGGAGGACGAGATGGAGGAGCCGGAGGAGGCGCCGGACATCTACCAGGAAATGACCGAGGCTGCATCGGCGCTGCTCGAGGCGAAGGGAGAAGGCGAGCCGGGATCGACGCGATGATCTCTTGGAAGAGTTGACAGCAGCAGAAATCTCAAGTATTCTTCCGCGGCTCTGGGCTGTTGCCGGAGACCCAAATCATGCGACCGGCCAAGTGGTCTCATCACTTGGCCTTTCTAACCTGCAACGGAGAGAGGCTATGCCGACGATCGTGCAATTGGTCCGTAAGGGGCGCCAGAAGGTCACGGACAAGACCAAGAGCCCAGCCCTGCAGGCGTGTCCGCAGCGCCGGGGCGTGTGTACGCGCGTTTTCACCACCACGCCGAAGAAGCCGAACTCGGCGCTTCGCAAGGTGGCGCGAGTACGCTTGACCAACGGGATCGAGGTCACCGCCTACATTCCTGGCGAAGGCCACAACTTGCAGGAGCACTCGCAGGTGATGATCCGGGGCGGCAGGGTCAAGGATCTGCCGGGCGTCCGCTACCACATCATCCGCGGCACCATGGACTGCCAGGGTGTGGAAGGTCGTCGTCAGGAGCGGTCCAAGTACGGCGCCAAGCGGCCCAAGAACTGAGGGGGGCGAGCACATGCCTCGGCGAGCTACCGTTACGAAGCGCGAGATCCTGCCGGATCCCGTCTATAACTCGCAGCTGGTGACCCGGTTCATCAACTCGGTGATGCGCGACGGCAAGAAGACCGTAGCGGAGAACATCTTCTACGGCGCCCTCAAGCTCATCGGCGAGCGTACCGGAGACGATCCGCTCAAGATTTTCAAGCGCGCCGTCGAGAACGTTCGGCCGCAGGTCGAGGTCAAGTCGCGACGTGTCGGCGGCTCGACGTACCAGGTGCCGATCGAGGTACGGCCGGAGCGTCAGCTGTCGCTCGCTCTCAGATGGCTGATTCAGTACTCCAAGCAGCGGCACGAAAAGACGATGATGGAGAAGCTGGCGGGAGAGTTCTTGGACTCCGCCAATAACCGGGGTGGCGCGGTCAAGAAGCGCGACGACACCCATCGCATGGCGGAGGCCAACAAGGCGTTCGCCCATTACAGGTGGTAGGAACCGAAGTCTGACTGGAGATCTTTGACAACATGCCCCGTATCGTCCCGCTCGCGAAGGTCCGAAATATCGGCATCATGGCCCACATCGATGCCGGTAAGACGACGACTACCGAGCGCGTGCTCTACTACACCGGCATCAACTACAAGATTGGTGAGGTCCATGACGGCACGGCCACCATGGACTGGATGCCGCAGGAGCAGGAACGGGGCATCACGATCACGTCGGCGGCAACGACCTGCTTCTGGCGTGAGCACCGCGTCAACATCATCGACACGCCCGGCCACGTCGACTTCACCGCCGAGGTGGAGCGAAGCCTCCGTGTGCTCGATGGTGCGGTTGCAGTTTTCTGCGCCGTGGGCGGGGTTGAGCCGCAGTCAGAGACGGTGTGGCGGCAGGCCGATCGATACCGCGTTCCACGTCTCGCCTTCGTTAACAAGATGGACCGTGTCGGCGCCAACTTCGGGGGCGTCGTCGACCAGATGCGCAACAAGCTGAAAACGAACCCGGTGCCGGTGCAGATTCCACTCGGCAGCGAGGAGTCGTTCGCCGGCATTATCGATCTCGTTCGCATGTGCGCTTACCGGTACCTGGACGAGACCCTCGGCGCCGAGTACCGTGAGGAGGAGATCCCCGAGGAGTACCGCGCCGAGGCCGAGGAGTATCACGAGCGTTTGCTCGAAGGTGTAGCCGAGACCAGTGAGGAGCTTCTCGACATCTACCTCGGAGAGGGCGAGCTGACCGAGGACCAGATTAGGTCCGGGCTCCGTCAGGGTGCCCTGACTGGCCAGCTGGTTCCCGTCCTCTGCGGCTCCGCCTTCAAGAACAAGGGAGTTCAACCGCTCCTCGATGCCGTGGTCGACTACCTTCCCTCGCCGCAGGAAGTGCCGCCCATCGAGGGCCACAACCCCGATAACGGTGAGCTGGACGTGCGGCGGGCGAACGACGAGGAACCCTTCTCGGCGCTCGTGTTCAAGATCATGACCGATCCCTATATCGGTCAGCTGGCGTTCTTCCGCGTTTACTCGGGGAACGTCAGTACCGGCATGACCGTGCTCAACACTACCGGTGGCAAGAAGGAGCGCATCGGACGGCTCCTCAAGATGCACGCGAACAAGAGGGAGGAGATCTCCGAGGTGTTCGCCGGCGATATCTGCGCCGCGGTCGGCCTGAGATCAGTGTCGACGGGCGACACCATCTGTGATCCGAAGCACGCCATCGTCCTCGAAGCGATGCAGTTCCCGGAGCCCGTGATCGCGGTGGCCATCGAGCCCAAGACCAAGGCCGACCAGGAGAAGCTCGGCCAAGCTCTGGGCAAGCTGACTCAGGAAGACCCGACGTTCCGGGTCAACACCGACGAGGAGACGGGGCAGACCATCATTTCGGGGATGGGGGAGCTCCACCTCGAGATCATCGTTGACCGGCTGACGCGTGAGTTCAACATCGGCGCGAATATCGGCCGTCCGCAGGTCGCCTACCGCGAGACGATTGTTGAGGAGGCAAAGGGCGAGGGCCGCTTCATCAGGCAGTCAGGCGGTCACGGGCAGTACGGCCACGCCAAGATCCGGATCTGGCCTCTGACCGACGGCTCTGAGTTCGAGTTCGTCGACGAGATCAAGCAGGGCATCATCCCGAAGGAGTACATCCGGCCGGTTCAGATCGGAGTTCGCGAGGCGATGGAGCGCGGCGTGCTCGCCGGCTACCCCCTTGTGGGCATCGGTGTCGCCCTGTACGACGGGTCGTTCCATGAGGTCGATTCGTCCGAGCTGGCCTTCAAGGTAGCGGGTTCGATGGCGTTCCAGGACGCGGCGCGGCGTGCTCGGCCGACGTTGCTGGAGCCGATCATGGAGGTCGAGGTCGTGACCCCCGAGGAGTACATGGGGGACGTAATCGGCGACCTCAACGGCCGGCGCGGGCGCATCGTCAGCATGGAGCCGCGGGCCGGTTTTCAGGTTGTGACGGCACATGTTCCGCTGGCGGCGATGTTCGGCTATGCGACTGATCTCCGCTCGGCGAGTCAGGGTCGCGCCACCTACACGATGCAGTTCGATCACTATGACGAGGTCCCGAAGCAGATCGCCGAGGAGCTCGTCGCCCGTGTCAAAGGGGTCACGGCTTAACGGGAGGCAGTAATGGCCAAGAAGAAGTTTGAGCGGACGAAGCCGCACGTGAACGT
>CAZKGM010000057.1:0-16745 GCA_964552395.1 uncultured Thermoanaerobaculia bacterium | reverse complement strand
TCAGATGCTCTTCAACGGGCCACTCGCGACGCTCCGAAATCCACCATCCGCCCATGAACTACAGGCTCCTAGAGCGAGAGCTTGGTGCGCTTGTCCAGATGCCGTCCGACGGCCACGCCGGCGGCAGCTCCGAGAGCCACCGAGATCGCCATCGCCCCTGCCGTACTCGCGACGGCCGCTACGGGCCGCCGCCCGCGGAGGCCCCGGTCGCCAACCCCCTGGAGATGCGGATCGCCGCCTACCTGCTCTCTCATGCGCCGGCCGGAGATCACCTCATCGTCCTCAAGACCCCACCGAGTGAGGCCCCCGGCGTCGCGTTGGCGCTCGACCGCCTCGACCTGCCGGGCGTTGTCGGCACCGTGGCCGGCGATGACACCATCTTCGTCGCAGTGGCCGGCCGGCCGGCACTGAGGGCGGTCCAGCGCCGGCTCGACGCACTGATGCGCTGAACACCGCGCGGCCGCAGCGCGAGATGCAGCGGTGGGATCCGGGCGCCTCACGGATGGCCGCCCGGGGTCGGCTGCGATATCCTCGCGCCATGCTGCCGGAGTGGGTGTTCGACGATGCCGACCGCGCCTTCATGGCGGTGGCGCTCGAGGAGGCTCGGGAGGCGGCCGAGCGCGGCGAGGTCCCGGTGGGGGCCGTGGTCGTGCGCGGCGGCGAGATCGTGGCCCGCGCCGGCAACCAGCGTCAGCACGCACACGACCCTGCGGGGCACGCCGAGATCCTGGCGTTGCGGGAGGCCGCACGCGCCGGAGGCGACTGGCGCCTCGAGGAGTGCACCCTGTACGTCACGCTGGAGCCGTGCCCGATGTGCGTCGCGGCCTGCCGGCAGGCGCGCGTCGACCTCGTGGTGTGGGGCGCCGCCGACCCGGCGATGGGCGCCTGCGGCACGGTGCTCGACCTCGCCGAGGACCCGCGCCTGGGTCCGCCGCTGGCCCACCGCGGCGGCCTCGCCGCCGACGACAGCAGCACCATGCTGAGGGCCTTCTTCGCCGGCCGGCGCGGAGCAGAGCGGAGGTGAGGCGGTTTGGCTGACGTTGGCGCCCACCCGGGTGTGGGAGCCGCTGAGAGGCCCGAATGCGAAGGCCCTAGTTCATGCCGCGCAGTACGGTGACGGCGCCCCGCAACCGCCGCCGGCAGGTCTCCTTGCCGAGCACCGCCATGGTCTCGAACAGCGGCGGCGTCGCCGGCCGGCCGGTGACCGCGACCCGTAGCGGCATGAACAGCTCCTTCGGCGCCCAGCCGCCGGCCTCGCAGAAAGAGCGCACCACCTCCTCGAGCCGTTCGGCGTTCCACTCCATGAGGCCGTCGAGGTGCTCCTCGAGCAGCGCCCGCAGCGCCTTCGCCGTCTGCGGCGCGGTGTGGCCCTTGGCCACCAGCTTGGCCCGCGCGGCGTCGTCGTAGGCGAGGTCGCCGGTGAAGAAGAACTGCGAGTAGGCGAGGAAGTCGTCGAGGGTGTCGATCCGCTCCCGCACCAGCGGCAGAACCTCGAGCAGGTAGGTGTCGCTGAGGATCTCCGAGCGCAGCCGCGCCAGCAGCTCGGGCGGCTCGAGCCGCCGCAGGTAGCGGCCGTTGAGCCACGTCAGCTTGGCGAGGTCGAACACCGGGCCGCCGAGGGTGACGCCCTCGAGCCGGAGGCCGTCGATGAACTCGTCGCGGCTGAACTCCTCGCGCTCGTCGGGCATTGTCCACCCCATCAACGCCAGGTAGTTCAGCATCGTCTCAGGGAGGAAGCCCGCGCGGCGGTAGTAGTTGAGGCTGACCGGGTTCTTGCGCTTGGAGATCTTGGAGTGGTCCGCGTTGCGCAGCAGCGGCAGGTGGCAGAACACCGGCTCGGACCAGCCGAAGGCCTCGTACAGCCGCACGTGCTTGGGCAGCGACGAGATCCACTCCTCGGCGCGGATGACGTGGCTGATCTCCATCAGGTGGTCGTCGACGACGTTGGCCAGGTGGTAGGTGGGAAAGCCGTCGCTCTTGAGCAGTACCTGGTCGTCGATCTGGATGTTCGGGAAGCGGATCACCCCCCGCAGCAGGTCGCGCACCACGCTCTCGCCGTCGCGCGGCATGGCGAGCCGGATCACGTGCGGCTCGCCGGCCTGTCGCCGGCGTTGTGCCTCCGCAGGCGGGATCGACCGGCAGTGGCCGTCGTAGCCGAAGGCGAGCTTCTGCTCGCGCTGCTCGGCCCTGAGGACGTCGAGCCGCTCCTTGGTGCAGAAGCAGGGGTAGGCGTCACCGCTCTGAACCAGCCGTTCGGCGTGCTCGCGGTAAATCTCCGCGCGCTCCGACTGCCGGTACGGCCCGTGCGGCCCGCCGGCGTCCGGCCCCTCGTCCCACTCCAGGCCGAGCCAGCGCAGGGCGTCGAAGATCATCGTCTCGCTGGCGGCGTCGGACCGCGCCTGGTCGGTGTCCTCGATGCGGAGGATGAACTGCCCGCCGTGCTGGCGCGCGAAGGCGAAGTTGAAGAGCGCGACGTACGCGGTGCCGACGTGCGGGTCGCCGGTCGGCGAAGGTGCGATGCGGGTACGGACGGGCCTCGCCATGCTTACCCCCTGGCTGTCGGCTGCGCGGTTTCCGGCGGTGGTCCGTGGCATGTACTGGCGGAGAGGGCGGGATTCGAACCCGCGGTCCAGGTTGCCCCGGACAACTGCTTAGCAGGCAGCCCTGATCGACCACTCCAGCACCTCTCCGCGCCGGGACGGGTATTGTATGCGGCGGCGGTATGGCTGTAAAGTAACCCCTCCCGGAGGGATGGCCGAGTGGTCGAAGGCGGCGGTCTTGAAAACCGCTGAGGTTCACGCCTCCGTGGGTTCGAATCCCACTCCCTCCGCCAGATATTCTCTGGGCTGCGCTGACGCAGGCCAGAGAATATCTATATGAGAGAAGGAAGAACGCGGAAGAAGAGCGCCCCGCACAGAGGTGCGTCCGGTGGCACGTGCCATGCTTCGAGGTTTCCTGGAGACCCTTGTCCATAGCGGCGCTCTGGGAGGAAACCTCGAGCTTGGCAATGCACGGGAAGGTCGTTGGCCCGTGTGGCCACAGCTGGAGGTGCCTCGTTGCCTGCCCGGAGCGGGCCGCGAAGACACCTCGGAGGCGAGGTTCATTGCCCGCTTCGGGCAGGTGACGACGGGCGTCTGCAGAGCAGACGGCCGGGCGCCGGGTTCCCAGGGCAGGGTAGGTTCCCACGGCCCTTGGCGATCAGAGCATCTGCCCCACGATTGAGTGAGGCGGCTCGAGCGGCCTCCGGCGGTCGCCGCGATGACGGCGAACCCCTCTTGTGGCTTCGCGACCGCCGGAGCCGCAGAGAAGATACCCCAGGCGTCCAACGTAGGAAGCGCCGGCGTGTCGCAGGCCTGATGAGCCGCCAGCTACGACGCCTGTCGCTGGCCACCTGACGCTGCCTGGTCGGTGGCTAGCGCCGCCGACAGGCGTTTCTTCGATACTCCCTGCCGGGCACCGGAGGAGGCTTCGCGCAGGGCAGGAGCGAGCAGTTGCGCCCGGGCCTGTATGATGGAGGGGCAGAGAACTCTCGGAGAGACCATACTCGTAGACGCGGTGGCCTGGGGGAGGGTTCACCATGACTCCAGAGGAGCCCGGGAAGAAGGAGCCGCGCCGGTCCATCACCAAGCGCCGGAGAGAGGTGCCGGCCGTTGTGGACCTCATGAACCTGTGTATGACCGTCACAGAGGACGGCAGGATCGACGATCAGGAGGTAGCCGAGCTCTCGGCCTGGCTGCAAGAGAACGAGGATCTGGAGCTCCCAGCGAAGGACTACCTGCGGCGTACCGTCGAGAAGATCATCGCTGACGGGAGGGTAGATCCGGACGAGCGCCGGGAGCTCTTCCTCGCGATCGAGAAGGTCCTGCCCCCTGAGCTCCAGGGCATCGCCCACGCGAGCCGGCGCCAGGTCGAGGAGAAAGAGAAGGGAAGGGCCGGAACCGGGAGGGAAGAGGAGCGAGCACGAGCCCTCGAAAAGAGAGAAGGAAACCGCCGTGTTGACCACTGGGACTTCATGGTGGCCGGCGTTCGATACGAGGGACGGCCGGCGGTGATATCCAGATACGCCCGCCCGGGCGTCGAGGTGAGGCTCATCCGCGACCAGGAGAACGCCTTCAGCGGCAACGCCGTGAGGATCCGGATAGGGGACGACCAGGAGATCGGAATGGTGCCGGAAGAGGACGCGCGGACCCTGGCACCCTATCTCGACCGGGTGCACCCGTACTCCGCCTCAATCAAGAAGGTGCTGTCGGGCGGGCGAACTCCCATTCCGGTGGTAGTGGTCGACGTCTACCGGCATGACGCATCGGTACCGGGCGCGTCACGAGCCGCAGTGGTTGCCCGCTTCGCGGCTGCGCCGCGAAGCGATAGGGCACGCGTGTCGAAGGTGAGCCGGCACCCGGGGCAAAAGGGCAAGACCGCTCTCAAACCCTGGGCCATTGGGTTTGCCATCATCGCTGCACTGCTCCTCCTGCTGCTCCTGTTGCCGTAGCGCCCCCGTCGCCGGTTGTCAGGTCCGGCGTTCCGGGTCCAGCTGAACGGCCAGGCGTCTACGCCCTTCTTGCGGCGCAGACTCCTGCGCACGGGTTACAATCGCGCCGCGCGCATGATCGAGATGGGACAGGAGGACAGCATTGTCGGGCCCGCGGACGGCGTCTGGCCGCGGGAAGTGCTCGTCAGGAAGAAGATGGATGGCACGATCAGGCGGTTGGCTGAATGAGGCGAAGCGCGGGCGCCGCAGGAATGCATGCGAGTGAGGGGCCATGACACCATTCTTGAGCGATCAGGAACGAACGCAGCTGGACCAACGCATCGCCGATGCGGAGAAGCGGACCGGAGCCCAGGTCGTGCTCGCGGTCATCGGGCGCAGCGACAACTTTGCCGAGCTGCCCTGGAAGGCCTTTGCCCTGGGAGCCGCTTTCGCGGGCCCGGCAGCGGCCTTGGTCGCTCTGCTCCGCCCGGTCTGGACGCAGGGCCTTGCCACCTTGCTCGTTGTCGTTGCGACGCTGGGGGCGGGCGCGCTCTGTGCGCTTGTCTGCATCGCCCGGCCGTCGTTCGCCCGCTTCTTTCTCGACCCGCACCGAGCCGAGGTGGAGGTGCGCCAGTATGCACAGTCCCTCTTTCTCGAGCGTGAGCTCTTCGCTACTCGCAGCCGGACGGGCGTGTTGCTGCTCGTCAGCATGTTCGAGCGGCAGGTCGTCCTGCTGCCGGACAGGGGCCTGGAAAAACGCCTGAGCAGGGACGCGTCGCAGGCGATCGTCGGGCGAATGAAATCGGCCCTTGCCGCAGGCCAGGTGGTCCGCGCTCTGGGGGACGGGCTGGCCGGACTCGAGGATGCGCTGGGCACAGCAGCGGCCGGCGCCCCCCGAGAGGATGAGCTCCCGGACACGATTGTCGAGGAGGAAGGCTCATGAGAACGGCCCTGCGCTCAGCCGTTGCAGCATGCATGCTCCTGGTTGCGGCTCAGGCCGTGGGCACGGACATTCCCTACCTCACGGGCCGCGTGAACGACAACGCGGAGATCCTGAGCGAGGCGACGCGCCGTTCACTGACCGAACGCCTCAAGGCCCATGAAGAGAAGACGACGAACCAGATCGTGGTGCTCACCGTGCCATCGCTCGAAGGCGAGAGCATCGAGGGATACGCGGAAGCCGTCTTCAAGGCGTGGAAGCTCGGCCAAAAGGGCAAGGACAACGGCATTCTCGTGATCGTCGCGCCGAACGACCGGCGCATGCGCATCGAGGTGGGCTATGGTCTCGAGGGCACGCTTCCCGATGCCATTACCGGCAGGATCATTCGCAACGTGATGACGCCGCGGTTCAAGACTGGCGATTTCAACGACGGCATCGACGCGGGCGTCAACGCCATCCTGGCCGTGCTGGAAACCGGCAAAGTGCCCGATTCCGTAGGCAGCGCGGGCGAGGGGGAAAGAAGCTCACCGGTGTCCCACATCCAGGGGCCCGACCTGTCGATCATGGAGAGGATCCTCTTCGGAGCGTTCATCTTCGGCATCATCGGCCTGTTCACGGTGATTGGCGTGTTGACGCCCGGCGTGGGATGGTTCCTCTACTTCTTCCTCATTCCTTTTTGGGCCATGTTCCCCATCATCGTTGTCGGCACCTCGGGCGCGTTCTATCTGCTCGTAACGTATCTGGTCATGTTCCCCGTGGCCAAGCTGATGCTGAGGAGATCCGGTTGGTACAAGAAGGCGGCAAAGGGCCTTCGCACCAAAGGCAACGCCTCCATCGGCGGGTTCTCGATCTCGTCGGGCAGTTCCGGAGGATCGTGGAGCTCCGGAGGTTCAAGCTCCAGTTTTTCCGGCGGGGGCGGGTCCTCGGGCGGCGGGGGAGCTTCGGGAAGTTGGTAGGCGCGATGGTCTGCCCGCGTCCCGTTATAGAATTCGTATCGGGCAGAGGGGGCGGAACGATGTACTTCAAGAGCCTGGCCGCCTTGGCGCTGTCCGCGCTCGTCGCCGGATGCGCCTCAACGACCATGACCTCGGTGCTGAACAGACAAGTGCGGCACCGGACCTTCAGAAAGGTCATGGTGAGCGTGAGGTTCGCGTCGATCGAGCAGGAGCAGCCGGCGGAGGCGAGGATGTGCCAGCGCCTGCTGACTCGGCTCGCAGCCACACATCCGGGCTTCGAGTGCGTGCAGTCGCTGAGCGTCTTTTTTCCGGGCAACGACTACACCGACGAACAGGTCTCGCGGATGCTCGCGGATGCCGGGATCGACGGCGTCCTGATCATCGAACCGGTTGCCTCCGGGACGAGGGAGGTGAACCTGCCGATCATCACGTCGGTGTACGCGGGCCACAACACCATTGCTGCCGCCGCCATCGGCGGGCCGTCGCTGCACCCGTGGAAGAAGTACGCGGTCAGCCTGCTCGCGGAGCCGGGCGACACCGTCGTCTGGTACGCGAACGGCACCACCACCGGAAGCCAGCTGGCGGCCTGGCCCGAGTACATCCGCAGCATCACCGGCAGGACCATGCAGAAGCTGCTGGAAGACAAGGTGTTTCAGTAGTAGAAGGGCCCACCAGCTAACCCAACATCAGGGCTCCCACTGCAACATCTACGATGCCCACCGCCCGCCCAGATCCTTCTTCGCTCGCTTCGCTTGCTCATCAGGATGACACGGGGGGAGGGCTCGTCTGAATGAGACCTTGCAGGGCACGTTCAGTGAACCAGGCAGACTTGGATCCTCATCCGAGCCCGGTGACAACGTGCAAGACATAGGCCGCGCTGCCGAGGGCCTGGAGCCCGAGGGCGATCCTCAGGCTCCACGAGCGCTGTGCCGCCAGCGCCAGCACGGCGGCGACCACGAACAGGTCGAGGAAGACCCGGCAGTAGCCGACGTAGTAGCCCAGGATCTTGGGGCCGGCGCACACCAGGAGGCCGCACAGGACGACGGCGGCGCCCGCGAGGTGCGGCGCCTCACGCAGCCGCGACGCCCCGGCCCACAGGGCGCCGGCCGCCGCCAGCAGCAGCGAGATGAACATCAGCGCCTCGAAGCTGCCTTTGGCGCTCGTGCAGGCGGCGGGGAGGCTGGCGAGCTTTCGCGCCAGGCCGGCGAAGGGCCACGTGAAGTTCCCCTCGAGCCCGAGGCCGCCGGCGGGTACTCGAACGAGCACCCACACGTTCCAGGCCAGCGCGGGCGCCGCCGCGGTGGTGGTCGCCAGCGCCGCGCGGCGTCCGGACCGGCGGGCGGCAGCGAAGACGAAGGCCGGGATCAGCAGCAGCGAGGTCTCACGCGCGAGGGCGGCGAGCGCCAGGCCGGCCCACGTTCGTCGCCCCTGACCGATCTCGTAGCCGAGGAGCGCCTGGGCGAGCAGGAAGGCGCTCAGAAGACCCGCCGTTCCGAGAAGCAGACAGATCCAGGCGCCAACCAGAGCCAGCGCCAGCAGCTCCCCGGGGCCCCGGCACCGCCGCAGTAGGGCGAGCTCGCCCAGGGTTAGGGCGAGACCGGCGAACGAGGCCAGCAGGACCGCCAGCAGCGCCCACGGGACGAAGCACGGGCGCCCGCTCCCCAGCGCCCACCCGAGGAGCGGAAAGAGGATGCGCCGGTAGCGGTACCGCGGTGCGTCCAAAGCCAGCGTTGTTCCCGGATCGGACAGCAGGGGGTCGAGGGCGATCGCCAGGTAGAACTGGCCGTCGTACCCGAGCTCGCCCGGGAACCTGACGACGTCGTCGGGGTTCAGCCGTGGGGACAGCGGCAACCGGTCGCCGATGCGGAACGCGGCCGTCGGATTGAAGTCATGCCGACCGAGGCAAGCCAGGGTCACCAGGCCGATGAGTGCGGTAACTGCGCAGGCACGGGCAATCCGTCGCCCCCGACCGGCGCCGGCGCTCATGACATGCTCGTCGTTGCTGTACTGCTTGAGGCCATCCTGCCTCGAGGGTATCGCAACTCCAACGGCCGAGGCCCGGGCGGAGCGCTACTTGCTGAGCGAGCTGAGTCCGCCGCGAATGTCGAGCAGGCGGCCGATGCCCTTGAAGTCGATGGAGATGCGGTAGTCGCGTGACGGGTAGGTGCCGAAGCGCAGGTCGCGGTACTCGAGGTCGAGCCCCCAGCAGCTGCCCTGGTACCGCATCACCATTCGCTGCTGCTGGAACTTGTTCTGCTCGATGTCGTAGGCGACCTCGAGGTTGGTCTGGAAGCGGTGGTTGCGGGTTCCCAGGCGGAGTGCGGCCCGCACCTGCGAGCTGGTCGTCGTCCCTGTCTCGGGGACGAATCCCTGGTACCAGGTGAGGTTGACCCCGGTCGCCCCGCTGTACGCCGAGGCGGACAGCGAGGTGGTGCGAAGGTGCCGGAACATCGTGTCGTACTCGACGCGGGCGTCCAGGGTGTAGCCGGGCTTGGGCGTCAGGCGCAGGGCCATCCCCAGCGGCCCGCGCCGCGAGGTCAGAGTACCGTTGGACGAGCGGTTCAAGGGATCGGAGAACGAGTAGTCCTGATAGACGTCGAAGGAGGCCAGCTCCTGGGCCGACGAGGCCTTGCGGGTGCGCCCGAACAGCCGGTTGCCGAGAGTCAGGCGCATGCGGTTGGTCACCAGTGTCGAGTCGACCTCGTCGAAGCGCGGGATCAGCGAGGCGTTGCCGATGTCGGAAACGTAGCTGTACTCGACCCGCGGCTCGATGAGGTGCTTGAGCTTGGAGAACGGGCCGTGAGCCGGCTCGAAGATCCTGCTGAACGACGGGCCGACGAGGTCGAGGCCGGCCTCGACGTACGAGCGGTCGATCCCCTTGTTTTCGAACCCGAGCCCGTCGGAGCTCTTGCGGGCGGTGTAGTAGGTGCCGCGGCCGCCGACTCGCGGCGTCACGGTCAGCCAGGCCGGTCCCGGCAGGGTGTAGGAGAGCTGGGGAAAGAAGTCGGCCCGCCCGTACGTCGAAGTGAGGTTGCCGCCGCGATCGACGTTGAAGACGTTCGCCGACGAGATCAATGACCAGTACAGGGAGGAGCTCCCGACCCGGGTCGGGCGCACCCGCAGCTCGACCTCGGGCAGCTGGTTGAGGACCACGTTGGTGCCGGTGAGGAAGGTCTTGCGGTGGTCGGCACGGATGTTGAGCGCGTACGGGCCCCACGACCGCGTCAGGTACAGGTATGAGTACAGCGAGCGCTGGGTGTTGATGTCGAAGTTGCGCTCGTACTCCTGGAAGAAGTCGAGGTCGGACAGATCGTGGACCTCGGCAAGCATGCGGAAGCCGTGGAAGTCATCCTGTTGATGCTTGCCGTCGACCTTCCACTCCCAGCCGCCGGTGTCCTGGTTGCGGATCGTGTAGAAGGTGACCTCGCCGTACGCCTTCTCCTTCGGCGCCCAGCGCAGCTGGTCGCCAAGTCCGAGAGTGCCCTTGGAGTAGGCGTCCAGGAAGAGGGTTGTGTCCCAGCTGCGCGCGGCGGCGATGTAGAGGGCATTGCCGATGTAGGTTCCGCGCCGGGACGAGAAGCCGAAGGTCGGGACGAGCAGACCCGTGGCCCGCTCGGTCTTGACCGGCCACAACAGGTACGGCAGGTAGAACACCGGCACGCCCTTGGCCTCGACGCTGACGCCGTGGAAGCTGCCGTACCCCTCCTCCTCGATGGTTGCGCGGCGGATCCTGAACCGCCACGGGGGCCTCGGCTCGGGCGCGCAGGAGGTGAAGGTCGCGTTCTTCATCTTGTAATGGGTCTCGTCAACCTTATCGACCTCCTTGCCGGTGAAGTAGTACGAGGGCGCGACCTGACCCGTGGCGTCGAAGAAGGTGCCAGTCTTGGTGCGCAGGTTGAAGCGCACGTGGTCGGCGGTCATCCTCCTCGGTCCCTGGTCGAGGATCACGCTGCCATGAGCGTCGAGCTCCATCGACTCGGTGTCCAGGACCATCTCGTCGCAGGTGATCTTGACGTCCTGGTAGAGGATCTGGACGTGACCCGTCCCCTTCCAAAAGGTGTCCTTGACCCACTCCTGACGGTCCGCCCGCAACGTCACCGAGCCCTTGACATCGCTCTTGACATCGCTCTTGACATCGGCCTTGACATCGGCCGCGCCGACAGGGGCAACGATCAGCAGGCATGCGAGCACGAACCAGGTCAAGGAACGTGTCACGGTTTGTCGCTAGCTCAGCCGCTCGACGACCATGGCAACCGCCTCGCCGCCGCCGTTGCAGATGGCGAGGCAGCCGAGGCGCTTGTCACGGATCTCGAGCGCGTTCAGCAGGGTAGTCAGGATACGTGCCCCCGAGCAGCCGATGGGGTGCCCGAGCGCCACTGCGCCGCCGTGGACGTTGACCTTGTCCGGCGATAGATCGAGCTCGCGCATCGCCGCCATCACGACCACCGCGAACGCCTCGTTGATCTCGAACAAATCGATGTCGGCAACCGCCACGCCGGCCCTCTTCACCGCCGCGCGGATCGCGCCGACGGGCGCCGTGGTGAACCACTCGGGCTCCTGGGAGTGGGTGGCGTGGGCGAGGATGCGCGCCCTGGGTGTCGCTCCCAACTCGCGCGCCTTGGAGGCTGCGGCAACCACGACCGCGGCCGCGCCGTCGTTGATCTTGGACGAGTTGGCGGCGGTCACGGTGCCCTCGGGATCAAAGGCGGGCCGCAGCTTCCCCATCTTCGCGAGGTCGGCCCGGAACGGCTCCTCGTCGCGGTCGACGAGTGTCACCGCGCCCTTGCGCCCGGGAACCTCGACGGGGACGATCTCGGCCGCGAAGGTCCCGTCCTCGGCGGCGGCCTGCGCCCGCTCGTAGGACCGCCGCGAGAACTCGTCCTGCTCTTCGCGGCTGAAGGCGTAGTGGCGCGCGCAGGTCTCCGCGCAGTTGCCCATGTGCTTGTCGCCGTAAGGATCCCAGAGGCCGTCGAAGACCGCGTGGTCGATGAGCTCGCCGTTGCCCAGCCGGTAGCCGGTCCGCGCCTTCGGGAGCAGGTAGGGCGCCAGCGACATGTTCTCCATGCCGCCGGCCACCGCTGCGCCGTAGTCATGACAGCGGATGTCGTTGGCCGCGATGACAACTGACTTGATCCCCGACGCGCAGACCTTGTGAACCGTGACCGCGCCGGCCGCGAGCGGGATGTCGGCGTAGATTGCCGCCTGCCGGGCCGGCGCCTGGCCGACGCCGGCCTGCAGCACGCATCCCATCAGCACCTGCTCCACGGCAGCCGGCTCGATCCCGGCGCGCTCGACCGCCGCCCGCACCGCCGTCGCTCCCAGTCGCGGCGCCGGCACCGTCGACAAAGCACCGAGGAACGAGCCGATGGGAGTTCGGGCCGCGGACAGAATCACGAGATCTTCATTGCTCATCTGCTCCCCTTTCCGTGGCCTCCAGCCGGCCGACTGCGGCTGCGGCCGATGGCTGACCGTCCCCCGCTCTCTGGTCGGGGAAGCCGGGAGGTCGTCGTGCCAGTTTTGGCCCCACGGGCGTATTGTAGTGCCGCGGACGCGCTCGCGCACGATTGCTTGCGTAGAATGGAGCGGTGCGCGTTCTTGCCGTGGATCCGGGCGGGCGGCGGATGGGCCTTGCGATTGGCGACGACATCTCCGGCGTCGCATCGCCCCTGAGGATCGTGCCCTACGCCGGTGTCGCCGCTGCCGCCGAGCTCATCCGCACCGTCGCCGAAGAGCTTGCCGCCGAGCTGGTGGTCGTCGGCCTGCCGACGGATGCCGACGGCCGACGGACGCCGGCGTGCGCCCGTAGCGAGGCGCTCGCCGCCTCTCTGATCCGACTCGGCATGCCGGTCGAGCTCCAGTCCGAGTTCCTCACCACCAACGAAGCTCGGCGCCGGGCGCGTGCGCTCGGCCTGGCTGCCAGGGCGCCGGTCGACCACCTCGCCGCGCAGGTTCTCCTCGAGGAGTTCCTGGCCGCCAGGGGAGGCACCCGCGGATGATGCCGAGCCCTATGCGGCAGCATGGTCGCCGGCGCTCCAGGTGGCGGACAATGGCGGTGGCCGCGGCTGTCGCGACCCTGGTCGCTGCGGCCGCCGCGTGGGCGCTGTGGCGCCCGGGACCGTCGCGGGAGATTGTGGTCGACGTGCCCGCCGGTGCGTCGACCCGTTCGGTTCTCGACGGCCTGCACCACCAGGGTCTGCTGCCGAGCCCGCTCGCCGGTAGGCTCTACGTGCTGCTGGTGGGACAAGGTCGCCAGGTTCGCTATGGCCGCTACCGCATCCCGCCGCGCAGCTGTCCGGCACAAGTGTTGGAGACGCTCCTCGACGGAAACGTCGAGATGCTCTCGGTGACGGTGGTTGAAGGATCCACGCTGGCCGACATCTCTCAGCGCTTGCCGGCTGCCGGTCTCGGCAGCAACAGCGACTGGCTCGGGCTGGCCGACCGCGTTGCCTGGATCGGTCGCGTGGCTCCTGGCGCGCCGTCACTGGAGGGCTTCCTGTTCCCGGACACCTACCGCTTCGCCGACGGCACCAGCGCCAAGGTGGCAGCGTACTCGATGGTCAGACGTTTCGTCGAGGTATGGAGCCACGAGAGCGCCTCCGCCCAGCCGACCTGGGGGACGCCGCTGCAGGTAGTTACTCTCGCCTCGATGGTGGAGGCGGAAACGGCCGTGCCCGAGGAGAGGGCGCGGATCGCCGGCCTGTTCCTGAACCGCCTGCGGCGCGGCATGCTGCTGCAGTGCGACCCGACCGTCATCTACGCGCTGCGGCGACAGGGACTGTGGACCGGGCGCCTGCTGCGAGCGGACCTGCAGGTCGACGACCCGTACAACACCTACCGCTATCCCGGCCTGCCCCCCGGCCCGATCGACAACCCTGGCCGTGACGCGCTGCACGCCGCCCTTCACCCGGATGACACCCCATACCTCTACTTCGTTGCCCGCCCGGACGGAGGCCACATCTTCTCGCGCACGTTACGGGAGCACAACCGCGCCATCGCGCGGCTGAGGCGCGGCCGGCGTTGACCGTTGTCGGGGCCACTGGTACCGTGATTTGAGGAGGAAACCATGGCTGCGACGTACCGCACATTCGGCCCGTACATCCTCTTCAAGGAGGTTCTCGCGGACGAACTCGGGCACGTGTACCGTGCCGGAGAGCTCGTCAAGGGCACGCTCGGGAGGACGGTATGGCTGCGCGTCTTCGATGGCGCAGCGGTTCCGCAGGCCGATCTCGGCGCCCGCCTCGGCGACGCGAACCGCGTAGGCGAGGTCCTGCAAGCGGCCAACGTCGCTGCGCACTCGCGCTTCTCGACCCATGACGGGATCGCGGCTGATGCCTGGGACTTTGCCCCCGGGCAGCCACTGACCGCGGTTCTCCGCAAGGTCAGGGAAGAGGGTTTCCCGGTGCCTGTGGACAACGCCCTTCTCATCATGGAGAAGCTGGCGCTGGCGCTGTCCGCGGCCCTCGCCGTCGACATGGGCGGCAGCTCTCTCGTCCACGGCTTCCTCCACCCGGGGACGATCATCATCACCAACGACGGCGAAGGGCTGGTATCGGGGTTTGTCGCCGGTGAAGGCCTGCTGGGCCTTCTTGAAGACAGTACCGGTTTCTCTGCCTGCGCCCCCTACCTGGCTCCCGAGGTTCTGACCACGCGGACTCCCAGCAGCCGCGGCGATGTCTACTCATTGGGCGCGATCCTGTTCCATCTGCTCACCGGCACGGCTCTGCCGGCTGCCCCGGAGCAGCGGCGTGAGATCGTCACCGGGGCCCGGCTGGCGTTCGACGAGGAGCCGGTCCCGAAGGACATCATGGCGGTGCTGACAAGGGCGCTCGCCGATCGGCCAGAGGACCGCTTCAGCTCGGCAGCGGACTTCAAGAAGGAGCTGGACAAGCTCCTGTACGGCGGCGCCTACAGCCCGACCACCTTCAACCTCGCTCTCTTTATGGATCGCCTGTTCCGCTCCGAGATCGAGGCCGAGGAGCGCGAGCGCATGGCCGAAGCGGAGCTCGACGTCGCGCCCTACGTCCGGCCCGAGCCGGAGGTCGAAGAAGAGGTTCCCGTGCGCCCGTCCGGGGGCGGCAAGGGGCTGTTGATCGGCCTCGCTGCGGTGGTGGTCGTGGCGGTGGCCGTCGGTGCCTGGCTGATGTTCGGACGTGGCCCGACGGCGCCGCCGCCCCCGCCGACGCCGACACCGGAACAGGTACTCGCTCAGCGGCAGGCACAGCAGGCACAGGTCCAAGCACTCGTCGAGCAGCAGGTGACGCAGCTGATGGCGGAGCGCGAGGGCCAGATCCGCAAGGAGCTGATCGGTCGCCAGGGCGAAATCGATCGCCTGACCAAGCGCCTCAAGCAAGTGGAGACCGGTGGCACCGCCAACGCCAACGCACGGCGGCAGCGGGAGCAGATCCAGCGCCAGATCGCCGCTGCCGAGAAGGCCAAGAAGGACCAGGAGGCTGCCCTCGCCCAAGAGCGCCAGAAGGCCATCGAGGAGGCCAGGCGGCGCGTGCAGGCCACCGCCGTGCCGGCCACCGCCGTGCCGGCCCCGCCGACGGCGACTCCGGTGCCAGTTCTGCCCACCCCACAGCCGACGCAGGCGCCGGCCGCAGCGCCGACCCTCGTGCCGGCGGCACAGCCCGCCGGGGGGGCGGCAGCGACGTCCTCGGTGCACACCAACGACTTCATCGATCCCACCCAGGTCGATACTCGTCCGGTGCTGCTGAAGGAGGAGCCGGTGGTCTGGCCGCGGGTGGCTTTCCGCTCGCAGCGACGGGGGGTCGTGATCCTGAGCGCAACCGTAGACGCCAACGGTCAGGTGGTCGAGGTCAAGGTCCTGCGCACGGACGACACCAAGTTCGGCATTCCACAGGCGGCAACCGACGCGGTCGGCAAGTACTTCTTCAAGCCGGCGACCAAGGACGGAGTCCGCGTCAAAACGACCGCGACCGTCACGATCCCGTACTCGTTCCGGCGAAGGTGAAGGCCCGGCCGGAAGCCCTGATTCAGCTGCGATCCGCGATCTGGGCTAGAGCACGGCCGATGGTGGGCGTGTCGCCAGTTATGGTAGATCGCGAGTGAATGATCCGGGCAGCAGGGACAGCAACGCGGCTGAACCCGAGGTTCAGCCGCGCTTCTGTCATCCCACTCATATGTGAGCGGGCCACCGGGCGGTACCGCTGGGTGCCGCCCCTCACTTCCCGCCAAGCGCAGAGCTCAGCAGCGGAAGGCTACTTCTCGACGCGCTCGCGGAGCGTTTTGCCGGCTTTGAAGTAGACGTACTGCCGCTTCGGGATCACAATCGTGGCGCCGGTCGCCGGGTTGCGGCCCTTGCGCTGGCCACGCTGCCGCGTCGCGAACGTGCCGAAACCGGGGATCGTCACTTTCTCGCCGCTATCGAGCGCGGTCGCAATGATCCCCTTTCGCGGCTGGGCGGAGAAGATCACGTCCAGCACCTCTGCTGCCTTGGCTTGGCTCAGGCCACTCTTCTTCGCCAACTTCATCGCCATCTCGGTCTTGTTCATGCCGACCTCCCTTCGGGTGTAGCTGTCAAGTTATTATTGGGTGCAGCATCCGTGCATGTCAAGCACTTGTGCGACCGCGCTTGTCTCATCGTCGCTCACAGAGTACTCTTTCGTCCTCTGGAGGTGAGTATGGATCTCAAACTCCGTGGTAAGAAAGCGCTGGTCACCGGGTCCTCGCGCGGCATCGGAAGGGCGATCGCCTTGTCGCTGGCGGAGCTCGAGGTCGACGTTGCGATCAACTACCTTCGGCAGCGCAGCCGTGCCGAAGAGACGGCTGCCGAGATCGAGGCGCGAGGGGCGCACGCTCTCGTCGTCAAGGGCAACGTCGCCAAGCCCGAGCAGGTCAAGGAGATGTTCGCGCAGATCAGGGACTCCTGGGGAGGGCTCGACATCCTCATCTCGAATGCTGCCTCGGGCGTGCTGCGCCCCGCGACCGAGCTGACCCTGCACCACTTCCACTGGACGATGGACATCAACGCGGCGGCCCTGCTGCCGCTGGTCCAGGAGTTCGTCAAGCTGCCGTCGGCCGGGGAGAAGACGGTCGTAGCCGTGTCCTCACTGGGGGCCATCCGGGCGATCCAGAACTACGCCGCCGTGGGCGCCTCGAAAGCGGCCCTCGAGTCGCTGGTTCGCCACCTGGCCGCCGAGCTCGCGCCCCAGGGAGTTCGCATCAACGCCGTCTCCGCGGGGACCGTCGACACCGACGCGCTGACCCACTTTCCCAACCGGGATGAGATGCTGCAGGCCTCGTTGAGCCGCACCCCCGCCGGCCGCCTCGTGTCGACGCAGGACGTGGCCAACACGGTGGTCTTCCTGTGCACCGAGTTCGCCTCGATGGTCCACGGGCAGACGATCGTGGTCGATGG
>CAZKGM010000056.1:0-17034 GCA_964552395.1 uncultured Thermoanaerobaculia bacterium | reverse complement strand
CGTACGGGTAGCCGCGGCCGACGTCGCGCACCGCGACGTGGCCGTAGTACGGCGGGGTCGGGTTGTCCGGAACCGTCCAGTTGAGGCTGGTCGCCGATCCCCAGGCACCACTCTGCCCGGGCCTGAGGCCGGCCACCGGGGTCGTCTGTGCGGTCCCGGTGGGGTCGTTGTCGATCCACAGCGCGTACTCGGCGGCGCCGCCCGAGCCGCTGCCGTCGACGGTCACCGTGTCACCCCAGAAGGCCGGCGAAGGGCTGACCGCCGCCGCGGCCGTCGGATTCGACGGCGTGTACTTGAAGCGCGCCATCTGGTAGTAGCGGGGGAAGTACAGCCAGCCGCCGTCGCTGGTGAAGAACGCGTCTGAGTTCTCCGCTCCGGTCGGGTCGTACGCGGCGGTGTTGAAGTCCGAGTTGGGATCGTTCCAGTACGCGTCGTCGAGCAGGGTCGGCGGGTTGGTGCTGAGGTCGTAAAAGCCCACCGTGCCGTACAGACCGCCGGGGGTCATCAGAAAGACGTAGGGGTAGTGAATGTCGCCGCGGTCCCACGACGCGGCCGAGAAGTTTGCCACCTCCTGGAAGTCGAGCGCGACCGCCGCTGCCGACGGCGTCACCTTGTAGACGTGCGCGGCCGGGCTCTGGCTTTGGTTCGTGATCAGAAGCCAGAAGTGGGGATCGCTGGCGTCCGACAGCGCCCGCGTGTCGAGGCTGAAGTAGTCCAGGTTGCCGGAGCTGAACGGTACCGCATTCTGCGGCGGCAGCACCGGAATGCCGTCGCTGCCGATGCGCACGACGTTGACGCCGGAGTTGCTCGCCTGCTTGTAGACGTAGAACGGCTGTGGGGTTCCGTTGAACGGCACCCAGACCTCCTGCCCGGCCCTGGGGTCAAAGTCCGCCGAGTCCGAAACGCACTGGATCGGGTTACTGCTCGGAGCTCCGTTGGCCGAGATCGTGTAGACCCCCATCTGATCGCCCGGACACTTGTTGTAGAACGGCGACCCGTAGCCGCCCCCGAGCAGCACGTACTGCTGGGAGCCGATCCGATAGGTGCCGCCGGTCAACGTGAGAGTGTAGAGATTGGGGTTGTCCACCACCGGGCTGCCGCCTGCAGCCGGGTTGCCGAAATCCCAGATCACGGCGCCCTTGTCGGAGTTCATCACTCCCCAGCGGCACTCGTCGCAGACCGTGATGTTGTTAATGCCGTCCAGGCCGAGGATGGCGTCCGGCACGTTGATGGTTGGCGTGCTGAGAACTCCTCCACAGCCGAAGCCGAGGCCGAAGTGGCCCTTGTCTATAATCTGGGCGTTCTGGGGGTTGTAGATCATGACGTCGGTGCTGGCATCGAGAACCATGTACTCGGTCTGGTTCCAGATCAGGCGTCTGGTCTCACGCGGGCGCTCGAAACACGTAAAGGCATCTCCCTGGTCGGTGTTGTCGATCACCAGCGGCGCCTGGAAGCTGTACAGCGCCGCGGGCGTCTGCGCAAAGGCGCCGCGTGGCGCCAGCGTCACGATCAGGGCGAGCGCCACGAGTCCAGAAGTCGCCAACTTCGCACCGCGGCGGTAAGCCCCTACTCTCCTAGCTGCTGACATGTCATGCCCCCTCGGCCCCGTACTTGCCGGGCACCGCACGTTTCGAGGTACCGGTCCGTCGAACGTCCCCCGTTTCGACACTTATCACCCGCCCGCTGCCCCTTACACCCAGGTGAGAGTATATCAAGCTCTGCACCTCAGGACCACCCGTTCTTCTGTGATCTCCGTCAATTACATTCGCACTTTGGTGGGCCGGTGTAGAAGGCGAGTGCGGCGGCCGCGAACGGCCGCCGCACTCTCACACGTTTCAATCTGACGAAAGGCATCTTCGCCTGTCGCCAGGTTAGGTTAGCGGATCATGCCACTCCACAGGGCGGGCAGCATCTGGTCCGCATAGCAGTTGGCATTCCCCAGCACGGCGCCCTCGAGCGCGGCCGAGTAACGGCCAGCGGCAGCGTGCTGCGTCGACACGTACACCTGGTACCAGTCGTCGCCAGTCAGGTTGTTCGACGGCGGGTAGACCAGCAGTCCCCAGCCGGACGTGAAGGTCACGCCGAACTCGGAGATGTCGACCTCTTGGGTCTCCAGCGGGAGCAGGTTGACGCGGCAGCTGCCCGGGCTGGGCGACCACGGCGGACGGACGCCGGTGATCAGCATCGCGTCCTCATCCTCGTTCCAGATGAAGAGGGTGTAGGGGATCGAGTCGTCGGCCGCAATGTAGGAAGGCGGAATCTGATTGTTGTTGTCCGCGTCGTTGTAGTTGTCCCAGATCATGGTGGCGTGGTTGCCAGCGCCGACGTAGGTCGCCCGCTTGAACACGCGCAGCTTGGTCGACATGGCCTGTCCCATGTTCAGGTAGCGGAAGGCCCATGCGGTCGGCAGCGGCTCACGGTAGTCGCCCGAGAGCGCGCTGTAGCCGGCGCCGGTGGCCTCAACGTACTGGTGGTAGAAGGTGATCGGGTCGTCGTCGTTGCCGGTCCGGAACGCGTAGTTCGGGTTGGCGTTGAGGGAGACGGCCGGGATCGCCTCACTGAAGTTCTGGGCGTCGTTGATGTAGAAGATGTCACCCATCAACACGTTGTCGTACACGGCCTGGGCGCCGTTGGGGCCGCCCGAGGGGTTCTGACTCGCACCGTCAACCCAGTAGTTCAGGGTCGAGTCCGGGAACATCCGGTTGCAGGTCCACACCACATCGGCGGTGATGTACATCCAGGTGTCGTCACTGGCCCCGCGGGCCTCGAACCAGTCACCGTAGACCGTGTCGTTGCCGTTGCAGTCGATGTGCCAACGGGAAGCCGTCTGCGACGCCGTCAGCAGGCCCTGCATGAGGTCCTTGAAGTTCTGCGGGAACGGCGGGAAGCTCGGATACGCGTCGTGGACCGTCGGGTTACAGCGAACGGACAGCGCCGTCGTGTCCTCGGACGGATTCAGGAAGTCCTGAATGGGGCCGATGCCGTCGACCTGATCCGGGCTCGCATCCTCGTAGTCAGCGGGCTGGGTGCCCGTGGAGGGCAGCTGTCCCGGGGTGTCGAGAATGTCGCGGATGCTGAAGGTCTGGACGTCATAGCCGGAAAGCACGACGTTCCAGTCAACAACGTGGGCGCTGTAGTCGGTCCACAGCGTGAAGTGGACGATAACGGCCTCGCTGGAGACGTTGGTCACCGCGAACAGCGTGTTGACGTTGGTGTCCGTGTAGTTGTAGTGCACGAACGGGTACAGGATCGTGGCACCCGGGACGTTGTCCCGAGCGCACATGTTGGCGTATGCCACGCTCGCGCCGGCAAACACCAGAGCGACGGCGGCGATGATGGTAACAAACCGCTTCATACCTAGCTCCTTCCTTCTCTCGTTAACGATCTTCGCACTCTTGAACCACCTTGAAAAGCAGCTTCGTTCCCCCGCGAACATCACCTCCCCGCCGTAAATTTCCGAATCTCTCGCAATCGACGTTATGTCACAACAGCATAAAGCTAGCACCCGTTTCCGCACCTGTCAACCCCCTTGAAGCGTTCGGCTCCATGGGAAGGTGATACGGATCATACACTGCCGGCAAAGAAAAGGCAACGTCATTGGCTCTCAGGGGCTTGGCGGCGTTTCTCACTGGTGCGCCGCACTCCCCGCGAGCTTGAAGACTGCCATCCCGCCGCCGAGCTTCTTGGTGGCCGCGGTCATGAGGATGACCTCGCCCCGGCCGTCCCCGTCGAGATCCACGATCTGGACATCGTAGGGAGATCCGAGGACCGGAAGCTCGGGGGACCGCTCCACGACGTACCCGCCGTGACCATCCCCGAGCAGCACCTGGGCGTTCCCGCCCCGTCGCAATGCCACCAGGTCGCCATTGCCGTCGCCGTCGATGTCGCCCGCCGCCAACCGCCACCAGGGGTTCGCCCTCTGGTCGTCCGGGTCCATCTCGATGACGTGGGTGGCCACGGCGCCGTTCTTCGCGATCACGTACTGAACGAGGCCGGATCGTCCCTGGGTTTGGGGCGGCGCCCCACCCTCGGGCTTCGGGAGCAGCTGGAACTGCTGGAATGCGGCAGCCAGGTGGTCGGGGGCCCCCGCCTCGGCGACCACCGAGTAGTGGAAGGCGCCCGCCAGAACCTGATCGACGCGGTTCGTGGCCCAGCTCCACTTGCCGTCCTTGACCTCGTTGAACATCACCAGATTCCGCCAGTCCTGAACGTTGGAGGACAGGATGAGATCCGGACGGCCGTCGCCGTTGACGTCGGCGGTTGCAATCCTCATCCCCATGATCCTGTCGGGAAGCCCCTCGGTGTGAACGACCCACTTGTTCTGGCCGCGATTCTCGAGAACCCACACCGAAGGCACCGAGAGTGACTGACTGGTCTTGATGTCGTAGCTCACCTCGGCCAGGAACGCGATGTCCGGACGACCGTCGCCGTTGAAGTCGGCGGTCGTCACGGCCTGGGCGTGGACCTCGGCCTTTGGAGCCGGCAGCAGCTGGGAACGCGAGAAATCGCCCTTACCGTTCCCATACAGCACGTACTGCTCCTTGAAGTGGATCCCGATCACGATGTCGGAGTGCCCGTCACCGTCGAAGTCGGCGACCGCCACGCCGCCGTAGTCGAACGCGACCTTGGAGGGCCACTTCAGGTCCTTCCATTGGTGGAACTTCCCGTTTCCCTCTCCGAGAAGGATGACGGGAGTCGAGAACTCCCCCTTTCGCGGCTGGGGAAGAACCAGGTCGAGCTTGCCGTCCTCGTTCATGTCGGCGACGGCGAAGTCGTTGCGCCACTGGCCGGTCCGAGGCAGGCCGTAGCGGCTGACCTCGAAGCGGAGAGCATCCTGAGAGGGCAACGGCGGCACGATGACGCCGAAGTCCAGCATCTTGGCCTCCTCGGGGTGCTGGACTCTATACGCCATCCTGGCCTGCTCCTCCTGTCGCTGCATCCAGAACTGGTGCAACGGAGAGCCTGGGTCCTCGGGCGGCAGCGGCTGTAGCCACACCGTGTCGCCTTCCTCCTTGACGATGCGGAACTTCCACGGAGATGCCTTGTGGGCGTAGGCGAAGTGCTTGTCGATGCGGACGATGACACTCTTGGGATACGCCCGAGGCTTCATCATGTCCGCGACCCATTGATCGAGGGACGTGGCCTTCTCCGGATTGTTGGACGTCGCGGCGGCTTTGGGGGCCGGCGTCACCGTGGGTGTCGCCTTCGCCGTCTGTCCATTCGCATTCCCTACCCAGGCCGTTCCAACGGCGACCACGGCAACCAGCCATGGCCGAAGGTCAACCTTCAGACTCGTCATTCCTGTCCTCCAAGGCTTCGGCCGGGCCACCGCCCGGCCGAGAGCAGCGTATTCTACAACATCCGAACGTCTCGCCCGATCACAGGAGATCGGCGAGATGAGGCCGAGCACGGTCCACGGCCACGATGCCCATACCCAAGAGCAGCAGCCCGCCGGCAGCCAGCCCGACCAGAGAAGGCCACCCCGGAACCGGCATGCCGAGCAGGCCCGACCGGAACAGGGCCACGATCTGGGTGAGCGGGTTGAGAGAGATCATGGTTCGAAGGAGCCGGTTGCCGATCAGCTCCAACGGGTACACGATGGGCGCCGCGTAGAAGATCACCAACAGCGTCAGACCGAGGATCTCACCAATATCCGGCAACACCGCGCCAGCAACCGCGAGCAGCAGCGACAGCCCGACGAGCCACAGCAACGCGAGCGCCAATCCGAGGAAGAACCAGGGCGCCCCTGTGATGCTGACGACGCCCGCAACGGCACACACGACGGCGACCAGCAGCAGTGCCAGACCGTGGTGCAGCAGGGTACCGCCGAGCTCGCCGAGAACCAGGACCTCGGCCGGGAAGCTCACCCGTTGGATCAGCGTGCGGTTGGCCCGGAACAGGGACACCGACCGCGTCAGACCGTCGCTGATCGCGATGTACGGCACGAGTCCCACCATCAGGTAGAGGCCAAAACCCACGTGAGAGCCCTCTGCAAGACGTATGCCGATCATCTTGGAGAAGACGACCCAGTAGAGGGCCAGCTGCACTCCGGTGTTGAGGAAGGGCCAGGCCCACCCCAGGACCGAGCCGGCGTGGCGCGCACGGAAGGCACGGATCGACAGCTGCCGCAGGAGATAGGCGTTTGACCTGAGCTTGGTGGCGAAGCCCCTCACCGCTGTGGTCACTCCACTCATGTGCCCTCTCTCAATGGCGCAGGCCGCACTCTCTGCAAGGTGTGGGACTCGGAACGCGGAGAACCATGGATTCCACGGATTGAAGAGAACAGATATGACTTCTCCGCACCGGACGGGAAGACCTGTGACTGACAGGCTTCCGAACCCAAAGAAACCAGTCGCTAGAACGCTGCGGTGGCCCCACGCCACTCTTGCCTCTCTCCCGAGCTTCCTCCGTCATCGCACTTCCGAACAACGCTCCGTCCTCGGTGCCCGTTTATGTTGACATCCCATGACGCCCGCCCTATTATGGCACTGGCGTCCAAGTGCCAAGCGGTAGACTATCCTACACGAAGCAGGAGGCCCTGTTGTCGGACCGGCAGAAAGCCCCGGAGATAGCTCGGATCGGAGAGCGGCTGCGGGTATTCCGCAAGTCCCGGGGCATGACGCAGTCGGAGCTGGCACGTCAGATTGGCATCCAGCAGTCGGATCTGTCACGCATGGAGAAGGGCGAGTACCGCGTCTCGCTCGACAGCTTGTTCAGGATCCTTGCCGTCTTCGGCATGAGTGTGGCCGAGTTCTTCGAAGAGCAGCGGCCGGCGGTACGCGCCCAGGTCGAGCGCCTCTCGAGTGACGACATGCAGACGCTGCACGCGCTGCGGCAGCTGAGCCCGACCGGACGCCGCGAGGTGCACGAGTTCATCGAGTTCAAGCGGCGCAAGGAGCTCACCGAGAGGCGCACTCAGGCCGGCGACGCCGAGCGGGGGGAGGGCGGATGAGCGTCGAGCGCTACGACGAGCTGCTCCGCACCGCCCAGGAGGCGTACACCGAGGGCCGGTTCGAGGCGTCGCTGGCGGCCGCCCAGGAGGCGGAGCTGCTGGCGCTCCAGCTGGGCCGCACCGACCTCGCCGACCGTGCGGCCTGCAACTGCTGCCCGGCCCTTGCCGAGCTTGACCGCCTAAGCGAGCAGGTGCCGCGCCTGCAGAAGGCCCTCCTGCGCAGCGCCGAGCCAAAGACGAGCTGGATGGCGGCGTACTACGCAGCCATGGCGTATCACATTGCGGATCAACGAGAACAGGCTTTGGCCTACCTGCGGCGCGCCACAGACCTTGTTGACGAGGTTGGGGAACCGGCCAGCACCGCCGCAACCTTGAATCTGTTTGGCAACCTGTCACTGCTCGCCGGTGATTTCGAGGCGGCGGAGACTGCCTACCTCGAGACGCTCCACACCTATGAGGGGTTTGAGGGGTACCGCCGAGTGATGGCGGCGCAGATCCAAGATAACCTCGGCTACACGCACCTGTGCACGGATCGGGTAGCCAGCGGGATCAGCCTCTGTGAGGAGGCACGGGCCCTCATGGAGGAGGCGCAGGCCGCATTCCTCCTGCACGAGCCGCTACAGGATCTCTGTTACGGTTACCTGCTGGCAGGCGAGCTGGACACCGCACGCGAGCGCGGCGAGCGCGGCCTGGAGCTGGCGCTCGAAGCGGACGACAGGCGTGTTGTCAAGAACCTGCTGTTCCTGCTGGCGGAGGTTGCCGTGCGCTCCGGGGACCCGTTCCGGGCCCGGCGCTACCTGCGCGAGCTCGCGCAGTACTACCCGGAGCTCGAGATCAGCGAAGAGATGATCGACGTCCTGATGGCGATGGACTTTACCAGCGCCGTGAACCTGCGAGGTTCGTGATGCGACAAACACTGACGATTCTCATGGCTTTGATGCTCGGCGGCGCCCTGACCGCCGGGGCCGCGGTGTCGAACATGACGCTCGACCATGCCGGTACCCTGTACCGGCTGCAGCCGAAGGATGACCGGCTGGTGCTGTCGATTGGTGCGCCGGAAGTCGAGCCGCTCGAGGTTCCCGTTCCGTGGACCACCGGCGTCGAGGCTTCGTCCCTGCTGGTCGACGTCGACGAGGAGACCGGGACCGTGGTCGCCGCCTGGCAGCAGGCGCTGGGCAAGACCGGCTCCCGCATCATGCTCGCAACCTGGAAGGAAGGCACCTGGTTCGGGCCGGTGGTGGTCGCCGGCAATGACGGCGCTCCGGCCGTGCACCCGACCCTGCTCGTCTACGATACCCCGATGACCAAGACCGATGCGGACGGCAACGTCACCGGCTCCTGGGTGTCGAGCCGCATCCACCTCGCCTGGTGGCAGGAATCAGGCACGGACGACGATGGCGGGGCAGCCTACGCGACGACTACGCTGGACGCGACTGGCATCCCCGACATGTCCCAGCTCGACCCGGTCGAGATGGGATCGCTGGCGCCCTGGGGCACGACCTGCAACCTGCGCGAGAGCTCCTCCGGCCTGACCTACCCGCGCCTGTTCGTCGACGCCGAGAGCGGCGACGTCCACCTGGCGTTCGTCAGCTTCACCGACTGCATGTTCGACGTCGTGCCGCTCCACGATCAGCCGGTCACCGAGGATGACGCAGCAACCGGCCAGCGCCGCCGCAACATCGTGGTGTTCGGCCGCAGCAACGTGGTCCCCGGCCGCGCGAAGATGGTGTTCATCAGGCCCGGCCTGCACCTCAACGAGGCCGACTTCGCGGTCGGGCACAACCTCTCGATCGTGCTCTACTGGAACGGCCCCGAAGCCAAGTCCATTCAGTATATGACCATGGCCGGCGACGAGTCGTCCGAGGTCAAGAGCCTGCCCCTGAGCTCGACGCTGAACCGTCAAGCAGCGGTCGAGCTGGTCCGGCGCCTGGCACAGTAAGTCACCTCTCGCAATCGACCCGGCGATGCCGGCCTTCGGGCCGGCGTCGTCCTTTTGGCATCAGCCCGGCGTTCTTTGGAGCTCCGGCGGCCGTCTGTGTGCTCGCACACCCAACCGCCTCCCGTCTCCGGCGGTCGCAAGGCCACGAGGAGAGATCGCCGCCTTCGTTGCGACCGCCGGAAGCCGCTCGGGCCGCCTACCTCAATGCTGAATGAGATTCTCCCCACGCCAACGGCCGAGGACCCCCCCCTTGACGTTTCTCGTGGGCGCCTGCGGCTCGTGAGCGCTCTTCGGAGAAACCTCAAGGACCGCACGCCCGTTTGAACGCACCATTCTCTGGAGCGCGCTGCAGGTAGGTTTTCTGGGGTGGGAGGGGGTCCCCTTACTCCTAACCCCTCACTCCTCACTCTCATGGGCGGGCGGGGCCTTCTTCTTCTCCCTTCTAACCTCTAGCCTCTTCCCGGGTGGGTGGCCGGGGGCTCGCTCTTGCCCGGCATCAGGGCGCCTCGATGACCGCCGTGACGAGCTCCTCGAGGGCCTGAGCGTACCGGTCCCGGCCGAGGCGGCCCGCCGTCGCGTCCACACCCTCGCGCAGCTGGCCGAGGACGGCGTCGTCCAGCCTCCCGAGAGCCTCGGCGATCGCCGCCGACGACCCGGGCTCGACGATCAGGCCGTTGACACCGTCCTCGACGATCTCGTCCAGGCCCCCGACGCGCGTGCAGAGGACGGGAACCCCATGCGCGAAGGCGAGCGGGGCCACCGCCGATTGCGAGCCCGACCGGTAGGGCAGCACCACCAGGTCAGCGGCAGCCAGCAGCCCTCCGACCTCGGTCTCCGGAACCCAGCGCAGGTCGAGGCAGACCCGCTCCGCCAGCTGCAAGTCATCTCTCATGCGACGTAGCCGCGAGCCCTCCGCTCCCCACGGCTCGCCCGCCACCAACACCCGCCACGGGCTCTCCCGTGGCAGCCGCGCCGCCGCTTCCAGCAGCAGATCGACACCCTTGTAGGGTCGGATCAGCCCGAGGAAGAGCGCGACCCGATCGTGGTCCGAGAAACCGAGGCGCCGCCGCGAGGCGTCGCTCTCCGGTACCCGCTGCGCCTCTGGAAGCGGCAGCGGGAAGCTCGCCGCCCGCGCTGCGGGGTAGCTTCGCCGCAGCTCGTCGACCAGGCTCGCCGCGTGGGTGAACAACCCGTCGCAACGCCCAAGCACGAGCCGCGCGGCGAGGCGACGGACGGCGCCGGCGTCGTGGTCGGCCGGGTTGTGCACGACCGCGACCGCCGGCGGTCGAGTCCGGCAGCCGAGCAGGTACCGCCACCACGGCGCCCATGCCCAGGTCCAGTAGGGGAACAGCCATACGTCCGCGCCGAGCGAGAGCACGTGCCGTCTGGCGCCCGGCCACACCGCCGGCCGGAGAGGATCGAGCAGGCGCTCCGCACCCTCGACGGGACGGCACGCATCCGGGTCGCGATCGTCGCCGCCTGGGTAGAACCAGCGGGGGTACTGACGCCTCGGCGTAATGAAGCGCACGTCGTGACCCCGCTCCCGTAGGGCCAGCACAAGGTCGGTGGTGGTGCACGCAATCCCCCCGCGAAACGGGTACCCGGGACCCAGAACAACGAGGCGCATCAGCCCCTTCTTCCCCTCACTTCTTACTTCCTCGCCCCTCACCTGGTGGGCGGATGGGTCGCCTTCCTGTAGCGTGCCTCGAGACGGGCGCAGACGGGTCCTGGAACCAGTCCGGTCACGTCACCGCCGAGCGCGACCACCTCCTTGACCAGGCGCGACGAGAGGTACGTGAACTCCTCCTTGGGGGTCAGGAAGACCGTTTCCGCGCCCGGGTAGAGGCGCCGGTTCATGAGCGCCATCTGGAACTCGTACTCGAAGTCCGAGACCGCCCGCATACCCCGGATGATGATGGTGGCGTCGAGGTCCTTGAGGAACTTCACGAGCAGGCCGGAGAAGCTCCGCACCTCGACCGCGGGCTGATCGGCGAACAGCTCCTGGATCATCGCCACCCTCTCGGCGGGCGTGAAGAGCGCGTCCTTGCCGGAGTTCTCCAGGATCCCTACGACCACGCGCGGGAAGATCTGCACGGCGCGGTTGATGATGTCGACGTGCCCCTTGTGGAGCGGGTCGAACGAGCCCGGATACACCGCCAGAGCGGCCGAAGAGGTTCCCATCGCTCACTCCTCCACTGCGCCCGCGACGACGCGGTTGTGCTGCCGATCGATGAGACGCACGACCAAAAGATGCCGGCCCGGCGCGGCCGGCAGCTCGAAGGTCTCGTCGAGGCCGTCCAGCAGGCCGTCGTCGGGAGCCAGCGCACGCCACCGCGCACCGTCGCGCGACCACTCGGCGCTCGCGATGCTGCTGAGGTCGTCGTGCCCGGTGATCCGCCACTTCGCACCGTCGCGTTGCAGCGTCACCACGGGCGGGGTGCTGTCGACGATGAACCAACGGCTCTCCGCCCGAGCCGTGAGGGCTTGATCCGGGTTGCCGGGGGCGTCGGTCGCGGTGAGCCGGAATCGATACCAGCCGTCGGGCACGGCGGTGGTGTCGACCGCCAGCTGGGTCTGCTCGAGCTCTTTGCGGACGGGAAAGGTAAAGCCGTCGCGGCGCTCGAGCTCGACGTCGAAGCGCAGGGGATCGTCGTTCGGATCGGCGACCTTCCAGCTGAGGGTCCGGTATCCGACCCGCCAGTACCGCTTGCCCTTCTTGATGTCCTTGGCTTCGTTGTGGTCCTGCGCGAGCACTGTAAAGATCCCGTTGACGTCGGGGTGCGAAACATCCACCACTTGCCCCGACGGCGGCGGCGCGGCCAGATACACCTCTCCCGGCTCGGCCACCTCCAGCTGCTCGATCCTCGGCTTCAGGTTGATCTCGCGGTACGCCACCTCGATCCGCTCCACGTCCTTGTTTGCGCCTCCCTCCGGGATCTCTACTTCCCACTGTACCGTCTTCGCCGGCGGCAGCGGGACCACCCCGCCGGTGCCCGGCAACCACGAGGTCCACGGCAACCAGGTCGGCTCCGGGTCGCCGGTCACCCCAGAGCGGAAGCGTATCCGGACCGTCGCGTCCGGCGGCGAGACCGTGTAGCGTCCGAGCCTCACCGGGTTGGGGAAGCCTTCGGCCTTGCTGCGGAACGTGCCAGGAACCTCCTTCGCCTGCCTGAGGAGGACCTCGGCCGGCCCCTGGGTCAGGGCGTACCGCCCTCCCGCGACCAGGCCGGTCACCTGAACGGCGTCCACAACCGCCAGCCGGGCGCCGCCGTGCTCTCCGAAGCGCCAGATCTCTCCCTCGTAGCCGGTGCCGGCTAGGACTCCGCCGCCATCCCAGGCGAGGGCCGACACGACCTGGTCCTTGAAGCGATGCACGGCGATCAGCGCGCCGTCGGGAGTCAGGCGGAGCACCTCGGAGGCCGCCGTGGCGCCGTTCACTTTCGGCAGCTTGAGGTTCGCCACCGAGGAGGACGACGAAGCCGAAGAGGAGGCCGAGCTGTCGGCGTCGGACTTGGTCTTCTCGGCCGGCGGCTCTCCGACCACCGCCGCCGCCCACACCTCTCCGCTCGGGGTCACCAGCAGGTCCGCAATCTCGGTGAAGGGGCTGTCGGCGACGGCCCCCACGGTGCCCTTTTTGTCCACGCTCAGGATGAGGCCCTTGCCTGAGGTCCCGACGAGCAGGAGGTCGCCGTCGACGGCGAGGCTTCGGGCGTGCTCGTCCGGCAACTCCACCCACCGCCGGAGCCCTTTCTCCTCGAGCCGGAACAGCGAAGCAGGAGGCCCCCCCGCCACCACGACGGCGCCATCGAACCACACCAGATCCCAAACCCCGCCGTCGTCCAGCCGGCCGACCTCACTGAGCTTGCCTTCACGCCACTCCAACACCAGTGCCGGCGACAGGGTGCCGACGAAGATCCTGCCCGAAGGCGTTACCAGGAGTGACGTCACCTGCTCGGCCGGAATCTCCGCCAGCTGCCGCAGGGAGCCGTCGCGCAGCTCGTACAGACGCGCGGGGTTGCCGGTTCCCAGGAGCAGGGTTCCATCCTTGAGAAGGGCACCTGCCAGCACCACCGGCTCCTCCAGTTTGACCCCCTTCTCCCATCCCGGCACTCGAATCAGCCGCCCGTCGTCGGTCACCGCCACGCCCTGGCCCGTGCCGCCGAGCAGCTCCTTGGCGCTGTCCACCACCCAGCGCTTGGTCGTCGTGCTGCCGGCCGTCACCGCGACCGCGATCACGAGCCCCCACATTGCCATCCGCTTCATCTGTCCTCCGCCTTCGCGCCATCCGCGCCGCCGCGGCCGTCCGTTCGTACCTCGAGAGAGACACGGACCGCCCCGGACAGGGGCATTCCCAGCTTCGCCACCCGCCGCGCCGCGACGCGATAGGGCACCATCGACACATTCGGACCCAGCCCTGATTTCAGCGACAAGACGATGCTGGGGGGCGCCGCCACGCTGCCGCCTCCGAGCGCCACACCGGTGTCCCGGCGCTCGAGAGCAAGCACCAGAGAGCTCGACGGCAGCAAGCGGCCGATCAAACGCAGCTCGTCGGCGAACGACACCGGGCGGAACGGACGCGCCCTGAGGTCGTAGGCGCTCCACGAGCCGCCGTCGGCGACCACGAGGTCCAGCTTTCCGGCGGGCAAGTAGTCGGGGATCTCCAGCTCGGCCCTCCGCTCGAGCAGGCCCTCGCGGTAGGTCCGCATCCGGACGCGCACACCCAGCCTCTCGCCTGGACGGACGACCGTCCGATCGGGAACCGCGTCGATGATCTCCGCCCGATGCTGTGTCTCGTCTTGAACGAGCACCACCGCGACACTCTTCATGGAGGGTGGAGAGAACGGCGAGGCGTTGAGGTAGCCGAGCACCGCAGCCACCAGCGCCGCGCCCTGAGCGCTCGCGTCAGAGCCGGTCAGCATCTGCGAGAACTCCAGGCTGGCGCCGTTCGCGTACTGTACCGCGAGCTTTACCTTCAGCGTCTGATCTCCCAGGGTCCGCCCGCGGGCGTTCTCGCTCGCCTGCGTCACGTAGGCAGCCAATAGCGGCAGCAGCACCGCATGCCGGGGAACGCGGAAGCTGTATGTGCGCCCGGACGCCTCGACCGTGATCGGCAGCATCGGCGCCGGCGCGCCGAGCCGGCCCCACACGCCGTGGCTGCGGTCGACCTCCAGGGAACCCACGATGTCACCGACGGTGAAGAACTTGAAGGACGAGCTGAGGCTCGGCAGGACGGCAGTCACCCGTGCCCGGGCAAGTGGAATGCCGAGCGAACCGCCGCCGAGGAAGGGATGGCCGAAGGCCCACACCTGATCGCCGCGGACCTCGGTCACGGTTCCGCCCGCCCCCACTACGGCGTCACCGTCGACCAGCACTGCCGCGATCATGGCGCCCGGCACGACAGGGCTCGAGGGGGTTTCGGAGCGACCTGCGGGGGGGCCCGCAGCCCACCCGAGTCGTTGCCACGCCTCCCCGATCCAGCCGACCGCTGCAGGTGAGGCGCCGCTGACGAAGACCGGCAGCGGTGTCAGCCCGTTGCGACGGCCGCCATCCGGAACCAGCCAGTCGAGGACCGTGCGGTCGAGGTGCCCGGCAGCGAGGGCGGCGGCCAGCTCCGCCATCTGTGGCCGCGGGCCCATGATGTCCTGGTGAGCTCCCCCACCGGCCAGCGGCAGCATTCGCACGAACGGTGTCACGCCGGCGATCGGTTCGCGGGCAAACGGCCATCCGATGGCGAGCGCCCCGAGCAGCTTGCCATCAATGTAAACCGGGGATCCGCTCATCCCGGCGAGAATACCGGTCTCCTTGAAGCGCGGATCGTCGAGCCGGACCAGCACCGACTCTCCCTCCGGCGTTGTCGGTCCCTGGTACCCAAGCACCGTGATCGGAACCCGTACCACCTCTCCACCGGTCATCTCGGTCAGGCACCAGCCCCTGGTTCCCGGCGTCACGGAAGCCGGATCCCGGATCTCCTCCACGGCGCCGGCGCCCAGCGGGACAACCAGCGCCACCAGCAGCACAACGAGAGCGCGTCGCATCACAACGGGTCATTCTAACCCGGGTTGTCGATGATTGAACCGCAAAGACGCGAAGAATACTCAGAAAAGAAGAGAGAATAAGCAGCGTAGTTGGCTTACTTAGCGTCCTGACAGTCAAGAACGCGTCCCGTGATGAGCCGCGGCGCCTGCCAGGTGGGGCTCCCCTGATCGGATGGAATGTCCGGAACCGCTGCCGCTGCAAGTGTTGACAGCCAACATTCTCAGGTCGGTTTCAGGCAGCGCCAGGCTGGGAAGTCAAGCAGTACAGGATTGACGTGAGACAAACAGTTTCTTACCATGGAAGGTCCAGGGATCACCATGGATACGGTACATCCGCACCCGTCCCTCGTGGAGCGCCTCATCGCCATCGCGCGGCGACTTGCGATCGCCAAGCGTCCGGCAGAAGCGGCTGAGCTGTTGGAGGTTGCCGCCGCGCTGTCCCCGCGCGGCGCGGAGCTGCTCGAAGAGGCGCACCGGCTGCGAGAGGTCGAGGGGATGGATAGCTTCGACCGCGAGTTCAAGAGGCGCAACCTCGAGTCCTCACATGCCGTGGGCATGGGCAACCTCTTCCAGAGCCGGGGCGAGCTCGAGCGCGCGGTCGAAATGTTCGACTTTGCCAAGCTCCGCACGCCATTCCACTACCTGGCCTACGCCGCGAGTGGATTCCTTCACCTGCGAGGTGGCGATCCCGCCACTGCCCTGCAGGAGTTCTCCCAGGCTCGGCGCCTCAACCCCCTTGACCTCCGCCTCGCTGTCGAGACCTCGCGCGCCGCCCTGCAGCTCGAGAGCTACGCCGTGGCTCTCGAGCACGCGGTCGACGCCATGCTGCTGTCGCAGTGGGAGACCGAGCGCGAGCAGGAGCAGGACCGCCGGCGCGTTGGCACGCTGGCCCGCCTCTGTGAACGCTCGAAGGAAGATGTCGATGACCTCACCAAGGGCCGCGTTGGTGCGCTCCAGAAAGCGTGCGACCACGTCTCGCTGAGCCAGGCGCGGATCTTCTCGGGCGCCCAATGGCGCCGCCGCCGGCCGTCGGTCAGGCGGCGCGAGGTGATCGGCGAGGATCTCATCCGCCGCGCTGGCGAGCTACGCGGCATGGACCTCTTCCGGCACTTTGCGGACGACCAGCTGATCGCACTCGCCCGTCTCACACGTCCGGTGCCCTTCCAGCACGCGAACGTCCTGTTCCGCGAAGACATGGACGGGCGCGACCTCTACCTCCTGCGGGAGGGCACGGTCCACGTCACCCGCCGCACGCCGGCCGGAACCCAGGTCCTCACAACCTTGGGACCAGGCACCCTGTTCGGCGAGGTCGCCTATCTCGACGCCGGTCCGCGGTCGGCGACCGCATTCGGCGTCGGCGACGGTTCTCTGTTCATGATCCTCGCCGGCGACCTCGACGAGGCGGTCCGCGAAGACCGGGAGCTCGCCGTCGCGCTACTGTGGAGCTTCTGGCAGACCCTGGCCGAGAAGGTTCGCGGCGCCAACGCGCAGATGAGCGAGCTCTTCGGCTCTCCGGTTCAGACCTGGCCGCGCGAGCCACGACACGACACCGGCGACCCCGTGACCCTGTCGGCCGAGGACAAGCTCGACCTTCTGCGCGAGCAGGGCCTGTCGGCGCAGGAGCTGCGGCTGCTGGCCACTTACTCCCACGAGGAGAGCTTCTCGTCCGAGGCCATGATCTTCGCCGAGGGCGAGCGGGGCGACACCCTGTACATCGTGGTCGACGGGGAGGTCCGGATCTCCCGCCTGATCCCCGGAATGGGCGAGGAGTGCCTGACGATCCTCGGCCGCGGCGAGGTCTTCGGCGAGATGGCGCTCATCGACGATCACCCGCGCTCCGCGGACGCCAAGGCCCACAGCGCCGGATGCACGGTTTTCTCCGTCAGCCGCTCGATCCTCGAGGAGGTTCTATCGATGGACCCGGACGCGGCGGTGCAGTTCCTGTCGCTGCTCTGTCGCCTGCTCTGCCGTCGCCTCCGCGCCATGAACGACCGCCTCGTCGCCTGGCGGGTCATGGCTTCGCACGAGTAGCCCGGAGCCTTCGGGCTGATAGTGATCCAGAGAAAACCGGTACCACGCCTGGGGACACACTGACGGCTGACCGCCAT
>CAZKGM010000055.1:13148-17841 GCA_964552395.1 uncultured Thermoanaerobaculia bacterium | reverse complement strand
GCCGTCTGGTGGTTCGGCGCCGTCGTCTTCTGGTAGTCCGAAAGGTGGCAGTCCACACACTGCGACGCCTGGCCAGGGAAGCGACCCCCGGCATGGCAGGACTCGCAGTCTAGCGCCGCATGAACTCCGACCAGTGGATAGCCGGTTGCGGCGCCGTGGTCCCAGGTAACCGCGGTCCACGCCGTGGGTCGGTGACAGGTCTCGCAGTCGGTGCCCAATCGGGTCGCAAAGCGGTCGTCCCGGCGGCGGATCCAGTGGCAGTCAACGCACCGCGTCGGCGTGCCCTTGGTGACCCCGTTCCAGTGGCAGTCGGCGCACGGCACCGCGAGGTGGCGCCCCTGAAGTGGGAAGCCGGTGGTCTTGTGGAAGGCGCGGGACGGGTTCGAGAACGCCGCCGTCACCTGATGGCAAGAGGCGCAGTCGGTCCCCAGGGCCCCGTCGTGTGGGTCGGAATGGCAGCTCGAGCAGCGCCGGTCGAGGCCGGCGAGACGCACCGCCTCGCCGCGACCGGCAGAAAAGTCGTCGAGCACCTTGGGGTGGCAGGCGATGCACTTGACTGGGGCGTGCTTCCCGGTAAAGAAATCAGCCGGCTCAACGTGCCTGAAGCTCTTGACTGCAAAGGCCGCGGTGGAGTGGCAGCGGGCGCAGTCCGCGCCAACCTGACCAAGATGGGGATCGCGGTGGCACGAGGCACACTGGCGCCCGAGGCCCGCGTAGCGCACTGTCGTCCCGTCACCTGCAGGGAAGTGGCCCGCCTGGGGCACATGGCACTTGGCACAGGCCAGCGCCCGGTGTGCACCGTCGAGCGGAAACTGGGTCTTGGAGTGGTCGAATCCAGTCGCCTTGAAGCCCCGGACCGCGATCGCGTGGCAGCTGCCGCAGTCGGAGCCGAGCTGGCCCAAGTGCACGTCCTTGTGGCACGACGCACACCGGGTTGACAGCCCCCTATAGATCCGCCCGGTGACCACATTAGCGCCATCCTCGACGGGAGTGGCGCCGTCCTTGTGGCATGAAGCGCACTTGACGCCGGCGTGTGCTCCGCCGAAGAACTCCGGCTTCCGGGAGTGTCTGAAGTCGGCGATATGAAAGGTTCGCGACTGGTGGCAGCTCGCACAGTCGGCTCCGAGGACGCCCCGGTGTACATCTTTGTGGCAGGAGGCGCACCGAGTGTGGAGCCCGCGGAAATCAACCACCTTGTGCCCCTGGGGGTCCACAGCTTGGGCAGCGTTCTTGTGGCAGGCCACGCAGCGCAGCTCGCTGTGGCGCTCAGTGAGAGGGAACTTGGTTCTCTGGGCGTGATCAAAGCGCGCCCCAGCAAAACCACTGACGGTGTGGCAGGAGGCGCAATCCTCGGGGAAGGTGCCCTTGTGCGGGTCATGGTGACAGTCGACGCAGCGCGCGAACTTCGGCTGCCGAGTCGCTTCTCGCGCCGAGCCGTGGCAGGCGACGCAGGCGACGTTCCGGTGGAGCCCGAGGAGTGGAAACTGCGTTGTCGAGTGATCGAAGCGGGTCCGTTGCCATCCGTCGGTGGTGTGGCAGCTGGAGCACTGCGCGCTGAAGGTGCCGCGGTGGGGATCCTTGTGACAGCCGGAGCACCTCTCAATAGCGATGCCGGTGTAGCGCTTGTTCGGGTGACAGCTCGCGCACGGTACCTTCTGGTGCCTCCCGGTGAGTGCAAAGGCGGCCTTGGAGTGGTCGAAGGCCAGCCCGCTCTCCTTGAACGGCGCCGTCACGGCGTGGCAATCCGCGCAGGCGGAGCCGAGCGCTCCTCGGTGAATGTCCTCGTGGCACGAGGCACAGGCGGGCTTCGCGGTGAGGTACGAGCGGGTGGTATGGCACTTCGCACATGGGACGGCGGCATGGCGGCCGTCGAGGGGGAAGCCCGTCTCCTTGAGATGCTCGAAGGTGGCCGCATCCAGGAGCCGAATATCTCCGTCGCGGCCGGCATGCTCGGTGTGACAGCTAACACAGTCGTCGGTCACGTTTCGATGCACGCCTCGGCTCGCCGCCATGCGCTCGGCGATCGGTTCATGGCACGACAAGCATTTTTTGGCCGACACTCCCTTGCCCGGCTCGTGACATTTCTGACAGTTCGCCATCCCCGTCAGCTTCGCGTGAGCCTGGCTCAGCTCACCGGGAGACAACAACACGCCGACATCCTGAGCCCCGGCTACTCCGGCGACAGCCATCAGGGCCAAGGCCACCGATGCACCCCGCAGCAGGCTCGGGAGCTTCTGGAGCGTCGTCCTCACCGGACCCCCAAGGCGTAGCCGAAGTAGGCCACCGTCGCCACGTGGACGATGACGATCACTCCCATCAGGACGGCGAGCGGCTGGTGGTACACGTGCCACAGCTCGAACAGCCGCCGGGTACGCTTCAGATAGGCGATTCGCCGTAGCAACGTCGCCCGCTCGCGAATCAGACTTTGAACCTCGATGACCGAAGCATGGGCATCGGGTGGCAGGCTGAGCCGACTCGAGAAGCGGGCCAGATGCCAGCGCACCGCGAGATCCCCGAGCAGGAGCCCGCGCCACGTGACGTCGGCCTCGCTGGCCGGTACGACGCGAGCCTCGAGCTCCCCGATACTCCGCAGCAGTCCTTCCGGCAGACCCATCCCGGCCAGGCGCTGAGTACACTCCGCGGCGCGCGCAACGACCTCATCGTGCGTCAGCTCCTGACCGCGAAGCGAGCGCGGGATCCTCACGTACAGGTACCGGCCGACAAAGCCCGACGCGACCACCAGAACCATCGACCAGTAGGCAACGGAAATCAGCCCGTTGAACTTCAGTGAGGTGTGCAAAGTGATCAGGAGCGGTCCCAGCACGCCGCAGAAGATGTGAAACTCCAACCACGCCGGGAGGCTGCCCATCCAGCGCAGACTTGGAAGCCTGCGACGCACCGAGTACAGGTGCATGATGACCATGAGTGCAACGCCGGTCAGGCCGAGGACGTTGCCGATCGGCCCCGATGGACGAAGAAGCCGGTGGGCCTCGAGCGCCCCCCGCGCACGGATCGGTGTTCGGTAGTAGCTCAGACCGCCCGCGCCGAACAGGACGGCGCCCGTCACGGTGAGTCCGGTTGCCAGGGCCGCCAGCAACCCGACATGGCCGGAGCGCCGAGGTCCGCGTGCCGCGGAGCCCCTCTCCATCAGGCTTCCAATGCGCAGTCCCCGCGCGCCCTGGCGACACACGGCAGGATGTAGCCGTCTTGACGATCACGCTCATCCAGGGCATCCCCCTGGCACTCGACACGGCCGTCCATCAATCGTGTGCGGCACGTCCCACACACCCCGGCGCGGCACGCCGACGGGATGTCGGCCCCGGCCGCCTCGGCCGCCTCCAGTAGCGTCTCGCGGTGGCTGGTAGTGGCGGTTCGTCCGCTCGCTACGAGGCGCAGCGTGAACCGAGCCCCCGGCCCGCCTTCAGCGGCCGCCGCAACCGCCTGAATCGGTTCAGGCGCAGGCGCGGGGGCGGCCGCCGCCGCTGCTGCCGCCGCGAACGCTTCGGAGCGAACCTGGGCCGGAGGGACGCCGAGCTGACCAAGCAGCCTGCGCATCGCCTCGATCATCGGCTCGGGACCGCAGATCATGAAAATGGAGCCGGCGGGATCCGCCACGTGGGCGAGGATCTTCGCGACGTCGATGCGGCCGGTCAGAACCTCGGTCGCATGTGGCCCTCGTGTGATAGTGACGACGACGGTCGCCTGGGGATGGCGCGCCGCGAGTACGCGAAGCTCGTTGCGAAATGCGATGTCGCGCTGCGTCGTAACCGAGTAAAGCAGCGTTACCGGCCGCCCCGGGTCTGCGGAGACCGCGTGACGAAGCATGCTGATCAACGGCGTGATCCCGACGCCTCCGGCGAGCAGGGCCAGTGGCCGCGCATCACCTGCGGGATAAGTGAAGCCGCCGGCCGGTCCCCGTACCCACAGCGTCGAACCCGGTCGAACGGTCGCGTGCAGCGCGCCGGAGAACAGGCCCTGGCGCTTGACGGAGATCTCCAGATAGCCGCTCGTGTGTGGCGCCGAGGAGATCGAGTAACAGCGTACGATCAGTTTGCCGTCGACCGGCATCCGGACCGTCAGGAACTGGCCCGCCGCAAAGTCAAGGCCCTCTGGTCGCGCCAGCCGGAAGGTGGCGACGTCCTCCGTCTCGTGAAGCACGGCGATCACGGGCACGGCAACGAACCCCTGGGCGGGGCGGGGCGGGGCCGCGCGGGCCGGCGCTGCTGCTGCAGGCGCCGGGGCAGGCGCCGCCATCGCGCTTCCCGCCACTCGTGCCGCCAGTCGTTCGCAGGCCGCGAACCAGCCGAGCTGGAGCACGAGGCCGAGGGCAAGCCCGAGGACGTTCGGCATCAACCAGGGGGTCGCAGCCAGCATCAGCGACGGCGCCAGCAGGACATCGAAACGCCGCCCGGAGGGATTGCGGTGCGCCCGCAGAAGCAAGAGCGCAAGGTGGACCGTCGTCACTACCGCGATCGCGGATGACGATACCGGTATGTGTGCGGGATCCAAACTCACCGACCGCCCCCCCCCGAATGTCGTCGATCTTCTCGGGAGGACAGTGGGTCACCGCTGGTGATTGAGACACCCGAGGGACACTGCGGGCCCGATCGGCAGCAGGAGTGTTAGGAGATGGTGATACCGATCACGCTGCGCACGGCGACGCGTCGCGCTTGGACCCACCCCCCCGACGCGT
>CAZKGM010000055.1:8853-13048 GCA_964552395.1 uncultured Thermoanaerobaculia bacterium | reverse complement strand
CTCCGTCACTCCGTCACTCCGTCACTCCGTCATTGGGCGGGTGGGGGAACCTAATCACTTAATCACTTAATTACTTAGCCTCATTCTTTCACCTTCTCTTGATCGCCACCAGGCTGAGATCGTCGGTGGCCGGCCCGCGACAAGTCAGCTCCCCATGCAGCGCGTCCACGATCTCCGCGGCAGGATGGTGAAACACGCTGCGCATTGTCGGCTCCAGCACCGCTGCGAGATCGCCGTCGGCGAGCTCGTCCGCGCCGTCGGTATACAGCAGCAGGACATCCCCGTTTCCCAGCAGGCGCACCTCGTTGACCTGCGTGTGGGGGCTAACGGCCGGCGGTGCGTCGGCGACGGCGCTGTCGACGTCGCCCTCTGTCGGAAAGAGGCCGATGGGATGGACCGAGGTCAGGATGCCTCGGTCGAGCTCGACAAAGCGCCCGTACCGCGCCGAGTAGATGACGGGAAGCGGATGGCCGGCGGAGATGAACCGGAACATGCCGTCCTCGCCGATCTCGCCATAGATCATGGTCAGGTACTTGGGCACGCTGGACGACTGATAGAAGCGCGTGTTCAGAATGTCGAACAGCTCCACGGTCACGTGCCCATGGTGCTCCAGCTCGTACAACACGCCAACCAGGAAAGCCTGATGGAGCATCGCCGCCAGCAGAGCATCGGTCATGCTGTGGCCGGCAACGTCGGCGACCAGGACCCCGACCCGACCACGGTTATCCTCGAGGCGCGCGGCAACGTCGGGCAGCCCGGCGGCGTGGGCTTCACTGATGCGGCGATCGAGGTCGTAGCGGCGGGCAAAGTCGACGAAGATGAGGTGGTCGCCTCCCAGCTCTCCAGCCAACGGCCAGGAACGTCCGAAGACTTCGACGTTCTTCAGGCTGAACGTGGAAGGGTACTTGTACACGGCGCCGAGGATCGAGCGCAGGTTCTCCAACTCATCCCCGAAAGCCGCACCGGGGTCAGCCGGCACAATCGTGCTCATCATCGTCACCTCAACATCTCGACAGCTCTAACACCTGTCCAGGCGCCGCCGTTCCCACCAGCACCATCGTTCTTCGCGCCGAAGCCCGCGTGAGGACCGTAGCCCACCCAGGAAGACGGGAAACGGTAGGCGCTCCCCCACCCACCCTGTGAACCAGACCGGAGCGCGCTCCAGAGCAGGGTGTGCTTGGTGGGGCGTGCCATGCTTCGAGGTTTTCTGGACATTGTTCTCCGTACCGGCACCTTGAGAGAAAACCTCGAGCTGGCACCGCTGCAAGAAAGCGAGCTCCTGGCCGCGGCCAAGGGGGTCGCAGCCCGGCACTCAGCATCTTGGAAGTCTCATTGCAACAGCACTTGGTCGGTCTCAGTGCATGCAAGGGAGCTGAGTGCCGGGCGGAGAGGGTGGGGGCTGGCCATACGGCCATCTCGCTTTCCAAAGGGTCACCGTCGCCGAAGGCGACGAGTAACCCGCGGGAAGTGCGATCGCCCTTGTGGCCACAAGAGCGATGGAGGCGCCTCGTTGCCTGCCCGGAGCGGGCCGCGAAGACGCCTCTGGACCGAGGTTCATTGCCCGCTCCGAGGCAGGTGACGACGGGCGTCTGCGGAGCAGACGTCCGGGCGCCGGAACTACAGAGGCGGATTCCCTCTGACTGATAAATCTGCAAAGCGGTGCCTGAGAATCCTTTCTTGTGGCCTCCACGCCTCCGCGGTTCTCGGGCCCCCGGCCGAGTCACCAAGAGCCGATGATCCGGCCTACCCCCCGACGAGGGAATCAAGGCGGTACTCAGCCAGCATCCGGGCGTCGATGAGGTCCCAGCGGCTGCCGGTGTACCGGAACAGCTGGCGGCCGCGAACGATCTCTCTTTCCATCTCCCGGAGCACCAGTCTTTGGTCGGTTCCGACGCGAAAGGTGTGACCGGAAGGGAAGTAGCTGGTGAAGGAGATCTCATCGCCGCTGTCGGGAACGCCGTCGGGACCGTCGGAAACGAGGTGAAGCCGAAACCAGTCTGCTGACTTGAAGTCGGGATGCCCGGCCGAGAAGAAGCTCTGCTTGAGACCGGCCTCGAGGTCCGCCTTGACCTCGGGGTCGTCGGCCCAGGCCTTGCCGCGCTCGAGGGTGCGGGTCTCCACGCGGTAGCTGAGGCCCCATGCGTCCGACGGGCGGATCTCGTAGAAAACGCGCACGGAGGGCGGCGCCAGCGTCGCGTCGGCACCGGAGAACAGCAACGGCAGCCAACCGCGAACTGCAATCGTCGAGTAGGGCTGCAGCTCCTTCACCCAGTCGTCCGAGAAGGCCGGCGGTTCGAGATTCTTGACTGTGTAGCGGGCCGCAGCGGTCGCAATCTCGTACTCCCGGTGCAGTGTGACCAGGGTCGCGGCTCGGCCGCCGTCGCCGAGAATCATCCAACGCACGGTCGTCTCGAGATCCGGGCCGGGGCCGGTGACACGCAGGCGCATGAAGCCGAGGATGGGCAAGGCGATCAGGGCCCCGTAGATGACCAAGCGCGGCAGTAAGGCCAGCACACGCTTCGTCGCCGGCGTACGTGCCGGCGTGGCGGCGGCGATAGCGAGGTCGCAGCCGCAACCGGGGCAGTGACTGTCCACCGCATTCACGGCGGCGCCGCAGGTCGGGCACTGAAGATCCTCGTCATACATAGCTGCAGGCCTCCTCTCCGGCGCCTCCCGCGCCAGCCGCCGGCTCAGGAGAGAGGGTAGCCTATCCAGCCGCTCCTGTAACGCAGCCCGGACCCTGCGTATCCCCTTGAGTCAGGTTGTCTCCGCACACGCACGATCCCGCTGGGGCAACAATTGAACCGCCAAGGCGCGAACAACGCGAGCAAGATACGAAGAGTACAAAGGGACCAAACACGTTGGAAAACAAAGGGATCTCCTTTGTGCTGTTCTTCGTGCACTTGGTGTCTTCAAGGTCAAGTCTGTATCTACCGCATCAGAAGAGGCGCGAAGAGCGCAGCGATGGCTGGCGTATCGCCGGTCGCAGTAGATCGCGAGCGGATGACCCGGGCTAGCTGTTCTGGAGAGGGCGCACCGTGACGAGGCCGCGGCGCAGAGCGGCGACCGCCTCGGCCGCCGCATGGGCGCCGGGAATCGTCGTCAGGTACGAGACCCCGGCCTCGAGTGCCGCCCGGCGGATGGAGCCGGCGTCATGGTGCGCACGACGGCCGGCCGTGGTATTGACGACCAGCTGGATCTCGTGGGCAGCCAGTAGCGCTGGAATGTCGCCCTCGCCCTGACCAACCTTGGCCACCGGGCGGACGCCGTCGATCCCCGCCGCAGCCAGCGCCAGCGCGGAGCCCTCGGTCGCGAGCAGGGCAAAGCCCAGCTCCTGGAACCGCGCGGCGAGAGCGGGAAGCCGATCCTTGTCGCGATCGGCGAGGGACAGCAGCACGCCGCCCTCGCGCGGCAGCCGCCACCCCGCCGCCAGGGCGGCTTTGGCGAGCGCCTCCCCAAACGTACGCCCGCGTCCCATTACCTCGCCGGTCGAGCGCATCTCGGGTCCGGGCAGGGGATCGACGCCGGGAAAGCGTTCGAAGGGGAAGACGGGCAGCTTGACTGCCATCTCGACCGGCACTCCGTCCTCCACGCCGAGGTCGGCGAGCCGTGCGCCGGCACAGACACGAGCCGCGATCTCGGCCCACGGCACGCCGGTGGCGCGGGCCAAAAAAGGCACCGTACGCGAGGCACGGGGGTTGGCCTCGATCACGAAGACCTTCCCCTCCTGGATCGCGAACTGCACGTTCATCAGTCCATGGACCCCCAGCGCCAGCGCGAGCAGGCGCACCTGGCGCCGCAGCTCGGCCTGCAGCTCGAGCGGCAGGCTGACCGGCGGCGTCACCGCCGCCGAGTCGCCGGAGTGAACGCCGGCCTCCTCGATGTGCTCGAGGATGCCGCAGATCACGACCCGCTCGCCGTCGGCCACGGCGTCGACGTCGACCTCGAACGCGTGCTCCAGGAAACGGTCGACCAGCACCGGCCGCTCGGGGTCGACCGCAGCCGCCCGCTCGAGGTAGCCGCTCAGGTCGTCGTCGGAGAACACGATCTCCATCGCCCGCCCGCCGAGCACGTACGAGGGGCGCACCAGAACCGGGTAACCGAGCTCCGCCGCCGCCCGGAGAGCCTGGTCGCGCGAGGTCACCATCCGGCCGGGCGGCTGGCGCAGGTGAAGGCTGTCGATCAACTCCCCGAA
>CAZKGM010000055.1:0-8753 GCA_964552395.1 uncultured Thermoanaerobaculia bacterium | reverse complement strand
CCTCTGCCACCTCCCACAGCCGCTCGGGAGAGGGGCTCTTCAGGCTCGACTCGAGCTCGGCGTCGGCCGCCGCCGCCACCTGCGGCGGCGCCTCCAGCGAGTCCCGTTCAACCTCGAGCGAGCGCACCGCCTTGAGCAGTGCCTCCTCGAAGCAACGGCCCATGGCGGCCACCTCGCCCACCGCCTTCATCGAGGTCCCGAGCAGCGGCTCCGCGCCCGGGAACTTCTCGAACGCGAAGCGTGGGATCTTCACCACCACGTAGTCGAGCGCCGGCTCGAAGGAGGCCGGGGTCGAGCGCGTGATGTCGTTCGTAAGATCGTCGAGCCGGCGCCCGAGGGCGACCTTGGCAGCCAGCCGCGCAATCGGGAAGCCGGTCGCTTTCGAGGCCAGGGCCGAGGAACGAGATACGCGCGGGTTCATCTCGATCACCACGAAGCGCCCGTCGGCCGGATCCACCGCGAACTGGACGTTGGCGCCGCCGGTGGCGACGCCGACCGCGTCGAGCACGGTGCGCGCCGCGTCCCGCAGACGCTGGTACTCGCGGTCGGTAAGCGTCTGCGCCGGCGCCACGGTGATCGAGTCGCCGGTGTGGACCCCCATCGGATCGAGGTTCTCGATCGAGCAGACGACCACGAAGGTCCCCGCACCGTCGCGCATCACCTCGAGCTCGAACTCCTTCCAGCCGAGGACGGACGTCTCCACGAGCACCTCGTGCGCAGGGGACGCCTCGAGCCCGCGCCGCAGCAGGTCGACGAACGCCGCGCGGCTGGTGGCGGCACCGCCGCCCCAGCCGCCGAGGGTGAACGAGGGGCGCAGGATCGCCGGCAGGCCGATCTCCTCCACCGCCGCCAGACCCTCCTTAACGCTGTGCACTATCCGCGCCGGCAGGACCGGGAGACCCGCCTCTTCCATTGCGAGCCGGAACGCCTCGCGGTCCTCGGCGAGGCGGATCGAACGGACCGACGCCCCCAACATGCTCACCCCGAGGCGGTCCAGCACCCCGGCCTCCTCGAGCTCGACCGCGAGGTTGAGGGCGGTTTGCCCGCCCAGTGTCGGGATCAGGGCGTCCGGGCGCTCCCGCTCCAGCACTGCCGTCACCGCCTCGAGCGTGAGCGGCTCGACGTAGGTGCGGTGGGCGAGGCGAGGGTCCGTCATCACGGTGGCTGGGTTGGAGTTGACGAGCACCACCTGGCACCCCTCTTCGGCCAGCGCCTTGACGCCCTGGACCCCGGAGTAGTCGAACTCGCACGCCTGACCGATGCGGATCGGCCCAGCGCCGAGAACGCAGACGGTGCGGGCTGTCGAGGTCATGCGTGCCCCAAGGAGCAGTTCCGTACTCCCTGTGTCACCGCCAACGGCGGTGGTTGCGCCCGTTCATGCCTTCGACGCGCGAGGCGCCTTCTGCAGGGGCACCCCTCGACCGCAGCCACCAGGGACCGCACGCCGCCATGAGCGACCCCCTTACCCCTCACTCTTCACTCCTCACTCTCCCGGCAAAGCGCTCGAAAAGGCCCGCGGCGTCGTTCGGCCCCGGCGACGCCTCCGGGTGGAACTGCACCGCCTCGACCCCGAGGCGCAGCAGGGCCAGCCCCTCGACGGTTCCGTCGGTGAGGTTGATGTGTGTGACCTCCACCTCTCGTGGCAGCGACGCCTCCTCGACCGCGTAGTTGTGATTCTGCGAGGTCACCAGGACCCTCCCACCGGCGAGCTCCCGGACCGGGTGGTTACCGCCGTGGTGACCGAAAGGCAGCTTGACCGTGCGCCCGCCGAGCGCAAGCCCGAGCAGCTGGTGGCCGAGACAGATGCCAAGGATCGGCAACCTGCCGAGGAGGGAGTCGATCAGCTCGGTGGCGCCGGCAACGGCCGCCGGGTCGCCGGGGCCATTCGAGAGCACCACCCCTGCGAAGCCGCCCTCGAGGAGCTGGGCGGCGGAGACCAAAGGCGGCACGACGGTCACCCGCAGCCCCTCGTGCACAAGTCGGCGCAGGATCGAGCGCTTGACCCCGTAGTCGACTACGGCGACCGCCGGCCCGTCATCCGGGGACGGCGCCGCCGCCGGCCATGGGCCCTCGTTCCAGCGGTAGGAGGAGCGACACGCCACCTCGTGGGCGAGGTCCAGGCCGTCCGTGCCGCGGGCCGCCCGCGCGCGTGCGAGGAGATCCTCGGGTGGCATCCCGTCAGCCGCCAGCACTCCGGGGACCGCACCGTGATGCCGCACATGGCGCACGATGGTACGGGTATCGAAACCCCAACCCACCACCACGTCATGCCGCTCGAGCCAGGCCTCGAGCCCACCCTCCGCGCGCCACGAGGAAGGGTCGAAGTCAAGGTCCTGGACGACCAGGGCCCGTGCCCAGACCCGGTCCGACTCGGCGTCGAGGCGGTTCACCCCCACCTGCCCCACGTGCGACACCGTCAGGGTCAGGATCTGCCCGTGGTAGGAAGGGTCCGTGAGCATCTCCTGATACCCGGTCATCGAGGTGTTGAACACCACCTCGCCATCGGCAATTCGCGCCGCCCCGGCAGCAAAGCCCGAGAACACCGTCCCGTCAGCGAGCACGAGGTGCGCGCGTCGGGGCGAAGAGAGCAGGCGCGGCAGAGCGGTCATCGGCGCCGCAGGGTAGCATGGATGCGGCGCCTCCCGAAGGTCCCTTGCCGGCTCCATCACAGTTCCCCACGCGGTTGACAACTGCCCTCTTTGGCATACAATCCCGCGTTGCCCGCGATGCTCCGCAGTAGCTCAACGGTAGAGCGGGTGGCTGTTAACCACTAGGTTGGGGGTTCAAATCCCTCCTGCGGAGCCAAACAGCCCTTGGCTTCCCGCAGCTTTCTACTCCGATCGCAGATCCGCACGCCATTGCCGCAGCATCTCAGGTGCAGGCGCCGCACGAAACGTCGAGCTACCGCCGGCCGGCGCCCGGCGGCAGGAACGCGCCCTCCCACAGCCCGACGAAGAAGTGGCGGGCATTGACGCCGATGTTGCGCACCCGGTAGCCGCCCTCCTGAACGACCAACACAGGTAGCCCGAGGGCGCCGACAAGGCGGCCGTTGGCGGCGAAATCGCGGGCCTCCAGGCTCCATGTCCCGGTCGGGTCCTTGCGCGCCGTGTCGAGGCCGAGGGCCACCACCAGCAGCTCGGTGCCGAAGCGTCGCACCCCTTCGAGTGCGTGCTCGAGGGTCTTGCGGTACGTCTCTCCGTTCACCTGCTCGGGCAACGGGTAGTTGCGGCTGCAGCCTTGGCCGGCGCCGCCACCTCTCTCCTGGGCGAAACCGCTGAAGTAGGGGTAGGCGAAGCTGGGGTGGCCGTGAATCGACAGGGTGAGGACGTCGGCGCGTTCCCAGAAGATGTCCTGCTGGCCGTTGCCGTGATGGTAGTCGAGGTCGAGGATGGCCACCTTGCCGTGGCGGCTCAGGTAGTTGGCCGCGATGGCGGCGTTGTTGAAGTAGCAGAAGCCGCCAAAGGCCCGTCGCTCGGCGTGGTGGCCCGGCGGACGCACCAGCGCGTAGACAAGCCGGTGGCCCTCGAGTACGGCCTGCGCCGCGCTCAGGCTGCAGTCCACCCCCCGCCGCGCCGCCAGGTAGGCGTTGCGGTTGAGGGGGGTGAAGGTGTCGATGCAGTAGTAGCCGGCGCGGATCTCCAGCTCCTTGGGCGGTCGCGCTCCGTTGCGGATCGGAAAGACGTAAGGGTAGACGGAACGGCCGTCTCCGATGCGCTCGCACACCCGCTTGAAGTAATGCACCCAGCCTGGGTCGTGCAGCTCGAGGATATGTGTGTCTGAGAAACTCCGTACCGGCAGCTCCTCGAAGATCCCGGTGAGTTCGAGCTGCTTGCGGATCGAGGCGATGCGCACGGGCGACTCCACGTAGCCTCGCTCGCGCACATGGTGGATCGCGTGCCGGTCATTGACCACCAGAGCGATGCGTCGCTCCGGCCGCATCGGCTGTGGCCCGACCGGCGACACCGAGGTCGCCGTTGCGTAGCGGGGCGGCCGCAAGCTGACCGGGTCGTCCCTGAAGGACGACACCACCCGTTCCACGTACTCTGGCGGACAGAGCTGGCGGTACTTGCGCTCCAGAATCGCGCGCGCCGCCTGCCGGGCGTCACGGCGACGCAGCGGCTTGCCGACTCCGAGGTCATCGAAGACCAGGTAGGGCGGGTCTGTGTCGCCCGGGCTGACCGGCGTCTCGTAGGCGGTGCCCGCGATCGGCCTGGCGCCGAAGGTCTCGTAAAACCGCAGCCGCGCCGCGTTCTGGCGGCGGGTCGCCGGATCCGGGCTGAGGGCCGGGTCGTCGGGCAGGCACTCGAAGTAGAGCCCGTAGCAGCCGAGCTCGCGCGCATCTGCGCGCACCCGCTCGTAGAGGGCGCCGCCGACGCCGCCGCCGGAGCGGCCCGGCCTGGAGGCGATGTAGTCAAGGTAGGCGAAGCGGAGATCGGGCTCGTGGTAGAGCATGGCAAAGGCACGGACCTTGCCGCGCGCGGACTCCACCACCAGCATGATGGCGCGAAAACCGTGGACGGCCGGGCGCCGCAGCTTGTCGGGCAGACCGTGGATGTCGCGCCGGTCGAGGCCGGGGAACTGTGTCGTCAGGATCTCCTGCGCCGCGGTAATCGCCGCCCGGTCGGCGGGCAGGATGTCGTCGTAGATGCGGCGGATCCGGAACATGGTGCCTCCTGTCGCGTCCTCGGACGCGTCCGTGGTCGTCCGCGCTCACCGAAAGCCCAGGAGAATGCTACTCCCGATCGACGGCCGGCGTGCCGTACGTGCGGACGATTCATGCGTATCGGGCTAAACGGCGCCTCCATCTGGCATGGCCGTTTCAACCTACTCTGGCACGGCCGGGCCGGCGGCGCCGTACCGATCCACGAGATACCTCCTGTCAACAGGAGGCAGCAACCAACCGCGAGTACAGCGCCTCCAGACGGTCGAGGCGGACCCGGGTGGAGAACGCGGAGACCACGCGCCGCCGGGCAGCCTCGCCGAGGCGTCGGACCAGTTCGGCGTTGCCCAGCAGCCGGCCGAGCGCGCCCGCCAGGGCGCCAACGTCCTTCCGCGGCACCAGCAGGCCCACCTCTCCATCGATAACCAGCTCCCGGTTGCCGGCACAGTCGGTGGCGACGACGGCGCGTTCCATCGCCATCGCCTCGCGCACGGTACCGGTAATCCCGGTGCCGGCCCATGAGGCGTCGGCCACGACATCGCACGCCCTCAGCACATCGGGCATGTCGGTCCGGTACGGCAGCGTCAGCAGCCGGTTGCCGATCGCGAGCTCGCGGGCCGCGGCGATGACCTTCTCGCGCTCGTCATCCGGCTCACAGCCGACGAGCAGCAGGCGCGCTCGGGGATGAGCCGGCGCCACCCGGGCGAACGCCGCCATGAGCTCGCGCCACCCCTTCCAGTCGCGGACCGAGACCTGGCTGACAAGCAGGTCATCGGCCGTCAGGCCGAGCTCGGCGCGCACCCGCCGGCGATCAACTCGGACGGGATCAAACCGCTCGGTGTCGGTCCCGGCGTGGATCGTGTGGACCCGCTCGGGCCGCACGCCGCCGGTTTGGATCACCACCTCGCGGATTGCCTCGGCCACGCACACCACCGCCCCCACCCGCGGGTGCCGATACTTCCACTTGTTGAACAGATCGAGGGGAAACGACACGCCGCGGTTGACCACCAGCGCCGGCAGCGGCCCGAGCCCAATTGCTGCCAGCAGCGCCACGGCGTGGGGGCCGCCCTTGTGGACGTGGATCACGTCCACCGCCTCCGACCGCAGCAGCCGCCGCAACGCCCACGCCGAGGCCACGTCGAACTCGCTTCTGAGCGGCAGGGTCAGCATCCGGACGCCGGCATCGGCGCAGGCGGCCTCGAGGTCGCCGCCGGCACGACTGACCACCGTCACCCGGTGCCCCCGCGAGGCCAGCCCGCGAGCTGCCTCCATCATCTGGACCACCGAGCCGGTCGTCAGCCGGTTCTTCTCGAGCATGTGGACAATGCGAAGCTCTCCCACCACAGGCGCAGTATACCGAGTGAACTCGGGTCAGCCGCCGATGGAGGAGCGGCCGGCACGCTTGCGAGCTTCGCCTACGGGTACGACATCGACCCCGCGACCGGCCAGCCGACGCTCCTCGGCCAGCGCACGAGCTTCGCCATGACCATCCCGAGCCAGGGGCTCAGCAGCGCGACCGCGAGCTACGCGTACGACTACCAGGGCCGGCGCACCGGCAAGAGCGTGAGCGGCTCCACCACGACCTACCTCTACGACGGCCTCAACCTCGTGCAGGCCGCGGGCGCCTTGACCACGGTTGACTACCTCTTCGGCCCCGGCATCGACGAGCCGCTGGCAAGCGTCCAGGGAGGGGTCCCCTCGTACGACAGCGTGGACGGCCTGGGCTCCGTATACCTGCTCACGGACACGTCCGGCGCCGTGCAGGACGCCTACCTCTACGACGCCTGGGGCGAGATCAGGAGCCAAACCGGCAGCATCGTCAACGACTTCGGGTACACCGCGAGGGAGTTTGGGGAGGCGGGCCTCGGGTACTACCGGGCGAGGTACTACCAACCGGGAATTGGGAGGTTTGCGAGCGAGGACCCACAGCGGTCGAGCGCTGGCGCCTACCTCTACGTCTACGTTGGCAATGACCCCAGCAACTACTTCGACCCTAGTGGTCAGGAAAAGTGCGTGCATTCCATCTATTATCACTACATCGGTGGATCCGCAGCGTTCTTCGGGCACCACTTCGAAAACGAGGAGGAAACCGCCCATCCCACCCATCCGGAGAACTTCAACCTCATCAGCTTCCGCGGTCACTGCGACACTGGCACGCCCAAGTTTCGCCGGCTGATCATTCCCGCGTATGCCACCGATGACATGAGTGTTCAATTCCCCAACGGGAAAGCGCTAGAAAGCGTCGGCTCGACGGTCACCTGGGGAGTCAGCGTTAGCTCTTGGTGGGTGTTCTGGCATTCCAAGCAAACATTCGGCCGGCTAGCCGACGATCTGTTGTTGTGCTACGACTGCTGCAGCAAGTCAGGCTCATGAGAGACAGGATCCTGTTTCTGTGCGTCGTCGCCGTAAACGCCATCTTCTTCCCGCGATCGTCCGTGATGTTAGCTGCCCATGACATCATTGATGCCGCTGTGTTAAAGCACTTTGCCGTGAAACCGGACACTATCGCCATTGCGACTTTCATCCCGATTCAGCTTGGTCTTGCCGCCTTCACCATCTGGGCTGGTTGGCGCTTCTTTCTCAGAGCACGGTCAGGGAGTGTTCTTCGCGCTGAACACGCGTTCTACTGCGGTGTCAGTGCTCTCCTCTTGCTTCTGGTTCTTGCAACCACCGCCTTAGGTTTGATCCTCTGGCTTTACCCTGACTGAAGCGCCCCGGGAGGTACCCTTATCGCTCAGCACAAACCCTGGATGCCCGATTGGATGAGCAGCATGGTCTCCTGGAATGGCGTGGCGGTCTGCCCATCGAGGACTGTCGCTGCCTGGAGGCTCAGAAAAGGAGAACCGTTTCTGGCCACTGTGAGCTGATGGATGAGCCAGTTCGTCAATGCCCCGTTGCACATGTCATATGCAGCTGCCGGCGACCCGTGGCTCGTAGGCCACACTCCGCGCAGCGCGGAGGCGTCACGGTCGCAGGCAGCCGGCTTCCGCTGGGCCGCCGAGACCTTGTCCTCTGACAACCTGTCGATCGTTCGCGAGCGGATCTTCGGCAGCCTGAGCGTCGAGCGCGTTGTGATGGCCGAGCGCGCCGCGGCGTTCCGGGCGCGCGGCATCTCACCCGATGGGCCCGTGACCTACGTCGAGGGCCACCCGCCCTGGGGCGAGGGGCTGGCCGGGTGGATCATCCACGCCGTGCCGGGGGAGACGCTCGACGGTGAGCCTCGGATCATCACCGACCACGGCGTGCCGCTGGGGCGGGCCTGGCAGGCGAACGGCGTCGACTTCGTCACGCTCCAGAACCTGCATGACGGCGCCCTGATCGAGGGGTGCGGCCGCAAGCCGCGCATCTGCCGTGGCAGGGATCGGCGAAACGACGGCCACAGCCGTGCTCTTCACGTCTCGCCGGTCTCGCTATGATCGCGCGTGGCTAGCCCGGCCTCGAGAATTCTCTCTTTCTTCTTCTCTTGGGGTCTATAACGCCCTCGCGATTCAATCGCCGCTCTGCAGCTGTAGAGCTCTTCAGTGGAACCTCCAACAAGCAAGAGCCAGGACGTTGCCCTGATCTCTCCCCAGGAACGGTCCCGCGGCGGGGCGAGGGCGGAGCGGAAGGAGGCGAGCGGTCATCCCGCCGCGGGCGGCTGGGGGACCGAGCGCAGGTGGCTTGGCCCGAGGTTTCACGAGGGTAAGCCTCCGAGCACGGTTCCCCTGGCGTCCTCGGCAGGTGCAGCCGTGAGCCGACGCGCCGCTCCGTTCCCGCCCCGCCGGTCCGCGCAGCGGGCTGCGGGCAACGCCCGCACGGGACATGCGATCGCGCAACACCCGTCCAGACGGGATCGCGCAGGGCGTTCTCCTCGCGCCTCGCCGCCAGCGAGCGAGGAGTCGCTGACCTCGTGGTCGCGACGACGAAGCAAGCGCACCGGCGGGGTGCGAGAGGGCGCTCCTGCTCGATCCCTCCCCTATCGATAGGAAGGGGGGCTCACAACCTCTCGGAGAACCCGGGAGGCAGATCCGAGCGGAGCGGCCCCTCGGCGACGGTAGAACGGACCGAGGCTTGCCTCGAGGACGGACTGACGGTCCCCGAGGGGTGCGGCCGC
>CAZKGM010000054.1:0-18156 GCA_964552395.1 uncultured Thermoanaerobaculia bacterium | reverse complement strand
CCGGAACTGGGCAGTCGGTGGTCGAGACGGCCGGGTCGCCGTAGCCGTCCCCATCTGCATCGAGGTACCACGTAGCACTGAGGCAGTAGGAGAAGATGACACCGGAGTTGGCGACGCCGCCTACCGTGGTGCCGCCATAGAGTGACCCAGCGTGAAAAAGCAACGCTTCCCCTGGGTTGTAGCCATCGCTTGGGTAACCGGTGAAGGTGTGCAGGATTGCGAGGCCGGAGCCGTCCGGTTTGATCTGGAACATCGTTCCCCTGTCTGCGGCGCCTCCTCCCGTGGTCGTGCCATACAGCAACCCGCCCTCGAGGATCAGGCCTCCGTATGGGCTCCTGCCGTCACTTGCACCTCCCGCGAACGAATGCAGCGTCGTGAAGCCGCTTCCGTCAGTCTCGACCTTGAAGACTGTGCCTTTTAGTGTGCCGTCAGACCCGGTCGTGCCGTAGAGAGTCACGCCATCAGTAGCCAGGGTGCACCAAGGGCGAGACTCGTCGGGTTCCGTCCCGGTGAATGAATGGAGGATCTCGAAGTCCGAACCGTCCGGGGCGATCTTGAACACGTTGCCCTCGTCGTATGCGCCCCCTTGGTACGTGGTGCCATAGAGAATACCGTCGACAAGGACAAGGGAGTGCGTAGGCCACTTGCCGTCGTCAGACTGCCCCGTAAACGAGTGCGTGAGGCTGAAGCCGGTACCATCGACGTTGAGCCGGAAGATGGTCCCCCAATTGGATGCCCCGCCGGTGTGAGTCATCCCGTAGAGTACCCCGCCGTCGAGGACCAGGGAGCCGCTTGGCTGGCTCCCGTCGTCGGAACCGCCGGCAAAGGAGTGCAGGATGGTGAGGCCCGTGCCGTCCGGATTGACCGTGAAGACGACGCCCTGGTCGCTGCTGCCGCCGTGTTGCGTCATGCCGTAGAGGAGCCCGTTGGCGAGCACCAGGTAGCCCCGCGGCGTGCTGCCATCTGATGACCCGCCGGTGAACGAGTGGAGGACGGTGAAGCCGCTTCCGTCGGAATCGACTTTGAAGATCGTCCCCAGGTTCTCGGATCCGCCATAGGCTGTCATCCCATAGAGCGCGTCATCCACGACAACCAGCGCCTGGGACATGCCGGAGGCATCGCTTGCGCCCTCGGTGAAGGAGTGGAGTATGGCCAAGCCCGAACCGTCCGGCTGAATCTCGAAGAGCGTTCCCTGGTTTGACGGCCCGCCGTCGCTCGTCATGCCGGCGAGGACCCCACCGTGCAGGATCAGGGACCCGTAGGGATGGGATCCGTCACTGGCTTCCCCGGAGAAGGAGTGGACCACCCCGAAGCCCGAGCCGTCGGGGTTGATGCTGAAGACGATGCCGCGATTCGACGTGCCACCGAATCGTGTCATGCCATAGAGCGACCCGCCGACGGCGGTGAGCGACCCCTGAGGGTTGGCCCCGTCAGAAGCGGCCCCGGAGAAGGCGTGCAGCACGGTGAACCCTGAGCCGTCCGGCTGGATCGAGAAGATGGTACCCCGGGAGGAGGGGCCGCGGTCGCTGGTCATCCCGTAGAGCGCACCGTCGTAGAAGGTTAACCGCCCGTACGCGTACCTGCCCTCAGTGGGATAGGAGAAGGAGTGTATGACGCTGAAGCCGTGCCCATCCACCGGGATCTTGAAGATCGTTCCGCCACCCGCTGGTCCGCCGGCGTAAGTCGTGCCATAGAGGATGCCGTCCACGACGGCAAGCGGTCCCTCGGGGGAGTTCCCGTCCGTTGAATAGGAGAACGAGTGCAGGAGCGCGAACCCAGAGCCATCCGGATTGAGCGTGAAAATCGTGCCCGTCCATGACGAGCCACCCCCCGCCGTCGTCCCGTAGAGGGCGCCGTCGTAGAGGGTGAGAGTAGCGCCCGGATCGCTCCCATCGCTTGGGGAGCCCGCAAACGAGTGCAGCACGGTGAATACGGTGCCGTCCGTGTTGATCGAGAATGCCGTCCCAAGGTCGTAGGTTCCGCCACCTTGTGTTGTCCCATAGAGAACCCCATCGTTCACAACGAGGGACCCGTACGGGCTGAACCCGTCGGCCTCTCCGCCCACGAACTCGTGCAGCAGCGTGTACTCGCTTCCGTCGAGCCGTGTGCGGTAGATGACCCCGCCATCGGCAAGGCCGCCTTTGGGAGTCATGCCATAGAGGTAGGTCCCGTCGGAGGCGGGTTCCGACCTCATGGGAAAGCGACCATCATGCATCCACGGGGCGAAGTGCCGGAGTATCGTATACGGGTCTCCCGTTGGCTTGAACGTTGCTGCGGCCCCCCGCGGCTGATCCGCGACGAACTGGCATGGGTCCGTGCCGCTGCACTCGCCGGCCCAGGAGGTGAGCTCTGACCCACTGTCCGCCGTGGCGCTCAGCGTGACGGTACTTCCGTAGTCGAACCTCGCGCTGCAGGTACCCGGGCACGAGATGCCGGCCGGCGTCGAAGTCACCGTCCCCGTCCCGGCTCCCACGGCCATGACCGTGACCAGCGTGGTTGCGATGTTGAAGGTCGCCGTCGCGCCATGGTCCTGGTCCATCGTCAGGGTGCACGTCGTCAGGCCGCTGCAGTCGCTGCTCCACCCTGCGAACGTGGAGCCCACGTCGGCGGCGGAACCCAGCTCCACCACCGTTCCGAAGTCGAAGGCGGCACTGCACGCTCCCGGACACGAAATTCCGGCCGGCGTCGAGGTTACCGCCCCCGCCCCTGCGCCCCCCGTCGTGACCGTCACAAATGTGGTCACCGGGTTGAATCTCGCTGTGACGCTGTGATCTTGGTCCATCGTCAGGGTGCACGTCGTGAGCCCGCTGCAGTCGCCGCTCCACCCCGCAAACGTGGAATCCGCGTCCGGTGCAGCGATCAGCTCGACCACCGTTCCGTGGTCGAAGATGTGGGAGCACGTGTCGCCGCAGTCGATACCCGGAGGAGTGCTCGTCACCGTGCCGGAACCGGCGCCGGTCCGCGCCACGCGGAGGGTCGCGATCGGTATGCACTCTCCCAACGCCGCCGTTTGCTCTAACGAGTTGTCGTCCTCTCCGCCGCCAAAACAGGGGCCGACTCCGCCCGTCGCCGGGTTTTCCGCGCGGACCACATAGGAGTAAGAAGAGTACGGATCCAGGTTGGTATCGATGTACGACGAACCCGTGACGCACGACGCGAGGAGGTTGGCCGGCCCGGGCGCAAAACCGGGCGTCGTCGACCGGTAGACGTTGTAGACAGGCTCGCCTGCACAGGCAGAGGTGGGGGACCAGTCCAGCTGAACCCCGCACTCGGGGGTCTGAAGGGGCGTCGCAGAGACGAGCCCGCCGAAGACCGGCTCGTCCACCTGCGAATCGCAGTCGTTGTCCTGCCCGTCGCACAGCTCGGGCGCCCCTGGGTAGACGGTGTCGTCGCCGTCGTTGCAGTCGATCGGGGGCGGAACGCCGTCACCATCGGTGTCGGCTGCCACCCGGATATCAGCCTCGACCGCCTGGCCTTTGAGGCGACGCCAGGGGCCGTGCTGCCAGCTCCCGTTCAGCCGGTACCAGTTCCTGGCCCGCCACCGATAGAGAGTTCCATTGACGAGAGGGCCGATGCTGACGGTTGTGCGGACGCCATCCGGCGTGGCGCCGGAATCCTGCTCGGAGGACCATGCCTCAACACACTCCCCGTCCCCGAACGGCACGCCACTCGGGCAGGCATGGACCTGCACCTTGACCCGTGCTCTCCCGAACGGGGAATGTGCGTTGGACTCGACCTGGAAGTCGTCCGGGTCCATACCCGAGCACCACGGCTGCACCGGCGTCGTGTCCGCACCTCCGCGCAGCTGTTGCGCGCGTACCTGGCGGCCGGGGCCTCCTCCTCCGTAGTACACATAGGCCGCGCCAACGTAGCCTGGGCCGCTCAGAGCCGTGGGCGCGCCGACAATTACGTCGCCATAGCCGTCACCGTTGACGTCTCCAGCAGCGGCAACGGCGTACCCCAGGGACTCATTGGCGACGTTGCTCTCCACCGACCAGTCCGGGCTGGCCGAGGGGCCGGACGCGGAGCCGAGGTACAGAAAAGAGGCGCCTTCGCCCGGCTCGCCATTGTAATAGCCGTATGCTCCGACGACGATGTCCGCGAAGCCGTCACCGTTCACGTCGCCGGCCGGTGCTACCGACATGCCAAAGTACGCAGTAGCAGTATTGCTCTCGTCGGTCCACGCCGGATCCGCAGCCAGTCCAGCGGCAGAGCCGAGATAGACGAGGGCCCGTCCCTCAGCAGTCTCCCCATTCCCGTACTGGGGTTGCCCAACGATGACGTCGCTGTAACCGTCACCGTTGGTGTCTCCTGCTGACGCTACGCTAATCCCGAATTGGGAGTATTCCTGGTTGCTGCCGGTCGTCCACGCCGGAGAGCCCTCCAGCCCGGAAGGCGAGCCCTCGAAAACGAACGCGCCTCCTCCCTGACCTTCGCCGCCGTCGAAGTTGTACGCCCCGACGATGACGTCGGCATACCCATCACCGTTGACATCGCCGGCCGACGCCACTGACCGGCCGAAATGTGCCAGGTCCTGGTTGCTCTCGGCCGTCCAATCAGGAGTTCCATGCAATCCCGTGGGCGAGCCATGATAGACGAAGACGCGCCCCTCTCTCGTCTCGCCGGCGCTATATGAGTCCGCCCCGACGATGACGTCTCCATACCCGTCGCCGTTGACATCGCCGGCCGACGCTACCGAATGACCGTACAGTGCGCCGATCTGGTCACCCTCGGCCGTCCAAGAGGGAGTTTCCGTCAAGCCTGAAGGGGAGCCATGGTAGAGGTAAGCACGCCCCTCGTTCCCCTCTCCGTCGCTCTCGGTGTAAGCGCCAACGATGACATCGGCGTAGCCGTCACCGTTGACGTCGCCGGCCGATGCGACCGAGTCCCCGAAATGCCCCGAGTCTTGGTCGCCCTCCACTGTCCAGTCCGGCGTCGTCGGGAGACCGGTGGCGGAGCCGTGGTAGACAAAAGCAGCTCCCGCACTGATCTCGCCGACGTCGTAGAACGGCGCTCCGACGACGACATCGTCGTAGCCGTCCGCATTCACATCACCGGCCGACGCAACCGACCCCCCGTAGTATTCAGAATCCTGGTTCCCTATCGTGGCCCAGACGGCGCCCGCGGTGAGGCCCGAGGCAGAGCCCTCATAGAGGAAAGCTGTCCCGTCATCGATTTGATCGGTGTCGTACTTGGGCGCCCCAACGATTACCTCGCTGTACCCGTCACCGTTGACGTCTCCAGCTGAGGCAACGGAGTAGCCGAAGTATGCCCACTCCTGATCTCCTTCTGCTATCCAGCTTGGGGTAGAGGAAAGCCCAGCCGCACTCCCTTCGTACACGGACGCGCGGCCTTCGTGGGATTGTCCGTTGGAATAGCCCGAGGCGCCGATGACGACGTCGGCGTACCCATCACCGTTGATGTCGCCCGCCGAAGCTACGGAGATGCCGAAGGATGCCGAGTCCTGATCTCCTTCTACTATCCAGCTTGGGGTAGAGGAAAGCCCAGCCGCACTGCCTTCGTATAGCAACGCACGGCCTTCCGAGGATTGGTCGTTGGAATAGCCCGAGGCGCCGATGACGACGTCGGCGTACCCGTCACCGTTGATGTCGCCCGCCGAAGCTACGGAGACGCCGAGGTTCGCTCGTGTCCCGGCCCCTTCGACCATCCAGGCTGGAGTTGTCTCGGGTCCTGATGGTGACCCGTGGTAGACATACGCCCTTCCCTGAAAGGACTGGTCGTTCGTGTACTGATCCGCCCCCACAACGATGTCGCTGAATCCGTCGCCGTTGACGTCGCCGGCGGAGGCCACCGAGTGCCCGAACTCAGCAAGGGACTTGTTGCCCTCCGCAGTCCACACCGGCGAATCCTCGAGCCCGGAGGCGGAACCAAGGTAGACAAAGGCTCGTCCCTCGCCGGATTGTCCATTGCTGTATCCGTCGGCGCCGACGATGACGTCGTCGTACCCGTCCCCGTTGACATCCCCTGCCGATGAGACCGAGATGCCGAGGTATGCGTCGGTCTGACCACCCACCTTCGTCCAGCTTGGGGTGGTGCTGAGCCCCCATGGCGAGCCGTTGTAGACGTATACCCGCCCCTGGCTTTGTGCGCCGTTGTAGTAGTTGTATGCACCTACAATGACATCCGCATAACCATCCCCGTTGATGTCCCCGGCCGCGGCTACAGACCAGCCGAAGTAGGCGGACTCCCAGTCGCCTTCGGCGGCCCATGATGGGGTAGAGCTCGGACCTGACGGGGAGCCGCGGAAGATAAACGCGCCTCCTTCGTTGGTTTGACCGTTGTCGAAATACGGCGCGCCAACGATGATGTCGGCGTAGCCATCGCCGTTCACATCGCCGGCTGATGCAACGGAGCGTCCGAAGGTCTCGTTCGCTTGAGTTCCCTCGGCCGTCCAGGACGGCGTAGTGGTGACTGGATCGATGGTGACGGGAAAGACGGCTGCTTCGACGTTTACCACGAGGCGGAGATAGCAACGACGATGGTCAGTGCAGCCGCGCAGCTCCATGCTCGCGGGCAGCGGGTGTCCAGCCGTGTCGGAGGCCGAGAGCTCCCCGTAGCGCAGGACCCGCACACCCCCCGGGGTGACCAGGTCGATCGCCTGGCCGTCATCGACCAAGGTCGGGGTCAGGTCACCTGTTACGGCCATCTCAACGACCAGCTGAGCTTGGCCGGGGTCCCGCCTGATCGTGAAGCCCTGCTCCAGGCCTTGCGCCTGGTTCAGGTACCACTCGAGGATGTCGCCGCGTCGATACTCGATGCGGTTGCTGCTGGGCACGATGTCGGGCCGCTGAACGCTCGGAGGGTTTGACCCACCCACGCCCACGAGCTCGAGCCCCCAGACCCAGCTGGGTTCTTGCTCGGTTCTTCGGATTACGCGGATACCCTCGGGCGTGAAGTAGGTACGTAGGTTCTGAGCACGGTTGGGGGCCTGCCACGCGGCCGACACCTGCTCGAGATAGGTGCGGTCCTGCCAGGTCACGTTGTACTCGGCCTGGCGGATGTTCTCCTTCGCCTGGGTCAGCCACCCTCCAGAGACGTTGGCCGTACTGTCTGAGAGAGCCGGAGGCCGGTGCCCACCGGGCGTAGGTCCCATCCCGGGTCTGGTCGCGGCGGCTGGAGTTGGGGGAGTGGCCGCGAGACCGAGCCCCGGCACGGTCACGACAATCCCGGCCACCAACAACGTCAGGTTTCTCAGCTGACTCATGCCGACCTCCGTCGGTCGCTCGCGAGCTCGCGAGCAGCTTCGATTGCGGTGCACAGTTCTTCCCACGGCGATCTCGTGGACGACCAGGTCAGGCGCAGGCAGGGCACGGCCCGGACGAGTCGCGCGACGGTAGCGAGGGCGTGGTTCCAGAGGGCGTCCGAGGCCGGCAGCACGATGCAGCTGAGCAGGCGCCGGAACGCCTCCTCCGGAGCCAGGGGAATGATGGACAGGCGCGGCCCCTTGGCCAGCTCGACCACGGCCGCTAGCGGAGCGCGCCTGACGAGCATATCGGGCGGAGCGAGCTCGCCCCAGAAGCCGGTGGCCCGGACCTCGAACAGCTCACAGCGGACCGCCACCAGCTCGTCTGAAAGAACGGGGTAGGGGCAGCAGGCCGCCGCTGTCGTCTTGCCCGCGCCCGACGGCCCGAAGAAGATCACGCCGCCGGGAGGAAGGACGGCGCCTCCCGCGTGAAGGGCGACGCCGTCTGCGAGCGGCAGGACGCAGCACATCGCCGTGCGCAGCGTGACCTCGAGCGGAAAGGCGCCCGCGGGATCGCGCCGCAGCACCCCGAGACGACGCCGGATGTCCAGCGCCGCCTCGAAGTCGCGATGGGCGAGGCGGACCAGCCGGCCCTCGGCGTGAACGTCTGCGGGCCTCCCAGCAGTCTCGATCGTCTCGTCGGCGGGGGGACGGTCCTCGACCTCGAGACGGAAGGCCGCGTCGGCGGCGATTGTGCTCACCCCGTCGAGCCGTGTGATTGCGGCGTGCTCTTCCTCGGTCAGGAGCCCGTCGGGCTTGACCACGAAGCTGAGCCCGGCGAGCGCCAGCTTCACGCCGGCCTCCGGAGGGCCTGGGCAAGCTCGGCCTGGTGTCGCACCTCGTCGCCGACAACGTACGGATCATGGTGCCGCAGCTCGGCGACGGCCGGGCAGAACGGGTAGCCGGCCACGGCGCCGCCTTCCTGGAGTAGGCGCCGGTTGGCCTCGGTGGCCACCTCCGCGGCGCGCATGCGCACCGGCGAGGTTCGCCAAAGCTCTGCAAGGCCGGTCTCGCGGACGTTGCCGAGGCTCGAGCTGCGCCACTGGATGCACGGGAACAGGTTGCCCTCGGGATCGACCGTGAGCGTCGACCGGCCGAGTCCGCAGTTGAAGCCGCCTTCGATGCGCGACGCCGCGGGAAGCCCGCCGTGCTTCGCCAGCAGCTGGAACGTCCTTCTGATGCCGCCGCAACTGGCCGCGAAGGCCAGTGCCCCCTGGTCGCCGTCGTCGCGGGGCGCGATCCCCGGGTCGAAGCGCAGGGGAACGCCGAGCCCCTCGGCCAGCGCTGCCATCTGCTCGACCTCGCCATCGTTGAGCCGGGTCACGGGCGACTTGAGCACCAGGTTGACGCCGACCTGCTGCAGTCGATCGACGGCCGCCATCACCCGAGCGAAAGAGCCTTCTCGTCCTGTGGTACGGTCGTGGGTTGCGGCCCCGGCGCCGTGCAGGGACAGCTCCACCGAAAGCGGGTACAACGCGGCGATCTCTGCCGCCATGTCGCAGTCCACGAGATCGCCGTTCGTGAAGATGCGCAACGCCATCGCCCGCTCGCGCACGGCACGGGCGAGCGGGAGGAAGCCGGGGTAGGCGAGGGGCTCACCGCCGGTGAGGGTCACGAACAGCGTGCCCAGCCGCCGCAGGTCGTCGAGGACCGGCATCCACTCCTCAACGGTCAGTGGGTGAATGTCGTGCCGCCGCGGGTTGTAGCAGAGCTCGCACCTCCACGGGCACGCGTAGGTGAGCTCGAGGTGGACCGACAATGGGACGGCGGCGGCAAGCGCCCGTTGCTTGAGCGTTGCGACGCCGTTTACGGGGCCCCCGGCTCTCAAGAGTCCCTCTCGATCAGGCCCAGCTCCGAGAGGCCGGCGAGAAAGGACTCGACATCGGCAAGGGCCCTCTCGCGGGCCACGCTGAACTCCTGCGCAAGCAGGTCGGCGATCTTGTCGGGCGTCTGCTCCCCGAGGTTGGTCCATACCAGCGCACCGGTGCCGTTGAAAGCCGTCGCCGTGTGCTGCTTGAGGTCGACCACGACAACGCCGTCTCCCACTTGCTGCCACGCCACGTGAGCTGCGCGCTGCACCGCGTCAGCTCCCGGGCGCCGGCGAGCACTGGGCGTCGGGCCATCCGAGTGTCTTGCCGCAGGCGGCGGCCAGCATCACTGCCTGGTCGATCGGCTCCGACCAGATAACCGCCGGGGGCTCGTAGCCCTTCGGCCGCGCCGGCCTGCCCTCGAGAGGCCGGGCGTCCTCCGACGCTGACGAGTCGGGGTCAGCGGCTTCGAATCCTCGAGCGTCCCCAGTCAGGACGCTCGCTCGTTCTGTCTCAGGTTGGGTCACTTCTGCGCCCGCACGGCGACCGGTGGAGATGAGGTCCTGGGAATCGTGACTGGGCATGTGTGGCCTTTCGAGATGATTTCGTACATCAACTCTACGATGCGGAGACTATCGAGTCAAGCGACATCTCGTGGCCAGCCCAGAGTTGGTGACCAGGCAGACAGATCGAGCACGCCCAGATGCAATTACCTGTCGACCTTGAGACTCGTTCTTGGCGACCTCATCGGGATCTCGAGCACCTGGGTGTGGCGTTGACCGGCCTCACCTGGAGGGATCATGATCTCGAGGTCCTCACCGTCAACAGCGAGCCAGGCGTGTCCGTCCACCGGCAATGCTTCGGAAGGGGGCCGAAAGCCGATGCGGAGCGTCAGTGCGCAGTGGCGAGGGAGCAGGGCGGCCGTCACCAAGGCGCGCGTCAGGCAGGTGTCGACCCCCGCGCCTCGCCGGGCCAGCCACGAGGTCGCCCGCCAGGCGGTCCGGACCGCCCGTCGGGGATCCCCAGTCCGAACGATCACCGTTGTCCTCATCACGGCTCGTACCACTTCGGGGATGGGCCGCGATGTCACCCGGCGCGCGACCCGCCCCACGACAAGAGCCTCGGAAAACAGCACGAGGTCGAGCGGCGCCCGGCACCTTCTCGCCGGCGTATTGGCTTCGCGCTTCACGAGGTCGTGGATGCTCCCGGTTGTGCTGGGCCCGGTCATGGTCCCGATTCTAGCCCGCATGATTCACGAGCGATCGTAGCGAGACCGGCGAGACGCTTGTCAGCGCTGTGTTCTGAGCGTCGAGGTGCCGCAGGCATACTCGGAGGGTATGTTGAGGACGCCGAAACGTGAAGAGCGCGGCGATGGCTGGCATATCGCCGGTCGCAGTAGATTGCGAGGGAATGATGCGGGCTAACGACCGCCCCTCATGACTGCCCGGAGGAGCTGCGGAACCTCGGTTCTGTCGCTGCCGATCTCGAGACGCCACGCCGGCGACTGTGCGACCTGCGCCAACATCCGGAACCGCTCGACCGCCGCCAGTCCCCAGGACGGGGGCCCGTCCTGCCCGGCGAGGCCCTCGAACGACTCCATCTGGATGAGGGGCACGAGCCGGCTCACCTTTCCCAGCACGATGGCGGGGTGGACGACCGCCGCCAGCGGCACCCCGTCGGTCGTCGGTAGCGGTAGGAGCTCGCCGGGTTCGGCGCGCGGGAAGGCCCAGAGTGTGAGGTCGTCGCCGGCAGGACGGACCCACATCAGCTCGTCCGACAACACATCGAGCTCGGCCGATGCGGCGGCTTCGCAGATCGTCGATTTGGCGTCCCCGTTGGGTCCGGGCAGCAGAACTCCCCGGTCCCGCCACGCGATGGCGGCTGCTTTGAGACCCAGCCAGCCGCGCGCCACGGCCAGCTCGATCAGGAGGGGACCGATCACCAACCCGGTGAGGGCGTCCAGAGCCCCCGGCGCAGTGTCGGCCAGCAGGATGCCTCCACGCCCGTGGGCCGCAACGCACCAGGCGGTAGCCCCCGGCAGGCTGAATAGCACCAACTCCCCGCTGCGCTGGATCCGGAGCTCGCCCTGCTCGAGCACGGGCTCGGCGTCGCCCGGGATATCGGGCACGGGCTCGCCGACCGTGACGGTGATGACCTCCGCTTCCTGCACTCGTGCGCCGTCCTCATCGCCGGTGCCGCGGTGGGGAGAGCGGCCCGGGTCGCTGGCCACGAACGATGGCAGGTGGATCCGGATCCGGCTCGCCAACGCGTGCGGGAGGCCCTCGAAACGGAAGCACAGCTCACCGCCGACCCTCAGGAAGACGCTGGTCACCTCACCGCTCACCACGCCTCCTGTGCGGGCTCCTGCAGGCCCCGGCCGATCAGCTTGGCGACGAGCGCCCTCCCTGCGGCACTCTCTCTTCGTCGAAACCGACCCTTCAGATCAGTCATCATGCCCCCCACATGGTGCCAAACGCGTGGCCCGGAGTATACGGTGCCCGGCCCGTCGCACCGGGCCGCCGCCTCGGCACGTGCCCGCACCCAGAGCGAGCCGTCACTCGGCGCACCTGCCCGTTCTCGTCGTCGCTCACCTCAAGCATCTCTAACGTCCTCTCCGTGATCTATCTTCCTGATGAAAGTCGCGAGTGCGTTGCGACAGCATGTAATCAGGACCGGCACGAACTTGCGGTAGGCCGTGTCCTCGAGGCCTCCGGCAACAGCCGGCGCCTCGCGACTCGGCGGCTCTCGAGATCACGTGATGACGCCCTGCCCCAAGGTGGCACATGGCGTTTCCGAGAAGGCCGGGAGAGGTGTAACCTGTGCCCCGAGAACACAAGTAGTAGCAGGCTCTAATGCGTATTCGGATTGGACAATCTCCAGGTCGTTTTATGGGACTGCGTTCACGAATCAGTCTCAATAAGAGAGGCAAATTGTAAAAGTTCTGTCATGGTGCTTGACTTCTTGTTGACATCAGATAGGCTCCGATCACACAACATAGTCCAGTCCACTGGAGGCAGGTTGGTCGAAGCAGGTCGTTGTCGCGAACACTCCTCAGTAGCGCTGCTCGAGCTCTGTGCGGCTCCCCATACCCGAACAGAGCTGGTCGCAGGATGTCGCCACCTGTTTCCGGACCCCACACCTACCATTCGGCTTATTCCATGGGAGGACCTGACATGCCCGGTCTGAAGCCATCGACCCTGGCGCGCATCACTGTTGGCGTGGCAATGATGCTGGCGCTTGCCCTGCCCTGCCTGCCCGCCCATGCGGCCTCGTGGAAGCTCGAGTCGGCTGAGGTGACGTTGCCGGCGACGGACGTCGGGTCGTCATTCGTGTCGGTGCCGTTCCGACAGGTGTACGCCTCGCCGCCGGTGGTGCTTGTCCTCGGGTCGAGTGTGGACTCTGCGCCGGTTTCAGTACGGGTCAGGAACGTGACAGCGACGGGTTTCGAGTGCGTGCAGGTGGAGCCCAGCGGGGATGGCCCGCACGGCGTGGTTGTCATTCACTACCTGGCGGTTGAAGCGGGCTCGCACCTGCTGCCGGACGGGCGCCGGCTGGAGGCCGGGCTGGTCAGCACCTCTGCCGTGCAGCACGGCTCGGGAGTGACGGGGACGGCGACGTGGGAAGCTGTCAGCTTCTCGCAAGCCTTTGTCACCTCGCCGGTGGTGGTGACACAGATTCAGACAACGGCGAACGAGACGGCGGCGGTGCCGGAGGCAACGTCGGTTCCGTGGCTGGTGTCGGTGGCGAGAGACGCAATGGAGTCGGGTTTCAAAGTGGCGCTGGAGCGTGGTGAGGCCGCTGCGGGTGAGGTGACCCAGCCGGAGAGCATCGCCTACGTGGCGCTGGAGCCGGGAACTGTCACCCTGCCGGTGAACGGCGGCGGGACTGTCACCTTCGAGGGCCTGGCCACGGCCACGGCGATCACGGGCTGGGACAACGGATGCGTGAGTGTGGCATTCGGCGGGACCTACTCGGCTGCGCCGCTGGTAGTCGGCTCGCAGATGACCCGAAACGGTGGCGACGGAGGCTGGTCGCGCCGGTGCTCGTTGGATGCAACAGCGGTTGGCCTGGCGACGGACGAGGACCAGGCCGGGGACAGTGAGCGCTCGCATACCTCCGAGGCCGACGGCCTGGTAGTCCTCTCTGAGTCGTTCGATGCCATAGTCGAGGAGCCGGCGACGGTCGGGTTCGGCGCCGCATCGCAGCTCGTCGAGGAGACCGCGGGCAGCGCGGCGCTCACTGTGATGCTGAGCCACGCGACAGCCACCGATCTCACCGTCGACTACGCAACAGCTGACGGCACGGCGACGGCCGGCGCCGACTACACCGCCACCAGTGGCACGCTCACGATTCCCGCGGGGCAGACGCAGGGTACGATTGCCGTCCCGATCCTCAACGATGCCAATGTGGAAAGCTTGGAGAACTTTCAGGTTGCACTGAGCAACCCGTCGGGTGCGTTCCTGGCGGCGCCGACGAGCACTCGAGTCGACGTGCGCGACGACGACAGCGCCTCGCTTCCCGGCTGGCGCATGGAGTCGGGCGAGGTGACGCTGCCAGCGACTGACGTTGGCTCTTCATTCGTATCGGTACCGTTCCGACAGACCTACGGCTCGCCGCCGGTGGTGCTCGTGCTGGGGTCGAGCGAGGACTCGGCACCGGTTTCCGTACGGGTGCGCAACGTCACGGGCAGTGGTTTTGAGTGTGTCCAGGTGGAGCCGAGCGGGGACGGACCCCACGGCGCGGTGGTCGTTCACTACCTGGCGGTGGAGCCGGGCTTGCACCTGCTGCCGGACGGCCGTCGGCTGGAGGCCGGCTTGGTCAGCACCTCGATGGTGCAGCATGGCTCGGGTGTGACGGGGACAGCGACCTGGGAAGCCGTCAGCTTCTCACAGGCCTTTGGCACTTTACCGGTGGTGGTGACACAGATCCAGACGATGGCGAACGAGACGGCAGCAGTGCCGGAGGCAACCTCGGTTCCTTGGTTGGTGTCCACGGTGAGAGACGTCACCGATGCCGGCTTCAGCGTAGCGCTGGAGCGGGGCGAGGTAGCTGCGGGTGAGGTGACCCAGCCGGAGAGCATCGGGTACGTGGCGCTGGAGCCGGGCGTGGTCACCCTGCCGGTGAACGGCGGCGGGACTGTCACCTTCGATAGCCTGGCAACGGCCACGGCGATCACAGGGTGGGACAACGGATGCGTGAGTGTGGCATTCGGCGGGACCTACTCGGCTGCGCCGCTGGTAGTCAGTTCCCAGATGACCCGAAACGGTGGCGACGGAGGCTGGTCGCGCCGGTGTTCGTTGGACGCAACAGCGGTTGGCCTGGCGACCGACGAGGACCAGGCCGGCGACAGCGAGCGCTCGCACACCTCCGAGGCTGACGGCCTGTTGGTCCTCTCTGAGCCGTTCGATGCCGCGGTCGAGGAACCGGCGACGGTCGGGTTCGGCGCCGCATCGCAGCTCGTCGAGGAACCTGCCGGCAATGCAGCACTCACGGTGACGCTGAGCCACGCCTCAAGCACTGATATCACCGTCGACTATGCAACAGCTGACGGTACGGCGACGGCCGGCGCCGACTACACCGCCACCAGCGGCACGCTCACGATCCCCGCGGGGCAGACGCAGGGTACGATCACCATTCCTATCCTGGACGATGCCGGTGCAGAGAGCCAGGAGAGCTTCCAGGTCACCCTGAGCAACCCCTCCGGCGGATTCCTCTCGTCGCAGGCGACGATCCGGGTCGACGTGCGTGACGACGACAGCGCCTCGCTTCCCGGCTGGCGCATGGAGTCGGGCGAGGTGACGTTGCCGGCGACGGACGTAGGGTCGCCATTCGTGTCGGTGCCGTTCCGGCAGGTGTACGTCTCGCCACCGGTGGTGGTCGTGCTGGGATCGAGCGCGGACTCCGCGCCGGTATCTGTGCGGGTGCGCAACGTGACGGCGAATGGGTTCGAGTGCGTGCAGGTGGAGCCGAGCGGGGACGGTCCTCACGGAGAGGTGGTCGTGCACTACCTGGCGGTGGAGCCGGGCACGCACGTGCTGCCGGACGGGCGCCGGCTGGAGGCCGGCTTGGTCAGCACCTCGATGGTGCAGCATGGCTCGGGTGTGACGGGGGGCACGAGCTGGGAGACGGTGAGCTTCACGCAGGCTTTCAGTGTGCCGCCGGTCGTGGTGACACAGATTCAGACAACGGCGAACGAGACGGCCGCCGTGCCCGGGGCGCTCTCGGTTCCGTGGCTGGTGTCGACAGTGAGAGACGTCACCGATGCCGGCTTCAGCGTGGCGCTGGAGCGTGGCGAGGTCGTCGCGGGCGAGGTGACGCAGGCGGAGAGCATCGGCTACCTGGCGTTGGAGCCGGGGACTGTGACCCTGCCGGTGAACGGAGGCGGGAACGTCGCGTTCGAGGGCCTGGCCACCTCCATGGCGATCACGGGTTGGGACAACGGATGCGTGAGCGTTGCGTTCGGTGGGGCGTACTCGGCTGCGCCGCTGGTAGTCGGCTCGCAGACGACCCGAAACGGTGGCGACGGCGGCTGGTTGCGGCGCTGCTCGCTGGACGCAGCAGCGGTTGGCCTGGCGACGGACGAGGACCAGGCGGGGGACAGCGAGCGCTCGCATACCTCCGAGGCCGACGGCCTGGTGGTGTTCTCCGGGTCGTTCGATGCTGCAATCGAGGAGCCGGCGCCTGCCGTGGTTGCACTCACGGCCACGAACCTCGACGTTACCGAGTCCGCAGGATCATTGGAGATCGTTGTCACCCTCTCGCAGCCGGCGAGCGGCGCCGAGAGCGTGGACTATGCCACTGCCGACGGTACCGCGACGGCCGGCGCCGACTACACAGCCACGTCAGGCACACTCACATTCGCGGCCGGCGAGACAACCGCTTCGTTCTCGATCCCCATCCTCGATGACACGCAGATCGAGTCAGGCGAGTCGTTCCAGGCCGGCCTCTCGAATCCGCAGGGCTGTTCGCTCGGCGATCCAGCGACGGCCACGGTGCAGATCACCGATGACGACGCGACCCCTGAGCCCATCGTGTACTCGGTGTCGACCGACACGGCCGGGGTGTCCGTGGGCACGACGACCGTCTCTCTCTCTGACGGGGTCGCCACGTTCAACGGCGACCTGGTTCCAACCACCCCCGAGCAGGACCTGACACCGGCGAGCCCGGGCATGCAGCTGACGTACGGCCCGGCGAGCTCGGTAGTCTTCATACGGCGCTGCCTGGACAACAAGCATTGCGAGGTCACCACACCGAGCGGCGGCGTTCCGCCGGACGCCACGGACGAGCCGGTCCTCGACCTTCGACATGCCTTCGCTTCACTTTCGTCAGCCGTGTCAGGAGCGGGAGATGCCGACCACCTGGGGACCTACGACCTGACGGCGGCCGGAGTGTCGCTGACACTGGCCTGCTACGGCTCCGGTGCCGGGCCGGACCAGCAGCCGGTGATGATCGACGGTTGGGTGACCAGCAGCGCCGACACCATCACCGTGAGCGCGGGCTCCTGCGACGGGCTCCTCGGCTCGTGCGGTGGTCGGCACGACGGCGCCTGGGACGGCTCGGCCTACCGCCTCGAGGTGGCCGGTGCGAGCTGCATCACGATCACGGTCGGCAACGTCACGATCGACGGCCTCCAGCTCTACTGCAGCGGCGACCCGGCCGCCGACGTCTACGGCGTGCTGCTCGACGGCGCCGCGCTGAGCGGTCCGGTCAAGATCGCACAGACTCTGATTCGCCTCGACGGTGCCGAAGGCGACGGTGACAGGGTGGCGATCGCGTCCGGCGAGGTCGGTGCAGCGACACTGATCCTCCAGAATGACGTGATGTACGACCTGGGCACGGCCGGCGCGGGAGCACACGGCGGCGTCCTGGCGAGCGACGACACGCTCACCGTTCTCGCGTACAGCAACACCGTCGTGGGCGGCGCCTTCGGGATCCGCCGGACAGCGGGGACGGTCACGGCCAAAAACGACATTGCGACCGGCAGCACCGGCGTGCGGTTCGACGGGACGTTCTCGCCTGACTCCACCAACAACGTCTCGAGCGACGACACCGCCCCGGGCGCCAACGCCGTGCACGATACTTTCGTGAGCTTCTTCAACTCGACCAGCGGCACGGATGCGGACTACCATCTCGCCTGCACGCCCTACGACCAGGGCGCCGACCTCTCGAACCACACCGAAATCGGCTCCGGAAATGTCCAGGACCTGTTCGATGGCGAGGTCGACACGCTGGTGGTCAGCGCAAGCGCGAACCCGGCCGTGTACTGGATCGTCTTTCCCGAGCCGCGCACGGTGACCAGTACCCGGATCTTCGTCACGAACGCGTTCGACCACGAGTGGGAGGTCGAGGCTGCCGACACGGCGGAAGACATGTACGGCAAGACCGGGAGCTACCAGGACATCGTGCCCGTGCGGTACGTCAACGGTGAGGGTCTGCCGGATCCTTTCCGCCTCTGGGACGAGGTTGTCTTCGCCACTCCGGTGACGGCTCGAGTGTTCAGGCTCACCGTGCACAGGCTGAGCGGGGACGACTATGTGCATGTTTCGGAATGGAAGCTCGACGGCATCAACGCCGCCTGCGGAGGGGGCGCCGATCTGAGCGCTGACCCGCAGGCACCCTTCCGTCTGGACGTCGGCACGATGACACGAACCAGCCCGTGGGACGCCGGCGCCGATCAGGCCCGGGATCTGCAGGTCAGTGTTGAACCGCTGCACCCCGATCACCCCCAGGTCTGGGAGGAGGAGGGGCAGATCACGCTGGACGCGGTCATTTCCGAGCCCCTGACCTATCCAATCCAGGTCCCCTACTACGCCGCCGCGTCGATGTGGGGCGGCGCAGAGCCGGGCGTGGACTTCGGGGCCGTCCATGACCTGGTCACGATTCCGGCCGGGGAGACACGCCAGAGCTTCGTGATCCCCGTCTACGCTGACGGCGAAGACGACGACGGCGAGGACTTCTACGCCGCGGTGGGCGGTCCGAGCGGCACGCTTGGTACCGGCCGGAGTATCTGGGTATTCACCCACGACGGACCGGCACCCCCACGGGTCGCCCTGGTGTCGGACGTTGCCGTGCCGGAGAGTTCCG
>CAZKGM010000053.1:0-18893 GCA_964552395.1 uncultured Thermoanaerobaculia bacterium | reverse complement strand
ACGGGCCCCCGCCCGACCAGAGAAGGCCCCCACCCACCCAGATTCTTCGTCGCTGGCGCTCCTCAGAATGACAGGGGGAATGGTGACTCCTCAGAATGACACCAAGGGAAGCCGGTCGGCCCCCTCGGTACCAGATAGGTACCAGGAAAGACATCCCGCGCACGGCTGCAGTCGGTAGAATCCCGAGCGGGCGCAACGCGCCCGAGGAGGTGAGCTGACATGGTTGCAACGACCCCCGAAGGGATCCTGGGGCTCGGCAGCGCGTTCATGGAGTCGCGTGTGCTGCTGACGGCGGTGGAGCTCGACATCTTCACGCCGCTGGCGCATCGGGCGATGACAGCGGAGGAGCTCGCGGATGCACTCGGAGCCGACCTGCGGGGCACGACGACGCTGCTCGACGCGGTGGCCGCGATCGGCTTGCTGGAAAAGGAGGACGGCAGGTACCGCTGCACCTCGGACGCAGCCGAGCTGCTGTCGTGTGACTCGGCCCGCTCGGTGGTGCCGATGCTGAGGCACTCCGTCGCGCTGTGGCGGCGCTGGTCCGAGCTCACGGAGGTGGTCCGCCGGGGCACGCCGGCCGCGCGGCCCGCGGAGCCCGAGCAGCGGGAGGAGGACAGGCAGGCGTTCATCGGCGCGATGCACACGGTCGGCGCCAGGATGGCGGCGGATGTGGTGGCTGCGATCGGTCCGGGCGAAGCGACCCGACTACTCGACATCGGCGGCGCCTCGGGCACCTACACCCAGGCGTTCCTCGAGGCGAGCCCTGCGCTGCAGGCGACGCTGTTCGACCTGCCGCCGGTGATCGAAATGGCGCGCCGGCGCCTGAGCACGACCGGCGTGATCGGGCGCGTCCGCTTCGTGACCGGTGATTTCTATCAGGACGAGCTGCCACCCGGGCACGACCTGGCCCTGCTGTCCGCGATCATCCACCAAAACAGCGCCGAGCAGAACGTGGAGCTGTACCGGAAGGTCTTCCGTGCCCTGCAGCCGGGCGGCCGGCTGGTGATCCGCGACCACGTGATGAACGATGACCACACGCGACCCCCGCGGGGCGCCATCTTCGCGGTCAACATGCTGGTTGGTACGGCGGGCGGCGGGACGTACTCCTTCGAGGAGATCCGAGCCGGCCTCGAGGCCGCGGGCTTTGAGGGCGTCCGCCTCCTGCGAGGCGACGAGCGGATGAGCGGTTTGGTCGAAGGGTTTCGAAGAGGGTAGACGGGAGAAGGGAAACGGAAGACGCGGCACCCTCCCGCCCAGTGATTAAGTCACTAGGTGACTAGGTTCCCCCGCCCGCCCGGACGAAGCAAGACGCGAGACGGGCCCCCGCCCGGCCAGGGAGAGGACCCTCCCACCCACCCAGGTTCTTGGTAGCTGGCGCTCCGCAGAATGGCAGGGGGAGTGGCGACTCCTCAGAATGCCAGGGGCCAGTGGCGGCTCCTCAGAATGACACCCGGGGGGGGAGCCGGGTTGTCCAAATGGCGTCGGGAGGCGGCGGGTCGCCGAAACGGCAAAGCTCGGCACAGATCGGGGCGTTGCCGCTCAGTCACTCCCCGAGGCGGCTCGCGATGTCGTTGGCGTAGCCGAAGATGCCGGGGCTGCCCCCGGTGTGCAGGAAGAGAGGGACGTCGTCGTCGCGGAGCTTGTTCTTCCTGATCAGGTCGATCAGTCCGGCCATCGCCTTGCCGGTGTAGATCGGGTCGAGCACGATCCCTTCGGAGCGCGCCACCATTCTCATCGCCTCGACGCCCTCGTCGGTCGGGAAGCCGTAGCCTGGCCCCACGTAGTCGTCGAGCACGACGACGTCCTCGGCGGACACGCCGGTTTTCGAGCCGGCGAGCTCGGCGGTGGAGGAGGCGAGATCAGCGACCGTGGCGGCGATCTCGTCCTTCGGCAGCCAAACGCTGACGCCGATGACGCGAACCCCGGTGCCCAGAAAGCCGGCAACCAGGCCGGCCTGGGTGCCGCCGGTTCCCGCGGCAACGACCACCACGAGGTCCGTACGCTTCACTGAGCCCAGCTGCTCGAGAATCTCCTGCGCGCACTGGTAGTAGCCGAAGGCGCCCAGGGGCACCGAGCCGCCCATCGGGATGGCGTAGACGTGCTCGTCTCTTGCTATCAGTTCCGCCTGGACCCAGATGAAGGCCGCGTCCGCCTCCTTCATCGATCCGGTCCGGTGCAGCGTGGCGCCGAACAGCGAGTCGAGGAGAGGGTTGCCGGAGTGGTGGTATGCCTCGTCGTCCGTGCCGATGGGGTTGTGCACGACGGCCTCGCAGCGAAGCCCGACGCGGGCGGCGCAGGCCGCGGTCAGCCGGACGTGGTTGGACTGCACCGCGCCCCGCGTGATGACCGTGGTCGCCCCGGCCGCCTTGGCCTCGGCGAGGAGGTACTCGAGCTTACGGACCTTGTTGCCGCCGCCGCCGATCCCCATCCGGTCGTCACGCTTGATGAGGAGCCGGCGCACACCGAGGACCTTCGCGAGCCGGTCGATCGGCTCGAGCGGCGTCGGCCAGTCGGCGAGGACGAGGCGGCGTGGGACAGGTGGGATCCTCATGCTTATCAGAATCTCACATCCGGAGTCCCCCTCCCACCCAACCGGTGACGGAGTGACGGAGTGATGGAGTGACGGAGACTCCCGCCCGACCGGGAGGTGAGCAGGTGAGGAAGTGAGAAGGTGAGGAGGTCCCGCCCGCCCGGGACGGAGTGATGGAGTGACGGAGAACCCCCGCCCGCCCGGACGATGCAAGACGCGAGACGGACCACCCATCCGCCCAGATTCTTCGTCGCCTACGGCTCCTCAGAATGGCACCCGGGGGTGTCGACCCCGGGTCGCGATACTCCGTGTCATCCTGATCAGCGAGCAGAGCTCTACTCCCCTGTCATCCTGATGAGCGAGCTTGCGAGCGAAGAAGGATCTGGGTGGGGGTCGGGCTTCAGTCGGCCTTCTCGGTCTTCCGCTTCCCGCTGCCTTTGTTAGTCGCCGTGCTGTCACTGTCGCGTTCCGCCGGGAAGAGGTCCTTGAGGGGGCCGACGATGTCGGCCAGGGACGAGCGGAGAACCCCGGGGGCACTGCTGCGTGGGCGACCCGCGGGCGGTCCTCCCGGGCCTCGACCGTCGCGCCGGCGCGGTCCGGCAGGCCCGCGGTCGCGCGGGCCGCCCTCTCGGCGACGACCGCCGTCTCTGCTGCGCGGGCGGTCGTCCGGTCGGCGGCGCTGCTCGGCAATATTGGCCTTGCGACGCTCGAAGAACGGGTCACGGGCCGCGTGGAAGCGTTCCCAGAGCTGGTCGTCGACATCGCGGCCGGCCGAGCCCGCCTCTTTCCACTCCTCGAGCAGATCCCGCATGGCTGCAAGAGTTCCGTCATAGTCGGTCGACGGCGCCAACTCCTCGGCACGCGCGATCAGCGCCTCCTTGGCCTCGCGCGCCTTCGCGTGGCTCTTCTTGAGCTCGGCAAAGTGCTCGTTCCGGCGGGAAAAGAAGGTGCCTCGCGCCTCCTTGAAGCGCTGCCACAGGGCCTCGTCCTGCTCGCGGCCGGCCGAGCCCGCACACTTCCACTCCTGCATGAGCTCAATCATGACCTCGCCGGTGGTCTTCCACTTGTTCGAGTCGGCGAGCGCCTCGGCCCGTTCGACCAGTGCCAGCTTGGCGGCCTCCCCCTGGGCGAGCCGGCTCTCGATGCTCGCGATCTGGGCGTGGGCGCTACCGAGCAGGCTGTCATAATCGCCGATCGCCTCGGCACCCTCGACCCAGTGGACAAACGACCGCAGGGACTTCAGATTGCGGCCCGCGTTTCTTGATTGGCGCAGCTCCTTGTTCAGAGCCTCGAAACGGTCCTCCAGCTCCTGGAAGCGAAGCAGCAGAGTAGCGAGGGTCTCGGCGCGCCTGGACGGAGGGACGCGGGCGACGAGCCGGTCGTCGTTGTACTTCCCGGCGCGGACGTGGATGCCGCCGTCCTCATCGACGTAGCCCCAACGCTCGCCCGTCCGCAGGAGCGTCGCCAGGTCCGGCGCGCCGCCGCTCGCGGCGGGCGTCGGAGCCGGCGTGTCGGCCCCGGCGTCGTCCAGATCGAGCACTCGCGAGGTGCCGTCCTTCCTGCCTTCGGTTTCGTTCACCATCGCTCGAACTCCGAAACCGCCTCCTCGAGCTATCGAGTTTACCTCCTCCGCCCGCCCGGCCGGGAGGTGAGCAGGTGAGAAAGTGAGAATGTGAGGAGGTGAGGAGGGAGGCCCAGCCACCCACCCAAGTGACTAAGTGATGAAGTCATTAGGTGATTAAGTCCCGCCCATCCGGGCCAGTGACGAAGTGACGAAGTGACGGAGGCCGCCGCCCGCCCGAGGGATCTGCCCACCCAGGCCCTTGACGTTGGGGAGTCTGAGACATGGCGTTGAGATGAAGCTCGAGGACAGTACGGCAAGCCCTTCCCCCAGTGCCGTGGGCGGTTCTGCCTGCGGGCCGCATGCGACAGGGCGGACGGCGAACGTGTCCTCGCCCGACGGTCACTCGGGGATCTTCAGGACCTGGCCGACCTTGATCAAGTCGGGGTTGTCCAGGATGTCGCGGTTGGCCTCGAAGATCTTCATATACTGGCTGGCCTTGCCATAGAACCGCTGCGCGATGGCGCCGAGGGTGTCGCCCGCCTGCACCTCGTAGGTGCGTTCGCCGGGTGCGGCCGCGGGCGCCGTCGCATGTGGCTCGGGCTCCGGCCGGATCACCTTGATGGTATTCAAGATGTTGTCGGCCTTCACGGCCTTGGAGAACGCCTCCATGATTGTGGTCTTGACCTCCATGCTCTCCGTCTCACCGGTCAGCGTGACGATCTTGCCCTCGACCCGCGCGCCCAGGCCGCGGACGTCGAGGCCCATGCCGCGAACCTGGCCGAGAGCCTTCTCTACCTGCTTCTCGAGAGATGGTCCGAACAGTCCCATGCTCAACTCCTTTGTTCAGCTCGCCGCGAGGAGGCTCGCGGCCATTGCTCTGCAACAGGGAGGGCTGCAGCCCACCGTGTTGAGCCGCTTCGGGGTTCCCGACCCCTGGCTGCATCGTGGTTCCCGCCCCTTCGTCATGGCCCAGCTCCCGCGAGCATCCTCTTGTGGACTTTGACGGCATGATAGCAGCAAACCAGATCGCTGAGGGGACGCGGGATCCCCGGGTTGGGAGGTGAGAAAGTGAGAATGTGAGGAAGTCCCGCCCGCCCACCCGAGAAGTCACGAAGTGATTGGGTGAATAGGTCACTAAGGTCCCCACCCGCCTGGGAAGGTGAGGTGTGAAGAGTGAGGCGCGAAGAGAACGCGGGCCGTGCACGAGGTGAGAGCTGGGAGAAACGATGCGGGCCTGGTCGGTGAAGAGATCGCGGGCTTGGCTGATAGACTCGGCGGCGGAGGCTGCATGACAACCGACGGGCTGTTTCTCGGTCATCGCGACGGGGAGCGGGTGGAGCTGGAGCCGTCCCACCTGACGACCCACGCCGTGTGCCTCGGGATGACGGGGTCCGGCAAGACCGGGCTGGGGATCGTGGCGCTCGAGGAGCTCGCGCGCCGCGGGACGCCGCTGATCGTCGTCGATCTCAAGGGCGACATGGTCGATCTCCTCCTCAACTTCCCCGACCTTGCGGCGCAGGACTTCCTCCCCTGGCTGTCGCCGGATGCGGCGCCCGACGGCGACCGGGAGGCAGCGGCGCGGGCCCAGGCCGAGCTGTGGCGCAAGGGCCTGGAGCGCGAGGGGCTCGGTGGCTCCGACCTGCGGGCGGTTGCCGGCGGGGTACGCTGGCAGGTGGTCACTCCCGGCCTTTCGGCCGCGGCGCCGCTCGACATCCTGCCCAGCCTGTCGGCGCCCGCTGGTTGGGACCCGGGTACGGATCCCGACGGCGCACGCCAGCGCGTCGACGGCGTGACCGGCGCTCTGCTGTCGCTGATCGGGCGCGGCGGCGACCCACTGACCGACAAGGATCACGTGCTTCTGGCGTCGATCCTGCTCGAGCTGTGGACGAGGCGGGTTGCGGTCGATCTCGCCGGCCTGCTGTCGGCCCTCGCCGACCCGCCGCTCGAGCGCCTCGGGGCGCTGCCGCTGGAGACGCTGTACCCCCGCAAGGAGCGCATGGAGCTGGTGTTTGCCCTCAACACGTTGCTCGCCAGCCCCGCGTTCGGGGCGTGGACGGAGGGAACGCCGCTGGTCATGGAAGAGCTGCTCGGCACCCGCGAGGCGCCGCGGGCGACGATCGTGATGCTGGCGCACCTGGACGAGCCGGCGCGCCTCTTCGTGCTGTCGCTGCTGGCCTCAGAGCTGGTGGCCTGGATGCGCCGCCAACCTGCGTCCGCCGCGCTGCGGGCCCTGATGTACATCGACGAGGTCCAGGGGATCTTGCCGCCCCACCCTGCCAATCCGCCCACCAAGGGGCCGTTGCTGACGCTCTTCAAGCAAGGGCGGGCGTTCGGCGTCGGGGCATGGCTGGCGACCCAGAACCCCGTCGATCTCGACTATAAGGCGCTGGGGAACGCCGGCGTCAAGGTGATCGGCCGGCTCATCACCGACCGGGACCGTGAGCGGGCCCTCGAAGGACTGGGGCTCACGGTCCTCGACGACGGCCGCAAGGCCGACTCGATCGTGGCGTCGCTGGCCAAGAGAGAGTTTCTCCTTCACGATGTGCGGGCCAGGGAATCGGTGCGCACGTTCTCGAGCCGGTGGGCGATGAGCTACCTGCGCGGCCCGGTGGCCGCCGCCGAGCTGGGGCCGCTCCTCGAGCGGTTCACGCCTGCCGGAGAAGCAGCCGGTGGGGCCGCGTTTCGGGATGCCGAGCGCACTCCTGCTGGCCGGCCTGTCGCCGGCTGCGGACGTCCGGAGGCGCCTCTGTTGGAGGTGGACACCCCGGTGCGCTTCGGACAGGCGGGCCCTGGGTTGGCCGAGCCATGGCTGCTCGTGAAGTCGCGGGTTACCGTCGAGGAGAAGGTGCTCCACCTCTACCGGACCCTGAACGAGCTGTGGCACATCCCGGTCGACGAGGAGGGCCGGCCGTCGTGGGACGATGCCGAGCTGCTGGGCGACGGGCCGGAGCTGTCCGGCGCGCCTCCGGCCGGGATGCGGTTCCCGGCGGCGGCGCCGTCCCGCCTGGCCCGTGAGGTCACCGGGGCTGAGAAGGAGTTCGCCACGTGGAGGGCTCGGCGGCCGGTCGTGGTGATGGCCAACCGGGCGCTGAAGCTCGCCGCCGAGCCGGACGAGAGCCGAGAGGAGCTCATCGCCCGCTGCCTGTCCGAGGCGGACCGAGCGGACGACGCGGAGCAGGAGCGGGTGCGCCTTCGCTTCCAACGGAAGATGGATACGCTGCGACGGCGCCTGGAGCGGGAGAAGGAGGAGCTGGAGAGGGACCGGCGCGAAGTGCAGGCCCGCAAGGCCGAGGAGAGCCTCGGGATTGCGGAGGGGCTGATGTCCGTGCTGCTGGGGTCCCGCGGGCTACGCTCGGCGGCGCGCAAGGCCGGCTCGAGGGTGCGGGCGGCGGCCGGCAAACACCGCATGCGCCAGCGCGCAGAGGGCTCGGTTGAGGAGTCTGTTGGTGAGATCCAGCGCTTGGAGGACGAGCTCGCAGAGCTTGCCGACGAGCTGCAGGACGAGATCAACCGCATCGCCGATCTCTCGGAGGAGAAGGCGCAGACGATCGAAGAGGTCCAGGTCCGGCCCAGGCGCACCGACGTGGAGGTGGACCGGGTGATGGTGGTGTGGGGAAGCCGGCCCACCCGACCCGGAGGTGAGGAAGTAAGAAAGTGAGAAGGTGAGGAGGGAGGCCCAGCCACCGACCCAAGTGACTAAGTGATGAAGTCATTGGGTGATTAAGTCCCGCCCACCCGGCCAGTGACGGAGTGACTCAGTGACTGAGTGACGGAGTGACGGAGACCCCCAGCCACCCAAGGCAGATCCCCACCCGCCCAGGTCCTTCGTCGCTTGCGCTCCTCAGAATGACACAGGGGAAAGACCGGCTCCTGATGACTGTTGGGAACGCCGGCCTGTCTGATCGAGGCGAAACGCCACGGCTTCTGGGAGGTTCGAGACCCCCGCCCAGGCAGGCGAGACCCCCGCCCCACCATGGCAAGAAACCAGCCGTTCAGCAACCTCGTTTCTCATCCTGATGAGCGAGCGCAGCGAGCGAGGAAGGATCTGGGCGGGGGTCGGGGCGCTCGGGCGTCCGGGGCGCGGGGAAGGTCAGGCGGGGGTTGGGTCCTCGGCGTCGGGGCGGGTTGCGGCGAGGGCCGCGTCGAGACGGTCGGGCTCGTCAAGACCGAGGCCCAGCGTGCGGACGGTACGGCGGATGCCGTAGGGGCCCCTGGCGACGACCGGCCGATCCAGCTCCAGAATCCTCCAGGAGGCGCCGGGCAGTGCCAGCTTCAGGTCGACGGCCCCCTTTGTCATCTCCTCGTCCACGGTCGGGGCGCGCACGCCGACGATGTCGTCAAGGGCAGCGTCGAGCCGCCACCGCAGCCCGAACCGGATGTGCAGGGCCCCATCCTCGATGCTCACCAGCCGGGAGCGGCAGGCCCGCCAGTCGCCGAGGATCCACAGCAGGCCGTACACCCCCAGCGCCGTACAGATCCAGGCCGCCGGCACGCTCCACGTGCGGACAAACAGGTGCAGCGCCGGGATTTCCGCGAGGGTGACCAGGGCCAGCATCACCACGACCGGCCCGTAGGCGCTCTGGCGGTGGTAGGTGAGAGCGCTGTTCCCAGCGCCGGTCTCGCCGGCCTCGGTCGTTGGTGCAAACGTTGCGTCGCTGCCAGGCCGCCGGGCGAGCGCGTAGTACAGCACCGAGATCTCGTACGCCAAGACCTCCGCAAACCGGCCCGTGCCGACGATCTCGGAAGTGGCGCCGAGGATCATGTCCTGGACGTCGAGGCCCCCGGCGGCCGAACGCCGTGCGACTGCACCCCTCCTCGCCTTGGCGATCCGCCGGAACAGATAGACGATGAGTAGTAGCTCCAGCGGTGCGACCGCCACGTGCATGAACCAGAGCGCGCCTTCCTGGCCTGCTGGAAGGATGAGACCGGCCACCATCATGGAGCCGAAGAACAATGCCACCAGAGCCCTCGCCGACCAGCCGAACTCCCGGCGCAGCATCCACCAGGCCACCAGGGAGTCCGTGACGGTGAGGTCGAAGGTCGCCGCGGCGGTTATCAGTTGAGGGTGCCCCGTGCCCAGTGAAGCAAGAGCGGCGGCGCGGGCGAGGACAGCGATCATCGCCAGAACCAAGCCACACGCGGTCACGGTGAGACTGCGGGGAAGAGGCGCGAGGGCCAGCTCTCGGGCAGATGACATCGGCAACCCCTTTCTAGCCACCGGCCAGGGAACGCTCGAGGAAGACTGCGGCCGGCCACGTGAAGGCTATCATATTGCTCAACCATGCAACTGGCGGACTTGTTCCTCCCCCTCCCACCGGCGAGGTAAGGAAGTAGGAAAGTGAGAATGTGAGGAAGAGCCACCCACCCACCCAGGGGAGGGACCTGCGCGCCTGGGGGTCGGAAGGGGTATGGTCGATTGGAGGTTGAGTATCGTGGGGCGCCTGCGCGCCGAGGTGGTCCGCGGTCGCAAGAGCAGGCGCTCCCCGATACCACCAGAGCTGCAGTATTGGAGGACACCATGGAGTACACACGACTGGGCAACACCGGGATGCTGGTCTCTCGGATCTGTCTCGGCTGCATGAGCTACGGCGATCCGGCAGCGACGGTTGGGACCTCCCCGCTGCGCTGGGAGTGGGCGCTCGAGGAGAAGCAGGCGCGACCGTTCTTCAAGCGCGCCATCGAGCTTGGCATCAACTTCTTCGACACCGCCAACGTCTACTCCTTCGGGGCCAGCGAGGAGATCACCGGCCGCGCGCTCCGTGACTTCGCGCGCCGCGAAGACCTCGTCATCGCGACCAAGGTCTGGGGGACCATGCGCCCCGGCCCGAACGGCGGTGGCCTGTCGCGCAAGGCGATCCTGCACGAGATCGACGCCAGCCTGAAACGGCTCGGAACGGACTATGTCGATCTGTACCAGATTCACCGTTGGGACGACCAAGTACCGATCGAGGAGACCATGGAGGCACTGCACGATATCGTGCGCGCGGGCAAGGCGCGGTACATCGGCGCATCCTCCATGTACGCGTGGCAGTTCGCCAAGGCGCAGCAGGTGGCGGCGTCGAACGGCTGGACGAGCTTCGTGTCGATGCAGAACCACTACAACCTGCTGTACCGCGAGGAGGAGCGGGAGATGATCCCGCTGTGCCTCGACCAGGGGGTCGGGCTGATCCCGTGGAGCCCGCTCGCACGGGGCTACCTGGCGCGCCCGCCGCAGGCGAAGGGGACCAAGCGGTCGAAGACCGACCGTTTCGGGCAGACGCTGTACTCGGCAATGGCCGAGGCCGATGACCGCGTGATCGCCGAGGTCGACAAGATGGCGAAGGCTCGCAAGGTGCCGAACGCGCAGATCGCCCTCGCCTGGCTGCTACAGAGGCCCGGGGTGGCGGCGCCGATCATCGGCGCGACCAAGATGAACCACCTCGAGGAGGTGGTCGGTGCGCTCGACGTGCAGCTGTCACCCCAGGAGGTGGCCGCGCTGGAGGCGCCGTACCTGCCGCATCCGATCGCGGGGCATAGCTGAATTGAGTGATGAGGTCCAACACACCCACCCGGGAGAGAGAAGAAAGAGGAGAGAGGATAGAAGGCGCCCGGTGAACGCGGGCGAAGGGCGCTTCAGAGCAGGGTGCGCTCAAACGGGTGTTCGGAGCTCCGGCATTCTGTTGTTGCAGCGAGCGTCTCGCTCGCCGCGGCCGGCGCGAGACTCGGCCGTGGAACCCCCCACCTGACGTTCCCCCACCCGGACGGGCGAGACGCCGCCGAAGTGAACCGCTGTACCCTTTCGCCGCCACCGACCAGCCGCTCTGCAAGGGGTATTGACAATCGTCGCCTTCGAACCTAATATATAGAGTGTCGATAGGTAGATGCTCGATATATCAGAACCGGGGCGGCAAAGATGGGCTACGAAGCGCTCGACATCGCCAACCTCAGCAGGAGTCTCAACGAGGCTCTGGTACTCGCGGAGCTCCTTGACGGCGCCAAGCACGGCTACCAGCTGGCCCTCGAGGTCGCGGAGGCGAGCGACGGCGAGATCCGCTTCAAGCACGGAACCCTCTACCCAATCCTCCACCGTCTCGAGCAGTCGGGAATGATCAGCGGCAGCTGGTCGGACGAGGGACCCCGCGGCAAGCGCAGGTCTTATGTGCTGACACAGGAGGGACGGCGTCACCTGGCGGTGCTCCGGCGGGAGTGGACCCGGCTCGCCAACCTGCTCGCCAGCTCCCTCGGGGAGGCCCCATGAACCGTTTCGTCAAGGTCCTACGAGAGCTCGATGAGCAGCTCGCCCTGCCCCAGGCGGCACGCTCCCGAGTTCTCCTGGAGGTCGCCGCCGACCTCGAAGCCGCCTTCGAGCTGGCAGTACAGGGGGGGCTGAGCGAGGACGAGGCAGAGGCGGCGGTGGTGCACGACTTCAAGCCCACCGAGAACACCCTCGCCCAGCTGGAGAGGATCCACGGCGGCCCGATCGTGCGACTCCTCGACGGTATCTCGGCGCAGGCGCGCGACGTGTGGGAGCGCACTATACTCGCCGCGCTGGCGTGCCTGGTGCTGCTGGTGAGCGGCTGCCTCCTCGTCGATCTCAGGGTCTTCAACGTTGCCGGCGGCTGGGCCTGGGTCCTGGCCGTGATGACCAGCGTCGTCCTCCTGGTTGCCGTCATCAAGGCCTATGAGCTGCACCTGAGGCAGGACCACCGCCCGCGCACGTTGCGCCGAGGCCTGATCGTCATGGTCGCACTGGCGCTGATGCAGGTGGCGGCCGGCCTGGGACTGGTGGTGGTCGAAGGCTACAGCTGGCTGACTGCGCTGATCTCGATCGGGCCGGCGAACATGGCCGACCCCCTGAGCCAGCTGGCCCGCATCAGCGCCCTGGCGACCATCGCATTGCTCGGGGCCATCGTCTCCGCACTGGTGTGGTTCTACCTCGGTCAGAAGGTCGCCGACATCGAGGAGCAGGAGGCCGAGCTGCTCCTGCAGATCGAAAGGAGCTGATCATGACGATCATCGAGACATTCAAGGCCGGTGGGCCGCTGATGTACGCCCTCGCACTCATCGGCTGCATCGTTGCGGTGCTCACCATCGGCAACATCTGGCGCCTGGCGAGGCGCGCCCTGCCCCCCGGCCGCTCAGGCGATCTCAGGCTCCAGGCCCTTCCTTTCTGGGGCTTCATCGCTATTCTGGTCGGCTTCCTCGGCCAGGTGGCGGGCCACTACAAGATGCTGGGCGTCCTCGCCACGGCCCGCGCCATCAACCCGAAGCTGGTGATGTTCGGTCTGCAGCAGTGCCTGGTCTCCACTATCGTTGGGCTGGCCGTCTGCGTCCTGGCACTCCTCTGCTGGGGCGCCCTACGCTGGTGGCAACGAGTGAACGAGAACCGTGCGGCTCGAGCGAGCTGACAGCTGCGCCGTCCCCCGGCGGGGTCACCACAGGGCCTCCGGCAGGGCGCGTCGTGCGGAGTCGGCCGCGAACCAGCCCACAGAGGCCACAACCTCAACGCGCGCCGGCGGCGTCGAACACGTCGTTGTCGGCCATCTGCTGGAAGAACTCGACCACGGTCTCCTCCAGCGGGCGGTAGCTCAGGCCGAGCTCGCGGACGCCCTTGCTGTTGTCGGCCCTGAACGGCAGTCCGACGTTGCGGCTGATCACCCTGCGCGTCATCGTCTTGTTGATCATCGGCCCGACCAGCCAGATCAGCCACTTCGGCACGGTTCGCGCAGGCAGAGGGTAGCGCTTCCCGAAGTGTTTCCGCAGCACCGCCGCCAGGTCGGCCAGGTCGGAGTCGTCCCCGGAGACGATGTAGCGGCCCTTCGCCTCCGGCGTGAAGCCCGCCCGGTAGTGCGCTTCGGCCAGGTCGCGCACGTCGACCACACCGAGGCCCCACCGGGGCACGCCAGTCTTCATCGTGCCGTCGCCGAGCTGCCTGAAGATGTTGAAGCTCTCTGAGGTGCCGTTGGGGTTGATGCCCGGTCCCAGCACCAGGCTCGGATTGATCGTAACCAGGTCCCAGCGGTCCTGCTTGCCGTGGATCTCCCACGCCTCGCGCTCGGCCAGCACCTTGGAGTAGGAGTAAGCCTGGTGGTCGACCGACGAGCTGGTGTTCCAAATCTCCTCGGTGTAGACGCCGTTGGAGGTGCTCTTCAGGTCGACGTTGTCGCCGTAGATGGCGGCGCAGCTCGAGGTCACGACCACCCGCCTGACGGCCGGCGTCTCGTTGGCCTGCTCGAGCACGTTTCTCGTTCCCTGCTGGGCCGGCTCGATGAGCTCGGCGACGGGGTCGTCGACGGCGGAGGTGAACGGCGACGCGGTGTGGAAGACCAGCTCACAGCCCTGCATGGCGTCGGCGTAGGAGCCGGGTACCAGCAGGTCGGTCTTGAAGTAGCGGATAGTGCCCGCCGCCTGGGCGGCCGACCCGTTCAGGAACCGCAGCTTGGTGTCGTTGCCCGGGTCGCGCACCGCCGCGTGCACGGTGTGGCCTTTGTCAAGCAGGTTCTTGACCAGCCAGCCCGCCACGTACCCGGTCGCGCCGGTGACCATCACGGGCGCCGTGGGATCGATGGTTGTCACGGGCATCCTCCCTTGCAGATCAGAAAACCCATTTCGGAGCTGTCTCATTCAGGGTAGCACCGCCCCGCCCGCCCAGTGATTAAGTGACTGAGAGATTGAGTGATGAGGTTCCACCGCGTGCCTGGGGAGATCGCTAGGCGCTCGAGGCTGGAGGCGAGACGGGGGCCTGTGGGGCAGGCCCGCTGGCGCTGGAGCCCCGGGTCCTGGGATGCGTCAGGGCACGGGCGTGCCGTCGTCGGCACAGGGAACCACGAAGATCGGGTCGTTGGAGCCGTTGTCGATCACCGAGGCGTAGACAAAGATCGGCGTCGTCGCCGTGAACTCGACGGTCGCGTTCGCCACCGCCTCGCTCGCCTTGCCGACGAACTTGAAGACATCGTCGATCTGCGAGAAGGTGCGCGGCGGGAGATTGCGGGTGCCGGTGCCGATGACCTCTCCCGTGCCGGCATCGAAGACCCGCACGGTGACCGTGCTCGCGGTCAGGCCCGGGTTGGCGAAGCCGATGTTCGAGCGGAAGCCGTCGCCGCCCTGCTGGTTGATCACCTGGAGGAGGATCCCCCTGTCGAGGGCTTCCTCGGGACCGAAGCTCGGGATGAAGCTCCCGAACGTGCCCCCGGGGGTGCCGATGTCGTAGGTGCGGGAGGTGGCGTAGAACGGCGCCGTCGACCGCATGCGGATGGCTGCAGTGGCCTTCGAAAGCCCGAAGAAGGTGGCCAGGACGTCGTTAAAGGCGACCCCCTTGCGAGCACCGACGGTGACCGGGAGCTCGGCCGCACCGGTGTTGTCGGCGTCGCGCAGCAGCGCCGACAACCATACCGTGATCGGGCCCTGCGAGGCCGGGTTGTACAGCCGGACGTCGGTCACCCAGTAGGAGGTGCTGGCGCCCTTGGCGCTGGCCGCACCCGGGAAGATCCTGACGTAGTTGGGGACCGCTGCCGGTCCGGCGACCAGGTAGACGTCCATGGCGCCGTTGGTGTCGCCGGCGGCCAGGTTCGAGGCCGTCGACTCGAAGACCACCAGCCGGCCGTCGGGTGTCATTGCCGGCCAACGGCTGTAGCCGTCCACCTGGGCGCCCGTCGGGCTCACGCTGAGCAAGGTGGTGGTGCCGGTGGCGCGGTCGTGAGCGAAGACGTCGCCCCAACCGTTGCTGTCGCCGTTGACCAGATTCGCAGCATCCGACATGAACACCACGTAGCGACCGTCGCCGCTGATCATGGGGTGATAGCTGCCGCCGCCGACGGCCTGGGCGCCGTCGCTGGAGACGTTGACCCGGCTGGTGACCCCGGTCGCGAGATCGCGGACGAACACGTCATCCTGACCGTTGGTATCGCCCTCGACCAGGTCGCTGGCCCGGGACCAGAACGCCACGTAGCGGCCGTGCTCACTCACGCAAGCGCCGGCGCTGCCCTCGTTGGGGCTTCCCCCATCGCGGCCGACGCTGACCCAGATCGTGCGGTGCGCCTTGAGATCCCGCAAGAACACGTCGCGGAAGCCGGTATCGTTCGCAACCAGGTTGTTGGCTTCTGAGGCGAACGCCACGTAGGCCCCGTCGGCGCTGATCACCGGTCCCCAGCTGTTGCCGTTTGCACCGCTGCCGTCGGCGGCGACGCTGACCCGCTCTGTCTGTCCGAGATCCAGGTTGCGCACGAAGATGCCGGGGTAGCCGCTTTCATCCCCGTCGACCAGGTCGGTGGCGTGGGAGCCAAACGCCACCATGCGGCCGTCGGCGCTGATCGACGGCTTGTTACTCTCGTCGTTGGCATCGTCTCCCGCGCGGTCGACGCTGACGCGAATCGTCATACCGAGGTGAAGGTCGCGCACGAAGACGTCCGGCATCCCGTTGCCGTCCCCGGCCACGAGGTTCGAGGCGCTCGAGGTGAACGCCACGTAGCGGCCGTCGGCGCTGATCGAGGGGTCCACGCTCGGGCCGTTGGAGTCGCCACCGTCGAGCGCCACGCTGACCCGGGTTGTCGTGCCGAGCTCGACGTCGCGGACGAACACGTCGGTGACCGCGTTCGTATCGCCGCTCACCAGGTCGGTGGCATCGGACACGAAGGCCACGTACCGCCCGTCCGAGCTGATCGGCCAGCGGGCTGTCTGGAGCCAGCTCTGTCCGTTGCCAGCACCGCCGGATTCAGCGTCGCTCACCCTGGCGGTGACCTGTGCCGCCCCCGAGCCGGCGATCAGAACCACTGCGGCCATGATGCAGAGAGTGTCCGCCGTTGCTTTCACGACCCCACCTCCGTTCCGGTTCTGTCGGCATCCTCGGCCGGTCGCCGCCCGAGGATGCGCGACGCCCAACCGCTGTCGAGCTTCCCCGTTGTCCTGAGAGAGGCCACAGTGAGCGATCTTGCTCACCTGTTCCTGCGACCCGGGGCCGCTCGATTCTGGATATACTGTGAGGGTGGCTCAGGGCAGTCTCGACAGCTCCGCCATTGACCAGTTGGCGGGTCGATACGCACGCTTGATTCGTTCGGTCGTCGCTCGCGTCGCCGGCGACCGGGCAGCGTCCGTCGGCGAGGACGTGGAGCAGCGCGTCCTGGTGGCGCTCTGGAAGGTCACCTCCGGTGAGCAAGAGATCCACCATCCATCCTCTTATATCTATAGGACGGCGGTGCGGGAGACCGTGAGGATCTTGCGAGAGGAGCGCCGCGGGGAGGAGAACCTCGATGATCTGGCGGGAAGGGCACACAGCCCGGTGCGCACACCGGAGGAGCTTGCAAACGCCAGAGAGCTGGGAGCCCAGATCATGGCCTCGTTGAAAGGTCTCTCGGGCGAGCGGCGGCGGGCCGTTCGCGCCCATCTGGCCGGCTTCTCGGTCAACGAGATGATGGAGATCTTCGACTGGCCGTACAACAAGGCGCGCAACCTGATCGCACGGGGGATGGCCGACCTCCGGAGGGAGCTCCGGGAAAGGGGGGTCGATGGCTGAGATGGACGTTCTCCGCGGGGCCTATGCTTCGGTCGCCTCCGGGGAGGGCAAGCACCTCTCGGAGGACCAGTGGGAGCTCCTGGCCTGCGACGAAATGGCCCCCGCCGAGAAGGACGCGGCACTCGACCACCTACTCTCCTGCGCCGAGTGCTCGCGGGTCCACCGGGCGGTGCTGGCAATCAGGGATGAGGCGCACGCCTTCGATCCCGGGGCGCCGCAGCCGCGCCCTGCGGCCGTCATGAACCGCACGGCGGCATGGCGTCGGCTTCTTGTCGGCTTGGCCACGGCCGCCGCGCTGATCTCCGTATTCTTCCTGGTGCGGCCGTTGATCCGGTCCGGTCCAGCGGGACCCGGCGGCTCCCAGCCGATCACCCTGCGGCAGGGCGGCCACCCGGCCGTGCCGGTCCCCGTCTCGCCGGTGGGACGGGTTCAGCGTGCTCCTGACGGCCTCTCCTGGCGGGCGGTCCAGGGGGCGCGGGGCTACGTCGTGGAGCTGCTCGACGGTGACGGCGAGCTGCTCTGGAAGAGCGAGGAGATCACCGCCATACACACGCCGTGGCCGAAAGGGATAGCCGAGGCGCCCGGTCGCTACTACTGGAGGGTTCTGGCGATCCGCGATGCAGGAGGAGAGCCGATACCCTCGAACCTCCAAGCTTTCGAGATCGGCGTCAGTGCCAGTCGCCCGTGACCTGGAAGGCCGCCCAATGAAACGGGTGGCGGGCATCCAGGACCTGGCCGTCCTCGAGCCGGACCGGAGCCGTGGCCAAGGCGTTCTGGGCGCGCCGCAGAGCCTCGGCGGTCGGGACGCCTCCTCTGAGGCCACCGTAGAAGCGTTCCATCAGCGCCGCCGTCGCTCGATCGCCGACCGGCCACCGGGAAGCCACAACGGTACGCGCGCCGGCGTACTGGAAGGCCCGGACCAGGCCCAGTAGTCCCTCGCCCTCGACCCGTTCGCCGCTCCCGGTGGAGCAGCCCGACAGGGTCACGACCTCGGCGTCGCAGTGCAGGGCGTCCATGACCTCCCAGGCGTGGAGGATCCCGTCATCGTCGGCCTGCGGGTCTCGGGCTCTCGTCATCGAGAGAAAGAGCGCCGACTGGAGCGGGAAACGGATGTCGGGGCAGGCATGGACGGCAAAGTGGAGGTATCCGCCAGTCCCCGTCAGCGAGCGGGCACGACGCTCCGTCGCCTCGCGGCCGAGGTAGACGTGAGCATCTCGCCCGAAGCCGGCAGCGATGCGTTCCACCTCCTCACGGGATCCGGCCAGGGGGGCCAACCCGTATGCGCGTACGGCAGCCGACCGCCGCGGGTAGACCGGATCGCCGAAGGCGACGAGGCCGCCGTTCCCCGGCTGCGACCTGCCCTTCTTGCGGATCCTCAGGGCCAGCAGGGCGCCGGCAGATGAGCTGAAGAAGATCGGTTTCCTTGCACCCAGGTAGCACACGTCCTTCCCCGGAAGGACGAGTGCAGCGAACGGGGCATAGCGGAGCGGCCCGTCGGGCACGATCAGCAGTCTCTTCGCCGCCCCGACCTTCTCCATCGCGGGCTCGATCAGCAGCTGGAACAGACGTCGGCTCTGCGTGATCAACGCCGGATCCACGGCCGCGTTGTCGCGACCGCGGGCGATGAAGGCGAGGAGGATCTCGATCCTCCGTTTCAGCTCGCTGGAGCCCACCGGGACGAAGTGCACACGCAGGCGTCCCCCCGTGTCGGCGGCCGGACCGACGACGAAGAACGCCAGCTCATCCTTGCCGACCACGTACGACAGCAGGACCGTTCCCGGCTCGAGGGCAGCCCGCACCTGATCGAGGGTCGGGGCGGTGACGGGACGCAGTCTCGCCAACCTCGGCGCCGCGGTTCGGATCTCGGCGGCCATGCGGTCCCGCTCACCCTCGCGGCTGTGAAGCTCCTCGACCAAGGGGCCGTCTTCGGTCGAGCGTCCGGCGGGCGGAGGCTGCCGGGCGACCTCGGCCCGCAGGCGGTCGATTTGCTGGAGACAGCGGCGGTAGGACGCCCAAAGTCGACCCGGAACACCCGAAGGAACCGCCTGCGAGGCGAGGACCATCGCCCGGAGCGCTCGCGAGCGGGCCCTCTCGAGGAGCTCGAAAGCTTCTTCGCCGCGTCCCTCCCTGGCCAGAAGGCGTGCCAGCCCACCGTAGAACTGATAGTACCGAGCGCCAAACCTGGACTGCTCGTCTTCCGAGAGGTCGAGCCCCTCCTGTCTCTGCTCCACCAGCGATATGGCCCGCCGCCAGAGTCGCTCCGCATCCCCGAGCCGCCTTTCAGTCAGGGCGAGCGCTCCCTGCAGGTACAG
>CAZKGM010000052.1:0-19262 GCA_964552395.1 uncultured Thermoanaerobaculia bacterium | reverse complement strand
AGCCGATGCAGCGGTGCCAGTCCATCATGACGATCCCGTCCTCCCGCTTCCACGTGGCCTGGGTCGGGCAGACTCGCACGCACGGAGGGTTGTCGCAGTGGTTGCAGAACACCAGCGCAGGATGTCCGTGCAGGGCGTCCTCCAGATACTCGTGGGTTTGCATCGGGAAGACCTCTTCGTAGGGGTCCTTCCAGATCCACTTCACCTCATGCTTGCGATCGGGCAGCTGGGGGATGTTGTGAGCGTGGTCGCAGGCGACGATGCAGTCCCGGCACCCCTCATCGTTCAGACAGGCACGAAGGTCGACCACCATCCCCCAGCGCACACCACCGTCCGGTCCCGGGCCGGGCAACGACGGTGCCGGCGCCGGGTTGCCGAGCACCGGCAACGAGCGAGCCCCGGCCAGGCCCAGCGCGCCGAGGCCGGCGAGCTTGAAGAACCCTCTGCGATCCACCGTCATGACCTCCCCCCCTTCGGCTCCACGTGGCAGTCCCAGCAGTAGGGCGACACCGCCAGGTAGTTGTGGCAGCGGTCGCAGAACTCTTCCTTGTTGTCGTGGCACTTGAGGCAGGTGAGTGAAAGGCTCTTCTCGTAGACCTTCCCGTCGGGCATGGTGAAGAAGCGTTCGTCCGAGCGCACCGCCGCGTTGCGCCACTCGTTGAGGAGGTCCATGTGCGATGCACGCATCTCGGCGGTGGGCTCGACGCAGGCCGTAACCCCCTCCGGGAGCTTCAGCTGCGGGGCCCGCGCCTGCGCGTGCGTAGCCGCGTTGAACCAGACCGGCGTCGTCACCAGAACCAGGAAGACCAGGAGCCCGGTTATGATCTTGCCAGCGTCATACATCGCTTGCCGCCTCCTTGTCGCCGATCGGCTCTCCACGCAGGTCGGTAGCTCTCTCGTTCTCGCCTGCCATCAAGAGGGCGTTCCCAACCAGCTCGTGAACGCCGGACACCCCGACCTCGGGGACCCAGTACTCCATCAAGGTCGGCAGCGTGGCGCGGTCGATCGCGCAGATACAGGTGAGCAGGTTCACGCCGTGCTTCTGGTGCACATACTCGACTGCATTCGCCCGCGGCAGACCGCCGCGCAGGCGCATCTCCATGTTCTCGTCGTTGCCGAGTCCCGCGCCGCCTCCGCAGCAGAAGGTCTGCTCGCGGATGGTGTTGTCAGGCATCTCAAAGAAGTGGTTGCAGACGCTCTTGAGCACGTAGCGAGGCTCCTCGAAGATCCCCATCCCGCGCGCCGGGTTGCAGGAGTCGTGGAACGTCACCCGGTAGCGGTCGTTGCGGCTGGGGTCGAGCCTGAGCCTGCCGTTCTTGATCAGGTCGGCCGTGAACTCGCAGATGTGAAGCATCTTGGTCGATGCCGTGTGATCGAAGACCGTGCCGGTGACCGGCGACCTGGGCACCTCGAGAAAGTCCGCAGGCCCGTTCATGGTGTCCATGTACTGGTGGATGACCCGCCACATGTGCCCGCACTCGCCGCCGAGAATCCACTTGACGCCGAGCCTCTTGGCCTCGGCGTACATCTTGTAGTTGAGGCGCTTGATGGTGTCGTGCGAGGTAAAGAGGCCGAAGTTGCCTCCCTCCGAAGCGTAGGCGCTGAGCGTGTAGTCGAGGCCGATGTGCTCGAACAGCAGCAAGTACCCCATGAACGTGAAGATGCCGGGGTCGGCAAAGTAATCGGCCGAGGGCACGATGAACAGCACCTCCGCACCCTTCTTGTTGATCGGCGGATCGATGTGGATCCCGGTGATGTCGGCGAGCTCGTCGCACAGGAAGTCGACATTGTCCTTGAACGTGTGCGGCTGGATGCCAAGGTGGTTGCCGGTCCGATCGCAGTTCGCCACCGGCTCCATGACCCAGTTGATGTTGAGCCCGACCAGATTGAGAAGCTCGCGGGCGATCATCGTGATCTCGGCGGTGTCGATGCCGTACGGACAGAACACCGAGCAGCGCCGGCACTCGGTGCACTGGTAGAAGTAGTAGTACCACTCCTTCAGCACCTCCGGCGTCAGCTCACGCCCCCCGGCCAGCCCGCCCAGGATCTTGCCCGCAGTGGTGAAGTCGCGCCGGTAGACCGAGCGCAGCAGCTCTGCGCGCAGCACCGGCATGTTCTTCGGGTCGCCGGAGCCGATGAAGAAGTGGCACTTGTCCGCGCACGCACCGCAACGGACGCACGTGTCAAGGAACACCCTGAGGGACCGGTACTTCTTTAGTCGCTCCCTGAGCCCCTGAAAGATGATCTCGCGCCAGTTGTCAGGGAGCTTCCAATCCTCATCTGTCGGCGACCACTCACGGGGATTCGGAAACCCGAGGTAGGTCAGGTTCTTGCCGGCCGCCGGGTAGGACCAGGACCCGCGCCGAGACTGGAAGTCGATCGAGGGATCCATCCAACCCTGCCGCGGCGGCGTGTACCGGATCTGGAGCAGCTCCTGCTGGGTCTTCTCCGCCATCTGTCACTCCTTGTCCAGCGGGATGCCCGCCGCCACCAGCTTGTCGTGATAATCAGCCTCCCACTGAGCGTAGGTGTGGACCTCCACCTCCGGGTTCCACGGGTTGACATGGCGGCGCGCACGGTTGTTGTTGGCCAGGTTGCGTGTCGGGCTGAGAAACACACCGGCCATGTGGGTCAGCTTGGAGAAAGGGAAGTAGGCAAACAGCAGGCTGACGAAGAAGATGTGGATGTAGAACGGCGTGCCGATGACCGCCGGAACCTTCGGGCTGAATGTCACCAGCCCCATCGCCAGCTCCTTGGCGGCCACCAGATCGACCCTTGTCACATACCGCATGAGCACGCCACTCACGGCAACGGCGAGCAGCAGGAATAGCGCGAAGTAATCCGCCGGCAGGGAAATGTAACGGAGCTGGCTGTTGATCAACCGGCGACCGAGAAGGTAGAGAAGTGCCGCCAGGATCACCAGGTCGGAGAGAAAGAGGGTCGGCACTGCAAGCTGAAAGAAGCCGTCGAGGCCCTCCAGGAACGACACCAGCTGCGGCACCGGCTGCAGGAAGAAGCGAAGGTGACGCAAGAAGATCAGGAGGAAGCTCCAGTGAAAAGCGAGCGCCGCAACCCACAGGTACTTGTCCGACTCATACACCAGCCTCTTGGCCGGCGTCAGCTCCGTCCTCGTGTTGCGGAACAGAGAGCGGAACAGCAGCGCCTCGAGCGCCAGGCGTCGCGTCACCCCCCATCCGTTGTGCGGGCTCTCCAGCGTGCTCGAGGAGATCCACGGCAGGGACCGTTGCTGCCCGCAGGTCGTGGGAATTCGGAACGGAACCGGCGACCGGGCCCACGTCACGACCCGCCAGACGAGGCCGACCAGGAAGATCAGGACCGCGGCGTACGGAATTGCGACCCCGAAAACGGCATGCCACCCGGCGACCCCCGCACCCAGCCACACGACGCCGAGCAGTACCGCCACGATGAGCAGCGCCGACAGTGCTCTCATGCTGTAGAACCTCCTTCGCTCGCAGGATCAGGACTGCAACCGGCGGCCTCATCCGCCCCGGGAATCGAGAGGTCGACGCCGGCCGTCCGCCGCAGCAATGAGGCTGTTCGCCTCTGCAGCTCCCTCGTCCGGATCGAGAAGATCTCTTCACGACACCGCACGTAGCAAGCAAACGCCACCAGCGCCAGCCGGTCGACCGCCGTACCGAGCTCGTCCAGCTCCCGCCGTCCACGCTCGGTCTCCGCGTCCTCACCGAGAGCCGCGCGCGCCGCCTGTTTCACAGCGAAGACAAACGCCAAGGCATCCCTGTCGGAAATGTCCTGAACCGCGCGTACCCTCACGATTCCCTGCACCGCTTGCCCCAGCTCCGCCTCGCCGGCGCCGGCGAGAAGCCCGTCCAGGGCGTCTTCGAGCCCGGACCGCAGGGTTGCGCCGACCGGATTCTGAAAGCGGTCTTTTTCGCGGACCAGAAAGCTCCGGGTATCGGTGGGGTAGCCGGCCAGGACCATTTCCCACCACAGGCCCAGCACAGCTGATCTGCGCGCAGCTATCAGACCGCCATCGAGCATGCACCCTCCCCCATCGTCCCCCGCAGCCAGCTGCAACCAACATGCCACGGAACGACACCCCTTGGCGGTACACTAAACTACATTATTACAGTAATTTGAGAGGGCCATGCCCGGCGCTCTGGCATGACATCGGCGTTACTCCTGAGTAACACCGAAACACACCCGACCACTCGCCCTTCCACCCTTCCCCGAGTCGATGCGTGCAAGTCCTTGTGACTCAGTCAATCGCGGCACTGTGTAACGCTATCGTAACAGCCAGTACCGGCCGCGTGGGATGCCAATCGCGATCAAACTCCGCAAATGCCAGCCCCCCTCAAGCGTGCAGGAAGCCACAAACACGAAGACCGACCCAGTTCTGGGCGACTCCGAGCCCCTAGGAATCTTCTTCGATGCGCTTGCGGATGTGCTCTGAGTCGAGGCGGATCTTGATCGGGCCGTTGCGGCGCTTCGGAGGCTCTCCCTCTTCCAGCGCAATCGCTCTCCCGGCGGCGGCATCGGTGGCTGTCAACCCTGCGATCGGACCGTCGGCCTTGACCAGGCCGCTCAGGGTTTCCTCCAGGGCACGGATGGCTCGTGGACTGACATCGACGAACTCGAGGCCGGCACGGAACACCAGGTGGCGTTCGTCGCCCTCACGCGAGGTCATCGAGGCGGCCCGGCAGCGCTGCACCTTGGCTCGTAGCCGCAGGTCACCTTCGGCGGTCGGAACGCTGATATCGCACTCGACGGCAGGCCGTAGCGAAGAGGGAATCTCCACCTGGACGCCGTGGCGGGAGAGATCCAGGATGCGCGCGGGGACCGTCGCCTTCACCCTGCCGAAAAAGTTCTCTCCTGCCGCCAAACGCTCGCTTCGACGCCGGTCATTCATCGCAGCCACCTCCTCCGCGGCCGAACGCGGATTCCACATCCTGTGTGAATCCCGGTAAGGCCGGCCGCATTCCTACGCTGCTTCGATACCGGAGACAACACGCCCCTGCCGCTCGCGTCACTGGCACCTGTCAAGACAACCCATCCTAGCACAGCGCCGAGGATCTATACTGGGGCATCGGAGGTGTGACCATGAAGGACCTGCCGCGCCGCATCCTGGTCCCAACCGACTTTTCGGATACCGCTGACCGAGCCCTACAAGTGGCCCGGCAGCTCGCCACCGCCCTCGCCGCCGAGATCCACGTCGTTCACGTCCGCATCTTGCTGGAGGACCCACATCTGGTGGAGGACCACCAGCGCGAGCTCGAGCGTCTCCTCACTCGAAGTGACCAGAAGACGCGCGAAATACTCAATCGCCACGTCAGCGGGGAACCGTCCGTGGTGGTCCACCCGCACCTCGTACGCGGGCTCTCGGCGCCCGAGAGTATCGTGGAAGCCGCCGGCGATCTCGGCTGCGACCTGATCGTGATCGGCACCCACGGCCGCCGCGGGCTCAAGCATCTGCTGCTCGGCTCGGTTACAGAGGCTGTGGTCCGCAGCGCGTCGATACCTGTCCTCACCGTTCGCGGCGACGCTGTCCTGTCCGGGGAACCGGTGGCACGAATCCTGGTGCCACACGACTTCTCGGACCACTCCCGGCCGGCCGTCGAGCTGGCGGCCCACTGGGCCCGGCGACTCGGCTCGCACGTGACCCTCCTGCACGTCGTCGAGCCGGTCATATACCCCGAGTTTTACGCGGTCGACCTCATGCCTCAGGAGATGCTGCACCGCGTCGCCGAGCGCTCACGGCAAGCCTTGGCAAAGGTCGCGGAGGAGTACCTCGACGGCGTCCCGAGCTCGGTCGAGGTCGTAACCGGTCGCGCAACCGAAGCCATCGTCGAGTTCGCGCAGCCGGCACGCTACGACCTCATCATGATGCCGACGCGGGGGCTGTCGGCGCTCGAGCATCTCCTCCTCGGGTCGGTCGCCGAGGCAGTGTTGCGTCGAAGCCGGATCCCGGTGCTGACGGTCCGCGCCCGCCGCGACTGACCGCACCGGGACAGCGGGACGACCACCAATGAGTGAAAGACTTCCTGTCTTGAACGGCGGCTTGCCGCTGCAGACCGCCCCCGCCGCGGAGCCGGAGCGCGGCCGGCTGCGCTGGGTCTCGGGCGTGTACAAGACCGAGCTCGACGGCATCAATCCGTTCCGCTGGATGGGCCAATCGGCGGCCCTGGAGCTCGAGCCCTCCGACCTGCCCCGGTTTCTGGAGCTGGAGGTCATGTCGGAGTTCTTCGACCTGTCGCAGCGCCTCGAGATCAGTCTCGGCGATCAACGTCATGCCTTCCCGCTCGTCCACGGTTGGGGCCCGCTGTCGTGCCCGGTGCCGGCAGGGGCTCAGAGGGCGGACATCGAGATCAACGTCGGCTTCCCACTCGAGCTTCACCCCGAGGACCCGCGACAGCTCGCCGTCCGGGTCAGGAGACCGCTTTTACATCGGAACGCCGCCAGGCATCACGCGATCCTGGCACGCCACGAGAACGAGGTCCTCAACCTGCGGGAGATGATCGAAGGCCGGAGCATCCTGCGCTCGACGCCGCCGAGCCTCGGTATCGACATCCACGGCGAGTGCAACGTCAAGCCGCCTTGCGTCTACTGCGAGTGGGATGCGATGAAGACGCTTGAGGGTGACAACGCCGGACGGCCGTTCGATGCCGGCACGCTCATCGGCTATGGCGAGTTCTTCTCCAATGCCGCCCAGCTGGTCAACTGCTCGATCGGCGAACCCTTCATGCTGCGGCAGCTGGACGCGGTGTTCGAGGCGTGCGGCGAGTGCGGCAAGGCGCTCGAGATGTCCACCAACGGACAGATCCTGACGGCTCGGAACATCGACAGGCTGCTCGGACGCGACATCCGGTTGTACATCTCCCTCGACGCCGCGACCCCAGAGACGTACGCCAAGCTCCGCAACGACAAGCTGCCCACAATCCTCGCCAACATCCGCCGCCTAGTCAGTGAAAAAGGGGGCCGGGGCGGGCTGCCGCACGTCTACCTCGTCTTCATGCCGATGAGGGTGAACCACCACGAGCTCGGCCTCTTCGTGCGACTGTGCGCCGAACTCGATGTCGACCAGCTGGTCCTTCGTCCCTTGAACCCGTCGGAAGGCGTCGACCTGACGTGGGAGCGAGCCGGAAACCGTTTCATCTACCACAAGGAGATCCTGCCGCTGGCAGACCTGATCCGGCTCTCCGGCCGCGCCGACGAGCTCTGCCGCCGCTACGGCGTCCCCCTTTCCAACCAGCTGGACTTCGGCCGTGCCGCCCGCGACATGTTCGAGGAGCTGTTCGAGCAGGGACGCCTCGAGGTCACCGCAGCGCCGGACACGCCGCCGCGCCCGCGAGGTGCGGCCCGGCCGCCGCTCGGCGAGGAGGACCCCGAGCCCACACCACCGCCGCTGTACGATGAGCCGAGCGAGACGGGCGCTTGCCGCCCATCGCTCGGCGCCGAACGGTGGCCGGTCTGTACCGAGCCCTGGCGCAACCTGTACATCCTCCGGCGCGGGGTCATGCCGTGCTGTTACGGCGGCCAGCCCCTGGCCGGAATGGACGGCTACCGTGAAGCGTGGAACGGCGCCACGCTGCAGGCAATCCGCACCGAGCTCGCACACGGGCGGTTCCACGCCTACTGCCTCCGGACACCCTCTTGCCCGATCGTCCGCAAGAGTGAAGGCGCCTCCGAGCTTTCCGTTCTGCAGACGACCAAGCGTGCCGTCTACCGCGCCTGGCGGCGACTCAACCGAATGACAGGCGGCATCCCACGCAGGGTGGTGCGACGCCTGCGCCCCGCCCGCCCAGAAGGTGAGCAGGTGAGGAAGTGAGAGGGTGAGGACGTCCCTCCCACCCACCCGGGGGAGGAAGACGCAAGAAGCGAGACATCCCCCACCCACCCGCCCGGGAAACGGAAGACGGGAGACGACCCCCCTACCCGCCCGGAGAACGCCACCGCTGCGCACTCCAGAGTAAGTGGCGTTCGACGGGGCGTGCCATGCTTCGATGGTTTTCCTGGAGCTCGCTCACGTGGTCCACCCGTTGGGGGAAAACCTCGAGCTTGGCAACCCACGGGAACAGCGATCGGCCGTGTGGCCTCAGCGTCGATGGAGGCACGTCGTTGCCTTCCCGGAGCGGGCCATGAGGGCCATGAACCGGTGGAGATCTTCGCCCGCTCCGGGCAGGTGACGACGGGCGTCTGCGTAGCAGACGTCCGGGTGCCGGAGCCCCGGAGAATCATCCCCCACCCACTCGGAGAATGCCGGCGCCCCGGCTGGCGTACCGCCGGTTGCAGTAGATTGCGAGTGAATAATTCGGGCCCTGCGTATGCCCTTGAGTCAGGTTGTCTCCGCGCACGCATGATCCCGGTGGGGCAACAATTGAACCGCCAAGGCGCGAAGAACGCAAAGATAAGAAAGGGAATATCTGCTTAGCGAGCTTGGCGTACTTGGCGGCGTGGCGGTTCACAATCAAGCCTCATCGACACTCGAAACGGTGCCTATGGGAACGAACCTGAACGAAGGAGACAGGCAGGATCCGGGCAAGACGACGGCCGGCCCTCGGGCCGGCCGTGAGGAACATCTATCGCAGTTGAGTCAGACAACCAGGGGTGCAATCACGAGAGCGACGACCGACATCAGCTTGATCAGGATGTTCAGCGACGGGCCCGCCGTATCCTTGAACGGATCGCCCACCGTGTCGCCGACGACGGCGGCCTTGTGGGTCTCGGAGCCCTTGCCGCCGAAGGCGCCCGACTCGATGTACTTCTTGGCATTGTCCCAGGCGCCGCCGGCGTTGGCCATGAAGATCGCCATCAGAACGCCCGACACCGTGACGCCGACCAGCAGCCCACCGAGCATGTACTTGTCGTAGAAGCCGAAAGCGACAGGGGTCGCGACCGCCATCAGGCCCGGAGCGATCATGCGCTTGATGGCCGCCGCCGCCGAGATGTCCACGCACCGCGCGTAGTCGGCCTTCGCCTTGCCCTCCATGAGGCCGGGAATCTCCTTGAACTGCCGCCGCACCTCCTCGATCATCTCGAAGGCGGCCTCACCGACCGCCTTCATGGCCATGGAGGAGAACAGGAACGGCAGCATCCCGCCGATGAACAGGCCCGCCATGACCTTGGGGCTGGAGACGTCGAGGACGCCGACCTTGGCGGTAGCGGAGAACGCCGAGAACAGTGCCAAAGCGGTCAGTGCCGCCGAGCCGATCGCGAAGCCCTTGCCGATGGCCGCGGTGGTGTTGCCGACGGCGTCAAGCTTGTCGGTGCGTCCGCGCACCTCTTTGGGCAGCTCGCTCATCTCGGCGATGCCGCCGGCGTTGTCGGCGATCGGGCCGTAGGCGTCGACCGCAAGCTGGATCCCGGTCGTCGACAGCATCCCCAGGGCTGCGATCGCGATACCGTACAGCCCCGAGAAATGGGCCGAGAGCACGATCGCCAGGGCGATGCAGATCAGCGGCAGCGCGGTAGAGCGCATGCCAACGGCGAGGCCGGCAATGATGTTGGTCGCCGGTCCGGTCGTCGAGTCCTTGGCGATGCCGCGCGCCGGTCCCTTGGACTCCGAGGTGTAGTACTCGGTGATGAGGCCGATCGCGATGCCCGCGGCGAGACCGACGATGGTGGCGATGAAGATGCCGGTGCTGGTGATCGTCCTCCCTGCGTGCACCACCGGCTCCGGCACCATCCACTTCAGGATGAACCAGGTCAGGATCGTCATCAGGATGCCGGCGCCGAAGGTCCCCCGGTTCAAGGCGGCCTGGGGGTTGCCGCCCTCGGAGGTCCTGACGAAGAAGGTGCCGAGGATGGAGACGAGGATGCCGACCGCAGCTACCAGCAGGGGCAGCACGACCAAGCTGAGAGAGCCCATCGCGCCGCCGATCACCATCGAGCCGACGATTGCACCGACGTACGACTCGAAGAGGTCGGCGCCCATGCCAGCGACATCGCCGACGTTGTCTCCAACGTTGTCCGCGATGGTCGCCGGGTTGCGGGGATCGTCCTCGGGGATGCCGGCCTCGACCTTGCCAACCAAGTCGGCGCCGACGTCGGCCGCCTTGGTATAGATCCCGCCGCCGACGCGAGCGAACAACGCGATCGACGAGGCACCGAGCGAGAATCCCGAGATCACCGGCAGAATTACGTCGTTGAGGTCCGGAATCGTCATGCCAAAAGTCTTGGTGTAGATGATGAAGAGGATGCTCAGACCGAGCACGCCGAGGCCTACCACGGACATCCCCATGACTGAGCCACCCCCGAAGGCCACCCTGAGGCCGCCCACGAGGGAGGTTCTGCACGCCTGCGTGGTCCTGTAGTTCGCTGCCGTGGCAACCCGCATGCCGATGAAGCCAGCGAGGGCCGAGCAGCAGGCGCCGACCACGAACGATACCGCAACCAGACGGTTGTTCCCCTTGTTGACGAGAAGCAGCAGAGCCGCAACACAGACAACGAAGATGGCGAGCACCCGATACTCGCGGGCGAGGAACGCCATCGCGCCCTCCCGGATATGGGCACCAATCTCCTGCATGCGGTCGGTCCCGGCATCCTGCCGGTTGACCCACGCAGTGCGGAACCAGGCGTACAGCAGTGCGAGTACGCCTGCCACGGGGAACAGATATAGCAGTTGAGTGATCTCCACGGGCCTCCTCCTTATTCCAACGTTTCGCCTGTAATGGGGGCTTGGTTGAAGCGGTTCATGGCCTGCTGCAGCCCCTCGAAAACGCTGACAGACACGGCATCCGCCGCCAGCTTGATCATCTCCTCGGCCGCCGGAAGCTCCTCGGTATCGAACGGTGCCAGCACGTACTCTGCGAGGTCCTCCCACAGAGTGTCGCCCCGCACGCCGAGACGCAACCTGGGAAAGTCTGTGCCCACCTGGGCGACGACGTCCCGCAGACCGTTGTGGGTCCCCGCTCCGCCCGACCGGCGCAGACGCATGCGGCCGAGCGGCAGATCGACGTCATCCACCACGATCAGACACTGACCGGGGCCCAGCTGCAACCCGGCCAACAGCTCCGAGACGGCATTCCCCGAGAGGTTCATGAAGGTCCGGGGCTTGGCCAGCCACACCCGACGGCCGCGCCCGGTGGCGGTGAGCTCGCTTCGGAGCTCGCGTCGCCACTCCCCGGCTCGCAGCAGGCGCGCCACTCTGTCCACAACCCGAAAACCGACGTTGTGACGAGTGGCCGCGTAGGCATCACCGGGGTTACCGAGACCCACCACAAGCTCGATGGCCATGGGTTCAGTCGGTGTCCTCCTCGCCTTCCTTGCCCCTGCCGTGGATCACCTCGGGCTCCGCCTGCTCGGTGATCACCAGCTCCGGCTCAACCTCCCCCTCTTCCTCCTCGCCGGCGACCTTCGAGATTCGAGGCATGCCGATCGTCACGACCACGCGGCCCGGGTCGTCGAGGACACGCGCGCTCTCGGGTAGCATCGACATGAGCTCCTCAATCGTAATGTGCTCATCGACCTCGAGCTCGCTCACGTCAAGCTCGAGCTTCTCGGGAATCTCACGAGGCAGTACCTCCATCTCGATCTCGCGGGTCACGAACTCCAGCAGGCCGCCGTGACGCACGCCGACGCAGTCTCCCGTAAGCTCGATCGGCACCGACACGGTGAGCTTCTGGCCGCGGGTCACCCGAATGAAGTCGATGTGGATGAAGCGGCGCGAGATCGGGTCGATCTGGATCTCCTTGATCATCGCCCGGCGCTCCTGCTTGGCGCCCTTCAGCTTGAGCAGGAAGATCGTATTCTCGCCGCCCTCCTGCTTCAAGAGATCCTCCACCGCCTTGCGGTCGACGCTGATCGAGAAGGGTTCCTTGCCGCCGCCGTACACGACGCCCGGCACCTGCCCCTGCTGGCGGAGCTTGCGCGCCGCCCCCTTGCCGACGTCCTCGCGGCGTTCGACGGTAATCACCAGCTCTTCTGTCACACTCGTTGTCATCTTCCTCTCCCTTTCACCGGCTACACGAACAGGCTCGACACCGACGCGCCGTCATGGATCCTTCGGATCGCCTCGCCGAGCAGCACCGCTACCGAGAGCTGCTCGATCTTCGAGCACGCCGCAGCGGCATCGCTCAAGGCCAACGTGTCGGTCACCATCACCTGTTGCAGACCGCAGTTGTCGATTCGTTCTATCGCCGGGCCCGACAGCACAGGATGCACGCCCGCGGCACACACGGTGCGCGCGCCACGATCGCTCAGGGCCTCGGCCGTTTTCACCAACGTGCCCGCCGTGTCGATGATGTCGTCGACGATCACACAGTCGCGGCCCTTGACATCACCGATGACATTCATGATCTCTGCCCGGTTGGCCTCCGGTCGCCGCTTATCCATGATCGCGAGGTCGGCCTTCAGCCGCTTCGCGAACGCTCGCGCACGCTCAACGCCGCCGGCATCGGGGGAGACCACTGTCGGCCGCTCGAAGCCCTGCCGTCGGATCGCCTCGATCAGAACCGGCGCCGCATAGAGGTGGTCCACCGGAATGTCGAAGAAGCCCTGAATCTGGGACGCGTGCAGGTCCATGGTCAGTAGCCGGCTGGCGCCGGCTATCGTGATCAGGTTGGCCGTCAGCTTGGCCGTGATCGGCACCCTCGGCTTGTCCTTGCGGTCCTGGCGTGCGTAGCCGTAGTAGGGGATGACCGCTGTGACCCGCGTCGGCGACGAACGCCGGAACGCGTCGAGCATGATGAGCAGCTCCATCAACGACCGGTTGGGCGGCCACCCCGTGGACTGGACGATGAACACATCGGTACCGCGGACGTTCTCCTCGATCTGGCAGTAGATCTCGCCGTCAGAAAAGTCCTCGAGCCGAATCCGGCCGGGCTCGATCTGGAGGTACTCGCAGATGGCGCTGCTCAACGCCGGGTTGCTGCGACCCGAGAACACGACGAGCGGATGTTCCTTGAGCATGAGCGTCCGCCTCCCCTACTCGGCCCGTTCCATGATGGCTCGCCCCACGCCCGCGCAATCTCCTGAAGCCGCCGTGCTGCGCGGCAGCCGGTGCCGCAGCACGGCACACCGGCCTCCGGTCCCTACGGGCTCCCAGCCGGAGGCCCTGCGGTTCCGCCGATTCGCTGCCCGCGCGACGTGCCGCGGCGGCTGATGGATTCGGGAACGCAGTCGATTCATCATGAGCTCTTCGCGCTGGCTGGGGCGGCAGGATTCGAACCTGCGAATGCCGGTTCCAAAGACCGGTGGCTTACCGCTTGCCGACGCCCCAAGCGCCGCAGAGTATACATGAAATCCGGCACGTGAGAAGTCGTGGAGCCGATACCGCCCTCCGGTCGTAAAGCCACTGTCTGCTAGCTGTTATCATCCTCCGCCTTGGAACCGCCGGAGGTCCAGAAGTCCTCCGAGAACAGCTTCGACGTGAGGCGACTCAGGGAAGAGCCTCGTCCCTCCCGACGGGCATCGTTGCCATCGTTCTCCTGCGGCTCCGCGACCACGAGGTTCTCCACCGATGCCTGGTACTCCTCCAGCACCCGCGTTTCGATCCGCTCGCGCGTCTCGCTGTTGAGCGGGTGAGCGATGTCTCGCAGCTGGCCGTTCCGGCTCTTGCGCGTCGGCATGGCCACGTACACCTGTCCTTCGCGTCCCTCCAGCACGCGCAAATCATTGACGATGAAGCAGTCGTCGATCACGATGCTGGCAAAGGCGCGGACCTTGCCCCCCTTGCTCGGGCTGATACGCACCTCGGTGATCTCCATACTGTTCCTCCGTTGCGTCAGGCGTCCGAGCTGCGGACGCCGTAAGTCCTGTCTTCTACGCTTCCCTAACCTCGAGGCGGGCCTCGCGGCGCCTCAGCGTACGTCCCACGTGAAGCTGCCAGGGGCCGGCTGCGGCGGCGGCCGCTTTCTGCGCCGTGCCCGAGTCGGCAAAGAGTGCGAACACAGCGGACCCGGAGCCGGTCACCGCCGCATGCAGGCCGCCGCACCGGCTCAAGCCGGCCAGCGCCTCTGCCACCTCCCGCCAGCCGGCGACCACCACCGGCTGCAGATCGTTGTGCAGCTCCCGCCACGGCAGGCTCTCCGTCCGGCCTGCCGTGAAGGCGTATACACTACTGTCGAAGGTCTTCCAGGTCAACCGTGCATCGAGGCCGCGATAGACCTCGGCCGTCGAGACAGCCACTCGGGGCAGCGCCAGCAGCAGCCCGAGCTCGCCGAGATCCGGAAGCTCGTACACCTCCTCGCCTCGACCTGTCCCGAGCGCCAGCCCGCCGTGGAGAAAGAACGGGACGTCGCTGCCGAGCGCGGCCGCGACCTCCCCAAGGCGCCCCTTGTCCAGGCCCAGCCCCCACAGACGGTCGAGCAGCACCAGCACCGCGGCGGCATCCGCCGAGCCACCGCCCAGCCCGCCGCCGACCGGAATACCCTTGCGAAGCCGCAGATGCGCCCCGGGCCGGACACCGGTTGCCTCCCACAGGCTCCGCGCCGCCTTCAGGACCAGGTTGTCGTCGTCGGCGCCGACTGCCCCCGAGGGCTCGACCTCGAGCTCGAGGATGCCGTCGGGCGCCGCCTCCGCCGCAATCTCATCAAAGAGATCAACGCTCTGCAGCAACGTCCTGAGCTCGTGGAAGCCGTCCGCACGCCGGCCCAGCACCTCGAGGTGGAGGTTGATCTTGGCCGGCACCCTGACCCGCAGCTCCGCCATGGGCAGAGTTTCGCACGATGCCGGGTCGAGGGGAAGGTCGCGGGCTCGCCTTGATCTCTGTCTCAGCCTATCGGGGAAGATGGCGAAAGGCGCGGGTTGGTCGCCCGTAGTCGTCGGTGGTAGTGTGTCGGCAGCCGGGAGGGGGGCGGCACCGCCGTCACCGGCATCAAGGGAGAGGCCATGAGCACCAGAGGAGGAGGGATCGACGAGGAGACCCTCGGGTTCGTTCTCGACACCCTGAAGACGGTCACCGAGCGCCGGCTCGGCAAGGCCACCAGGCTGCATCTCGACGAGGCCGATGAGTTTCCGGTCGACCTCGTCGACGAGCTGCTGGGGCCCGAGCTCGGACTCCACCTGCTGTTCCTGCCGGAAGAGGTCGGCGGGCTCGGCGGCGGTGCGTATGATCTGCTGCGGGTCTCGGAGGAGATGGCGCGGGTCGATCTCGGCGTCGCCACCGCCTTTCTCGCCATCGCCCTCGGCGTCGACCCGATCATCGTCGGCGGCACCGACGAGCAGCGTACCCGTTGGCTTGGCCGCATCGCCGACGAGGGCCTCATCGTCGCCTACGGCGTCACCGAGGCGGCGGCCGGCAGCAACGTTGCCGCCCTGCTCACGATCGCCGAACCCCTGCCGGGCGAGGACGGCAGCATTCGGGCCTACCGGATCTCCGGCACCAAGCAGTTCATCACCAACGGCGGCGTCGCTCGGCTTTACACGATTCTCGCACGCGCTCCGGGCGGGCCGTCGTTCTTCGTCATCGAACGCGACGCGCCGGGCCTCACCGTGGGCGCCCCGGAGCGTAAGCACGGCATTCGCGCTTCCAACACGACCCAGGTGATCCTGGACGGAGTCGAGGTGCCGGCCGACCAGCTGCTCGGCGAGGTCGAGGGGCAGGGCCTCGAGCAGGCCAACCGGGTGTTCGGCTTCACGCGGCTGATGGTCGCGGCGTTCGGGCTCGGCGCCGGCGAGGAGGCGCTCGCGCGAGCGATCCGATACGGCCTCGAGCGCAAGCAGTTCGGCGAGCCGCTGTACCGCAAGCAGGGCTTCACCCACAAGCTCATCGTTCCCCATGCCGTACGTCTGGAGGCGGCGCGCGCCTATTGCGAGCTGGTCGCGGCGCGCCTCGACGGCGGCGAGCCGGGCCTCCAGGTCGAGGGGTCGATCGCCAAGTACTTCGCGACCGAGGCCGGCAACGCCGCCGCCGACGCCGCCATCCAGGCCCACGGCGGCTACGGCTACACCCACGAGTACGAGGTCGAGAAGATCCGTCGCGACGTCCGCATCACCACCATCTACGAGGGAACCTCGGAGATCCAGCAGAGCATCATCGGCACCCACCGCTGGCGGCAGACGGTGCGCACCAAGGGTGCCTTCTACCGCGAGATGGCGGCAGAGGTCCGTGCCGGCGGTGGCGACGAGGCCGCCGCCCTCGCCGCGGACGCCCTCGCCGAGACGATCCTGACCGCCCACTCCAAGAAGCTGCCGCGCGAGCAGTGGGCAATGTTCGAGCTCGCCCGGCTCGCCACAGAGGTCGAGACCGCCGCCGCGCTGGCCCGCAAGGCGGCACGCTCCGACGGCGGCGACGCCACCCTGCTGGCTGCCTGCGCCCGGCTGCACGCGGGGACCGCCGCCCACGACGTCGCCACGACCGGCGAGCGGCTGCTGCGGGCCAGCGGCCTCTACTCCGACGAGGAGATCCAGGCCCACCGGGCCGCGACCCGTTTCGACGACCTGCTGGCCGCCAACGACGGCGCGCTCGAGCTGATGAACGCCGTCGCCGAGAGCCTGGCTGGATAGCGCGCGCCTACGGCAGCCCGAACGCCCGTACCAGGAACACCGCCATCTGGTTTCTCTGCACCGGGGCGGCGGGGCAGTAGCCGGTGGCACTGCAGCCGGCCGTGATCCCCTCGTTGGCGAGCTGCTCCACCCAGTCGACCGCAAAGCCACCCGGGCACACCACGTCGTCGAAAATGCCGCTGCACGCCGGCGGCTGGTAGTCCCGGCCGTGCTCACCCTTGAGCAGAAAGACCGCCATCTGGTCCCGCCTGACGGCGCTGTTGGGACAGTAGTTCCCGCCCCCGCAGCCGGCTGTGATCCCCTCGTTGTACAGCTCCTCGATCCAGTCGACCGCGAAGTCGCCCGGGCACGCGACATCACCGAAGATGCCGCTGCACGCCGGCGGCTGGTAGTCCCGCCCGTGTTTCGCCTTGAGCAGGAACACCGCCATCTGGGCGCGCGTCGCCGGCTCGGCGGGACAGAAGACGTCGTCGCCGCAACCGGCCGTGATGCCGTCGTCGAAGAGCCGCTCGATGAAACCCGCGGCGAATGACCGCACCGGCACGTCTGCGAACGGCCGGTAGGTGGTGATGCCGGAGCCACTCTCGCTGAAGGTTGGAGCGGTCGGGGGGGAGAAGGGGAGGAAGATGACGCTCTCCGTGTAGGAGACGCTGGCGGGAGTCAGGATGCTCCCTGCCGAGCTCACGTAGGCGTAGTTCAAGACATCGTACGCCTGCAGCTCCTCCCACGCCAGGATGCCGTTGGCGCGGGCATCCCTCGTCACGGACAGCTCCACCGAGCCGCTGCCGCCGCTGGCGTTCGGCACCGGCGTAGGCGGCGCCACCACCGACAGATCAGGGCCGAGCACGGCAAACCCGGTGACCCCCGAGTCGATGTAACCGACAAGAAGCCTCTGCTCCGCAAGATCCACCAGATCGAGATAGCAGCCGTCGATGCCGAGCGCAGTCGAGGCGGTGTCGTTGCCGTCGCTGTCCAGCGCATGGACTTCGATCTGTCCCGATACCGTGGTCGAGTAGGCGAGCGCCACACGCCCGTCGGACATCTCACCGATCCCTGGACAGCCGGCGGTTCCGGCACCGGGAGCCACGCCACTCCTGTTGACGATGCCCTGGACCTGAGAGCCGGCGCTGTCGTAGATCGCGGTGTAGATGTTCTGCTCGGCGCCTCCGGCCTGCTGTGATTGCTCCTGCCAGGCGGCCACGAATCGGTTGTTCGCGGTTGCTGCGATGTGGCTGTCCCAGATGAACGGTACGTCGAGGTCTCCGGGTTTGCCGAACGCGGCGTTGTTGGTGACGTTGATGGAGGGCACGAGGACGTCGCCTGCCTCATCGACAACCGCAAAGTACACGTTCAAGTTGTAGCTGCCTTCGGGGCCATCCAGTTCCTCGATCCACACCACCCCAATCCGTCCATCCGCCGCGCTCGCCACGCTGATATCCCAGACAGAGTTGGCTCCGCCGCCCTCCGTGCCGTCGTCGATCACGAAGTCATCCGTGAGTATGGACCCGCTGCGGCTCCACATCCTCCCGACAACCTGGACGTAGCCAAAGCTGGTGTCCATCCCATCCCGGACATGGAGGAACTTCCCGCTCCTCGTCTCGACCAGGGCAGGGGTCGCCCGCAGGGCGTTTTGCAGCGCGAAACCGTGAGCCTCCCAGGGGCCGTAGAACAGGTAGTGGGTACGGCCGTCACCGTACGTCATGTAGGTCTGCGCAAAACGGGCCGGAACCGCGGTCTGAACCTTGGCGCTCGCCGAGACGGTCGGGTCCACACTCGAGGTCGCCGTGAAGACCGCCGTGTTCGAAGCGCCCGGCGTCAGTGGCACATCGAGCCCAAAGGAAACATGGGTTGTTTGACCTTGGGACAGCGGCCCGGTGTCGACGGTCCCGTTGCCGTTAGTGTCGCTCCCGTAGATTGGAACCTCCCACCCCGAGCTCACCGTGAGGTCGAAGGTGTCATCGCCGAGCTCGCCATCGTTGAGGATCTCAGGTCCGGAGTAAGGATCGGCCGACCAGCCCGCCGGAAAAAGGTACCCGGAGACCGGCGGGTAGAAGAAGGTGTGTGCCGCCGCAGGCGGGTGGGTAAACCGGACCGCCGTACCGCTCGGGATCTGCGTGCCGTCCTGGTAGCACAACCCACGGTAGCCGGTGGAGTCCTCGATCCCGGTCACCGATGAGTGCGTCGCTGCGCCGTAGCTCATGTTCTGGTACTGAAAGGTGATGTCGCCTCCCTCGTGGAGGACCACCTCGAAGGTGAACGAGTCGGTCGGGTCGCCGTCGGTGTGCATCCCCGTCCACTCGATGACCATCCAGCGGTCGGGCGCTATGCCCCCGGTCTTGCTGTAGACCGCGCCGCTGGCGTTTGCGAAGTCACCGAAGTAGGGGGCCACGATGCTGCTTCTGCTTCCGATTCGCGGGATGCGGAAGGGGAAGCAGCCCGGTCCGTTGCCGGTGGTCCGCATCAGCACGTAGCCGTCGTAGTTCACAGCGAAGTCGGCAATGGCCACACCGTAGTAGCGGAAAGGGAACGGCATCGAGACCTGCTCGTCACTGCTGTAGGGACAGCTCGTGAGGCTCAGCTGGGTCCCGTCCGTGGCATCGATCCAGGCGAACGGCACGCCGTCGTCCCAGGTGTAGCCGAACTGATCCGGCCCGCCGGTGGTCTGCGGCGCGATCACGCGGCTCACCTCGGTGCGCGCCGAAGCCGGCACTCCTGCCCGAACTGGGGAGGTCCCCGGCGGGCGCGAGGCGACGGCGATCGAGGCTCCCAAAGCCGCACACAGCGCTGCGACGAAAACGATGAAATTGTGTCTCTTCATGGCTGCCCCCAAGACGAACCAG
>CAZKGM010000051.1:0-21726 GCA_964552395.1 uncultured Thermoanaerobaculia bacterium | reverse complement strand
ACCTCGGGCGTGTAGGCTTCCGCCCACCAGCCGTCCAACTCCGAGAGATTGAGGCCACCGTTGACGAGCACCTTCATGCCGCTCGTTCCGCTCGCCTCCCACGGCCTCCGGGGCGTGTTGATCCAGACGTCCACCCCTTGCACCAGGCGTTCGGACAGCAACATGTCGTAGTCACCGAGGAAGATCACGTGGGGGCGGACCTCGGGCCGGCGAACGAAGCGTATCCACTCCTGGATCAGGGCCTGCCCCGCCCGGTCCTCCGGATGAGCCTTGCCGGCGATGATGAGCTGCACCGGCCGCTGCGGATCGGTCAGCAGACGGAGCAGCCGTTCCGGGTCGTGCAGCAACAGGTTCGGCCTCTTGTAGGTCGCGAAGCGGCGCGCAAAGCCCAGGGTCAACGCGTTGGGATCGAAAAGACGCTTCGCCTCGTCAACCGCCTCGGGCGATGCACCGGAAGCCGCCAGTTGCCGCGACAATCGCTCACGAGCGAATTCAACGAGCGACTGGCTGGCGGCGATGCGAAACTGCCACAGGCTGGCATCGGAGACGTGGCGGATGTCCTGCTCCAGGGATTCCGTCGTCCCCAGCCAGCGGTCCTTGTCGCAGGCCTTCGTCCAAAGATCGTCGGCTGCCGCCGAGTCCCAGGTCGGCATGTGAACTCCGTTGGTCACGTGCCCAACGGGCACTTCGTCCGCTGGCCAATGCGGGAAAAGAGGCGCAAAGAGGTGTCGGCTGACTGTGCCGTGCAAGCGGCTCACACCATTCACCGCCCCGCTCCCCCGGACCGCCAGGTAGGCCATGTTGAAGCTCTCGGACGAGTCGTTCGGGTTCTGCCGGCCCAGGGCCAGGAGGTCATGGAGCGGTATCCCGAGCTTCTGCTCCGCATAGCCGCCGAGGTACTGCTGGAGGAGGGCCGGAGCGAAACGGTCGAAGCCGGCGGCCACTGCCGTGTGGGTGGTGAAGAGGTTCCCAGCTCGTGTGGCGGCCAGCGCGACCTCGAAGGGCTGCGCGGTCTCCTGCATGAAGTCGAGTGCGCGTTCCAACACGGCGAAGGCCGCATGCCCTTCATTCAGATGGCAGACCTCCGGTTGAATGCCAAGCGCACCAAGCAGTCGCCATCCGCCAATCCCGAGGAGCAGCTCCTGCTTGAGGCGCAGCTCCGGCCCGCCGCCGTACAGCTCGCTGGTAATCCCTCGATGAACCGGGATGTTCGCCGCGTCGTTGCTGTCCAGCAGGTAGAGCTTCACCCTGCCGACCTGGGCCTGCCAGGCGCGCAGCCACACCGAGTAACCGGGCAGGGCGATCTCCAGCCGCAGCCACTCGCCGTCCGCCTGGCGCAGCGGCGTGATCGGCAACTGCCCGGGGTCGTTGTAGGGGAAGAGCGCCTGCTGAGCGCCGTCCTTGTCGATCACCTGGCGGAAGTAGCCTTGCTGGTAGAGGAGCCCGACGCCGACCACCGGCACGCCCAGGTCACTGGCGGCCTTGAGCTGATCGCCGGCCACGTTGCCGAGCCCGCCTGAGTAGATCGGCAGGGCCTCGCTCAGCATGAACTCCATGCTGAAGTACGCGACGCAGGTCAAGGGTGAGTGCGGATGCTCGTGCTGAAACCAGGCGGGCGCCTTCACCGCCTGCCGCCTGGCCCGGACCTGGCCATCGACGTCCTTGCGGAAGGCAGGATCGGCCAGCACGTGCTCGATCCGATCGCGCGACACCGTCTGCAGGACGACCCAGGGGTTGTGGGTGATCTCCCACAGCTCGGGATCGAGCTGCCGCCACACCTGATCGGTGGCATGATTCCACGACCAGCGCATGTCCAGGGCGAGCTCTGCCAGGGAGTCGAAGCCCTCGATCTCCGTGGGCAGCAGGTTATACATCGGGTGGCCGACCCGCCCTCGTCTGCTCATGATGTCTCCCCCGATTCCCGTTCGGCCGCAATCCCGGGCCGCTGGGGCGCGGCGAGCGCATCATCGACGATGGTCTGCGCTTCCTCCAGGATGCGGCGTAGATGATCCGCCCCGCGGAAGCTCTCAGCGTAGATCTTGTAGATGTCTTCCGTCCCCGACGGACGCGCGGCGAACCAACCACTCTCGGCCACTACCTTCAACCCGCCGATGGGTGCACCGTTGCCCGGCGCGCGGGTGAGGATGGACTTGATCTCCTCCCCAGCCAGGTCGGTGGACCGGACCTGCTCCGCCGAGAGCTTCTCCAACATCGACTTCTGCTCCGGGGTCGCCGGCGCCTCGACCCGGTCGTAGGATGGCTCGCCGAAATCGCGGCTGAGCTCGCGGTAGATCTCGCCGGGATCGCGGCCTATCCGCGCGGTGATTTCCGCCGCGAGCAGCGCCGGGACGATCCCGTCCTTGTCAGTCGTCCAGACGCTGCCATCGCGACGAAGGAACGATGCGCCCGCACTCTCCTCCCCGCCGAAGCCGAGCGAGCCGTCGAGCAGACCGTCCACGAACCACTTGAAGCCAACCGGGACCTCGTAGAGCTTCCGCCCAAGCTTCGCGGTGACGCGGTCGATCATCTGGCTGCTCACCACCGTCTTCCCGACCGCCGCCTGCGTACCCCACTCCGGCCGGTGCTTGAAGAGATAGAAGACGGCGACCGCGAGGTAGTGGTTGGGCGGCAGCAGCCCTGCGCTCCGGGTGACGATCCCGTGCCGGTCGTGGTCGGTGTCGCAGGCGAAGGCAATCTCGAAGCGGTCCTTCAGACCGATCAATCTCTGCATTGCGTAGGGCGACGAGGGATCCATGCGGATCTGGCCGTCCCAGTCGAGGGTCATGAATCGGAAGGTCGGGTCGACCGCCTCGTTGACAACGGTGAGGTTCAGCCCGTAGCGCTCGGCGATCGGCCTCCAGTAGTGGACACCGGCGCCGCCAAGGGGATCGACGCCGAGGTTGATCCCTGCGGCGCGGATGGCGTCCATGTCGATCACATTGGCCAGATCGGCAACGTAGGCATTGAGGTAGTCATGCCGGTGGGTCGTGGAGGCGAGCAGCGCCTTCTCGGCCGAGACCCTCTTCACGCCCCGCAGGCCGCCTTCGAGAAACTCGTTCGCCTTGGCTTCGATCCAGTCGGTGACGGTGCGTTCCGCCGGCCCGCCGCTTGGGGGATTGTACTTGAAGCCGCCGTCGTGGGGCGGGTTGTGCGAGGGAGTGATCACGACGCCGTCGGCGAGCCCGGTCGTGCGCCCGCGGTTGTACGCGAGGATGGCATGGGACACGACCGGCGTCGGCGTGTACTCGTCCCCCTCCGCAATCATGACCTCCACCCCGTTGGCCGCCAGTACCTCCAGGGCGCTCGCATGAGCCGGGACCGAGAGCGCGTGCGTGTCCATGCCGAGGAACAGCGGCCCGTCAATCTTCTGCTGCGCGCGGTACAGGCAGATCGCCTGACTGATGGCGAGAATGTGCCACTCGTTGAAGGACTTCTCGAATGCCGAGCCGCGATGCCCCGAGGTACCGAACATGACCCGTTGCGCAGGTACGGAAGGATCAGGACATTCCGCATAGTAGGCGGTAACGAGCCTCGGCACGTTGACGAGCATGGATGGCTGCGCAGGCTTTCCTGCGAGAGGGCTCACTTTCATTTGCCTATCTCCTCGAAGGGTGTGCCCGGCGGCGGTTCATGACGTCCTGGCCCTCGACCCGGTTGCCGGGGGCCGTGGGGAGCCCGACGGCTGCTTGGGGCCCGCCCCGAGCCGGACCCGCACGTGATGAGCTCGGCCGTCGTTGGAGAGCGGGATCGCTGACGCGTCGACTGGCGCTCCGTCGAGCTCCGCACTGGCCACGCCGCGGCAGCGCCGTTCCGGGCTCTCGACCTCGATCGTGTAGTGCGTCTTGCCGAGGCGCCATTCGATGGTATAGCCCGGCCATGATGACGGGATGCAGGGATTCAACGCGAAGAATGCGCCCCGGCGCTGGAGTCCGAGGATTCCCTCCAATCCAGCTCGGTACATCCAGCCGGCCGCGCCGGTGTACCAGGTCCAGCCGCCGCGCCCCTGGTGCGCTGGGTGGTCGTAGACATCCCCCGCGACCGCATAAGGTTCGGCCATGTACCGCTCGACCTGACTCGCCGTCCGCGAGTGGTTGATGGGGTTGAGCATGTGGAACAGCTCCACCGCCTCGTCGCCGCTGCCGAGGCGTGCGAGCGCGAGGGCGACCCACGCCCCCGCGTGTGTGTACTGCCCTCCGTTCTCGCGGATCCCCGGGATGTAGCCCTTGATGTATCCCGGGTCGAGAGCCGTGTGATCGAACGGCGGCGAGAGGAGCAGGATGACGCCTGAACCCCGCCGGACCAGGTGCGTGCGCACGGCATTCATGGCGCGCTCGGCGCGTTTTGCCGGCGCGGCGCCCGAGAGAACGGCCCAGGTCTGGGCCACCGAGTCGATCTTCCCCTCGTCGTTTTGGGACGATCCCAGCGGCGTCCCGTCGTCGAAGTACGCGCGCCGGTACCACTCGCCATCCCAACTCTGCTCCAGCATGGTTCCCAGACGCTCGCGTTCGGCGTGGTAGTGCGCCGCTCGCGCCGCCTCGCCCCTCTCCTTGCACAAGGGGGCCCATGCTCCAAGAATGGTGTGGAGAAACCAGCCGACGAAGACACTTTCGCCGCGACCCTCGAGACCGACGCGGTTGAAGCCGTCGTTCCAGTCGCAGCTCCCGATGAGCGGCAGGCCGTGCGCGCCGACGGTCAGCGCCCGATCCACGGCCCTGACTCCGTGCTCGAACAGCGTGCTGGTCTCGCGGGAGATGGCCGGGATACCGTACGCCTCGGGCTCTCCGGGCGGAACGGCAGGCGCCTCCAGAAAAGGCACCGGCTCGTCGAGGACGGCGCGGTCCCCCGTGGTCTTTACGTACTCGGCCGTCGCGTAGGGGAGCCAGAGAAGATCGTCCGAACAGCGCGTACGAATGCCCTGGCCGCCCGGGGCGCTCCACCAGTGCTGCACGTCCCCCTCCACGAACTGGCGCGCGGCTGCTCGCAGGAGGTGCTCGCGGGTGAGGTCCGGCCGCGTGAACATGAGCGCCAGCACGTCCTGCAGCTGGTCGCGGAAGCCGTACGCACCGCTCGACTGGGAGTAGGCGGAGCGCGCCCAGAGGCGGCACGCCAGGTCCTGGTAGAGCAGCCACCTGTTGACCAGGAGGTCGAAGGAGTCGTCGGGGGTGGTGACACGCACGGCGCCCAGCGTGTCATCCCAGAACGCCTCCACCGCGGCGAGCTCGGCGGCAGCTGCTGTTGCGCCGTCGCTGCCTGCGAACCGCCGCACGAGCGCGCGGGCCTCCGCCACGTCCCGCCCCTGTCCGAGGAGAAACACGACGCGCCGCGTCGCGCCGGGCTCGAGATCCACCACCATCTGCAAGGCTGCGCACGGGTCGAGGCCAGCGCCGAAACGGTTCGACAGCAGCGGTCGGCCGAGCGCAGCCGCACGTGAGAGCGAACCGTTGCGGCCGATGAACTCGAGTCGGTCGCCAGTGGCGGCGACGAGGGGTTCGCTCGCGGCGGCGAACGCGACACGCCCCCTCTCCTGGCTGTACAGGTCGCGTGCCAGGACCGCGCCCGTCTCGCCGTCGCGCTCCGTCGCGACGAACCTCGGACCACTCGCCATCGGAGGGCCGAGCAGCCATTCGGCGTACGACAAAAGGGTCAGGCGCCGCGGCCGGTCGGAGCGATTCGTCAACGTCAACAGGGACAGCTTCACGGGCTCGTCCCGCGCAACGAAGACCGCCAACTCTTGCGCGATGCCGTCCGCGGCGCGGGAGAAGCGGGTCACGCCCGGCGCGTGGCGCACAACCCAGCGCGGAGAGCGCCGCGTCCGCCGGAGGGGCGCCGGCGTGGCGCCCCACAGGGCAGCGCTCTCCTCGTCGCGGACAAAGATCGCCTCGGCGGTCGGGTCGGTGACCGGGTCGTTCGCGAACGGCGTGAGCCGGTTGTCCCGGCTGTTCTCGGCCCAGGTGTGGGCCGCCCCTGAGGTGGTCACGATGCTCCCGAAACGCGGGTTGGCAAGAACATTGACCCAGGGAAGGGGCGTCTCCCGGTCACCCTCGAGGACGACGACGTACTCGCGGCCATCACGCGTGAAACCGCCGAGGCCGTTCCCGAGGACAAGCGGCGGTGGCTTCGGCTGGGCTTCCGGCCGCCCCCCTTCGACTGGCCCCGGGGCCTCGTCGGCCAGCACGCGGTCCAGCGGGAGGGCAGGCTCTGGCTCCGGGCGGTCGAGCTGCTGCTCGAGGGTTCCGCGGTCGCCCGAGAGGACCGCCTGGGCGACCACGCTCAGAAGGACCTTCTCGGCTTCCGGGATCGAGTCGCCAGGGAGAAGAAACACGCCCCCTGGCTTGTCCTTCCACGCACTCCACGGGCCGCCGTCGACGAGCTGCGCGAGCTCCTCGTTCGTCTCCTCGCGGTAGCTCGCGGGGTGCTCGTTCAGGATCACGGCGTCCGACTTCATCCCCTTCATGCGCCAGTGCTCGTGGGCGGTCAGGACCTGCCGAACGAGCTTCACGTCTTCCGGCGCCTTGACGCGGACGAGGATGATCGGGAGATCGCCCGAGATGCCGAACCTCCAGAGGCCCTCCTGGCCGAGCGTGTTCTTCGCCAGCGTCTCCCGGTCGGCCCGGAGCGATGCGTCGGAGAAGAAGACTCGGGAGGCCAGCCGTTCCGTGAGTTGGGCCTGTTCGACGGAGATGCCAAGATGTCGCAGTGTCATCTGCGCCTGCGTGTAGGCCAGGGCAAAGGCGCGGGCGGCGACACCGTGGTCGTGGTACTTCTGTGCGCACTCGCGTGCGGTCGGCTCGTCGGCGGCGACGCCGGTCGTGAACGAGACGCGGGCGAATCCCCCGGGTGCGAGCCGCAGCCGGGTCCTCAGGCTCAGGATCGGGTCGAGCACCGCGCCGGTGGTTCCCGAGAGAGCGCGCCCGTCCATGGCCTGTGGGTTGTCGGGGCCGCGCCCGCGCCCCAGGAAGCGCATGCGGTCGGTCTCCCACTCGACCTGCGCTTGCGTCGGTCCGTGAATGGAGAGGACGTGGAATCCGACGAGCGCCGGGTCGTGCGGGCCGCGGCGTCGTCGCCGCGCCAGGAGGGCCGTGTTCTCGGCGATCCACTCCGTCTCGACGAAGAGCTTCCCAAACGCGGGGTTGGCGACGTCTTCGGCGATGGCCCCCAGACCCAGCTCGACGTAGCTCGTCAGCTCGATCTCGCGGGAGCGGTCGCTTTGATTCGTCAGCGAGACACGCCGAACCTCGGCGTCGTCGCCTGGTGAGACAGCAACCTCGAGGCGCGTTGTGATCTCGTGGTCGAGCCGCTCGAAAGCTGCCTTCTCGGCCAGGAACTCCACCAGGTAGCTGTCGGGCTCCTTGGCCGTAGGCTGGTAGGCCGCGGACCAGACCGCCCCCGTGTGGACATCGCGCAGATAGACGAACTGGCTTCCGGGGTCGCGGGTGCGGTCCTCCCGCCACCTCGTCACGGCACGGCCGCGGCAGAAGCTCGTTCCCCCGCCCCCGTTCGTGACAATGGCGACGTAGCTACCGTTCGACAGGATCTGCGCCCGTGGGAACGGCGTGTGAGGCGAGCGGAGCCGGCGTGGTGCGCGCGTCAGCGCAGCCGGTTCGATTCGGGCCTCCTCGGCCGGACGCGGCTCGATGACGGGCGCCTCGCGTGGGATCCGCTCTTGCAGCAGGAGCTCGGTCGCCTGAATTCGCCGATCCGCATGGAACCGGTCAACCATCACGTCGCCGAGCAGGACGTTGGCGATGGCGACGAGCGTCATCCCCTGGTGGTGCGCCATGTGGGTCTTCACGACGACGCCGGGGCCTCCTCGCACGGCCTCGGAGTCGCCGGTCTCGTCCGGCCTCCTCACCGTGTAGTCAACTGCGTCGTAGTATCCGAGCGGCCCCTCGGCTCCCTCGCCCGTCAGGCGCCGCAGGTTTCGCGCGGCTCTAGCCGGCTCCAGAAGAGCGGCCAACGCGGTCGCGTAGGGCGCCACGACGAGCTCGTCGGCCAGTCCTCGCTTCAACCCGAGGCCCGGGACGCCGAACTCCTTGTACTGGTAGTTGCCGAGCCGGTCGGTCAGATCGTAGGCGGACTCGGATATCCCCCACGGGACGTGCCGCTCGCGACCGTACCGGATCTGCCTCCTGACGACCATGCGGCAGCTCTGGCCGAGGAGCGTTCCCGGATACGTTCTCATCAGGAGAAGCGGCATGAGGTACTCGAACATCGTCGCTCCCCAGGAGACGAGCGTCGGGACACCTTCCACGCTGACGACGAGCCTTCCCAGGTGGAACCAGTGGCTCTGCGGGACGTCGCCCTTGGCGATCGCGAAGAAGCTCGCCAGGCGCGACTCCGCGGCCAGGAGGTCGTAGTAGCCGACATCCGCTTGCCCCGGCCCGCCGGCGTCGGCCAAGCGATAGCCGATCGAGAACAGCTGGCGCCGGCGGTCATAGAGGAAGGTGAAGTTCATGCCGTCCGCCAGGGCCACTGCGCGACGGGCAATGCCGAACAGGCGTGATGCCAGGTCTGGCTGCCACGCGCCCAGCTGCCGGCACCCCTCCGCCAGGGTGAGCAGCGCCCCCGCGAGGTTGCCGCTGTCCACCGTGGACACGTAGCGCGGGACGAGCGGCGAGAGGTTCTCGGTGTCGTACCAGTTCAGGAGGTGCCCCTCGTGCCGCTCCAGCCCTTCGACCGTGGTCAGCGTCCGGTCGAGCCTCTCGACCATTGCATCTGCCGGCAGCAGGTCCAGATCGTGCGCCGCGAGAGTGGAGAGGAGGCCCATGGCGATGTTGGTCGGTGAGGTCCGGTGGGCCACCTTGGGCTCTCGGTCCTCCTGGTAGTTGTCGGGAGGGAGCCAGTGATCGTCGGGCCCAACCAGGGTCTCGAAGTAGGCCCAGGTCTTTCGAGCCACCGTCCTCAGAAGATCACGGTCCTCTGGCGAGAGCTCTCGCCGGCGTGCAGCCATTGGCTGGCTGAGCCAGTAGGCGCAGGCGGGCGCTGCGGTCCACAGGGCGATGAACGGCAGTGCAAGAGGCAGTGCCTCGGGACGTGCGGCGATGGTGAGGGCGAGGAGCGCCAGGGCCGCAATCGGGCTCGCGGCCATCTCGACGAAGAAGGGACGGATCCCTTCCCGCAAGAGGCCAGCGACCCGTGCGACCTGCGCGGCAGCCGTCTCCCAGTCCAGGAGGTGGTGCCGCGTGATGACGAGCCGGACGAGCGTCAGGGCGATGGCGTGCACGCTCTCCCACGCGTGGAATGGGAGAAAGACCAGCGTCAGGAGCGCCTGCCCGAAGGCGGTGCTTAGATCCTCAGCAAGGCCTCGAAAGTGGACATGAGCCGGTTCGTGCGGGGGACGCCGCTTGAGGAGCTGGAAGAGAGATGCAACGAATGGGAAAGTAACGACCGCCAAACCGCCAAGGGTCCAGACAAGTGGGCTGCCGGGGAGCAACGTCCAAGCGGCCGCGAAGAAAACGAGGAGCGCGGGCGCCACGAGACTGCGCCGCAGGTTGTCGAGGATCTTCCACTGACTGATGAGCGGGAGGCGGTTCTTCGCGAAACCCTGGGGGGTCGGGACCACCGGGAAGAGCCAGGCGAGGATCTGCCAGTCGCCCCGCACCCAGCGCTGCTGCCGCCGCGCGTGTGCGAGGACGTTGGCGGGGTAGTCGTCCACCAGCTCCACGTCGGAGACCAGCGCGGTGCGAGCATGCAGCCCCTCGAAGAGATCGTGCGACAGCAGCGCGTTCTCGGGAACGCGCCATCCGACGGTCGCCTGGAAGGCGTCGACGTCATACAAGCCCTTCCCCGTGAAGACCCCTGTGCCGAACAGATCCTGGTAGGAGTCCGAGACCGCCGTCGTGTATGGATCGACGCCGGTGTGCCCGGCGTACACCCGCGCGAAGAGCGACCCGCCGGCGCTCGCCAGGTCGACACTCACGCGCGGCTGGAGAATGCCATAGCCCTCCGTGACCCTCCGGAGGGCGGTATCGACCACGGGCCTATTGAGCGGGTGCGAGATGATCCCGATCAGGGTCCTTGCAACGCCCCTCGGAAGCCGCGTGTCGGCGTCGAGGGTGAGGACGTAGCGCACCGACGGGAGGATCGAAAGGTCCCCGATCTTGACGGAGAAACCGCTGTCGCCAGAGGAACGTAAAAGGCGGTTGAGCTCTTCGATCTTTCCCCGCTTGCGCTCCCAGCCCATGAAGACGTTCTCTTTCGGGTTCCACCGCCGATCGCGGTGGAAGAGGTAGAAACGGTCGTTCCCGTCGGGCGCGTGCCGGCGGTTGAGCGCCTCTATCCCGGCCACTGCCGCGGCGAGGATCTCGTCGTCACCGGCAACCGCGAGGGTTGGCGCGTCCTTGAAGTCGCTCAGGATCGCGAAGTGGATCCGGGGGTCGAGGTTGCCGAGCGCCTGCACCTCCAGGTGCGCCAGGAGCCGCTGGACTTCCCCCACGCTGCTGAGGAGCGCGGGCACGACCACCATCGTGCGGGCGCTGTCGGGGATCCCGTTGCTGAGGTCGAGGCGGGGGAGCCGGCGCGGCGGCACCAGCGCGGCCACGACCCGCTGCACGACGAGCACCGCGAGCTCGCTTGCGGGGAGCAGCGCGAGGAGGGCCGCCGCTGTCGCCATCACGGCGGCACTCGCGGCGCCAGCGTACGCGTACGCACCGAGCACGCCGACGCCGGTCAGCAGACCGATGCCGCCGAGGTACGCCGCGGTTGCATGGGCGAAGATCCCACGGCGAAGCCACTGGGCGATGCGCGGGCGGTACGCCACGTCGAGCTCGAGGCCGCGCCGGCCGGGGCCGATCAGGTGGTAACCGACGTGCGCAGCCCTGTCGCTGATTCCCTTCTGCTGTGCGCTGCGGCGAGCGCTCTCGACGGTCCTCAGGGCAACGCGCACCTGCGCCTCGCCGGTCCGATCGGCGAGATCCTCCACGGCGTGCCGGTAGCGGTCGCGACTGGCGAAGTCCATCCGCGGGTAGACCCCGGCCGGGTCGCGGCGCAGGATCTCCTCCATCGGGCTGACCAGCTCCACGAAGCGGCTCCAGTCGAGCGTCGCGCAGAAACGGAGGCTCGTCACCGTGTTGCCGGTAGAGACCTGGTCGGTCGCATGGCGCTGGTTCTCTGAGCGGACGGCATCCTCGGGCGTCATCCCTCGCGCGGCCAGCACCTGCTCCACCGCTGCGACAAGGGGTACTGCCCGGGGGTCGTACTCGCGCATTCGCTGCCGGAGCTCCGTCACGAAGGCGTTCGAGAGCGGTTCGGGCAGAGGACCGGGATGGCCACTGTGTTCCACCCGCTCGAGAGCGGCGTCCGCTTCCATGCGTGCCGTCCGACCTGCCAGGATTCCGTCCGCCAGGAGCCGCAGGTTCTCCAGGAGCGCGACCTTGAGCATGATGGGCCAGGCCCAGAGCTCTCCGATCGTCAACGGGGTTACGGTCTGAAAGGCGAGGAGGAAATGGGTGAGCCGCTCGGCGTCGAGCCGCCCGTCGCTGTGGCCGATCAGCTCGAACGCCAATACGTGAATGCGAGCCATGCCGGAGCGCTCGCGCGCCGCGAGCTTCGGCAGTTTTTGGTAGTACCGGACGGGGAGGTCGTGCCGCACGGCGCGCTCCTCCGACTCGACGAGGTGAAAGTTGTCGAGTAGCCACTCGGCGGCCGGAGGAACGGGGAGGCCCCGGTGGACATCATCGGCGAGGGAGCGGTACGCCACGTTCAGAACGTGGATGTCTTCTTCCAGCCGCTGCAACACGTCGTGGGCGCCCGCACGTGAGGTAGGGGCCAGTGCGAAGGTGGTGGCGAGCGTCTTCGCTCGCTCCTCGAGACCCTCGAGGCTCAGGAGCTCACCTCTGAGAGGAATGCGTCTCTCTGGACGGCGCCGTCCGAACAATGATCACCTCCTGTGTGGTCTTCAGCGAGCGACGAGTGTCGCCTGGGGTCGCCTGCCTGGCGCCGTGTTTGCTGCCTGAAGCGTTGCGGCGTGGCGCTGGAAGACTGTCCCACTGCCAACCGGCGCGCGAGGATGGGCCTGTCGTGCCCCGGCCTCGGCGCGGCTCGCCGCCAGCTCGTTCCCGAGCGCTTCCAGCTGCGCACCCTGCTCGGAGAGCCAGGCAAGGATGACCTCGTCCCCCGCGTTCCTCCCGGGCGGCGGCGGGCACCAGTTGATCCAGGCATGACCCGGAAAGCCGGCTTGCCGGGCCATCCGGCGCTCCTGCTCGACGTGCCAGTAGAGCTGCTCGGCAACGTCGAAGGCTCGCTCGCGCAGGGCGTCCTGACGCGCCTTCAGCTCCAGGTTCTCACGCAGGGCCGCGGCGACGCTGCTCTGCGCCGCAGCTCGATTCGACACGACGAAGAACCCTGCGACGACAGCGACGGCGAGCAGGACGATGATGCCGAGAGCCCCCAGCACCCGCCGCAGAGCGGGCAACCTGAGCGCGAGGTGGCGGAACTTCCCACCCCGGCCTTGCCACTGCAGCTCCAGGAAGCAACGGCGCTTCACACCCACGGGAGCCCCTGGATCGGTTTGCACCGTGGCATGCGGAGCAAGGGCAGCATGGCACACAGCAGACAACCCTCCCGTTTCTGCGCGTTTCATGGGACACCTTCCCTTCCTCAGCGCACCTTTGATGTTGTGCCTGTGTCACTACACCCGTGAAGAGCACTTTCTACCCGGGAGCGACACAGCGGACTCGGTAGGAACTACTCAACCGGTGCTCAGGCGGCGATCGAGCAGAACGAAGCTCGGCCGCAGCATCACGTGCCGCGGCGCGGCCACCTGCACCGGGAGCAGCCCCGACGGAGGCGCAGACGCTCGGGGCGGCAGGCTCGTCACCGGTGAGCCAAGCTCCGGGACCCGACCGCGCCCCCCAACGTGTCCGCTCCCGACCGGGTGGTTCCTACCGAGCGCCCAGCTTCGCTTCCGAGTAGTAAGTGCGCTTCCCGGAGGGGATACCCGGGACCCACCTTTGAGGAGGACTCGAAAGGAAGGGAGAATCCATGAGCACTGGCACGTTGATCATCGTGATTGTCGTCTTGATCCTTCTCTTTGGCGGCGGTGGCTACTACTGGCGCGGCAGACGGTAGCTGAAGGGCTCTCCCGGATCCTGCTGTCAGCTCCCACTCTATCCGCGGGGTGCCTGCTCTCCTGGTTTCGGCCGGGGGACGGGCGATGCCCAGACTGGAAACGACGCCCGCTCACGGAGCGGTCGCGAGGAGGAGCGGCCACCTGCGGCGAGGGGGTTGCTTCCCTCCGCTCGCCAAGACCGCAGCAGACCCCGGGGCGCTTCCCCCAACCTTGATATAGTCACATCAAGATGACCGAGAGCCTTACAAGCCGTGCCACGTTGCGACGGATTGCGCGCCGGGCGATGCTCGACCGCGGCCTCGAACCCGACTTCTCGGCGGAGGTGATGGCGGAGCTGGCGAGAGTGGGCGCGCCTCCGACGCCTGCGGCTGCGGTATGCGACCTGCGTCAACTGAGCTGGTCCTCGATCGACAACGACGACTCGCTCGACCTCGACCAGCTCACCGTCGCGCAGGCGTTGCCCGGCGGCGCGGTCAGGGTGCTGGTTGCGGTCGCGGACGTGGACTCCCTGGTGGTCAAGGGTTCGGCCGTCGACGCTCACGCGCAGAAGAACACGACCTCGGTCTACACGGCGGCGGAGATCTTCCCCATGCTGCCCGAGCGGCTCTCCACCGACCTGAGCTCCCTCGCCGATCAGCAGGATCGGCCGGCGGTCGTGGTCGAGATGACGGTCAGAGAGGACGGCTCGCTGGAAAATGCCGACCTCTACCAGGCCCTCGTCCACAACCACGCCAAGCTCGCCTACAACCAGGTTGCGGCCTGGCTGGAGGGCGACCGTCCGATGCCGGAGGCGGTCGCCGCGGTCCCCGGCCTGGACGTCAACCTGCGGCTGCAGGACACGGCGGCGCAGAAGCTCAGGACGGTCCGGCATGAGCACGGTGCGCTTGACCTGAAGACCATTGAGGCGCGGGCGGTGTTCGACGCAGACCAGATCCATGACCTCGCCGTCGAGGAGAAGAACCGCGCCAAGGAGCTCATCGAGGACCTCATGATCGCGGCCAACGGCGTCACTGCCCGCTTTCTGGCACGCAAGGGCCTGCCCTCGCTGCGCCGGGTGGTGCGGACGCCAAAGCGTTGGGAGCGCATCGTCGAGCTGGCTGCAGAGGTCGGTGAGCTGCTTCCAGCCGAACCCGACGCACGTTCGCTGGCGCTCTTCCTGGCCAGACGGCAGGCCGCCGACCCCCGCCGCTTCCCCGACCTGTCGCTGGCGGTGGTCAAGCTGCTCGGGAGGGGCGAGTACATCGCCGAGCTGCCTGGACGGCCCGCGCCCGGTCACTTCGGCCTCTCGGTCAAGGACTATACCCACTCGACCGCACCTAACCGCCGCTTCCCAGACCTGATCACACAGCGCCTCGTCAAGGCCGCCCTGACCGGGACGTCACCGCCCTACGGCGCCGACCAGCTTGTCGCGCTCGCCACCCACTGCACGGTTCAGGAGGACGCCGCCAACAAGGTGGAACGTCAGGTCGGCAAGTCGGCGGCGGCGCTGCTGCTCTCGTCGCACGTCGGAGAGAGGTTCGACGCGATCGTCACTGGCGCCGCGGCCAAGGGCACCTGGGTGCGCATCTTCAAGCCGCCCGCAGAGGGGAAGCTGGTCGAGGGCTCGGCCGGCCTCGACGTCGGTCACCGCCTACAGGTACAGCTGATCCGTACCGACGTGGAGCGCGGTTTCATCGACTTCAGGCGGGTTGGGGGCGCCAGTCGCGGTCGAACCGGGAGGTGAGCTCCCGAGCTTCCTGCTCGCCGTCGAGGCGCTCCGGCGCGCGGCGATCCGAACCCTGATCATTCACCTGCAGTTTGCTGCGACCGGCGATACGAGAGCCTAGCCCGCATCATTCACTCGCAATCTACTGCGACCGGCGATACGCCAGCCATCGCTGCGCTTTTCGCGCCTCGGTGTCCTCAACATACCGTCAAGTATGCCTGCGGCATCGAACTTGATTTCACGAACAGGGTCCTGGGCCATTCCCAACGCTTCGTCCAAGTCTGCGACGGGAGGTTTCAGTCGCCGTCCGGCTGATTCCTCACTTTTCGGGCTTCGTCTCCTCTGCCTTGGGCTCGGGAGGATTGCCCATCTTCATCATCGGGCGTTTCATCGTTCCCTTCATGCGGTGCACGTGCATCTGATGCTGTCTCTGCTCCATCATCGCGCAGCTCATCTTCATCATCATGGAGCGCATGACCTTGCGTTGGGCGACCAGCTCGGTGATGACGGCTGCCATGGGCTTCTCCAGGGCGTCGGGCTGCTTCGACTCCTTGGCGGCGTTCATCTCAGCCACCAGCTTGTCGAGCGTATCGTCCATCGCCTTGAGCTTCTCCTGCATCTCCTGCTTCTTAGCCGTCATGGCCTGGCACTCCGCCTTGAGGTCAGCTTCGTGCTTGACCGCCGCAGCGCTGCCCTTGTGGTGGCCGGCCATCGCGCCCGCCTCGGGGCACTTGGTGGCCGCGGGCGTCACGGATGGCGGCGCCGTCTGGGCGCCGACGCCCACGGTGAGCGCCAGCGCGGTGGCGGCGAAGATGCCGGGAACGAGAACCTTGAAATGGTGCTTCTCCATTGTCCAGTTTCCTTTCTGGCGGTCCTAGGGACCGCGTGTTCAGGCGCCATGGAGGAGTCCAGGCACCGACAGAGCTACGGCTACTCCTCATCGCTGCCTGCCCTTACCGGGACGGCGGCCCCCTCCGCGCCACGACTCCGTCGCTAGAGACGGCGCCGTCCAGAGACCAGCCTGACGATCAGAATGATCACCGCCACCACCAGCAGGATGTGGATCAACCCTCCCATCGTGTAGGAGGTGACCACGCCGAGCAGCCACAGCACGAGAAGAATGACCAGAATCGTCCACAGCATCACAACCCTCCAATCTCGAACGTGCCTCGAACTTAGTTCTTTAGTCTCTCACTGGGAAGCGCACTTACTACCCGGGAGCGACGCGACGGAGTCGGTAGGAACTACGCGACCGGTGCGGTTGCGGCAATCGAGGTGAGACAACGAGGCGCGGCCGCAGCATCCGCGCCGCGGCGCGGCCTCCTGCACCGGGCGCAGCCCCGACGGAGACGCAGCCGGTTCGGGAATGCAGGTTGTTTACGGGTGAGCCAAGCTCCCGGTTCCAACCGCGTTCCCCTCCACGTGCACGTTCCCGACTGGGTGGTTCCTACCGAGCGCCCGGCTTCCCTTCCGAGTAGAAAGTGCGCTTCCCGAATGGGATACCCGTAACCTACCTTTTACCTTTAAGGAGGACTCGAAATGAAGGATGTGGTCATGAAATATCACGCCAATCATCGTGATCCTCCTGCTGGTTCTCTTCTTCGGCGGTGGTGGCAGCTACTACTGGCGGCGCAGGGCGCGCTGAGTATCAGCGGCAGTACGAAGACCCAACGATGAGACCTCAGCCTGACCGTAGAGGTGGCAGCATCCGAAGAGGTGGCAGCATCCGCGCCGCGGCCTCGCGCCCGACGCCGTCTCGGCGGCTGCTGCTCGTGGCGCTCGCGGCTGGGCTGGTCTGGGTTGCCGGCTGCGCCACCGCACCGCCGCGGACCGCCGCCTACCCCGACCCCACCCTGCTCGGCAGTCCGCGCCTGCCTGAGGCTGCCGAAGCGAACGCCCGCCGGGCGGCCTTGGGCCTCCCGGTGGAGGGGCGGAACACCGAGGTCATAAGCCAGCCCGAGGCCGGCCAGGCGGAGACGACCTTCGCCGAGCTGGTCCGCGCCTCCGAAGCGGCAGACCTGACCGCCACTCTGACGGGAGGCCTGGAACTGATCGGGCTGGGTCGCAGCGGCGACCCCGGTGCGCTCCTCACGTTCGGTCACATCGCCGAGGGCAGGCACGACTGGGAGACGGCCATGCGCCTCTATCAGTTGCTGCCGGCCGACAACCCGCAGCGCACCGCGTCCCTGCTCCGGATCAGGCTCCAGTGGCGACTCTCCAACCTCCAAGAATGCGCCCGGCAGAGCATCGCTTCACCGCGGTTGACCCGATCCGAGCTGGCCATCTTGCTGGTGTCGCTGGCGCCGCAGCTGGAGGCGGCCGGGGGCGGCAGCTCGCCGGTAATGTCCGACATCATCGAGCTGCCCTGCTACCGCAGGGTCCTGACCGCGGTTCGCTTGGGTCTGCTCAACTTCGACCATCTCGAGCACCGTTTCTTTCCCTCGCGGGCGGCGCGACCCGAGGAGGTCCGCAGCGCAGTCGCCGGTCTGTGCCACATCCTCGACCTCAAGCCACCGGTGTGGTGCGGGCAGGCCGAAACGACGGCGGGCTGCACCCTGCTGTCCGTGCCGGTGCGCGGGGAGCAGGTCGCCATGATGGTTTCCCGGCTGACAGAGGAGGAGCCATGATCCCGCGGCCGCGCGCCTCCACGAGAAGCCGGGGCTAGCCCCGGATCATTGACTCGCAACGTGAGGAGACGGTCGAGGCGGCGCATCGGCCATCGGCGACGTCCAGGCGACCTTGCCCGCGATGGCGATCCAGTCGCTGCCACTGTCGACCGACTCGACCGTGAAGGGGAGATCCTCGGGCATCTGGAAGAGCGTGATGTCCGTGTAGGTCTTCGTCAGGAGCGGCCCGATGAAGTTCACGACCCAACCAAGAACCCCATGGCACCGCGGTTCGATCCGCACGTTGCGGAGGAGGAAGCTGCGTGTGGCCGCATCGACCACGAGGTCCGCTTTCCCCTGTGTGTCGCACAGCTGATGGAAGAGACGGCCCTTGGCCTCCTTCTTCTCCACCGTCACGTTGAGGTCGACCAGGAAGCAGGTTCCGCCGCACGGACCGAAGCGCCGCGGCTCGATCCTGAAGTCCACGTCACGCATGGCCGGCGTGACGTCCTGCATCCATGCGGCGCGCAGAACCTCGAAGGCGGCCTGCTCGACCGGGGGCCACGGCACTGTGAAACGGTACACTCCCGTGACCGCGCCTTCGCCGCTGCTGCCCGCGTCCTCGAGGTGGAGCGTGGCCGTGAGCGACCCCCGGAAGAGGAGCTGGACGCTCCGATCTCCGACCTCCTCGACGGGGTAGTGCACCACCAGCGGGTAGTCCATGCGGTAGTCGGCTCCCAGCTCGACATCGCCGGTCGCCAGGCCGTTGGCGATGGTTGCCCCGTTTGTCCGCAGCTCCACGTTGCTCAACGAGACGACGGCGCCGCCCCGCTCGATCCTGCCCGCCTTGCCGTGCAGCTCAGCGTCGATGATCCCGGAGTACCGCCCGTCCGGCCGCAGCAGCAGATCGCGAACGACAAAGCGCGACGGCGTCTCGACGTCAACTGTCGGGCCGCCGGGTACGTGGAAGTCCCCTGCCGTGAGGTCGGCGGCCAGACTGGCGGCGGAGAGCGTCGCTTCGAGCGTGCCGTCGGCGCGTGATCCGACCTGGAAGGCGCCCTGCCTCAGCTCGCCGTGCGAGAAGGTGCAACGGCTCCCGACGAAGGCAATGGCGCCGTTCTCGATCTCACCATCGACCCGCCCGGCGACCGCGAACTGCGCCAGCCGGCCCCCCCTGGCCGGTCGGAAGAAGCCCTCCACGATCGCGACGTGCACGGGTGTGCCTTCCCTCGGCTGCGAGGCGGTGTGGAACTGGACCATCGTGCCAAGGCTCAATGGGCGGCCGCCGTAGGCCACGAACTCCGAGTCGTGGACTCGCACCTCCTGGACGAGGTCGAGGAACGAGGCGCCGGAAGGCGCCGAAGGGGCCGCTCCTTTCGCGCCCAGGAACTCGCCGTGCAAGATCGATGGGAGATCGGTATGGATCTCGAGATTGCGCAGCGCCGACCTCGCGAGACACCGGAACATCCAGACGATGGGTCTCCAGATTCCGCGCCCGCGGTAGCTGGCCTCGGTGATTCCCTTGCCCTCCTCGAAGTGGAAGCTCTGGATGAGGATCTTCGGCCGCAGGTGGCTTCCGTCGAGAAGCAGCATGCCGCCGTCGACTGCCACATCGAGGCGGTTGACGTGGCCGCCGACCGCCGTCGCCACAAGCGTTGCCGTCGGCGTTCCGACGACCTCCACCGCCCACGCGTCAGCCGCCGCGAAGCGCCCGGCGCGCAGGTCGATGTCGAGGCGCAAGGTGCCACTGTCGCCGCACCCGGCGATCTGATCGAGCACCAGCTGTGAGTCCGATGTCGGGGGAGACGTTGCTGGCGGGCCGGTGATGGCCGCGGGCAGGGCTGCCGGGGACGCCGGGGCCTGTGCGAGCGCGGGAGTCGTCGCGCCAGCCAGCAGGAGTGCGGCGATGCAGGCGGCACGGACCACGCACCTGAGGCCCGCGCCGAGCGCTCTCGTCGGGAGCGCGCCTCGCATTGGCCGCGACCTCACCGTGACTCCGAGGTGATCGTTTGGACGGAGCGCTGCATGATGTAGGTGCTCCGCACAAACGGGCGTTCGGCTGCGAGGTAGAACGCATAGATGAGCAGATGCCCGGCGGCAGCGGCGCCGAGACCGGGAAGCGAGCCGTAGAGCAGGGCGTAGCCGTAGCCTTGGAGCTGCCCAACCGAGTACATGGGGTTGTGCAGGAAGCGGTAGGGCCCGCCGCCACAGGCGGGGGCCAGCGGTCGCCCGAGGAACATGTCTCGGAAGTAGTACGCGTCGACGCCGACGGTGAGCGTGGCCCACAACTTGACGAGGAGGCCAACGGCGAACAGCACCATGCCCGCGGCGAGCGTGAGAGACGGCGGTACCGCCCGCTCCAAGCTCGAGAGGTGAAGGGCCGCCATGCAGCCGACCCCCAGCCCCTGGTTGAGGAACATCAGCCCGGCCACGGTCTCGTACGCCCGGAAGGCGCGCTTTTCGCCGAGCCGGGCGACGGCGCGGCTGGGCAGGTTCGACTTGAGAATCAGCGCGTTGCCGCCGTAGTAGAAGACGAGCGTGAAGAAGAAGTAGGGCAGCGTGAGCCGCCAGTCGGCGCGGGTGATGAGAACGTGGGCGAGGCCCACCGAGGCGACGCTCCCGGCCGCCCACACCAGGTTGAGGTGCTCGAGCCGCCACCCAGCCATCGCGAACACCGTCGACACCAGCCGGACGATCTTCCGAAGAGCTCCGCGTCCGTGCGGTGCCGGTCGACTCAGGCGCGCAGCCTCCTCAGGAATCTCCCGGTGGTCGTGGTCCTCGGCTCGTACGCGGAGGCCGCTCATGCTTCACCTTTGCCGGCACACTGTGGTATCCGGGGCACCGAGGGATCAGAGCCCTGATCGACGGCGCTGCGTCGCGGAGAACGCCTACTGATCCAGGACACATCTCGAAGCTAGCGCGCCGGCCTCCCAGCGGCATGCGCAGTTTCTACCTGAGAGCAAAGCTGCAAGCTGGGTAGGAACTACTCGGTCGGCTCGCCGGCGTCGTCAGCTCTGTCTACACCAGCGCCGGCTCGCCCACGCGTGGCGAGCTGGCGCTGCGTCTCCCGACAACCACGCGTGCCGGAGTTGAATCCAGCATGGGCTTGACCCGGACCAGGGCGGTAGCGCGGCACCTCGCGGTGGTGGAGGGTGTCGCCGGCGCATCGTATGCGTAGTTCTTACGGAGTTCCCGGCGTTTCCCCCAAGTAATAACTTCGGTGGTCCCGCATGGACGATCGGAACTACTATAGGGACTGAGCAATCTGTGCCTGGGAACGTAGCCGGAACGCTTTCTTGGGAACCAGCCACTCGGCTGCAACTCATCCCTGGCGCGAAACATGGAGGAGTGTCGCCATGATCCTCAAACACGTGAGCACCTTCGTACTCGCGATTCTTGTGGCGCTGTCGGGCGTTGCAGCGATCCGCAGGTCTCTGGTCTAGCCATCCACTCCTCTCCTCCTTTCTCTCAGTCACTCAGGGGCGCACGAGCGCCCCACTTTTTCTTGATCTCGCGTTGCTGCGACACGGGCCGGTCTCTCACTGGCCCCGCAACGCGCCATCCCGACCGCACTGCCGACCGTCGCCGTCGCCGTCGAGATACGCGAAGCACTCTGCTTCACGGCTTGTCGTCCGGGCGAAGCCGGTGGAGGTCCTGAACGTTGCCCGGCCGTGCAGAGGCGGGATGATCGGATTCCTGCCGCTGGCGCCGGGTGATGGTATCTTTAGAGAGACGTTGTCCCCACGCCCCGCACGTTCGCTCCCGCGGCGCCGGCAGTGAGCGCGGGCCGGCGGTGGCGCTGAATCCGGAGGTTCAGGCCATGAAGAAACCTCCAGTACCGAGCAGCAAATCAAATGGCCGCGGAGAGGAGGCCGCAGCGCTGCTCACTGCGGCGCGCGCGGTCCTTGAGAACCGTGCCTTCGTCGACGCTGCGAGGGCGGTCCTGGGGGCGTGCAAGACGATCCTCGGTGCCGATGCGGGCCTGGTCGCCGTGAGCTCGCCGGGTGGAAGGGGTATCCAGGTCGTCTGCTGCGATCCCGGCGGCCTCGACCTCACCTCCGACGGTGGCCTGCCGATGCCGCTTCGCCGCCTCTGGGCGCGCGTTTCCAGGAGCAGCCGCACCGTCATTGCCAACAAGCCGGCGAAGGGAGCGACAAAGGCATCCGCTGATGGCGGTGTCGCAACCCTGCCTGCACTCGTCTCACCGATCGTGATTGACGACGAGGTGACCGGGCTCGTCGGCCTGGTCAACAAGCCCGGCGGCTTCTCCGCGGCCGATGCCCGGCTCGCCGAGGTCTTTGCCGAGATGGCCGCGGTGGCGATGCTCAACAGCCGCACCGTCAACG
>CAZKGM010000050.1:0-22410 GCA_964552395.1 uncultured Thermoanaerobaculia bacterium | reverse complement strand
CGGGAGAGACCCCACATCAGAACGAGCCCGACGTCTCCCGGGGCCGCCCCGCCCATTGGGATGGGCCCGAGCATCGGTGCCAGCGCGCGCCGTGCAGCGATGACCACGGGAGCTCCCAGCACCATCGGCACCAGCCAGACGGCCGCCACCAGCCGCCACATCTGGATCGCCTGCCTCGCACCGTAGCGCAGCGATACCCTGTTTCTCGCCTCGCTCATGTCAGCTCCAAGGCAGGGCCAGCAGGCCCACCAGCGCGAGAGCGTCGCCAACCCACCATAGGCGACGAAGCCCCTTGGAGGCTAGCGCCTTCGCGCTCCAGTAGTTGTTCTCACGGTGTCCTTCCATCGCCCACACGCCCTTCGGATCGACGATCACCCGCTCGAGCCGATGGGGCGCCGTCCACGTCCACTCCACCCATCTGTCCCGCCCGTCCCAGGTTCGCTGCTCCCGGGTGCCGTCGTCCCATACCAGCTCGACGTCCACCGGGCCCTCGAGATCGCCGCGACGGCCGATATCTACCGCAACCTTCCACTTCTTCTGACCTTCGGCTTGATGCTCGCCGGCAGCCGGCTTGGTGCCCGACGTCTCTCCGCCGGTCGGGTCGGGCCCGGCTACCGGAGTCGGCTTGCTCTCCTCAGTCTTCCCGATCTCCTCCCACGAGCCGTCCCTCCACTCGTAACCATCGGGCTCCCCAACCTTCCGCTGGCTGACCCGCAGCACGGCGAAGTCCGCGAACTTCTGTCCGCGTAGGGCCTGGTCGAAGAACCAGGTGTAGTCCGCGCCCACGGCTTCGTTGAAGGTCGCAATGAAGTCATCGCCGCCCGGATGACGGAAGCGGAAGCGCTCGGCGTACGTCCGCATGGCGCGAGCGAAGGCTTCGGGCCCGACCAACCCCTGCAGGGTCTTGAGAACCACGGCAGTCTTCGGGTAGCTGGCGGTCGAGTAGTCGTTCCTGGTGCGGAACGCCCAGGCGAACCGGTCCACCTTGACGGGAATGGTGCGGAAGAGGATCGAGGCACGGTTACCTGTCCATGGGTTGTAGAACGGAACGTCGGGGAACAGGTGGTCACGCATCGCAGCCGCCGAGCAGGAGGCCTCGGCGAAGCTGTTGAAACCCTCGTCGAGCCATGCCTCCTCGAACTCGTTGGAGGCGAGGAGACCGTAGAAGTACTGATGACCGAACTCGTGGATGGTCACCATCTCGACGAGGGGGACCCACTTCGCCGGCGGGTACCGCAGCCAGCGGCTTCCCCCTGTTGTGATGAAAGTCGGGTACTCCATGCCGCCGGCCTCGCCCGCGGTGATCGGCGGGTCGACGATCGTGAGCTGCGGGTACGGGTAGGGACCGTAGTGGAGCCCGTACCAGGCGATCCCGAGCCGCGCCGACAGCAGCGTTCGGTCGGCCAGGAACCTCTGCGAATGGGGAATCAACAGGCGGAGCTTGACGGGCGGCAGCTCGAGCTCCGAGGCGCTGCGCCCCAGCAGGCGAGATGCCTCTGTGAGCCATGGCGCGGGCACATCGCGCCCGGGATCGAACTCCTCCTCCACGACGTCCATCAAGCTGGCGGGCGCCGCCATCCACGCGAAGTCGTGGACGCGGTCGGCCCGATAGGTGACCTGGATCTCTCGCGAAGTTCCGGCCTCGACGTTGCGGCGAGACAACTCGACCCCGCTCGCACCGACGACCCACTCCTCCGGCACCGTTACCGTGACGGTAAAGCTCCCAAAGTCGGCGTAGAACTCGGAGTTGGCGTGGTACTGGTGGCAGTTCCACCCGGCCGCCGGGCGCCCCCGCTGACCCGCGTCCTCGTAGACGGCGAGCTTCGGGAACCACTGGCCGATCAGGTGGAAATCGCCCGCCCAGCCGCTGCGGGCGACGACCTTGGGCAGCTGCGCCTCGAAGGAGAGGTGGACCAACACCGACCCTCCGGGCGGAACGGCGTGGGGGAGCTTGACCCGCACTACGCTGTAATCGTCCGGGTTGCCGTCGTCGGGACGCTCGAAGCTCATCTGCGGCAGCAGATCCGTGCCGTCCTCGAGGCTCATGGCCGTGACGTGGGTCCAACCCCAGTGCATCTCGCGCACAGGCCCGCCGCGGAGGAAGCGACGGCCGAGCTCACGCATGAACGTGGTCTCGGAGCTCGCAAAGGCGTTGAGGTAGAGGTGCCACCAGAGCTCACCGGTCGGCGCCGAAGCCGTGTTCGTCCAGCGTACGACCTCGGTGCCGTGCAACATGTGGTGCTCCGGATCCAGCCGAACCTGGATCTCGTAGTTGACGACCTCCACAGGCTCGTTATCGGCCCACGCTGGAGCTGCAAGCAGCGCCAGCACAGCGAGAATCAGGAGTCGTTTCATACACACTCCCCCACCCCGAATCTCAGGTCCAGAAGCGGTGCTCGAGCCGCCGAACAGCGGGATGGCCAAGCGCCCGTCGAGGGTTTACAGTAGTGAAGGGAGGCTCGAATGCGCCGAGCGTTGATCCTCGTGATCGTGCTGGCAACCGCCGCATCGGCGATGGGACAGCAGGGATTCTCGCTCCACCTTGGCGACCTGACAACGGCCCGCATGAACCCGCGGACCCGGGCACGCCTCGCCGAGTGGAACTCCCCCATGGGCCGTCTCATGTACGACCTTGCCGAACAGCGGGCGAGCCTCGGAAGAGAGGGCCTCCCCGGATCCTCCGTCGGGGTCGCAGTCCGCTTGAGGGCACAGCAGGGCGTCCCGCTGCGGGTCGTCACCGCTGCCGTCGAAAACGGCATCCAGCTCGACGAGCGAGCTGTACCGGTGGTCCACTGGCCGTGGGAAGAGCAGACGCAGGAGCCCGCCCTGTCCCTCGACCAGCAGATCTCTCTCCTCCTCGGGAGACGCCTCGAGGTCCACTGATCATGAGCCACACGTCCAGCAGCCGTCTTCCGGCGAGACGTCCGTATCGCGCCTCCGGTCCTGCCGCGGCCGCCCATGTATAGAACGGGCTAGAGCTGTTCCTTGAGGTTCTTCGACGGCTTGAAGCGAACGCTTTTTGAAGCCGCGATTGTCATCGGCTGGCCAGTCGCCGGGTTCCGCCCCTGCCGCTGGGGTCGCTCAGAGACCTGGAACGTGCCGAAGTTCGGCACGGTGACCTTATCGCCACCGCGCAACGAGTCTCCGATCAGCTCGAAGATGCTGTCATAGCACAGGGCCACTCGCGTCTTCGGTATTCCCGTCAGCTCCGCGATTCTGTCAACGAGATCGGCTTTCCCTGCCATGGTACCTCCACGTAGCGTTGATCTCCCGCCACCGTACACCGGGCCACCGAACCGGTCAAGGCATCGGCCCTGTCAGTTTCCTGCCGAGACTTAGCCCCCGACTCCGGTGCTCCATGACCGGGTTCGACGAAGAGCGTGGTAACCACCAGGTCGGACGGCAGAGTGCCTCCCCAGTCTCCGAATCCGGGAGACATGCAGCGGCGGCGAGACGGTGACCCGGGCCATGGGAAGAGACGTTTGCGGCGTCCTCACCTGTCACAGAGATGCAGCCGTCACGACCTGGTTCCGACCCGACCGCTTGGCTGCGAGAAGGGCGGCGTCTGCTCGCCACACAATCTCCATCGGATCGCCTGGCCGTGCCTCGTCTCCGGTGCCAGCTACCCCGAACGAAGCCGTGTAGCGGACCACCCGTCCGCCGACCAGGATTGTGCGCTGCTCCAGCGTACGCCGGATCCGCTCGGCCGCGGCAGCCGCCTCCGGTGAGCTGGCACCCGGAAGCAGCACCACGAACTCCTCACCGCCGTACCGGACCGCAATGTCCATGACACGGAGAGAGCCCTCCAAGACTCCCGCCAGATCGAGCAGCACCTCGTCTCCCGCACGATGTCCGAGCTCGTCGTTGATGCGCTTGAACCAGTCCAGATCGAGCATGATCACGGCAAACTGCTCACCGCGTGCCGCGATGAGCCGCAGAGCACGTTCGAAGTAGCGTCGGATCGCCAGACCAGTCAAGGGGTCGGTGTTCGCCAGCCGGTACAGCTGCGCGTTGCCGACAGCCGCAGCGGCCTGGCGGCACACCGTGTCCAGCAGGGCAAGCCGTTGGCCGGTCGGCACGAACCCCTTCTTGAAGTCCAGGCGCAGACGGGCCGTCGCGGCGCCGCTGACCGGAAGGTCCTTGATGAGAACACCGCCCCCTTCGGGGTCTGCCTGCAGGCCCTCAGGGCGGCCCTGGGTCTTGATCACCACGTCGCCCTGGATCTCCCTCCGCCTGCCCTCGGCATCGAATGCGTAGACCTGAGCCGCCCGCCCACCAGCCTCCTCGAGGATAAGGAGCATCGTGACGAAGGGTACGACATCGCAGATCGTGAGGTGAAGGCGGCGGATCACCTCGCTGAGCTCCAAGGTTCCGGACAGCGCTTCGCCGGCGCGGTGCAGCCGTTCGAGATCGGCGAGCCGGCGGCGGAGGCTGTCGCGGTCGACGCCGCCACGCCACGCGAGGACCATCGTTCCCATGTACAGCAGCGCCATCAGGCCGAACATGCCTAAACCGAGCCGTTCGAGTGCCACCACGAGCAGCAGGCTCGCGGGTGCGGCCAGGAGCTCGGCGAGCGTTGACCGAGGTACCACCGTTCGCAACGCCTCTGCGACCCCGACGCCAGATGAAGCGGCAACCCCGAGGTTGAGAACATGATGAACCAGGTAGACTGCGACGGTCAGCACCAGCGCGGCCAGCAGGTTCTCCACCGTGACTGCTGACACCGGGGGTCGGACCGCCAGTATCGAGAAGGTCGCCCAAGCCGACACCAGGTACACTGCGGCGCTGGCACCGGTACGGAAGCAGATCCGCGTCAGACTCGCGGCAAGCGACGGGCTCTCAGCTGCTCTCAACCACGGCAGCCACTCCAGTCCGAGCGACCACAGGAGGGTCACGATGCCGACAGCAGCCGCCCCGGCCACTGGACCGGCGAGAAGACAGGCTGCCAGCAGGAAGCCCGCGCCGAGGGAGAGGTGCACGGTCGACCCACGAGACGGGAAGAGTTCGACCACCAACGCCAGGACGGCCAGGGCCGCGATCGCTGCCGGCGCCCGCGGCGCCCGCGGCGCCCACCACAGGCTCACGATGAGCGTTGTCACTCCCATCAGCAGGAGCAGGGCGAGAACCAGACCAAAGAGGTTCTTCTGCCTCGTCTCCGCAGAGCGGTCGCTGGGAGTCGGGTAGCTGGCGCTGACGGTCCATCCCGAAACCGCAGGCACCGGGGCGGAGGGCAGCACCGACAGACCTCTTCGATCGCGCACGTCCATGCCGGTCAGCTGACTTCCCTCCTCGGTGGCCGTTCTTACGTCTCCGGATCCGACCACGGCGGGTGATTCTCCGGTGCCAGCCCGATCGCCGACGCCCACGTCTCGGCGGCCTCCTGCAGGCGCCCGCGGTAGTAATCGCTCCACTCGGCGAGGCCTGCAGCATCGCCCGCCAGCCGGCGCCGAACCTCCCGGGTGGGGTGAGGAGCATCCGCCGCGTCGGCAAGCTCCGGCCTGCCGAAGGTCTTGGCATACTCGGTTATCCAGACCTGGAGCGTCCACTCCGCTATCGGGTCCACCATCAAGAAACGGTCGGTGTCCAGAAGCTCCCGTGGATCATCGGACTCCAGCTCGTGCACATCGAAAAACCGCACGCGGCCGTTCGCAGGATCGACACCGTACTGGCCCCCTCCGCGATGCTCGAGGGCGCTGACCAGATCCACCCAGTTCAGCCTCATGGTCACGTCCGCTCCGTCTCTGGTTCTCCGAGCCCAGCATAGCAAACCACGCCTTGATCTTTGGGGCTACTGTCCCCAGGTGGGAATGTACACCCGCCGCTCCACAGTTCCTGACATTGACAGGTCAGGAGGTCGCAATGGTTCGTCACAGTTTGATTACCGCCGCCGTAGCGCTCGCGACGCTGGCCGTTCCCGCATTTGGAGGCGACATGCTGCAACCAGGGATGCCCTTCCCCGAGTTTACTCTCACTGCCCAGGACGGCTCCACCGTTTCCAGCGAGGCCCTCCACGGATCGTACTACCTCGTCTACTTCTACCCGAAGGCCAATACTCCGGGCTGCACCAAGGAAGCCTGCGCATTCCGAGACAGCTGGCCTGCAGTCGAGGCCGCGGGGCTCAAGGTGTTCGGGGTCTCGTATGACACCCCCAAGGCCAACCTCGCGTTCGCCGAGAAGTACCACCTCCCCTTCCTGCTCCTGTCGGACACGGACCATGCGCTCGCCAAGCAGGTAGGCGCTGCTCGCGCCGTGCTCCCGGTGCCGAAACGCATCTCGTACCTCGTCGGGCCTGACGGCAAGGTAGTGAAGGCGTATCCGGATGTGACCCCGGCCTCTCACGCGGAAGAGGTTCTCGCCGACTACACGAAGCTGACCAAGTAGGCGCTCGGGCCGGCCGACAGGGCCCCTCACGCGTGGTTCCTCCGCCCGGCCGGCCCTGGCAAGACCCCGTTGCTCCAGACCGCTCCGCATCCTCGCTCGAAGCGCACACTGTTGAGAAAAGCCCGTACATCGCAGCCCAGGAAGGCCCCCGCGGCATCCACGAGACAAGTACCCCGTGAGGATCCGCTCTTCGTGACCGGCGCCCTCACCACCGCCGCTGGGAGGCGATGGTAATCTCGTAGAGATGACAGTCCCCACCAGGGTATTCGTTGTTCCAACGCCGGGTAGCCCGGAGGCGGCAGCGACGGCTGTCGTCATCGCACTGGTCGTGACCACGACAGTGGCGCTGCTCCAGCTCGCCTATACCTGGAACGGCGACCGGACCGAGTTCTTGCTACTTTGCAGCGTTTCTGCGGCGCTCTGCCTGGTTGCCGCCATCTTCTTCCGTCTCAGGGCCCGCATCCTCAACGACGGCGGCGAACGTTGGGTCGGATTGGTCTTCCTGGTCGTCGGCCTCCACTTCGTCGCCCGCCTCGCGCTCGAGCTGATCCACCCGTCGTTCCTCGTCGTATCGATGGTGACGAGGGTCTCCTGGGTCGTGACCGAGCTGGCGGCCGGCCTCATCCTCCTCTACTTCGCGGCCTCGAGGCTGGCCTACCGGAGGTCCCTCGTGCTGACCGCCTCCTTCTTCGGCGCCGCAGTCGCCCTCGCCAGCTTCCTGGCGGTCGTCGTCGGGCTCCACTTTGGCATCGCGACACCCTCCGCCTACGGCGTTGGACTCAGCACCTTGTTCCTTGTCGGCGCCGCATACTCACTGCTCAACGCCCTCCGTCTCCGCCTCCAGCGCGACATCTGGCTCGCGGTTGCGTTTCTGGTCATTGGGGCGGCGCATGCCGACCTCGCCTGGTCCCAATGGCCCTACGACTCGCCGTTCATGTGGGGCCATGTCCTGTTCACCTTCGGTCTTGCCATTCCCCTGGCCGCTGCCGTCGTCGAGAACGTCGGGCTAGTCTCCCGACAGGCAGGGCTGGCCGGACGCCTGAAGAACTTCGGGAAGAGGGTCGAGGTGCTGCTCGACAGTCTCCCGGTCGCGGTCCTCACCCTCGACAGATCCGGGCAGCTCCGGTATGCGAACCGTAGCTGTGCCCGCCTCCTCGGCGTCCCACCCGGTCTGAGCCAGGGTGTGGGCTGGGAGCGCTGGTCGGCGCGGCTGTTCGGTGAGGATACGCAGGAGCTGGAGCGCGCCGTCCATTCCCTGGCGGAGGAGGAGGGTGAGAGCTGGTCCGGAGTCGTGCGCGCCACCGACCTCGATGGCAGCGTTCACTGGCTGACCGTTCGGGCAGAGCTGGGCCACGACCCGGTCGAGGATGAGTCGAGGGTGCAGCTGGTGGCAGCCGACATCTCTGAGCTTCACGTCGCTCGCCGAACGGCCGAGGATCGCCAGGAACGCCTGGCGCTCCTCACCAACCTGGCGCAGACCGTGGCCGGAGAGACAGCCGAGGAACAGATCCTTCAGCGGTTCCTGGCGCTGGCTTCGGAACTGTTGCCCCTGACGGCCGTCTGCCTCCTCAGAGCCTCGCCGGACGGTGCGGCGTTGCGCCCCGAGGTCGTCCTCGGCAGCGGTGCCGGCGCCTTGTTCAGACAGTCGCTGCCGGCTGGCGACCACCCTGCATGGGACAGCTTTCGCGACGGTTACCCTCGCTTCGCCGACGCCGAGGACGTGTTCCCGATGTCGTCGCCGGGCCGCCTCGGCATCGAGCAGGTTCTGTACCTGCCGCTGCTGGCCGGAGGGCACGTGGTGGGCGTTGTCGCCGGCGCCGCAGACCGCCGTATCGAGCTTTCCTCGGAAGATGTGGACATTCTCATACAGATCAGCGCCCTCCTCGGCGGTGCGATCCATCTCGCGGAGCTCGTGCGCGAGCTGGATGAGCAGCGGGGGGTCGCTCTGGAGGCGTCCCGCCTCAAGTCGGAGTTCCTCGCCAACACCTCTCACGAGCTACGTACGCCGCTGACTTCGATCCTCGGCTTCTTGCGCCTGATCCTCGACGGACGTGCCGGCGACGCCGAGCGACAACGCCAGTACCTTGGCATTGCGCACACGTCGGCCCAGCGCCTTCTCGAGCTGATCAACGACGTTCTCGACCTTGCCAAGATCGAGGCCGGACGGCTCGAGATTCACCCGCAGCGGGTGGGGATCCGTCATCTGCTGACCGATCTCGACTCCCTCTTCAGACAGCAGATGTACGGCCACGGCATCCAACTCGAGGTGCGGCCGCCCGTCGACGATCTGGAAGTCTGGGCGGACCCGGATCGTGCGCGCCAGATCGTCACCAATCTCCTGTCCAACGCGCTGAAGTTCACACCGCCCGAGGGGAACGTGCAGCTTGCCGCCAGGCAAGACGCCGACAACGTCATCGTGACGGTGCAGGACACCGGCATCGGAATCCCCAGGCAGGAGCTCGAGAAGGTGTTCAGCTCGTTCTACCAGGTGGATGGCTCGACGACCCGGGGGCATGGTGGCACCGGCCTGGGTCTGACGATCTCACGACGCCTGGCCGAGCTGATGGGCGGCAGACTCTGGCTGGCCAGTGAGGGGCCCGGCCACGGCAGCACCGCGACGTTGATCCTACCGGCAGCTAGCGAGGAGGAGGACCCGGCGCACCCGCCTGCGTGACGGCGGACAACCGGCGATGGGCGAGTGACGCTTGCTTTCCGGGGGTTGACATGAGTCGATGTTTCCGTATATTCTTAAATGGTTATATGGAGTGATATGCCGGGCGGTCAGACTCCTGCCCACCCGGCGGGACAACGGGGAGGTTGCCCATGCGACGAAAAACCACCGCTCTGTTCGGCCAGATGCTGATCGTGGCCTCCTTTGCCGCCGCCGGAGAAGCCCCGCTCACCGTCAGCCAGGCCGTTCGTACCGCCCTCCAACACAACCCCGCAGTGGCCGCCGCGCGATCGAGCGCCGACGCCGCGGATGCGCGGGCACGACAGGCCAAGGGCTTTCGGCTGCCGCGGGTGGATCTGACCGAGATGTACGACCGTACCGACAACCCCGCCGAGGCCTTTGCCTTCCAGCTCAACCAGGAGCGTTTCGACTTCCCGAGCTTCGCGCAGTCGAACCCCAACAACCCACAGCCGGTCACCACCTGGATGACGCGTCTCGAGGTCGTGCAGCCGCTCTACACCGGCGGCAAGCTGTCGGCACGCATCGGTCAGGCAACGCTGATGGCCGCTGCGGAGAAGCTCACACACAGCCGTGCCGAGGAGCAGGTCGCTTTCGACACCGTGACCGCCTTCACGAACCTCGCGAAGGCCCGGGAGTATACCGCCCTGCTGAAGACGGCGCGCGAAACCACCGCCACACACGTCAGCCTGGCCGAAAAGTACGCCGCACAGGGCATGATCCTTCAGGCCGAGGTCCTCAAGGCGAAGGTCTATCTCGCGCACATGGATGAGCTGGTTGAGCAGGCATCGAGCCGCAGCCGCCTCGCCGAGGCCGCCCTCGACTTTCAGATGGGCGTCGATCAGACGGCCCACCAGACACTGGCACCGCTCCCCTCCCCGCCGACGGTCGGGGATGACATGACGCACTGGATTGACGCCGCTCTCGACCAGCGTCGCGACCTCGGCGCTGCTCGCCGCAAGCTCGAGGCCGGCCGCCTCGAAGAGAAGGTGGCCCGCTCAGGTTGGCTGCCGGAGGTCGCCCTGGTCGGCCGCTACGACCTCTACGACCACTCCCTCTTCGGCACCCACGGCGACTCGGGGGCGATCATGGCGATCGCAAAAGTCAACCTCTTCCGCGGCGGCTCGGATCGCGCCGCCCAGGCCGCGGCTCGGTACCAGAGCTCTGCCTTCGAGTCCAACGTCCGCCGCTTCGAGGAGGGCGTTCGCCTCCAGGTCCAGCAGGCCTGGGACGATCTCAGCACCGCTCACGCACGTCGCCACACTGCTCTCGCCTCCCTCGACGCGGCCAAGGAGTCGTTGCGGGTGCGAGAGCAGCGCTTCAAGCAGGGTCTGGACAAGATGATCGACCTGCTCGACGCCGAGACCCAGCTGCGGGAAGCCGAGGTCCGCGAGCTGGTCGCCCGCTATGACCTCGCGCTCAGCGCCTACCGACTCTACTTCGCTTCGGGTACCTCGCTGATCGACCTTGTTAGCCCTGGAGGCACTGCCTCCAAGGAGGAGAACCGATGAAAACCAGCACGCTGTTGACCGTTTCCTTTCTTGGGCTGGCCACCGGTCTGACCGCCGCCTGTGGCTCCGAGGCGCCAAGCGCTCCGGCTAAGCTCCCACCTATCTCCGGCCACGTTGCCGCGGTGGAAGCGGTTCGCGACGCCAAGCCGATCGAGATCTACGGCATCGTTCAGCCCTCCCGTGAGTCCTTCGTGTCGAGTCGGGTCATCGGACCCGTGATCGCCACCAAGGTGGATGCCGGGGATGTCGTGAAGAAGGGCCAGCCCCTGGTCGAGATCCAGCCACAGACGAGCGAGGGACAGGTGGCACAGGCCAAGGGTGCGCTGGCGCAGGCCGAGGCGGCGCTTTCCCTGGCCGAAAAGAACGCCAGGCGGTTCGAGCAGCTCCACCAGGAGCATGCGGCCTCCGACCTCGAGCTCGACATGGCGCACATGCAGCACGAGCAGGCGCTGGGCGCCGTCAAGCAGGCGCAGGGCGCAGTCGAGGCCGCATCGTCGGTGGCTGCCGAGGCCGTCGTCCGCGCCCCCTTCGCGGCCCGCATCGTGAGCAGGCTGGTCGACGTGGGTGACCTGGCGGCGCCGGGCCGGCAGCTGGTCCGCGTCGAGTCACTGTCGGGCCGCAAGATCTGGCTGACCATCCGCGAGGCCGACATCCGCCGCGTCCACAGGGACCAGAAGCTGGCCGTGCGCTTCGATACCCGCCCCGACCTGGGCACCGTCGAAGGCACTGTCGATGAGATCGTGCCCGCCGCTGATCCCGCGACCCACACCTTCACCGTCAAGGTTTCGGTTGACGGGCTCGATGTTGCTTCCGGGACGTCGGCACGAGCCGAGCTCCCGGGGGACGTCACCGAACGGCTGGCAATCCCGGCCACCGCGGTCTTTGACCGCGGGGGGCTCCAGCTGGTGGTCGTCCTGTCCGGCGAGGGGACCGCCCGCACCCGCGCCGTGACCACCGGGGCCTCACTGCCGGACGGCAGGATCGAGGTGTTGTCAGGGCTTTCAGCCGGTGACCGGATCGTGCTTGACGCTCCGGGCCCGGTGGCGGACGGCACCCCTGTGGAGGTGGCGCAATGAGCGACCACGAGGACTACTCCCCCGGCACCGACCAGTCCCAGCATGCCGAGCCAGACGAGGGTCCTCCCCCGGACATTGAGCGAGCGCGCCGCGAGGCACTGCGGTTGAAGATGACCCGCCGCCCGCTCGGCGCCTCCGGCTCGATGGCGAAGGCCTTCCTCGAGTCCAAGCTGACACCACTCATCGTGGTCTTCTCCCTTCTCCTCGGTGCCTTCGCCGTGATGATCACACCCCGAGAGGAGGAGCCCCAGATCAAGGTACCGATGATCGATGTGATGGTCGGTTACCCCGGCGCAACCGCCGAGGAGGTCGAGCACCGCGTGATCACCCCGCTCGAGAAGCTCCTCTACGAGATCCCGAACGTCGACTACATCTACTCGACGTCGCAGCCGTCCGGCGGCATGATCATTGTCCGCTTCCTGGTCGGCTCGGACCCCGACCAGGCGGCGGTGCGGGTGCACACCAAGATCTCCTCCGCCATGGACAAGATGCCGGACGGCATGATGCCGCCCGTGGTCAAGCCGCGCACGATTGACGACGTGCCGGTAGTCGCCTACACCCTGTGGAGCGAGCACGCCACCTCAAGCGAGCTCAGACGTGTCGCCGACGAGCTCAAGGTCGAGCTGACCCGCCACCCGCGGGTCGCCCAGGTGTGGGTGATCGGCGGTCAGCGACGAGTGGTTCGGGTCGACTTCGATCGCGAGCGGCTGGCCTCATTCAACGTTTCTGTCCTCCAGGCATACCAGGCGCTGCGCGGCTTCAACTGGAGGCTGCCGGCGGGCGACGAGTCGGTGCTCGACCGAGAGATCCCAGTAGACGTCGGCTCGTTCCTGCGCACCTCGGAGGACGTCGGCAACGTGGTGGTGGGGGTCTATGGCGGTCATGCCGTCTACCTCAAGGACGTGGCGACTGTCAAGGATGGCCCCGAGGAGCCGAGCGACTACGTCTGGATGGGCTCCGGCCCAGCGGCGCCGGACAGGGGAATCGCTAGGGCAGGCCTCGACACCCCTGCGGTCACCATCGCCGTTGCCAAGAAGCCCGGCACCAACGCAGTTGTCCTCGTCAAGGACCTGGACCATCTGATCCACGGCCTTCAGGGCCGCCTGATTCCCTCCGATATCCGCGTCACCAAGACCAGGGACTACGGGTCCACGGCCGACGAGAAGTCATCGGAGCTCATCGACCACATGTTGATCGCGACCCTGGCGGTCGTTCTCTTCATGGGGCTGACCCTCGGCCGCCGTGAGGCGATCGTCGTCGCCGTCGCCGTGCCGGTGACACTCGCGCTCACTTTGGCGGCCTCCTACTTCTTCGGCTACACCCTCAATCGGGTCACGCTGTTCGCGCTCATCTTCGCCATCGGCATTCTCGTCGACGACGCGATCGTGGTCGTCGAGAACATCCACCGGCACTACGAGCTCAGGTGGGCCCACCCGCGTCTGGCCACGGTGTACGCCGTCGATGAGGTCGGCAATCCGACGATCCTCGCCACCTTCACGGTCATCGCAGCGCTGCTGCCGCTGGCCTTCGTATCGGGGCTGATGGGGCCGTACATGCGCCCGATCCCGATCAACGCCTCGGCGGCAATGCTGTTCTCGCTCCTGGTTGCGTTCGTGATCTCTCCGTGGCTCACCTTCAAGCTGTTTCACAAGAAGGCGGAGGCCGAGCTCGAGGAGAGCGGCCTGTCTCCCGACCGCGAGACCGACGAGGAGACACGCCTCCATCGCCTCTACGCACGTGTCATGACCCCGCTCATCAGCTCCCGCACTCTGCGCTACGGCTTCCTGCTCACGGTCGTGGTCCTCCTCGGGCTGTCCGTGGCGACCGTCTTCATCCGTTTCGTGACCGTGAAGATGCTCCCGTACGACAACAAGTCCGAGCTGCAGGTTGTGATCGATGCTCCGGAGGGCTTCACGCTGGAGCAGACGAACGCGGCCGCCCGCGAGATCGCCGGCACTTTCCGCGGCCTGCCGGAGGTGACCGACTACCAGGTCTATGTCGGCACCTCGGCGCCGTTCAACTTCAACGGCCTCGTACGTCACTACTTCCTGCGCCGCGGTGCCAACGTCGCCGACATCCAGGTGAACCTGGTCGGCAAGCACCAGCGAAGCACCAAGTCGCACGAGCTGGCAAAGAAGATCCGCAAGATCGTCGCACCGCTCGGCAAGCGGCTCGGCGTCAACGTCAAGGTCACAGAGGTGCCGCCCGGGCCGCCGGTCCTGTCGACGCTGGTGGCCGAGGTCTACGGGCCGACCCTCAAGGGGCGGTTGGACGTCGCCAGGCAGGTGCGGGCCGTCTTCGAGAGCACGCCCGGTGTGGTCGACGTCGACTGGTACGTCGAGGCCGCCTCGCCTCGCTGGCAGGTGGAGGTGGACCGCGAGAAAGCGATCCGGTCCGGCATCAACCCCGAGCAGGTCGTCCGCACCCTGAGGGTGGCGCTGGCCGGGGCTGATGCCGGGCTCGCACACGTGCCAACGTCGCGGGAGCCGATACCGATCGTCCTCCGTCTCGATCGCGCCCAACGCTCGCACCTCGACGACCTGCTGCAGCTGTCGGTCCATGGCAGCGACGGCCGCATGGTGCCGCTCGCCGAGCTGGTTACGGTCCACGAATCGACCAGGGAGCGCTTCCGGTACCACAAGAACATGAGGCCGGTCACGTACGTCGTGGGCGAAGTCGCTGGCCAGGCCGAGTCGCCGGTGTACGCAATCCTCAACATGGAGCACCGAATGTCGTCGATCGTCACGCCGCTGGGCGAGAAGCTACCGGTCATCTCCACCCATCTGCCGACCGATCCGACTCGCTACATCATGAAGTGGGACGGCGAGTGGCAAATCACCTACGAGGTGTTCCGCGACATGGGGATCGCGTTCGGCGTCGTCATGGTCCTCATCTACGTGTTGGTGGTTGGGTGGTTCCGGTCGTTCGTCACGCCGCTCATCATCATGGCACCGATCCCGCTGACCCTGATCGGTATCCTGCCCGCACACGGCCTGCTGCACGTCTTCTTCACCGCCACCTCGATGATCGGCTTTATCGCGCTCGCCGGCATCATCGTCCGCAACTCCATCCTCCTGGTCGACTTCATCAACCTCGAGCTGGAGGCGGGCGAGAACCTCGAGGACGCAGTGATCAAGGCCGGCGCCGTTCGCTTCCGCCCCATCGTGCTTACCGCCGCCGCCCTGGTCGTAGGCGGCGCCGTCATCTTCCTCGATCCCATCTTCCAGGGCCTCGCCACGGCCCTCATCTCGGGCGTTGTCGTCTCCACCATCTTGACCCTGGTGGTGATTCCGTTGCTGTACTACATGTACCTGAAAACCGTCGGCCCTGAGAAGGTAGTCAGAATCGGGGAAGACTGAACTCGGACAACTGCCAAGGGAGGTCCCATATGACAGTCAACGAAGCGCTTCGAGCCACTGCAGGGTTCTTCATCCTGCTGTCCCTCGCCCTCGGGCACTGGGTGAACCCCTACTGGTACCTGTTCACCGCGTTCGTCGGCCTCAACCTGCTGCAGTCGGCGTTCACCAGGTGGTGCCCGGCGATGGCGATCTTCAGGAAGCTGGGTCTGAAACATGGCTGACGCGAGACGGATTGAGCGGCGCCCTCGGCCTGCTCTTGCCTCCCTCTCCGGCTGCCGCCCATGGAGGCGCACATGAAGATGCTCATGATCATCGTCGACAGCTCCCACAAGGAGGAGCTCGAGGTTCTCCTCAACCGCAACGAGATCGTCGGCTACACAGAGATCCCCCAAGTGCATGGGGTCGGCGAGAGCGGGGTTCGCATGGGCTCGCGCGCCTTCCCCAAGACATCGTCGATCGTGTTCACCGTGCTGCCGGCGGACAGGCTGCAGCCGCTGGTCGACGACATCAAGCGCTACTGCGCCGAGTGCATGAAGAAGATGAAGATGATCGTGTGGGGCGTCGAGCAGATTATCTAGGCCCCAGCGAGCCAGGGGCCCCCGCCCGGCCGGCAGCTAACGAAGTGATTGAGTGATTAGGTGATTAGGTTCCCCCGCCCGCCCATCCGGGGAAACGGAAGACGGGAAACGGGAAACGCATCCCCCACCCACCCGAAGAACCCGACCGCAGTTCGCTCCAGAGCATCTGACGCTCAAACGGGCGTACCGTCCTTGATGTTTCTCTGGAGAGCGTTCACGAGCCGCATGCACTGGCGAGAAACGTCAAGGGGGGGGGTCCTCGGCCCTTGGCGGTCAGAGAACGGCCTCAGCGACGTGGGAGGCGGCTCGAGCAGGCTCCGGCGGTCGCCGTGAAGGCGTTGATCGCTTCTCGTGGCCGTGCGACCGCCGGAGACGCGAGACGTGCGGTCGCTTTGGACCGCGCGCCCGCTGGAGCGCCAGAAAAACATCCCCGCACTCGAACCAACCGCTCCGGTGTATCCTCATCCTTGTCAGGAGAAGCGATGGAGCAGTGGTTGATCTTCATTCTCGTGATGGCCGCCTACCTCGTGCTGCAGCGCTGGCTGCTGCCCAAGCTCGGCGTGCCCACGTGAGCCGTCCCCAACCCCCCGGCCGGGCGCCGGGAGAGTGACAACGACTCCGACTCACAACCGACCCAGTAGCGGTCGCCTTCCTGCCGCACAGGTCACACACGCTAGGTCGGCCGCTGCGCCACCGAGGGCTACGAGGTCGTCGGAGCCGCCAGGAAGGACAACCATGGATTACACAGATTACACGGATTAGAAGAGGTGGATTGACGGTCTGTTTGCAGCCCCGCGCGTCCAGCCTGCTGCCGGTCGGCTCAGATCATCTCGAATCCACAACGAGCCGCCGGCGCCCCCTTTTCAAATCGGTGAAATCCGTGAGATCCGTGGTTAGTCTCCTCCCCGGTGATGAAGAAGAGAATCACGTCAAGGGTGCGAAGCACCGGGCCTTGGCCCGGCTTGCCCTTGACATGGGGTGGCCACCGGCGATCTTCCCCGCCGAACGACCCGGAGGCAGACCTGCCGCCGGCGCCATACCTGGCACCGGCGCTGACTGCTGCCGCTGTCCCTGCCGCTGACCGTTGTCGCTGTTGCTGGAGACAGCACCGCCCCGCTTTGGGGACGGCTCCGACTCCTTGGAGCGAAAGACAGCTCCCTCCTCGCCTGACGGCGGCACCAGTAGTCGTGAGGAGTTTCTTCCAGCCCGCAGGACGGGGAAGGGAGCGTCGCGAGGGCGTCGAGGCAGGGGTCAGGGTGGTCATTCGAGGTCCCCGTCCACCGGAGGCGTGGCAGAGCCACGTTGAGGACGGACGGGGGCCGAAAAGGGCCGCCATGGCCCTTGCATCGGCGGCCGCAGTAGCTTCCTCTTCCCGGCCTGCTGGCTCAGCTAGTTGCCCTCCAACACGACCTCGTCGTACTCGGTCTCGAAAAACAGCTTGTGCTTGGTCTCCTCCTGAGCCAGACCATCGAAGACCGAGCGGAGCGTCGCGTCATCCGTGGCGGCCGCGAGCCCCGTGTAGAGGTCGTGGGCCCGCTGCTCCGCCTTGATCGCGAGCTGCAACGCCTGCTGGTAGTTCATGCCCGGGGTCGGCTGCACGTCCTCGAGCAGCTCGCCTACCTTGAGGTCCTGGATCTTCTCGGTTTCGAACTCCGGCAGGATCCCCTCCCGGATACTGATCAGCTTCGCCTTGTGACCCGCCTCCTCTTTGGCGAAGGCGAGGAACGCCTCGCGCATGCCGGGGCGTCTCACGCTGTCGGCGAGCGTAGCGTACAGGTCGTGCGCGTCCTGCTCCCTGTCGATGGCAAAGTCGAGGATCTCGTCTACCGTCCGAAGCTCCATCTTTCCCCCCTTCTCCAAGCGCGCCGCGCAGCGCGACCGACATGATACACGGTCACGCCCCTGCCGGCTCGCTGTGCCGAGATTGACGCGATTGGCCCCCAAAACGTGGGCCAGCTCGAGAGTGTGGTCAGTAGGTATTGTTCTTCAGCCCGCAGGGTGGGGAAGGGAGCGTCGCGAGGTCGCTGAGGTGGGGGTCAGGGTGGTCATTCGAAGGCACCGTCCGCCGCAGGCGTGGCAGAGCCACGTTGAGGACGGACGGTACTTGAGAAGGGCCGCCATGGCCCCCGCATCGGCGGCCGCAGTAGCTTCCTTCCCCGCCCTGCGGGCTCAAAGGGTATCATCGGTGGGTGGCATACGTTGGCACACTGGTCGTTGAGCCGCCCCTGGTCCTGGCGCCGATGGCCGGGATCACGGACTCCCCGTTCCGGCGCATCATCCGCACTCTCGGCGGCTGCGGCCTGGTGACGATGGAGTTCATCTCGTCGGAGGCGATCACGCGTGGCATCGGCACCGAGGTCGCCAAGCTGCCTTTTCACGACCAGGAACGGCCGATCTCGATCCAAGTCTATGGCTCCAGCCCCCAGCGCATGGGCGCGGCGGCCAGCGTGGTCGAGGAAATGGGCGCCGACGTCTGCGACATCAACATGGGTTGCCCGGCCAACAAGGTCCTCAAGGGGTGCGCCGGCGCTGCGCTGATGGGAGACCTCGACCTCGCCCGCCGGATCGTCCGCGCCGTCCGTCAAGCGGTACGGCTGCCGCTGACCGTCAAGTTCAGATCGGGGCTCCGCGAGGCCGAGGCCAACTACCTCGAGCTCGGCAGGATCTGCGAGGGGGAGGGGGTCGACGCCGTGACCCTCCACCCCCGCACGGCGCGCCAGCAGTACAGCGGCACCGCGGACTGGTCGCAGATCGCCCGGCTCAAGAACCTGCTGTCGATTCCGGTCATTGGCAACGGCGATGTGGACCGGCCGGAGGACGCGGCGCGCATGCTTGGCGAGACCGGCTGCGACATGGTGATGATCGGCCGTACCACCCTGAAGAACCCGTGGATCTTCCGCCAGAGCGCCGATCTCCTGGCCACCGGCAGCTACCGTGAGCCGATCCTCGCCGACCGATTCGAACTTGTACGCAACCACTTCGGGATCCTGGCCGCCGAGCTCGAGGGCAAGGACCTGGCACACAAGCTCAAGCTGTTCATAGGCAAGTACACGCACGGGCTGCCCGGCGGCCGCGAGCTACGCCGCCGCCTGACCGAGATCAAGGAGCCCCGGGGACTGCTCGAGGCCATGGACGAGTTCATGAGCCGCGCGCTCGAAACGGCATCGGTATTGTGATTTCGGCCGGTCGCGCTGCTCACCATCCACAGTGAATCGTGCATCCGACGCAGTCGACCGTAAACCTAGGGCCTCCGCAGTCAACACACATCGTTCCACACGGGATACAACTAGCGCAGTGATGGTAGCTGATCGGCATATTCCCGTCGCCACTGGAAAAGGTCGTAGAGAACTCGAATGCGGCAACGTTTATCCGAGCGTCCGAGACGGTAGTACGCTCCGCACCGCTGGCGAGTTGAACGACGATCCGGGTGTCGCCAGATGCCTCGTAGCGCACAACGACCTGCGGTGCACTCTCGGTCAGCGACCCGCCAACTGACACCAACGGACGCTCATTCTCACCCAGCTGCACCCCGCCATTGGGATCGTTGTTCTGGACTAAGAGCAGTGTGTGCGAGGGCTCTGCGAACACCAATACCCCATCGTATAGGTTGGGTTGGGAGAGTTGAGTTTCCAGGGCAACGCTGTACTTCCCTCCGGCTACCTGATGGCCCTGAACCGTTACCTTCGACAGCCCGGCAGCAAGGTCGCCGGCAGATAGCACTGCGGCTGGTACCGCCACAATGCCAACCACGAGAACCACGGAATATGCACGGAAACGGCGCGAAATCGACATCTTGTTTCTCCCTTCTACCATGGGTTGTACCGACATGATGTAATATACCCCCCCACAACGCCCGTCAACCCTGATTCTCAGCAGCTGCCCAAGACCCGCAGGTCCATCCCAACTACAGCCCGACAGGGCGACCTCCGCCATCGCGCGGGCCGCTCCCGGCTCTCTTGCTAGGAACGGTCCCGCGGTGGGGCGGGAACGGAACGGAAGGAGGCGAGCAGCCATCCCGCCGCGGGCGGCGGGAAGACCGGGCGCAGGAGGCTTGGCCCGAGGGCCGCTGAGGGTAAGCCTCCGAGCACGAGCTCCCCGGTGTCCGCGGCGGGTGCAGCCGCGAGCCGACGCATCGCACCGTTCCCGCTCCGCCGGCCCGCGCAGCGAGCTGCGGGCGAAGTCCGCACGGGGCATGCGTTCGCGGCACACTGGTCCAGGCGGGATCGCGCAGGGTGTTCTCCTCGCGCCTCGCCACCAGCGAGCGAGGAGTGCACTGACCTCGTGGTCGTGCCGACCAAGCGAGCGCAGGGGCGTGGTGCGAGAGGGCGCTCCTGCGCGATCCTTCTTCTATCAATTGGAAAGGACTCACTCCCCTCTCGAATGGAACAGCACGCAGATCCGAGCGGAGCGGCCCCTCGGGGCCGGCAGGACGGCTCGAGGTCCCCCTCGAAGACGGACTGACGGTCCCCGAGGGGCGCGGCCGCAGGCCGCGGATCTTCCGTGGCGGGGATTATCTGCTCTGGGATGATCCGGGCCTACCGGAGCCACTGGCCCACCGCAACGCCGATGAAGGTGGCGGTGGCGTAGCCCAGGGTGCCGCACAGGATGGCGGGAATCACGAGCGACTCCCAGCGCCGGGCAACCGCCATTGCGGCGGCTGTCGTCGGGCCGCCCATGTTGGCGTTGGAAGCGATGACGATCTCGACCAGGTCGAGGCCCATCGCCTTACCGGCGAGCAGGATCAGAACCAGGTGCACGAGCAAGATGGTCGCCGCGAAGACCATCAGAATGGGACCGACCCTGAGCACGACGCCGATGTTGGCACTGGCGCCGATCGCGGCGAAGAACACCTGCATCAGCAGGGTCCCCGTCTCCTCCGCGCCTCCCAGGCGGCCGATCTGGCGCGGGAAGAGAGTGGCCGCGACCACGACGAGCGCGGTCAGCACCAGGATCCCACCGCCCTGCCACCCCATCCAGGCAGCAACTCCATACCCGAGCGCACAGGCGGCGGCCGCTATCGCCACCGAGGCGGCAAGGTCGTGCAACGAGATCGCCCTGTTCTCCCAGTAGCCTCCGTTGCTGTCGACGTCCGCCACCTTGACCCGGTCGAGGTAGCGCCGGCGCAGCCACGGAATCTCGGGCAGAGCGAACAGCAGCAGGAAGTAGAGGGTCATGACCAGGTTGTCCGCCGCTACCCCGGCCGACAGCAGATCCCCGGAGTGCAGCTTGAGGGCCGCGGCGACCGCCACGTAGTTCATCGAGCCGCCAACGTAGGTGGCGCAGAAGATCCCGGCGAGCTTCCAGCCTTCCGCCCCGAGCGGCAGCAGGTGAAAGGCGACCACGGTCCCGACGACGGTGCCGACCGCGCCCGCGATGAAGGCCAGGAGGGTCGGCCCCGCCTCCCGCAGGATCCGCCTCAGGTCGGCCTTGAACAGCAGCAGCGGAATGGCGAGCGGCACCAGGTACGACCACACCATGCCGTAGACCGGGGCGGAGGCCGGTATCACCCCCACGTTGGAGAGCACGAACGTGGTTCCGATGGCGATGACTGCACCGGACAGGCGCGCCCCGATGCGGGTTCTCTCGGCCCACAGGCCAAACGCCCCGGCGGACAGGAGAATGGCCAGGAGGGCCCAGTGCTGGTCGGGACGGATGAGCGTTCCCATGAAGGTGAAGGTTAGCAGGAACCTGACCTGTTGGCTGGATCGAAGCCGACTTGGATTCACCCCTTGAGCCAGAGCTCTCGGCATCCCGCCCGGCCCGGCTCCCGCGGCGACTTCGATTCGGTCGGCCCTCTGCCACCCTCGTGGCGTACCAGCGGTGGTGATAACGTGAGCAGCGGCACAGCCGCCATGGACCAACTCCCCCCACGCGGCGCTCGCCGCGCCGCGGTAGGTCGCCGCCGGCCAGCGCCAAAAAAAACGCCCCGCGCAAGCGGGGCGTTTCACTCAAAGACTTCCCGGCAGCGACCTACTCTCCCACACCGTTGCCAGCGCAGTACCATCGGCCCGGAGGGGCTTAGCTTCCGAGTTCGGAATGGGATCGGGCGTTTCCCCCTCGGTATGGCCACCGGAAAAAACTCACAACCTCCTCAGAGTGTCACCGAAAGAAAGCCAGTCCTGAATAATGTATGGTCAAGCCTCACGACCGATTAGTACGGGTTAGCTCCACGTGTCACCACGCTTCCACACCCCGCCTATCAACCAGGTGGTCTCCCTGGGGTCTTAAGGGGCTTGCGCCCGGGACACCTTATCTTGGAGTGGGCTTCCCGCTTAGATGCTTTCAGCGGTTATCCTTTCCGAGCATAGCTACCCAGCTGTGCCACTGGCGTGACAACTGGTGCACCAGAGGCTCGTCCATCCCGGTCCTCTCGTACTAGGGACAGATCTCCTCAAATATCCTACGCCCACGGCAGATAGGGACCGAACTGTCTCGCGACGTTCTAAACCCAGCTCACGTACCGCTTTAATCGGCGAACAGCCGAACCCTTGGGACCTGCTCCAGCCCCAGGATGCGATGAGCCGACATCGAGGTGCCAAACCCTGCCGTCGATGTGAACTCTTGGGCAGGATAAGCCTGTTATCCCCGGAGTACCTTTTATCCGTTGAGCGACGGCCCTTCCACTCGGAACCGCCGGATCACTAAGCCCGACTTTCGTCCCTGCTCGACTTGTAGGTCTCGCAGTCAAGCACCCTTATACCTTTGCGCTCTACGGCTGGTTTCCAATCAGCCTGAGGGTACCTTAGGGCGCCTCCGTTACACTTTGGGAGGCGACCGCCCCAGTCAAACTACCCACCAGACACTGTCCCCGACCCG
>CAZKGM010000049.1:0-22428 GCA_964552395.1 uncultured Thermoanaerobaculia bacterium | reverse complement strand
CCCACCCAGGAGGGTGAAAAGTGAAGAGTAAGGAGTAAGGGGACCCCCACCCACCCGAAGAACCCACCAGTAGCGCGCCCCAGAGAATGGTGCGTTTGGTGGGGCGTGCCATGCTTCGAGGTTTCCTGGAGTGGGTTCTCTATGCCGGCGCGGTGGCAGGAAACCTCGAGCTGGCACCCCTGCGGGAAAGCGAGCTCATGGCCGTGGCCAGGGGGATCGCAGAGGGGGAAGGCTGGCCATACGGCCATCTCGCTTTCCAAAGGGTCACCGTCGCCGAAGGCGACGAGTAACCCGCGGGAAGCGCGTTTGCCCGTGTGGCCTCAGCGGCGATGAAGGCGCCTCGTTACCTGCCCGGAGCGGGCCTCAAGGTTGGTTCAGGAGCTGAGTTAGTTGCCCGCTCCGAGGCAGGTGACGACGGGCGTCTGCGGAGCAGACTTCCGGGCGCCGGAGCCCCAGAGAAGCCCGGGCTTCAACGGCCTTTGGCGATCGGAGAACGGCCCTACGGCCGCTGGAGTCTCAGAGAAGCGCCTCCCACCGGTCGGAGGGCCAGCTACTCCTCTTCACTACGGAACGGCGACGGGCCGGTGATCAGCCGGGCGGAGCGGTTCCAGGTCAGGTAGCTCCACATCCACTGCAGGAGGACCAGCAGCCGGTTCTCGAACGCCACCAGCTTCATCAGGTGGACGAACAGCCACGTCAGCCAGGCGGGCAGGCCCGAGAAGTGCAACGGGCCGATGTCCGCCACCGCCGCGGCGCGCCCGATGGTCGCCATGGTGCCGAGGTTGCGGTACCGGAACGGCTCCTTCGTCCCCCCGGCGAGCCTCGCCTTGACGAGCTTCGCCGCGTATGTTCCCTGTTGGACGGCGACCGGCGCGACTCCCGGCAGCGGCTCGCCGTCTTGGCCGTCGCAGTGCGCCATGTCCCCCAGCACCAGGATCTCGGGACGCCCGGGCAGCGAGAGGTCCGGGGCCACCACCACCCTGCCGATCGAGTCGAGTTCCGCCCCAGCCTTTGCGGCCAGGATCCTGCCCAGCGGCGAGGCCTTGTTTCCCGCGGCCCACAGGACGGTGTGGGCCGGCATGCGGATCGCCCGGCCACGGCGCTGGACGACGACCCGCTCGGGTTCGACGCCGGTCACCATGCACTCCGTGGCGACCTTCACGCCCAGCTCGGCGAGCGTGTCTCGCGCGCGGGCGGAGAGCCGTTCGGGGTAGTCGGGGAGAATGCGCCCGCCGGCCTCAACGAGCACGATCTGCGCCGTGGTCGGGTCGATGGCCCGGAAGTCCCCGCGCAGCGTGTGCCGCGCAATCTCGGCCAGCGCCCCGGCCAGCTCGACGCCCGTCGGCCCGCCGCCGACCACGACGAAGGTCAGGTGAGCGCGCAGCCGGGCCGGGCTGCGGCCGCGCTCGCGCTCGGCGCGCTCGAAGGCCAGCAGCACTCGGCGGCGGATCTCGGTCGCGTCCTCGACGCTCTTGAGCCCTGGCGCAAGCGGCTCCCAACCCTCGTGGCCGAAGTAGTGGTGTCGGGAGCCGGCCGCAACGATCAAGGTGTCGAACGCCAGCTCGCCCTCGTCGAGCACGATCCGACGTTCGTCGGGATCGATATCCCGGACCTCCGCCAGCAGGACCCTGGCGTTCGCCTGTCGCTTCAACACGGCGCGCAACGGTGCCGAGATGTTGGCGGGGGAGAGACCGCCCGTGGCCACCTGGTAGAGCAGGGGTTGGAAGAGGTGGAAGTTGCGCCGGTCGACGAGAGTCACGCGCACCGGTGCCCGGCGCAGGGCCTTCGCCGCGGACAGCCCCGCGAACCCGCCGCCGATGATGACAACATGGTGCTCGTGGCTCATCTCGCTCCCACTCCCCCCGGGGACTGACCCAACGATAGCCCGGCAAACCCTATTCCGTCTCCGCGCCTTTGCGTCCTTGCGTTGATGCCCCACCTCGAGTCAGCGCAGGTGGGGGCTATCAGCCGTGTCCCGTCCGTTTCCTCACTCGGCGTGTAGAGCGGATTCACGATCGTCACCACGCCGCCAAGCGAGGCGACGGCGTGGAAGGCGATCGCGTACTCGGGCAGGTTCGGGCTGAGGATCGCGAAGCGCTCGCCCTTCCTGATGCCGCGCGCAAGGTCGCTGTGAGGCGGCGGTGCCCCCGGCGTCAAGGGGACGGGGGGCCGGACGTCAGCGCGCAGTGCTCACCGCCGCTGTTTCTCATCCCAACCCGCGGCGCGCACCCGCGCCGCGCGCTCGATCGCCGCGGCGTCGTAGTAGAAGGGCCTGCGCGCGAGCACCAGGCCGACGTTCGCCGCCTCCCCGGTCAGGATGCGCAGGTATTCTTCCATGTGGTGCGCGGTGTAGGTGTTGGTGTCGTGGAAGGTGACCACGAGCGGGATCACGCCGCCGACCACCGGCAGCTCGCCGGCGGCGATCTTGGCGCGCAGCCCGGCGAGCGAAGCGCGGATGTGGCTGCGCCGCCGCAGACTGATGTTCCAGAAGTAGATCACACCGTCGCGCGCGCTGACGTCCGTCAGCAGCATGCGCAGGCCGCGCTTGCGATAAGCGGTGAGCGTGCGTGCGTCGTAGTCCCAGAACGGCGGCCGCACCAGGTCCGGCGGCTGTCCCGTGATCGCCGCGATGTCGGCCTTCGCGTCTGCGAGCGTGCGGTCGAGCTCGGCGTCCGGCAGCCGGCGGTGGTCGATGTGCCCGCGGGGCGAGCCGCTGTGCACGCCGAGCACGTGGCCTTCGAGGTACTCGCGCCGCATCAGCGCCCGGCCCGCGTCCGAGCCACCGGCGCGCGGATCGCGTGTCTGCAGGAAGAACACCGCCTTGATCCCCGGCTGCACCGGGTTCGCCGCGAGCGTGGCGAGGATCGCGCGGGTCGGATCGTACGGCTCCCAGGTGCTCGGCCCGTCGTCGAACGTCAGCAGGAACCGCGCCGGATAGGGGTTGGGCTGCAGCGCGCGCGCCTGCTTGAGCGAAGTCCCGGCGCAACCGCACAGCAGCGCCAGCGCGAGCACCGCCGCCGTTGTCTTTCTTCGTTGGGTATGTTCGGATCGTGCGCCGCCCACATGCGCACCCGAACCGACCTCGAGGGGGAAAAAGCCCGGCAACATGACCCCGTGACGTCATTGTATCGGACGCTGATCGCCTGCCTGCTCGCCTTTGCCTGCGGCGCCGCGCCGGCGCGGGCGTCCGCGCTGGTGCAGGTAATGCGGCTGCTGTCGGCGGTGAAAGCCTCGACCGTGCGCTCCACCGAGACCAAGCGAGTCGAAGCACTCACCGAGCCGCTCACGCTGTCGGGCCGTCTATCCTACTGCCAGGCCCTGAAGTAGAGACAGTCTGTCAGAGACAGGTTAATCTGTGGCGCGGTGATTGAGAGATCCAATCTCGCCGTCAGCTGCCGGGGGCTGGTCAAGCGCTACGGGAAGCTGGTCGCCGTCGCTGGCATCGACCTCGAGGTGCGGCGCGGCGAGTGCTTCGGCTTGCTCGGGCCGAACGGCGCCGGCAAGACGACCACGCTGGAGGTTCTCGAGGGGCTGCTGGCCGCCGACGAGGGAATGGTCGAGGTCCTGGGCACCGAGTGGGGAGGCGACGACCGGGCGTTGCGCGAGCGGCTCGGCGTCCAGCTGCAGGAGACCCAGCTATCCGACAAGCTCACGGTCCGCGAAACGATCCGTCTGTTCCGCAGCTTCTACGTCCGTGGGCGCCGGGTCGACGAGGTCATCCGTCTCGTGGAGCTGGATGCCAAGGCGGCGGCTCGGGTGGGGAAGCTGTCAGGGGGGCAGCGGCAGCGCCTGGCGCTCGCCTGCGCACTGGTGTGCAACCCGGAGCTGTTGTTCCTGGACGAGCCGACCACCGGCCTTGATCCGCAGGCGCGGCTCAGCGTGTGGAGGATTCTCGAGCGCTACCGTGAAACAGGCGGCACGGTGCTCCTGACCACCCACTACATGGAGGAGGCGGCGCGGCTGTGCGACCGGGTGGCGATCATCGACCACGGCCACATTATCGCTCTCGGCTCGCCGGTTGAGCTGGTGGCGAGCCTGGGCGCCGAGCAGGTGGTCGAGGTGCAGGCGCGCGGCGAGGTAACGCCGGAGACGCTGGCCGGGCTGCCGGGCGTCAGCGGGGTCACCGCGGTGGACGGCAGCCTGCGCCTCAACGTGCGCGAGATCGGGACCCTGCTGCCGGCACTACTGAGCGAGCTCGAGCGCCGGCACGCCCCGCTGGAGAAGCTCACGACCCACGAGGCGACCCTCGAGGACCTATTCGTTCACCTTACGGGCCGTGAGCTGCGCGATGACTGACGGCGCCCGTTTCCGCCGCCTCCGCCCGCTGGCGGAGCTCACCCGGGTGCGCATGCTGGAGTTCATCCGCGAGCCGGAGGCGGTGTTCTGGGTGTTCGTCTTTCCGGTGCTGCTCGCGGTTGCCCTCGGCATCGCGTTTCGGGCGAGGCCGGTCAGCTCGCTCGATGTGGCGGTGGCCGCCGAGCCTGCCGCCGCCCAGCGGGTCGAGGGGCTTCTCCGCGGCGCGCATGGGCTCCGCGTGCACGTCATGACCGCCGCCGATGCAGACCACGCCTTGCGCTCGGGCCGCGTCGATGTGGTGGTCGAGGCGACAGATATGACTGGGGATCTGCGGCAAGGCGTCACCTACCGCTACGACCCGACCCGGGCGGAGGGCCGCGCCGCCCAGCTGGCGGTGGACGCAGCGCTCGAGAAAGCGCTCGGTCGCACCGACGTGCTCGAGGCGCACGAGGAATGGGTGTCGCGGCACGGGTCGCGCTACATCGACTTCCTGATCCCGGGCCTGGTGGGGCTCAACCTGATGGGGAGCGGTCTCTGGGGTCTCGGCTTCGCGGTGGTCTCTGCCCGCACCAGGAAGCTTCTCAAGCGGTTCGCCGTCACGCCGATGTACCGCTCCCACTACCTGCTGTCGTTCATGCTTTCGCGCCTGTTGTTCATGGTCCTGGAGGTGGCCGCCATCGTCGGCTTCGGGTGGGCGGCGTTCGGGGTCCGGGTCAACGGCTCGTTCGCCGCCCTGGGGGTGGTGTCGTTGGCCGGGGCCATGACGTTCGCCGGTATTGGCCTGTTGGTGGCGGCCCGCCCGAAGACGATCGAGGGGGTCTCCGGCTGGATGAACCTGGTGATGCTGCCGATGTGGCTCCTGTCGGGCAGCTTCTTCTCCTACGAGCGCTTTCCCCAGATCGTGCAGCCGGTTATCCGCGCCCTTCCACTGACGGCCCTCAACGACGCGCTGCGGATGATCATGAACGCCGGCTCGCCGCTGGCGGCCACATGGTCCCAGTTGGCGGTCATGGCGGCGTGGGGGATCGTGAGCTTCGCCCTCGCCCTACGCATTTTTCGCTGGACGTGAAACGGACGCCACGTGGCGGTCATCGTTCCAGAGCAGGAGCGCAGGGTCGTCGAGGGAGTGTTCGTAGCCGAGAATGGACAGTGCCGCGGTGGACAGTACGAAGTGGCGCGCTTCCGAGGCGTCGAGGAGAAGCCACCGGGCAGCGAGCACGCGGAAGAAGTGGCTGTGGCCGAAGAGCAGGATGCGGCCGCCCTCCTCGCGCAAGCGGGCGATGACGCGGTCGGCCCGCACCCCCAGCGCCTCCGGAGTCTCACCGCCGGGGCATCCGTCCCTGAAGAGGTCCCAACCCGGGCGCTCGGCCCGGATGTCCACAGTCGTGCGCCCGTCATACGCGCCGTAGTCCCACTCGATCAGGTCCGGCTCGGTGATGGCGCGGTCGCCGAAGCCGGCGAGCGCACACGTGAGCCGGGCTCGCTGCAGCGGGCTGACCAGCACTTTGGTGAACGGAGTGCATTCGAGGCGCCGGCCAAGGTCCCGCGCGTTGCGCTCGCCGTGCTCGGTCAAGGGCAGATCGGTGCGGCCGGTGTGGCGGCCGGTGATGGTCCACTCGGTCTCGCCGTGGCGAGCGAGGTAGACCTCGGGTAGTGGCTCGGCCGATCCGTACTCTGTCGTCGCGTGGCCCATCCGACACCTCCGAACTGACTATGTCACGGGCTCTGGCCTCCATTCCTGACCCGGGTCAGCCCGCCCGCTCCAAGGGCCCAGGAGCTCGTTGCGGCGCCGCCGCGTGGGGTGCGCGTGGGCCGGCGTATGGACGGTCGCAGCAGATTGTGAGGGTAGACTGTTCAAGGGCTCGAAGGCCGGGTCGAACACCGGCCGCCGTTTCATCGGGCTCCCAGGCAGGGAGGTCCGGCTCGATGCACCAACCACACGATCACAGCCACCGATTTCACGGTAGGCCACGCGACCTGCGCTCCGCAGACCGGGTCGAGCGCCTCGAGGTCGGGCGCGTGGTGGCCCTGAGCGTGGAGGGCCTGAACGTCGGCAGCGTGCTGGATGTCGGCACCGGCACCGGCATCTTCGCGGAGGCGTTCGCCGGCATCGGTCTCGACGTGAGCGGGATCGACGCCAACCCCGACATGCTGCCGGTGGCCGTCGAGCACGTGCCCGGGGCCACCTTTCGGGAGGCGCGGGCGGAGGAGCTGCCGTTCGCCGACGGCTCGTTCGACCTCGTGTTCATGGCCCACGTGCTGCACGAGGCAGACCAGCCGGCGCAGGCCCTGCGGGAAGCGCGCAGGGTGGGCCGGAGCAGGGTGGTCGTGCTCGAGTGGCCCTACCGGGAGGAGGAGCACGGGCCGCCGCTCGCGCACCGGCTGAACCGGGCTGCCATCGAGGGCCTGGCGGCGGAAGCGGGCTACCGGGAAGTGGAGAGCCTCGCTCTCGCCCACATGGACCTCTACCGTCTCGCGGTCGGTCCATGACCGGCCCTGTCATCATGGAATCGACCATCGTCTGTCCGGAGTGCGGTGGACGGTCGACCGAGACGATGCCCATCAACGCCTGCCGGTTCTTCTACCGGTGCCCCCACTGCAAAGCGATGCTGCAGCCGAACCCCGGCGACTGCTGTGTCTTCTGCTCCTTCGGTGACGTCCAGTGCCCGCCGAAGCAAGCGGAGGGCGGGTCCGGCTGCTGCTGAAGCACGGGGCGGGTCGCATCCTCGATCGGAGACCCGGAGATGCTGTGGTGGTAGAGTGGGCCATCCAATCAGTGGCGGGCTCGGCGGAAAAGGAGGTGTGAGATGGCACGGAGAGCGGTGTCCCTGGCGCTGGCGGCGGCCGTGATTGCGGTGGTCGTGGCGGGCTGCACGTGCAGCGCCGCCAAGCAAGAGGAGCAGAACAAGGACCTGGCTCGGAAGGCGTTCAGCGCGGTCGCGAGCGGCAACCTCGACGCCCTGGATGCGCTGATCGCGACTGACTACGTGAGGCATTGCCAGGCTACGCCTGGGGTCGGAGTCGCAAGCTTGAAGGCGTTCAAGGAGTACCTGCGGCAGGACCGGGAGGTGGTGCCGGACCAGCAGATGACACTGTCCCACTTGGTGGCGGAAGGGGATCTGGTGGCGTTCTGGGGAACCTACAGTGGGACGCAGACGGGGCCAATGGGGCCGTTCCCGGCAACCGGGAAGCATTTCGAGGTTGACTTCGCGGGCTTCCATCGCGTGGCCGACGGCAAGATCGCGGAGACCTGGGTCACCTGGGACAACCTCGCGGTCTTGACACAGCTCGGCCTGGCCCCACCCCAACCGACCGCGGAAGCCCCGGCTGCCGGAGGGTAGCGCCACGGGTTGCAATATCGTGCCGGCAGCAGGAGACAGGGAGGAGGTCCGGCGATGAGTACTGACCAGGAGCAGCTACAGCTACTGTCGATCTTCCACTACGTGGTGGGCGGGCTGGCGGCGTTGTTCGCCTGCTTTCCGTTCATCCATTTCTTCGTCGGCTTGGCCATGGTCGCCGGCTGGTTCGCCAAGCCGGAGCCGGAGATGGCGCCCATCGGCATCGTTCTGATGGTCATCGCGGGGCTCTTCATTCTGTGCGGATGGACGTTGGCGGTGCTGATGATCATCGCCGGACGGTTCCTGGCCAAGCGGCGGCACCACACGTTCTGCATCGTCGTCGCGGCGATCGCTTGCCTGTTCATGCCGTTTGGGACCATTCTCGGGGTCTTCACGCTCGTTGTCCTGATGCGGGACTCGGTGCGGCTGCAGTTCGATGCGATCGCGGCACCGGCGGTCCCTGGAGCGCAGGACGCCGGGCAGTGACGGAAGACTGTGTGGCGGAGAACGGGCGGCGAGTCGAAGCGGCACCGCCTGCGCGCCGTGCCTGCAACAGGATCGGCTGTCGCCAGAGTGCGAAAGTGCCCCCACGGTAGGATAACGTCGCGACGTCGTGAGAACGTTCTGGACCTGAGTCATCGTGAGTAGCTGCAGCGAGAGCGGCGCGGGGCGCCCGTCATCATGACGCCGGCGATCTGCACAGGAGCCTGGACAGTCCTCCCTGCGTCGGCGGGTGGGAGGCGGATGCCTCGAGCCCTGTGTCCGACGTCTCGAGAGCGGATGTCCCTGGCTACACCGGGTTGGGAAGGTCGACGAACTCGACCGTAAGGCCGTGCTCCTCCTCGAGCCACCGTCCGAGAGCCTGGACGCCGAACCGCTCGGTGGCGTAGTGGCCCGCGGCCAGGTAGTGGACTCCGTCCTCGGCTGCCTGATGGAGAACCCACTCGGTAGCCTCGCCGGTGATGAACGCGTCGAGGCCATCGGCCACGGCTTGGTGGTAGCTTCTTTCCGCGGCTCCGGTGACGATGCCCACCGAGGTCACCGGGTGGCGGGCGCCTTCGAACAGCTGCGGCTCGCGGCGGCAGGCGGTTGCGAGAGCGGCGGCCAGCTCGTCAACCATGACCGGCTCGGGGAACACGCCGCAAACTCCGACGGAAAGGCCGCCATGGTCGCCGAACGGCTCGAGGTCGACCAGGCCGAGGCGCTGGGCCAGTTGGGCAGCGTTGCCAAGCACCGGGTGGCGGTCCAACGGCAGGTGGTAGGCCACCAGCGACAGGTCGTTGTCGAGCAGCAGGCGGACCCGGTCGCGGAATGTCCCGACGAGGCGCGGCGGCTCAGAGCCGTTCCACAGGAGCCCGTGATGGACGAGAACCAGATCCGCCTCCAGATCGATCGCCCGCAAGAACAGCGCTCGCGAAGCGGAGACGCCGGTGACGATCCGCTCGACCTCCTGCCGCCCCTCAACCTGGAGGCCGTTCGGACAGTAGTCGCAGATCCCTTCCGCCTCGAGCAGGTCGTCGAGCTCGGACACCAGCGTGAAGAGGTCCATGGCGGCATGGTACCGCGGATGGAGCCCCGGTGCGACGGTACAATCATGAGATGAGGACCACGCTGCCCCTTGCGCTCAGGGCTCCGGCTTGGCTGGCGGCACTGCTGGCGATGTTCACCGTTGTCGCCTGTCACAAGGAGAAGGCACCACCGACGCCCTCGTTCAGGGCTGCCCTGTTGCTGGACAGAGGTGCGGCAGTGAACCCGTTGCGGCGGGCGGCGGTGGTCGGGATGGAGCGAATCCGGGCGGAGCTCAACGCCGGTGTAGTTGTGCAGGTGGCTGCCGGCGGGCAGGAGCAGCGGCGCCGCCTGCGAGCCCTCGCGTCACAGCAGCGCAACCTCGTGTTCTGCATGCTGCCCGGTCTCGACTACATGGTCGCCGAGGAGGCTGCGGCTTACCCCGATTCATGGTTCGTGGCCATCGGCGGCAAGGCCCCGCAGGGCAATGTGGCGGCGATGAGCTTTCAGCTGGAGGATGCCGGCTACCTGGCCGGGGTCATTGCAGCTGTGATCAGCGACGGGCAGGCCGTAGGGGTGCTCGGTGGTGGTGGCAACTCTCCTTTCTTCGACCGCGCCGAGGACGGGTTCAGGAGTGCGCTCGAGGCCAGAGCCCCCAAGGCTCGAGTGCTCTCCGCGGATGGCGTCGATGGTGTTGATGAGCTGCACTCGGAGGGTGTCGTGGTGGCTCTCTACCCGGCCGAGCGGAGCGATCCGGCCGTGCTCGAGCGCTGCCGCACGGCCGGGCTGCGCCTGGTCGTGGCCGACCCGGCGGCTGCCAAGCAGTACCCGCACGTGGTGCTGGCAACTCTCATCCTCGACCTGCCGGAGGCGATGGTCCGGGTGGCGCAGGAAGCTTGGGCCGGGACCCTGGAGGGGAAGATGTACAGCTTCGACCTCGGGTCCGGGGTCGTCGACCTCCGCCCGACGCCCGGCTCTCAAGCGGCGACCGACGCGCGGGTGGTCGATGCGCTGGCGCGCGCCCGTGCGGACGTCACGGCTGGAATCGTGGAGATCGAGGAGCTGGGCTGGTAGCGCCCGCGGTCTGGCGGTCGCATCTACTGCGGCCCGCGATCCGCCGCAACCTGCCGTCCTTTCGAAGCGGTTCCGTCCTCGACCTAGCCGGCAAGCTTGTTGTACAGCCAGCCGAAGATGGCGCCGCAAATCAGGCCGTCGACGAAGCCCCAGACGAGCCCGATGAACGCCCCGGCCACCGAGAAGCTGTAGCCGATGTAGAAGTGGTCGAGGACCCGGATGAACTGCCCCGAGTAGCCGAACACGATCAGCCACAGAGTTGCCAGGAAAATCGTCAGGCCCCACAGGATCCCCGATGTCAGGGCAAGTGCCTTTACGTTCAGCTTCATGCTCAACCTCCGTTCCTTCCTCCCAAGTTGACTTTACTTCCTGGGGGCAGAATACCACGTAACCGCCTTGCCGGCGCCGCGGCTCTGCGGCACACTGCGTTCATGAAACGACGGTCACAGTGGTTCGTGGTGCTGCTCGTGGTGGTGATCGCGGTGGCGGTGGTGGTCGGCATCCGCCTGCGCCACAGGCTTCGGTGCGCGGGCTTCGCGGGCCCGAAGGTCACGGCCGCGGAACTGCCGCCGGCGGGTCCGCGGGCTGGCAACCTGCGTCTGGCGGCCTGGAACATCCGCAACTTCCCCTACGACGACCGGCCGCAGTACCCGGACCTCGGCTACTTCCGGCGCACCAACATCTGCGATCTCGAGCTCGTGCTGGAGGGGCTCGATGCCGACGTGCTCGGGGTCGAGGAGATCCGCGAGCCGCGCCGCTTCGAGCGCATCATGCGCGCGTCGGGGAAGGGACATGATTATCGAGCCGTGTTCTCCGCCGGCGGCGGCCGTTGGGGCCAGCACGTCGGGATTGCCTGGGATACCCGGCGCCTCCGCCTCGCCGCGGACCCGCAGGAGGTGACCGAGGTCGCGCTCGACGACACCCTGCGGCCGGCGCTGGCGGCGTACCTGAAGAGCCTGCGGCCGGGCGGAGTGGACCTGACCGTAATCGAGGTTCACCTGCGGGCGGGACCGCGCGGCTACCAGGAGCGGCTCGAGCAGTATCGGCGGCTGGCGGACTGGATCAACGGCTGGGTGCAGCGGGCCGGCGACGAGGACGTGGTGGTCCAGGGGGACTTCAACACCACCGGCCCGCCGGGCGGCACGATGGACGACGAGTTGGCGGCGGCGGACCGCATTCTGGGCGGCGCTGGGCTGCGGCGACTCATCAACGCGACCGGCTGCAGCGAGTACTGGGAGGGTCCCGGGAAACCCGATGGGGAGCAGATATCGGGCCTGCTCGACCAGGTCTACGTGCGCGGGCTCGAGGAGCTCGACCGCGACGTCCCGTTGAGATCGTGGCTGCACTGCTTCCAGGCAGGATGCAGGCCGTTGATCTCACGGCCGGGGCACGAGGATGGCACCTTCTGGGACGTCTCCGACCACTGCCCGCTGACGTACCAGGTCCATGACCGCGACCTGGACTAGAATGCGAACCGCCAACGCGGGAAGAACGCCAAGCTGGGGAGCCTCACACTACCGGGGAGAGTCAGCTCGAGGACGGGGGCTTGTCCTTGGAGCTCGGCCTGCGGCGGTGGCGCCGCCGCCTGGGCTGCGTGGAATCGCCGTCGGCGCTCTTGTCGGGCGTCGAGGGCGCCCGCTCCGTTCGTCCCCTGGGACGGGGCGAGCCTTCTCGGGCGTCGCGCCGAGGCCTGCGGAAAGGGATGACCTTGGCGAACAGTTCCGGCTCCGCAACCGCCAGCGGGATTTCATAGCCGACCAGCTTCTGGATCGCGTCGAGAGAGTAGACGAAGTCCTCGCAGGCGAGTGAAATCGCCTTGCCCTCGGCGCCGGCGCGTGCGGTACGCCCGATACGATGCACGTAGTCCTCGGGGTCCTGAGGCAGGTCGTAGTTGATCACGTGGCTGACGCCCTCGATGTGGAGGCCGCGGCTGGCAACGTCGGTCGCCACCAGGATCGGCAGGGAACCGTCCTTGAAGTCGTCGAGCACCTTCAGCCGCTTGCGCTGCATCACGTTGCCGGTCAGCGCCCGGGCCTGGTAGTCATGCCGGCGCAGATCCTCTACCACCCGCTTGGCCATGTAGCGGGTATTGACGAAGATCATGGTGCGCTCGGCGCCCTCGTGCTGAAGCAGCCCGAGCAGAAGTGACAGCTTCTCTCGAGTGCCGACGTGGTAGAGCCGCTGGGCGATCGCTTCGGGCGTGATGTTCTCGGGGTTGATGATGACCTCGACCGGGTTGTTCATTTGCCGCCAGCCGAGGGTCATCACGCGGTAGGAAAGGGTGGCGGTGTACATCATCGACTGCCGGTCCTTGGGGTGTGGCAGCTGCCGCAGGATCCACTGCAGGTCATCCGCGAAACCCATGTCGAACAGGCGATCGCATTCGTCGATGACGAGCTGCTCGGTGTGCGAGAGCGAGTACACCCGCTGCTTGTGGTAGTCGATGAGCCGCCCCGGCGTGCCGACCAGCAGGTCGACGCCACGGCGCAGCTCTTCGCGCTGCTTCTGGTAGTCGAGACCGCCGAAGACAACCAGGGTCTTCAGCCCGGTGTAACGGCCGAGGGACTCGGCGTCGCTCGCGACCTGCACCGCCAGCTCTCGTGTAGGTGTGACGATAAGAGCCCTTGGGCTGTCGGTTCCCTCGCGGCGAGGGTGCCTCAGCGCGTGCTCGAAGATCGTGATGAGGTAGGTCGCGGTCTTGCCGGTCCCGGTCTGCGCCTGTACAGCCACATCGCCTCCGGCGAGGGTCAGGGGCAGCACCTGGTCCTGGACCTGGGTGAGGTGGGTGAAGCCGAGGTCGTCTACGGCCCGCCGAACCTCGCTGAGGAGATCGAGCTGGTCGAACGTGGTCTCGGTGAAGAGACTGCCTGTGGACGTTTCAGCCGTCATGAGGCGAGATTGTAACACCGGCGACGGTTAGATCCGGATGCTATGCAGCCAGGTTACACTGTTGACCTTATGAGACGAGACGTGGTCGTGATTCTGTTGGTGCTGGCGGTGGCGGGGATGGTGTCCGCTGCGGTGCCCCCCCGGGTTGACAGCGATGCCCTGCCGCAGGCCCTCGACCTGTATATCAAGGCACGCCTGGCCGAGGTCGGAGGCGACTACAGGCAGGCGCTCGAGCTGTACAAGAAGGCCTTGGAGCAGGATCCGAGCCGCACCGAGGTGAGGGTGAGCTACGCCGCGCTGATGGTGGATCTCGGCCTGCCGGACCAGGCGGTTCAGATGCTGGCTCCGGTCAAGGACCTCGACTGGTACGGAGAGCGGACCCGTGCTCTCGCGCTCGCCCAGCTGGCACGTCACAAGCCGGGCGATCGGGCCTCGGCGGAGGCCGCGTTGCGAACTGTCATGGATGGGCGACCCAGCGATCTCACTGTCCAGCTCAACCTGGCACAGGTCCTCGAGAGTGAGGGGAAGCTGGCCGAAGCGGAGAAGATCGTTGCCGATCTGCAGACCAAGCGGGGTGGCAGCCCGCAGCTCGCTCTGATGCACGCGAACCTGTTGCGCAAGCTGGACCGCTCCCAAGAGGCAGTCGCGCAGTATGCCCGTTGCGCAGCCGGCGGGCCGCTGGCCAGCACCTGCCGGGAGCAGTTGGTGGATCTCCTGGCTAAGATGGGCCGGCCGCTCGAAGCGGCCGAGGCGATCAGCGGCTGGCTCACCGACGAGGATCTTGATCAGGCGATTGAGGCCGCGCAGCTGTACGCTCGCGGTAACCGCCCCGACAAGGCGCTGGCGCTCGTCCGCCGGGTGCTGGCGAGGGAGCCCGACTCACCGCTCGGCCAACGTCTCGAAGCGCGTCTTCTGACCTCGCTCGGGCGCTACGACGAAGCGGCAGCCAAGCTGAGCGGCCTGCTACACAAGGACCCAGATGACGTCGATCTGGCGCTGTCCCTGGCGTGGGCCGACGCCCGCCGCGGGCAGATAACGGAGTCCCGCAAGGTCATCGACAGGCTCTGGAAGAATGTCGGCGACGACGCCTCCTCCAAGGCCGCCGTCCAGACCTGCCTGACCGCCGCTCGTATCGAGCTCCTGTCCGGGCGACCGGCGGTGGCGCGCGACTGGCTCGGGCGGATCGGCGACGTGGCCGGCGCCGGCAGCGATCTCGTGAGGTTGCTGGCGGTGAGCTACCGCCAGACCAAGGAGTGGAAGGACGGCGTCGGAGCGATGCTGCGCCTGCAACCGCGGCTTCAGGGGATGGCGCGGGACGAGGCGGTCGCATTCGAAGCTGAGTTTCGCATGCACCTCGGGGAGCCCGAGGCCCTGGCCAGGCTGCAGTCACTTCTGGGCGCGAAGGACGTGCAGCGGGTGCTGCTGGCGCTGCAGGTGCTGCAGGGGGTGGAGCGCTGGCCGGATGTCGAGCGCGAGGCCGCGTCCGCGCTACAGCGGTTCCCCGACAACCGGGACCTGATGTTCACGCGGGCGACGGCGCTGGAGAGTCTCGACCGCCGCCAGGACAGCGAGGACATCCTGCAGCAGATCCTGGCCAAGAACCCGGACGACGCCGAGGCGGCCAACTACCTCGGCTACATGTGGGCGGACGCCGGGGAGCACCTCGACAACGCGCTGACACTGATCTCGCACGCCGTCGAGCTTCGTCCCGACACCTCGGCGTACCTGGACAGCCTCGGCTGGGTCCACTTCAAGCTTGGCCACCTCGAGGAGGCGGAGCGGTGGCTGCGGCGGGCGGTGGTGGTCGGGCCGCCGGACGGCACGGTACTCGCCCATCTCGGCGAGGTGCTGGCAGCGGCCGGGCAGACCGAGGAGGCCCGCCGCTACCTCCTGCGCGGCCTCGAGCTCGGCTGTGAGCACCCCGATCAGGTGCGAAAGCTCACGGATCGCCTCGCCTCGGGCGGCTGAGATGGCGTGCTGGCGGTGCCGGTGAGGCGGGCCTCCGCGGTTGCGCCGGCAGTGCTGGCGGCGTTGCTCGCGGTCACGGGTTGCCGCAGCACTACCGCGCCGGTACTGACGACGAATGAGGTCCAGGATGCTGTTTCCGTGATGACCCGTCCGTTGCCGGGCGACCTCGCCGCGCTCTACCGTCTGCGCGTTCCCTCATCCGGCGGCCTGCGTCTGTCCGTCCTGACCATGGGCTCGGCCGGCAGGATGACCATCAGCGAGCCATTCGGGAGCGCAGCCAGCATCACCGCGTGGGGGGGCGATCGACTGCCCGAGCTGCTCGACCTCCGTCGCGGCTGCCGCCTCCAGGTCGGTGACGTGTCCGCGGTCATCGGCGTTGCACGGCTGCCGCTGCCGCAGGCGGTGCGACTGCTGGGCGGCCGGCTGCCAGCCCTCGAGGGAGACCGCATCGAGACGGCCCCGGGTGGCTGGGTCGTGGTGCGCGGCGATGGCTGGAGCTGCCGGGCCCGCGTTGCTGCCGGTCCGTGGCGGGTGGTCGAGGTGGAGGGCCCGCTCGGGGTCGAGCCCCCGGGCTGGCGGCTGCGTCTGAGCCACCACACCTCCTCGTTGCCGGGCTTCATCCGCCTCGACCGTTCCGACGGCGACTGGGCCGAGCTCGAGCTGGTGCGGCTGGAGTGGAACAGCGTGAAGCAGCTGCCGGGATTGCCCGATCTGCCGGAATGCCAGGAGCCCCCGCCCAGCCGGTGACGGAGTGACGAAGTGACGGAGTGACGGAGACCCCCACCCACCCGCAGAACGCGTCCGTAGGGCACTTCAGAGAATGGTGCGCTCAAACGGGCGTACCGTCCTTGAGTTTTCCTGAAGCGCGTTCACGAGCCCTAGGCCTCGGCGAGAAACGTCAAGGGGGTAACCTCGGCCTTTGGCGCACGGAGAAGATGCCTCACGGTTGGAAGAGGCGGCCCGAGCGGCTTCCGGCGGTCGCCACGAGGTCGGTGATCTCTTCTCACGGCCTCGCGACCGCCGGAAACGCGAGGCGTGCGGTCATCTTGTGACCGCACGGCCGCCGGAGCTCCGGAGAACCGTCCCCGCCCCGCCGCGGGACCGTTCCTGGGGACAGGCGCCTGCAACGCCCGGGTTTATCGGGGAGAGGCTGTGGCGAGACACGAGACGTCTGGACGCGCCGGCGTCCAGACGGCCGCCGGAGCCTCAGAGCATTCCCCACCACTCACCGATCGTCCACCACCGCTCACCGATTCGGGCGTGACCGGGCCCCGCCCGGGACGTACGTTTCGTGGTGAAGGGAGGTGCACGATGCGCGATCATGAGCGATGGGAGAAGCGACGCGTGACACGCGAGGCGCGGCACGATGGCACCGGCCGGGTGATCCTGGGCTTCGGGTTGCTGGCGGTGGGCGTGGTAGCGGGCCTCGACAAGCTCGGGGTGGCCGACGTCAGCAACCTGCTGTCCTACTGGCCCGTGCTGCTCATCCTGCTCGGCGCCGCACGGCTGGCGGGCTGGCCGGAGGTCCGCAGGACCAGCTGCGGAGTGTTCTGGCTGGTCGTGGGCTCGGCGCTGCTGGTCTCGGTCCAGGGGTGGATCTCGATCGAGCTGTGGGACCTGTGGCCGGTTATCCTGGTAGCGATCGGGGCCAAGATGGTCGTCAGAGCCCTGTACGGCGAGAGGGTCGAAGCCAGCGAGCCGGCAACGCCGGCGGCCGAGGCCTGAGAGGAGGCAGCCCGATGGACAACGTCAGCGAGCCGACCGACATGGGCCGCGGGCGCTGCCACCGCCATGGCCTCAGCACGGCGATCATTGGCATCGGCGTGCTCGCGCTCGGCGTGGTCCTCACGCTCGACAACCTGGGGATCGTCAACGCCGAGCGTTTCGTCGACTACTGGCCGGTGCTCCTGATCCTGCTGGGAGTGTCCCACCTGGTCCGGCCGGGCGCATCTCGCGGCGTCCTTTCGGGGGTGATTTGGATCCTCGTCGGCGCCGGGCTTCTCGCCGACAACCTGGCCCTGATCCCGTTCGAGATCTGGGACCTGTGGCCGCTGCTGCTGGTCGTCATCGGAGCCCACCTGATCCTCAAGCCGCTGCGCCGGCGGGCGGCCGTCACGAGTGAGGCGGCCAACGTCATCGAGGCAACCGCGGTGCTGGGCGGCGTCAAGCGCACGTTGGCGGCCGAGAGCTTCGAGGGCGGCTCCGCGACCGCGATCATGGGCGGCTGTGAGATCGACCTGCGCGGCTGCTCCTCCCAGGGACCGCCGGCCACGATCGACACCTTCGCGTTCTGGGGCGGCGTGGAAATCCGGGTGCCCGAGGACTGGGACGTACAGGCCAAGGGGACCGCGATCCTCGGCGCCTTCGTCGACAAGACACAGCCGTCCGGCCTGCCGGCGCGCAAGGTGCTGGTCATTGGCGGGCTGGCGATCATGGGCGGTGTGGAGGTCTCCAACTGAGATGAATGCTCCTGGGCACGAAACCCCGAGTCGGCCGGACCCGAGGCCGGCAAGGCCCATCCGGAGGTGAGCGGCGGTGCACCCGATCCTCGGTGACCGGCGGGCCCTGCGCCTCTACCTCATGGCTTGGCTGCCGATCGTGGCCCTGCTGGCCGCCCTGCTGCGCCTCGCCGGGTGGCCGGACTGGCCGCGGGCGCTGGCGTTCGCGGTGCCGCTGCTGGCGGCCGACGCCTTCCTCTGTCTGGCCGCCTGGTACCCGTGCCGCGCCTTGCCGCTGGCCGAGGGCGTGCCGCGGGCGCTGATCGCGCACCTCGTCACGGCGGCCCTGGTCGGCTTCGCCATCACCGCCGGCGGTGCCGCTCTCGCGAGGCTGCCCGTTCTCGAATTGAAGAACCGAGCCGGAGCCGGGCTGACGCCGTCGCAGGCCGGCCTGCTGGCGGCGGTGGGTATGCTGCTGTACCTGCTGTCGGTGGCCGTGCACTACCTGTTGGCGGCGGTGGCGAGTGCACGGGAGGCGGAGAAGCGGGCGCTCGAGGCCGAGGTAACGGCGCGCCAGGCCCAGCTCGAAACCCTCAAGGCCCAGGTCAACCCGCACTTCCTGTTCAACAGCCTCAACTCGATCGCGGCACTGGCCGGCAGCGAGCCGGCGACGGCACGCTCGGTTTGTGTGGAGCTGGCCGGGTTCCTGCGCGGCACGCTCGGGGTCGGCGGGCGAGGCTGGCACCCTGTCTCCGAAGAGCTGGAGCTGGCGCGCCGCTACCTCCACGTCGAGCAGGCCCGCCTGGGCGAGCGCCTGCGGGTGGAAGAGGAGATCGACGCGGCTGTCGGCGGCGACTCGATGCCGCCGCTGTTGCTGCTGCCCCTGGTCGAGAACGCGATCAAGCACGGGGTGGCGCAGCGGCTGGACGGCGGTACCGTGCGCCTGATCGCAAAGCGCCGCGGAGATGCCCTGGTGCTCGGGGTCGACAGCCCGCTGGCCGACGACGGTCCGGCGAAGGGAGGACCCGGCGTCGGACTCGCCAACATCCGTCGGCGGCTGCGCGCCGAGCTCGGTGACGGGGCGTCGCTCAGTACCGCGGCGAAGGACGGCGTCTACCGGGCGCGGATCGTGCTCGGACCGCGGGATCGGCATAGTGATCGCTGGGAGGAGCAGTGAGCACTCAGGCCGATCCGACGCCGCTCGAGGTCATCATCGTCGACGACGAGGAGCCGGCGCGCCGCCTGCTGCGCGAGTACCTGAACGAGCTCGGCTCGGTGCGGATCGTGGCCGAGTGCGCCAACGGCTTCGAGGCCGTGCGGGCGGTCCAGGAGCACGACCCCGACGTCCTGCTGCTCGACATCCAGATGCCCAAGCTCGACGGTTTCGAAGTGCTCGAGCTCATCGAGCGCGAGGTCGCGGTGGTTTTCGTCACCGCCTTCGACGAGCATGCGCTGCGTGCCTTCGAGGTCCACGCCGTCGACTACCTGCTCAAGCCGTTCAGCGCCGAGCGCCTGGCGCAGGCGCTGGAGCACGCCCAGGCCCGCGTCGCGGAGGGCTCACCGCCCGCGCCGCAGGAGCTCGCCGATGCCGCCCGCCCTGACTGCGGCCCGCTCGAGCGGCTGCTGGTGCGCGACGGCGCCGAGGTGCACGTCATCCCGACGCGAGACGTCGACTACATCGAGGCCGATGACGACGCGGTTGTCATCCACACCAGCGGGCGCCGCCACCGCAAGCTGCAGCGCCTGGCCGAGCTCGAGGGGCGCCTCGACCCGGAGCGGTTCGTGCGAGTACACCGCAGCTACCTGCTGAACGTCGACCGCCTGCGCAAGCTCGAGCTGTACGCCAAGGACAGCCGCCTCGCGATCCTCGCCGACGGCACCCACATCCCAGTCAGCCGTGCCGGCTACGCGCGGCTGCGGGAGAGGATGTAGGGGAACCCCTGACTACCCGCCCAGTGACGGAGTGACGGATGGGTGCCACGTACACACTTCCACACTTGCGGGGGCGCATCGGCGCCCGGCTTGAAGTATCGAAGTAACTCACCTGGTGCGGCCACCGTCACGCACCGCCCGCCTCCGCGCATGAACGGCCGTTTCAGCTCATGAAGGCCGGCTGTAGCTCATGAGTGGCCGTTGTAGCTCATGAGCGCTTGGGGGCCCCTCTCCGCAACTCCGGCGGCCGTGCGGCCCAAAGCGACCCCTGTCTCACGAATTCCGGCCGTCGCGCGGTCACGACGGGGGATGACCGACCTCAAAGCGACCGGCGGAAATCGTTCGAGTCGTCTCCTTCAATCGTGGGGCCGTTCTCTGATCGCCAAGGGCCGAGGTTACGCGTCGCCTTCGGCGACGAGTAACCCGCGGGAGGGGCAATCGCCCGTGTGGCCTCAGCTGCGATGGAGGCGCCTCGTTGCCTGCCCGGAGCGGGCCGTGAGAGCGATGAACCGGTGGAGATCTTTGCCCGCTCCGAGGCGGGTGACGACGGGCGTCTGCAGAGCAGACGTCCGGGCGCCGAATCCACAGAGCATGTTGGGCTCTCTCGGCCCTAGCATCTGCGATCGGCTATGATTCGGCGAGGATGACTGTGACCGGCCAGAACAAGACGTTCAACCACCTCGGCGAGGTCGCCGGCGGCTCGCCCTACGCAGACCGGGTTTACGGCTACACCGCAGACGGCGAGAGGCTGGCGCACTTCGACTCCGACGTGGGCGGGACGACGTTCACGATTCGAGACCTCGAGGGGCACGTCCTGAGGGAGTACCTGAGCATCGGTACCACGTGGACCTGGAAGGAGGACTACGTCTGGGGGCCGAACGGACTCTTGGCCACCATCAGCCCGACGGAGGGGACCAAGCACTACACGCTCGACCACCTGGGCAGCCCGCGCCTGGTGTGCGACCGTTGCGCGGACATGAAGGCGCAGCACAACTACTTCCCCTTCGGGGAGGAAGCGGCCAACCAATACCAGGACACCGAGCAGATGAAGTTCACGGGTCACGAGCGCGACCTCGGCCTGACCAACCAGACCACCGATGACCTCGACTACATGCACGCCCGGCACTTCAACATGCATATCGGGAGGTTCCTGAGTGTGGATAGGGTTGGCGGGGATGTCGGCTCGAGTCAGAGCTGGGATGCCTACAGCTACGTCAAAAACCAGCCCATGGCTGGAGTGGACTCTACTGGGAAGATCGGCCCTGGGCCCTCGTACGGCGATATGCTCACAGTCTGGGCCTTGAAGGACATGCGACCACAGGACCGACTCAGGTTGTACCTGCAGATTCAGAGGACGCGCCAGCGCTTCACGGGCTACGGACTGCAGCTGATGGGTGCAACGGCGATTGTCATAGGGGCGCCGGAAGTCTTGGCCCCGCGCCTTGCCTCGCTTGGTCTTAAGGTGTCCGAGGCAGGTCTGCGGACGCAGGCGATCGTTGGAGGAATGGCCGGCTTCTTCTCTGCACGTGGCTGGAGGCGGCCGACAGCTGCCCTTGCGGGTGTCTCGCTGGGGCTAATTCCTTTCTCGAGTACCAGTCCGGTGGCGAACGCTGCCGCCGGTTTCCTCGGCAACAGCTCGGGTCAGCTTCTCTCTCCGTCTCCAGGGGGCTTTAGTCTTAACCTGGCCGGCCAGGCTGCTGCAGCAGGTGCCTTCGGAACCGTACTTTCAGGGTTCCTGGCGGTCGGAATGCCACCGGATCTTCATTCCACGGTCTTGCCGGGGCTGAACGCGGGGATTCAAGCTGCGTTCCAGCATCTGGTGAATACGTCATGGGGAGAAGAACATGGAGTAGATGACGCTACCGCAGCCTCAACAGTCGTTAGGTGTGGGGGCTCCTACGGATTCTTGAACGACTGCCCACAATGAGACTCGTGATAGGTCCGTTGTTAGACGAAGGTAGCCGCTTGAACCCGGGAAGGCGGAAGGGCATAACAAGATTCAGCATCCCTATCAGGTGAGGCTAGCTGAATGGGAGATAGACTTGAGCGAAAAGTCGGTTCTTGGTAGTGAGACGTCGTCCACAGAGGCGGTTGAAGTCTGGAAGACTAAGGTCGTGCTCCGGCGGCTCCCGGCTGTTCTTGTCGGCATCGGCATAGGGATGATTGCGTATTTCACTTGGAGACCGGGGGGTGGCTGGGGCCAATATGCTGCAGTCGTACTGGTTGCTTTCTTGATAGGAGAATCGCTCGTTATGGCGTACCTGGAACGCAACGACCCCGCTCTGGTAGCCCTATCAGCCGATGCATTCCAGTTCCGTTGGGTCTCGGGGCGGTCGCTGGAGGTGGGTGTCGATCGGATAGGCTGTGTAAGGCGTCATGAGAGTTCCTACTTCAACCTGCGCCGTGCCTACCCGATATGGTATGAGATAGAGTTCAAGGGCATATCATCGAGGGTTATCGTGGCTGGCTTCAACCTGACTCCGGAGGCAGAGAAGTGCCTCTTGACCCACGTTACGTGAGGTGTTGCTTCGGTGGCAGTCATCCAGATTGGATGGGTGCCACCCATCAGAAGGCGTTTGTCAAGGCGACGCAGCTCCACTGGGTCGCAGGCCGTGAGGCCTCGGCGCTCTACTACCAACCGGGCTTCTCCTCTCGTCGTCATCTGATCGCCCATGCAGCCTGGTCTTCGCTTCGTGGTATCGGTCAGGGCCCGCACCAGCCACCCATCAGGATCACATTAGTGCCAGGCTTTAGGAAGTTGGGAAGTTCTGTTACACTTTGCGTATGGCAAGGCGAGCGAGGGTCGTCATCGAGGGTGGGGTGTACCACGTGTACAACCGAGTGGGGAGTGGTGAGCGGGTCTTCGATGATCCCGAGGAGGCAGCCCGCTTCGTTGACCTGATGCGAGAGGTCAAGCAGCGGGACGGGTGGACGGTGTTTGCGTGGTGCCTGATGGCGAACCACTACCACCTGGCGGTTCGCACGTC
>CAZKGM010000048.1:0-22688 GCA_964552395.1 uncultured Thermoanaerobaculia bacterium | reverse complement strand
ACGTCGTCATCGTGCCGGCCGGCGACGGGGTGATCACGGCCGGCGTCGCCAAGGGGTTCGCGGACCTCGTCGAGTGGGGTCTGCTCGAGAGCGCGCCGCGGCTGGTCATCGTTCAGCCCGCGGGCTCCTCGGCCCTGGTAGATGCCCTCGAGCGCGGCGCCGGCGACGTGCGCGCGTTCCGTGGCGCGGCCAGCGTCGCCGACAGTCTGGTTGTCGAGAGCCCACGCAACGCCCGCCTTGCCCTCGCCCGCGTGCGGGCCTCGGGCGGCGGCGGCGTGGCGGTATCCGACGCCGCCATCCTGGAGGCAATTGCTCGCCTCGCCAGGCTCACCGGCGTCTTCGCCGAACCTGCGGCCGCCGCCGCGCTGGCCGGCCTCGAGGCTACCCTGGCGAGCGGGCTCGTGGGGCGCGACGAGCGGGTGGTCCTGCTCGTCACCGGCAGCGGGCTCAAGGACCTCGATGCCGCCTCGCGAACGGTGACGGTCCCGCCGCCGGTTCCGCCCGACCTGGCGGCCGTCATCCGGGTTGTCGGGGACTGATCGCAGGCGCGGGGCTTGTTGTAGCCTCCTCTGCAACTCCGGCGCCCGGACGCCTGCTCCGCAGACGCCCGTCGTCACCTGCCTCGGAGCGGGCAACGGGCTCAGACCCTGAACCGATTTCGAAGCCCGCTCCGGGCAGGCGACGAAGCGCCTCCATCGCCCCTGTCGCCACACGGGCCGTCGGCCTTCCCGCGCATTGCCTCTATAAGAAGTCAACCCCTCCGAGGTGTTTCTTTCGTGGGAAGAGATCTCGTCGTCGGGGCTGTGAGTTTGTGGGAAACCCGGAGGGTTTTCCAAGGCCTGTGGGAAGGTGGAGGCGGGGCGGGTGGGGGCCAGCTTTCCACAGGCCGTCAGAGTCATAGCCGGGGTGGGCGGGACCTCCTCACCTTCTCGCTTCCTCACCTGCTCACCTCCCGGGTGGGCGGTGGTCCCTACTCCTGCACTACGTGATAGCCGTGCTCGGCCAGCAGCGACACCAGGCCCTTGTCGCCGACCAGGTGGAGAGCGCCGACGACGACGATCGCGTTGCGGTTGCCGCGTGTGAGCTCGATGACCTTCGGCAGCCAGGCCCGGTTGCGGGCATATACCAGCCGTTCGAGCGCGTTGGGCGCATCGCGGAAGGTCGTCAGCAGGAGGGTCTTCAGACCGGCGGTGTCACCGGTCCGCCACATCTTCGTGATCTTCTCGATCTCGGGGACCATCTCGTCCATCTCCGCCATGGTTTGTCGCAGCAGCTCGACCTGCTCGCCGGCGGGGAAGCTGTCAAGGAGGGCGATCTGCTGCTGGATCGTCTCCAGGCCGGCCACTGCCTTGCCGTCCTTCACTGCGCGGCTGTAGAGGTGCAGATCGATGCCGCGGGAGGGGTCGTAGCCGGCTCGTTGGAGCTCCAGGTTCGACAGTGTGATCGCCAAGAGCCACGGCTTCATCGTCTGGACCTCGTCGGGTGACATGCCGACCTGCTTGAGAGCGCCCGCGAGCGCCTCCTGGAGGTCGGCGGGTAGCAGCTCGTGCAGCTGGTGACCCTCGCCCAGGTAGCCTCGCTGGAGCAGCTCGAGCCCTGCGGTCATGGCCTCCCCGAAGTCAACCTCGAACACGGCCGTGTCGGCTGACGCGAACGCCCTGTCGATGACGGCCGGCAGCGGGTAGGCATCGGGAGTCAGCATGTGCAGCGAGCCGAGCAGGTAGACGGTGCTCGACGGACCGTCGACCCTCCACAGGCAGGTGTGCTGGGGCTCTGCGGCCGGCGCCACTGCGGCCACAACCAGCAGGAGAGCGACGATGACGAGAGGTGTACGTTTCACGGCAACATGGTGCCATAGACTCGACGCCGGCGCAGGACGCGGCTACCATGCCTACCGGTGGGGACGGAGGGAGAACGCGGCTTGCCGACAGTGACAACCAGCAAGACGTACGTGCTCGCGCTCGGCTTCGCGACGACGGTAGCGGCGTGGGGGGCGGCGTACTTCGGGAGGCTGCCGGCGCTGATGGCGCCGAGCTGGCTGATCGGCGTCGCGATGCTGGTGTGCCTGCTCGGCGGCGGCTTCGCTGCCGGCCGGCTGGTCCCTGACCATCCGCAGGCTGGGGCGCTGGTGGGGCTGCTGTCATCCGCGCTCAACATGCTGATCCTCGGCTCGCTGCTGAGCTCCACGCACTCGCACCGCATCGCGCCGACCGAGCTGCTGTGGGTCCCGGGCTCGCTGCTGCTGGGCGCGGTGGTCGGCGGCATCGGCGGCCTGCTCGGACGACTCGGAGAGCACCGGCGCGGCGCGGAGCCCTACTGGCCGGCGCTACTGGCCAAGGTGGCGGCGGCGGCGACCTTCCTGCTGGTGATCGCAGGCGGGCTGGTAACCAGCAACGAGGCCGGGCTGGCGGTCGTCGACTGGCCCGACTCCTTCGGCTACAACATGTTCCTCTACCCACTGTCGCGCATGACCGGCGGCATCTACTACGAGCATGCGCACCGGCTGTTCGGCTCGCTGGTCGGCCTCACGACGCTGGTGCTGGCCATCGTGCTTTGGCGCGTGGAAACCCGGCGCTGGGTGAAGCGCCTGGCGGCTGTCGCGGTCGTGTTCGTCATCGTGCAGGGGGTTCTCGGGGGGCTGCGAGTTACCGGTCATTTCACCATGAGCAGCTCGCCCACTCAGACCCATCCGGACCTCACGCTGGCGGTCGTGCACGGAATCTCGGGGCAGCTCTTCCTCGCCCTCATGGTGGCCTTGGCGGTCGTGGTGTCGCGCTTCTGGAAGAACGCCGGCCCCGCCGCGAGCGTGCCGGCTTCCCGGACCGACCGCACGTTGCTGGGACTCCTTCTCGGCGCCCTGCTCGTGCAGCTAGTGCTGGGCGCGCTGCAGCGCCACCTGTCGTGGGGGCTCTGGTACCACGTCGGGATGGCGGTCGTCGTGTTTGCACTCGGCATCACGGCCGGCGTCCGCGGCCGGCGCCTGCTGGCCATGTTCCGGCCGCTCGGAGAGCTGTCGGACGCGCTGGTCCTGGTGGTCACGATCCAGGTCATACTCGGTGTCGCCGCGCTGATCGCGACCGGCGGCGTGGCGGTCCAGGGCAACCCCGATGTCGCTGCGGTCTCGGCCGCGACAGCGCACCAGGCGTGCGGCGCCCTGCTGCTGTCACTGGTTGTCGCGCTCAACCTGTGGACGCGGAGGCTGACGACGGTGGAAAGCGAGACGTAGGACGCGAGACCCGCGGTCGGCCTTGCGCCCGCACGGCCGCGGGAAGCCCAGAGAACCGTCCCCAGGTCGCCCCCCACTACGGGGATCCCTGCCACGGCAGATCCGCGGCCTGCGACCGCACCCCTCGGGGTCCGTCAGTCCGTCTTCGAGGAAGACCTCGGGCCGGCCTTCCGGCCCCGAGGGGCCGCTCCGCTCGGATCTGCCTCCCGCGTCCTGGGTGGTGAGTGAGCCCCCCTCCCTACTGATAGGGGAGGGATCGCGCAGGAACGCCCTCTCGCGCCCCGCCGCTGCGCTCGCTTCGTCGGCACGACCACGAGGTCAGTGCACTCCTCGCTCGCTGGCGGCGAGGCGCGAGGAGAACGCCCTGCGCGATCCTGCTAGCACAGGCGTGGCGTGATCGCGTGTCCCGTGCGGGCGTTGCCCGCAACCCGCTGCGCGGGCCGGCGGAGCGGGAACGGACCGGCGCGTCGGCTCGCGGCTGCACCCGCCGGGAACGCCGTGGGGACCGTGCTCGGAGGCTTACCCTCGGGGGACCTCGGGCCAAGCCTCCTGCGCCCGGTCCCCCCACCGCCCGCGGCGGGATGGCCGCTCGCCTCCTTCCGCTCCGTCCCCGCACCGCCGCGGGACCGTTCCTGGGGAGTGGCCCCGCCCGCCCGGGGGGGCGCAAGACGCAAGACGCTAGACGCGAGACGAGCCCCCACCCACCCGGAGAGCGAGGGCGCAGCGCGCTCTAGAGGCTGCTGCCCGCTGGGCCCGTGGTTGGCTATGTCTCCTTGCTGGCGCCAGCCGTGCCCCGCATGACGAAACGCGCGGCGGCGTACAGCACCAGGAACACCGCGGCGGCGAGCAAGGGCCCGGGCGCGCCCATGCTCCACCAGAAGGCGTTCGACACGGGCTTCACGGGCCGCTGCCAGTAGAAGAAAAGGGCCAACGCCACGCAGCCGGCGGCGACAATGAGACAGCTCTTGACCAAGCGCCTGTCCGGTACGAGCAGGGCCGTGAAGACCGCTGACACGGGGATGAAGAGTGAGTCGCTCGCCGACGCCGACATCGTGAGGTGCAGAGGCCAGAGCACCAGGACCGTGCCCACGGCCGCGCCGGCGAGGATCAGCGCCGACATCTTGGTGTACCGCCCGCCCCAGCCCTCGTTGTGCCGTCTGCCCTCGAGCCACAGCGCGAGCGCCAGGAGCAGGACCGAGCCGAGCATGAGCGACCACAGAGCGGTTCGCAACGTGACCTCCCTTGGCGTGAAAACTGCACCCCCAATTATCAAACGTAGTCCCTTCGGGCAGAACATTCAACCGGTCGAGCAACCCAGGCGTGACCCCGCCCAGGCGGTGACGGAGTGACGGAGTGATGAAGTGATGAAGTGACGGAGTCCCCCACCCACCCAGGGAAACGGGAAACGGGAAACGCAAGACGCTCCCCCGTCCGTCCGGAGAACGCAGACGCAGCGCGCTCCAGAGAATGGTGCGCTTCTCCGGGCGTGCCGGGCGCGGCATTCCCCTGGAGCGCGAAGAGTAGCCAGCCAGGCTTGGAGGGGAATGCCGACGCCGGGCTCCCACGGCCCTTGGCGTTGGGAGTATCGGCCTCACGATTGGAGGAGGCGGCCCGAGCGGCTTTCGGCGGTCGCCACGAAGTCGGCGATCTCTTGTCGTGGCCTCGCGACCGCCGGAAACGCGAGGCGTGCGGTCACACCGTGACTGCGCGGCCGCCGGAGACCCAGAGAACCCTCCCCATGCCGCCCGCTCCGAGGCAGGCGACGACGGGCGTCTGCAGAGCAGACGTCCGGGCGCCGGGGTTCCCGAGAAGTCCTCAGCCAGCTACTCTGCCACGAACTCCCCGATCGCGTAGAAGGTCGCCAGCAGGCGGTCCTTCTCCTCGAAGCGGTCGCGCAGCCACTGGGCGAGCGCTTCCTCCTCGCGCGGCAGGGTCTCGATCGCGAAGCGGCGAATGTGGACGTGGACGCACCGCACCGCACCGGTGATGTACTGGCCCAGTGTCGGCACCCCGTCGACGTAGCCGATGGTGAGATCGTAGACCGCGCTCACGTGTTCGCGCAGGACGCCGACGGCGGCGACGAAGCCCTTGGTGCGGGGCAGCAGCACGTGCTCGGCGGCGTACAGCCCCTCGCGCAGCGCGTAGGCGCGGCTCTTCAGGAGCTTGGCCGGCCTCACCCGCGTGCCCTCCGCGAAGATGACCAGCCACATCGGCAGGCGCTCGGCGACCAGGGCGTGGAAGGTGCGCTCGACCGAGGCGCGGTCGGCGGTCCAGTTCCGCTTGACGAACGGGCAGCTGAGGAAGCGCATGCCCCAGCCGATTCCCGGCGCCCACTTGAGGACGTCCTTGACGAACCACTTGAGGTCGCCCAGGCGGCCCTTGGTGAGGGCGAGGTCCATGATGGTTGTGATGTCGGGCATCTGCTGGTGGTTGGAGACCACCACCGCGTTCTCGCCATGTGGCAGGTCGTCGCCGGTGACGACGAAGCGGGTGCCGTTGAGGTGGCGAGCCGTCAGGACGCAGGCGCCCCACCAGGTGTTGGCCGCCCAGCGGTTGAAACGGCGGAAGGCCGGGCGCGAGAACGGCAGCACGATCAGGCTCGCGAGCTGGCCGAGGTTGATGAGGAGGAGGAAGGCGAACAAGACCGTCCACACCGCGGAGCCGCGCAGGATGCGGGCCACACGGCCCACGCTGAGCCGGGTCTTCAGCTCGCCGAGCGGCACTCAAGCTCCCGGTCGATGAGACCCTTCAGTCGGTCCACGTCAGCCGGCGTCGTCCGCAGGTTGCCGATGGCGACCCGCAGCGAGATGCGGTCTTCGAGGCGGGTGTGCGAGAGGTACACCTCGCCCGAGGCGTTGATCCTCTCCATGAGCTCGAGGTTGAAGCGGTCGGCATCCTCCCCGTCGCCGGCGGCGCCGCCGGCCGCCCGGAAGCAGACCACCGAGAACGGCGTCGGCGCGGTGCGCTTGAGTCGCGGGTGAGCGTCCACCCATCTCGCAAAACCGCGCGCCATTTCGATGTGGTGACGTAGCCGCGCGCGGATTCCCTCGAGGCCGAAGCTGCGCAGCACCCACCACAGCTTGAGGGCGCGGAACCGCCGCCCGAGCTGAACGCCGTAGTCCATGAGGTCCACTACCTGGCCTGTCACCGGCGTCTTCAGGTACTCGGGAATCAGCGAGAACGCCCGCTTGAACGTGTCCGGATGGCGGGTGTAGAGCGCCGAAGCGTCGATCGGCGTGAACAGCCACTTGTGGGGGTTGAAGACGAAGCTGTCGGCCCGCTCGCAGCCGTCGAGGCACCAGCGGTGCTCGGGGCAGATCGCGGCCGAGCCGGCGTAGGCCGCGTCAACGTGCAGCCACATTCCCTCGCGCTCGCAGATGGCGGCGACCGCCGCCACCGGGTCGACCGAGGTCGTCGACGTCGTGCCGACGGTCGCCGCCACCGCCAGCGGCCTGACGCCCGCCGCCCGGTCCTCGGCCACGGCCTCCTCGAGCGCCGCGAGGTCCATCCGGAACTCGGGGTCATGGGGGATCGCCCGGTAGCCTTCGAGCCCGAGGCCGAGGGCCAGGCATGCCTTGGCGATCGAGGAGTGGGCCTGATCCGAGGAGTAGACGCGCAGCAGTGGCAGGTCTGTTCGCCCGCACATGCCACGCGTGCGGACGTCGAGGTCGGCAGCCTCCCGGGCTGCCGCGATCGCCAGCATCGAGCTGATCGAGGCGGTGTCGGTGAGGAAGCCGAACAGCCCTGCGGGTAGGCCGAGGGCCTCTCGCAACCAGCCCAGCACCACCAGCTCGAGCTCGGTGGCGGACGGGCAGGTACGCCACAACATGCCGTTGACGTTGAGCGCGGCCGACAGCAGCTCGCCGAGAATCCCCGGCGCCGAGCCGGTGATCCCGAAGTAGGCCATGAAGCCGGCGTGGTTCCAGTGCGTGACGCCGGGCAGGATGACGTCCTCGAAGTCGCGCCAGATGGCGTCCGGGTCCTCGCCGTGCTCGGGCGCCGCTGTGGGCAGCTTCGAGGCCACCTCGCCGGGCGTAACCCGGGACAGCACCGGATACTGCCTGCCGCCGTCGGCCAGGTAGCTCGCGACCCAGTCCACCATTTCGTGCGCCTGCCGCCGGAAGACCTCCGGGTCCATGTCGCCGAGCTGCTCGAGGGCCGGTTGCTGTTCCATGACCGCCTCCCTGCCGCGCACAGTGTACGCGCTACAATCGCAGGAAGAGAAACAGTTCGGAAGACAGAGGCTCGTCTGTCGCGGGCCGTGCCTTCGCTGGCGGGCCGGACGCCTCACCGAGAGGGAGGTCATGATGCGAGCGACGACGGCGGTGGCGCTGCTCCTGCTGCTGGTGGCGGCGGGAGCGGGAGCGACGACCTACTACGTTGGGCCTGACGGCAGCAACTCCAACGCCGGGACCAGCGCCCTGCCGTGGGCAGACCCGGCCTACGGCGCGAGCCGGCTGCAGCCCGGCGACACGCTGATCATCCTCGGCGGGCGCTACACCCTCTCGGACTTCGACGAGGACATCATCAGGCCGGCCTCGGGCTCCTCCGGCGCCTGGGTGACGATCCGCGGCGAGAGCGGCAACCGGCCGCTGCTGGCCGGCCGGGACGACCTCTACGCGGCGGTGATCCTCGACGGCGCATCCTATGTTCGCGTCGAGAACCTGGAGATCACCCACGACGACCAGGCCAGCGGGCAGGCGCTCTACTTCCGCGATGGCATCAACATCACCGGCGCGCCCTCGAGCCACATCGTGCTCGCCGACCTCTATGTCCACCACCTCGACGAGTTCGGCCTCGACGCCCAGGACGTCGACGACCTGCAGGTGCTCAACTCCCGCTTCGAGCACTGCGGCTTCGGCGCGGTCGGCGGTCCGGCGGGCGAGCAGGGGGGTCTGCGCAACCTCGTGATCAGCGACAGCTCGCTGTCGTACTCCGGCCACTATTACCAGGGCGGGGACGGCTCCAACCGTCCCTACGACCGGCCCGACGGTTTCGGCTGCGAGACCTCGGTCGGCCCGATCCTGATCGAGGACACGACGGCCGAGCACAACTACGGCGACGGCCTCGACTCCAAGGCTTCGAATACCACTATTCGGCGCAGCATGGTCGCCAACAACAGCTGCGATGGGGTCAAGCTGTGGGGCGGCGGCAGCCGGGTCGAGAGCACGCTGATCTACGGGCGCGGCGACGGCGACGGCACGCCGACACCGTGGGCGGCGGTCGTCATCGACACCACCGAGGCCGGCGCCTCATTCGAGCTCGTCAACGTGACGGTCGACGACACGCTGGGGCAGAACTACATGATGTACGTGCAGTACGACGACGCCACCAGCATCAGCCTGACGATCAGGAACTCCATCTTCCGCGGCGCCGGCCAGGACTGCCCGATCTGGCTCCGCGACACGGTTTCCCTGACCGCCGACCACAACCTGTTCTACCTGCCTCAGAACACCACGATCCTGATCCACGGTAGCACCGAGTACACGGCGGCGAACATCTCGGGTCTCGGCGGCGCCAACGTGTCGGCCGAACCGCTGTTCATCGCGCCGGCCTGGGGGAGCGACGGCAACTACCACCTGCGCAGCGACAGCCCGGCCATCGATGCCGGGACTCCTGTGGACGCGCCGGCGGACGACCTCGACGGTGCGCCCCGCGACGCGACGCCGGACCTCGGGGCGTACGAGTACGCGCCGGCCTCGCAGTGCACGTTGACCTGCCAGGCAACGGTGCCGGCGACCGCGGCCGCGGGCTCGCTGGTGGCATTCACCGCCGCGGTGACGGTCGCGGGCTGCGGTCAGCCACTGACATACGCGTGGACGTTCGGGGATGGTGGTCAAAGCACGCTGCAGAGCCCGGGCCACACATACATGACAACTGGATCGTACGACTGGTCGCTCGCGGCGAGTGCGGACGCTGTCAGTTGCACGGCCACGGGCACGATCACCGTCGGCCCGGTGAGCTCGGGACGCCCGCTGCACAGCGACGGACAGGTCATCCCGCAGGTCGCGCACCTCAAAGGCAAGGGGGTGTCGTACTGGACCACCGACCTCACGCTGGCAAACCCGACGACGGTAGCCATCACGACGAAGCTGTACTTCACGGCCAGGGAGGCCCATGGCCTGATCGGCTACGCCGAGGCCGAGGTCACGGTCCCGGCCGGCGCCTGCCGCACGTACACCGATGTCGTGGCATTGCTGTTCCGGCTGTCGGGGGCGGGTTCCCTGGAGGTGGCCTCGACGGACCTCATCGTGGCCACCCGCACCTTCACGGCGGCGGCGGGTGGCGGCTCGTACGGGCAGGGTTGCCCGCCGGTCGCCCAGGGTACCGTGATCTCGGCGAGCGACGGTCTGAGGCTGCTCGCCGGCGGTGTCATCGCCGGCAGCGGCGCTCGCTCCAACCTCGCCCTCAACGAGGTGTGGGGCGAAGCAGCCGGGGTCCGTGTCCGCCTGCTCGACCGCGATGGGACACAGCTCGGCTCGCGCACCTACCAGCTGCAGCCCTACGGGAACACGCAGGTGAACGACGTGGCCAAGGAGCTCGGCGCCCTGTCGGTGCTGGCCGAGGGCCAGGTCGAGGTAACTGTCACGCAAGGCACGGGCCGGGTGGCCGCCACCCTGTTCATCGTCGACGGCTCGGACGACCCGGCCACCGTGCCGCTGGTCGCTCGGTGAGGGAATGGCCCGCTCGGGACCGCTGTTTGGAGCCAGGGAGGAACAGAACTTGAAACACATACTCATTGCAAGTGCCCTGATTCTACCTTTTGTCGCCGCTTGCGCGGTGTCGTCGAGCTCCGAGCCGGCGACGCCCTCCTATGCGAACAACGTCGAGCCGGTGATCGCCAAGCGGTGCCTCGGCTGCCACAGCGCCAAGAAGCATAAGGCGGGGCTGGTCCTCGACAAGGGAGTGGGCTACGCCAACCTCACGACCCGCATGAGCGTGCAGGTGACCGACATGCCGCTGGTCAAGGCCGGCGACCCGGACGGCTCGTACTTGTGGAAGAAGCTCACCCACACCGCGAGCAAGGGCAAGGGCATGCCGCGCACCCTGTTCGGCTCGAAGAAGCTGCCGGCGGACGAGATGGAGCTGATCAAAGACTGGATCCAGACCGGGGCCAAGCCGTAGCCCCCGCCCACCCGCCCGGAAGTGAGAAGGTGAGGAGGGCTCTCCCTCCCACCCAAGCGGGTGAAGAGGGAGGCGTGAGGAGTAAGGGGACCCCCACCCACCCGAAGAATGCGGGCGGGACGCGCCCCACAGCAGGTTCGGTTTCATGTGGCTTTCCGTTCATAGCGATTCGCGCAGCGAATTGCTGGCGGCTCGCGCGGGCTCTGGCGGTCGCCGCGAGGCGGTTGATTCACTCTGATCGGCAACCTGGTTGAGAGTGCATCGTCGTCTCCGATACTGCTACACTTTCTCAGGAGGTTGCCATGAAACAGTTTCTCGCAGTTGCTCTGGTCCTCGTGCTGGCGGCGGCCGGCGGCGGCTACCTCTGGCTCCAACACCGCCACGCGCAGGATGTCGAGCGGCTCACCGCCGAGACGAACACGCAGCTCACCGAGGCGCGCACACACTGCCTCGCCATGACCCAGGAGCTGACCGAGGACGCTGCCGGGGCGCTCGCCGTGACGCTGGCCGGCGACATCGCCCGCCAGGAGTACGCGGCGATCGACGCCGACCTCGGGGCGATCGTGCAGGGGCACCGGCTGACCGGGATCATCGTCCTCGCTCCGGACGGACGGGTCCTCGCCGCCACCAACATGCGATACCGCGGGCAGACCATGGACGATCCAGCGACCAAACGCGCGCTCGCCGTCGACCGGACCACCAGCGCCCCCGAGGCGCCGCGGCCGGGCCAGATCGAGGTCGACGCACCGGTCTTCTCCGGCGGTCAGCGCCTGGCGACCCTGCGTGTGTTCGCCGACATCTCGGCTGTCGCGGCGGGCGGCACGGCCGACTAGCGGAATTCTCCCCAGGGCGCCTGTGGTTGTTTGGTCGGGCCTCGGCACTGGTGTGCAACCTGAGACGAGCCCGGCTTCGGAGGTGAGCCCTTGAAAGAGCACCGCGCCAAGATCGGGACACTGTTCCTGATCGTCTTCATCGATCTCATCGGGTTCGGAATCATCATCCCGATCCTGCCGCTGTACGCCGAGGAGTTCGGCCCCTCTCCGTTCGCGTTCGGGCTCCTGATGGCGTCCTTCTCGCTGATGCAGTTCGTCTTCGCGCCGGTGCTGGGACGCCTGTCCGACCGCTACGGCCGGCGCCCCGTGCTCCTGGTCTCCCTCGTCGGCTCGGCCGTCGGCTACGTTCTGTTCGGGTTCGCGGGCTCCCTGGGAATGCTGTTCGCCTCCCGCATCGTGGACGGCATCTCGGGCGCCAACATCTCCACCGCGCAGGCGGTGATCGCCGACATCACGGGCCCCGAGGACCGAGCCAAGGGCATGGGCGCGATCGGCGCCGCCTTCGGGCTCGGCTTCATCCTCGGCCCTGCGATCGGCGGTCTGCTGGTCAGCATCGCGCACTGGCTGCCCGGCGTCGCGGCGGCAGTGACCTCGCTGGTTGCCGCCGTTCTGGTGCTCACCGTGTTGCCGGAGACGCTCGACCCGAACGCCGGGATCGAGGCGCGGCGCCGGCGTCTCGACCTGCGCAGCCTCGCCAGGGCCATGGCCCATCCCTTCCTCGGCCTGTGCCTGGTCATGGTGCTGTTCATCATCTTTGCCTTCTCGAACTTCGAGACCACGTTCGCGCAGTTCGTGCAGCTCAAGTTCGAGCTGACGAAGAGCCAGATCAGCTTCCTGTTCGTCTACGCGGGCGTGCTCGCAGCGCTCGTCCAGGGCGGCCTGGCCGGCCGCCTGGCCAAGCGCTTCGGCGAGGCGCGCCTGGTCACGGCGGGGACCTTCCTGGGCTTCCTCGGGCTTGGCTTCCTGCCGTACCTCGGTAGCCTCGGGCTGGTCATGGTCTCGCTCGCGGTGCTCGCGGTGGGTCAGGGGCTCGCGTCGCCGGCCCTGTCCTCCCTGACCTCCAAGCTGGTCGCCGCGGACGAGGTCGGTGGCGTCATGGGCATCTACCAGTCGATGTCGAGCCTCGGCCGCATCGGCGGGCCGTTCTGGGCCGAGATGGTCTACGGGACGCTCGGCGTCGCCTGGCCCTACCGCACCGGGTCGCTGTTCATGCTCCTCGCCTGCGTGGTCTCGTTCATCGTGCTCGCGCGTCTGAAGGGGATCGACCCCACGATCCACCCGGCTGCACAGTGATTAAGTCACTAAGTTATTAAGTAATTAAGTTCCCCAGCCCGCCCGGGAAGTGAGCAGGTGGCTAGCGTTGCAGAAGGGGATCTCCGGGACGCTCGTAGAACGCGGGCGAGAGGGTTCCGAGAAGGGGACACTCAAACGGGCGTGCCGTCCTTGATGTTTTTCTCAACGTCGTTCACGAGCCGCTAGGGCTGGCGAAGAACGTCAAGGGGGGCTGCTCCGCCCAGTCGTTGTCTCACCGAGTTCACCCAACGGCGCCGGGGGCGGGCGCTGAACCACCCGCATACGGAAGTTGCTCCCGGCCGCGTGCAGGCCGCAGCAAAGAACCCCCACCCGCCTCCCCGGGCGGGTGGGGGTCTTCGTCACTCCGTCACTTCGTCACTCCCTCACCGGTCGGGCGGTCGGGAGTTCCCCTACATCACTGCATGAATCGGCGACAGCTCACCGGAGCGGATCGCCGCCGCATGGGCGGTCACCAGTGGCAGCGCCCGGTAGGCGAAGTGGATCGCCGTCTGCACCTTGTTGTGGTAGAAGGCGGCCTCGGCATCGTCTCCCAGCAGCGCCTTGTAGGCCTTTTCGTCGTCGGCGTCGACGCCCTTGTCGGCCAGGATCGCCTGCAGCTTGGTGCGCGCCAGGATGGCCTGGTCGAGCAGGTAGTGTGCGCCGAGGATGGTGCCGACCATCTCGAGCAGCGGCACCGCGTCGAGGAGCGTGATGAGGATGCCGTCCGGGCGCTTCATCAACTCCTTGGAAATGGTCTCCATCTGCTTGAGCCCGGCCGCCAGCATCCATGCCGGTTCCATCAGCTGCGGGTCCTTCTGCAGCGCGCGGAAGGTCTTCTCAGCCATGCCCAGCAGCTCGCGGATCGTCTTGCCCTTGTTGTGCGGCAGCTTGCGGGCGACGAAGTCGAGCGCCTGGATGCCGTTGGTTCCCTCGTAGATGCAGGCGATCTTGGCGTCGCGCAGGTACTGCTCCGCCGGGTACTCCTTGGTGTAGCCGTAGCCGCCATACACCTCGAGGCACGTATCGCACACCTGCACGCCCCAGTGAGAGCCCCACGCCTTGCAGATCGGCGTCAGCACCTCGACGAAGGAGCGGTAGCGCTCCTGCTCTTCGCCCTCGGTCACGTTCGTGAGGTCAATGTAGATGGAGGTTTGCATCAACAGGGCGCGCATCGCCTCAACGTACGCCTTCGAGGTGAACAGCATACGACGGACGTCCGGGTGCTCGACGATCGCCACCTGGGGCGCGTCGTGGTCGGCGAACTTGGTCCAGTGGCGGCTCTGCAGGCGCTCCTTGGCGTAGGCCAGGGCGGCCTGGTGTGAGGCGCCAGCCAGGGACAGGCCCTGCAGGCCGACCTCGATGCGGGCGGCGTTCATCATCAGGAACATGATCTTCATGCCCTGGTTCTCATCGCCGAGGAGCCAACCCTTGCAACCGTCGTTCTGGCCGAAGACCAACGAGCAGGTGGGCGAGCCGTGGATCCCCATCTTCTCCTCGATGCCGGCGCAGTAGACGTCGTTGGCCTCACCGAGGCTGCCATCGGCGTTGACGCGGATCTTGGGGATCACGAATAGCGACAACCCCTTGGTGCCATCGGGCGCCCCGGGCAGCCGCGCCAGCACCAGGTGGATGACGTTGTCGGTGAGGTTCTGGTCGCCCGAGGTGATGAAGATCTTCTCGCCGCTGATCAGGTACGAGCCGTCGTCCTGCTTCACCGCCTTGGTCTTGGAGGCGCCGACGTCGGAGCCCGCCTGCGACTCCGTCAGACACATCGTGCCGGCCCACTCACCCGTGTACATCCGCTCGACGTAGGTCTTCTTGAGCTCCTCGGTGCCGTGCTTCTCGATCACGTAGGCGGCGCCACGGGTCAGTAGCATGGTCAGCGACAACGACATGTTGCCGCCGAAGAAGAACTCATTGACGGCGGTGCCGACGACGTCCGGCAGGCCCATGCCGCCATACTCCGGGTTGTTGATGAGGCTTACCCAGCCGCCCTCGCGGATCGTCTCGTAGGCGCCGCGGAACGACTCCGGCATCGTCACCACGCCGTCCTTCCACTGCGCGCCGACGCGATCCCCGTCCTCGTTGGTCGGGGCGAGCTGCTCCTGGGCAATCTTGAGGGCCTCGTCGAGCACCATCTCGACGTTTTCACGATCCCAGTCGGCGAACCGTTCCGCCTCGAGCAGCTTCTCCGTCGGCAGCCACTCGAACAGCTGGAACTTCACGTCACGCAGATCGACCTTGTACTCCACGACAAACCTCCTTCGCTTGGTCCCGTCTCCCCGGGGTGGGAGTGCGGGCACGCCGAGCCATCATCATGAATGAACACTCATTCATTTTCTATCAAACCGCGGGAATGTGCAAGGGGGAAGTGGGGAAGTGAGGAGCTGAGCAGGTGAGGAAGCCCCGCCCACCCGCCCAGATCCTTCGTCGGTCGCGGACTCCCTCCTCAGGATGACACCGGGGGACGGCCGGAGTTACTGATCTGGTTGGAGCAGTCGACCCCCACTCGGGCAGGCGAGACGCCTGGCCCCACGATCAAGAGCAGGGACCCACCCCAGTTGTAGCGGCGGGCGTCTCGCCCGCCGGGTGGGTGGGGGATCTTCCTACCTTTCTTACGTTCTCACCTTCTGACTTCCTACTGACTTCCTACAGCTGCCGCTGGAACCGCAGCCGCGCGAGTGCCAGGATCACGGCGCCGAGCCCGAGCAGAGCCAGCACCTGCGGCCACAGGACCGCCAGGCCGACGCCCTTGAGGAACACACCGCGCAGGATGACGACGAAGTAGCGCAGCGGCACCACGTAGGTCAGCAGCTGGAACAGCTTCGGCATGTTCTGAATCGGGAAGATGAACCCCGACAGGTAGATCTGCGGCAGCATGAAGACGAAGGCCGCCAGCATCATTGCCTGCTGCTGGGTCTGCGTCAGAGTCGACACCAGCAGCCCGAGACCCAGCGTGCACAGCATGAACGGTAGGCACAGAACCAGAAGCAGCGCCAGCGAGCCGCGCAGCGGCACCTGGAACCAGTACAGCACCAGCGGCAGCGCGGTCAGAATCTCGATGAAGCCGACCAGCGCGTACGGCAGCAGCTTGCCGAGGATGAGCTGGCCGGGCTTGAGCGGGGTGACCAGGAGCTGCTCCATGGTGCCGACCTCGCGCTCGCGCACCAGCGCCATCGCGGTCAGCATCATGGTCATCACCATGCTGATCATCGCCAGCACGCCGGGCACCATGAAGTTCCGGGACAGCAGGTCGGGGTTGTACAGCACCTTGGGGCGCACCTCCACCTGGGAGGTGACACCGCCCAGCGCCGAGTCGAGCTGGACCGCCGTCATCGCGTAGCCGAGACCGATGGTCCCGGCCATGGCGTCCGAGCCGTCGGCGACGATCTGCACCGTCCCCGGGCGGCCGGAGATCCGGTCGGCTGCGAAGCCGGCAGGGATGGTGAGCGCGATGCGGGCCGCTCCCGACTCCAGCAACGGGTCCAGCCGGTCCTGCGACGGCACAGCCGAGACCAGCTGGAAGTAGGTCGAGCTGGTGAAATGGTCGACCAGCTCGCGGCTGGCCGTGGTGTGGTCGAGGTCGCACACGGCCAGCTCCACGTGCTTGATGTCGGTGGTGGCGGCGTAGCCGAGGACCAGCAGCTGGATGACCGGTGCGACGAACAGGATCGGCAGGATCTTCGGGTCGCGTTTGAGCTGCAGCAGCTCCTTGACGAGCAGGTTGAGTAGGGTACGCATGCTACAGGCTCCGGATTGTGCGGACGGTGGCGAGGGTGAGCACCGCGACCGCGAACACCGCCAGCCCGACGATCTGACTCCACCAGACCGCTGGGCCCGCGCCCTTGAGGATGATCTCCCTGAGGGCGACCAGGTAGTAGCGCGCGGGCACGATGTGAGTTACGAGCTGCACCGCCTTCGGCATCGATGAGATGGGAAAGATGAAACCCGACAGCAGAAGCGTCGGCAGCATTGTCGACAGCAGGCCGAGCTGGAAGGCCACCTGCTGGGTGTCGGAGAGGGTCGAGATCAGCACCCCCCAGCCGAGGCCACCGAACAGGAACAGCAGCGTCACCAGGGCCAGCCACAGCGGCGAGCCGTGCAGCGGCACCCCGAACAGCGCCCATGCCAGCAGCAGCGAGCCGGCGGCGGAAAGGGAGGCCACCAGCAGGTAGGGGAGGGTCTTGCCGAGTAGCAGCTCGATCGCCAGCAGCGGTGTCGCCCGCAGCGACTCCATGGTCCCATGTTCCTTCTCGCGGACGACCGCCAGTGAGGTGGCGATGACCGAGGTGATCATGAGGATGAACGCCACCAGCCCTGGCACCAGGAAGCGGGAGGAGGATAGGTCCGGGTTGTACCAGACCAGCGGCCGCGGCGCGATCGGCGCCAGCCCGCCGGGGGTGCGCACCACCGGCGACAGCGAGCCCACGATCTGCCGCGCATAGCTGAGGATGGTGGTTGCGGTCTGCGAGTCGGAGCCGTCGAGCACGAACTGGACGCTGATCGCGCGCCCGGCCTCCAGGTCGGCGCCGTAGCGGTCCGGGATCACGATCGCGGCCTGCGCGCGGCCGGAGTCGAACAGCCCGTCGAGCACGCGCTGGTCGTGGCCGCGGTGGATGAGGTCGAAGTAGCCGCTCTCGAGGAACGCCTGGGCGACGTCGCGTGCCGCCTGCGTGCCATCGTGGTCGATGACGGCGAGGCGGATGTGCTGGACGTCGAAGGAAAGGGCGAAGCCGTAGATCAGCAGCAGCACCAGCGGCATCCCGAGCAGGGTCGCGGTCGAGCGCCAATCGCGCTTGAGCTGCAGCAGCTCTTTGACCGCCACGGCCAGGGTGCGGCGGATCATGCTCCACCTCCCGCCGGCGCCGCGGCGCCCGTCAGGGCCGCCTGCTCGCCGGCCTCGGCCTCGGTGATGGCGCGGATGAATACGTCCTCGAGCGAGGGCACGATCGCCCGCACCCGGACCGGCTCGAAGCCGCGCCCGGCGAGCTCGGCGCGCAGCGCCTCGAGGCCGCCGGGTTGCTCGAGAACGGCGTGTAGGGTGTCGCCGAACAGCGCCACCTCGCTCACGCCCGGCAGCGCTTCCAGGGTCACCAGCGCCTGCGCGCAGCGCGGGCACGAGATCTCGACCACGCTGTCGGCCGGGAAGGTGCGCTTCAGCGCCGGGATCGAGTCGAGCCCGATCAGGCGCCCCGCGTGCATCAGCGCCACCCGATGGCAGCGCTCCGCCTCGTCCATGTAGTGGGTGGTCACGAACACCGTGGTGCCGCCCGCCGCGAGCTCGTCGATGAGGTCCCAGAAGCGCCGTCGGGCCGCCGGGTCGACGCCGCCGGTCGGCTCGTCCAGGAACACCACCGGTGGCTCGTGCAGCAGCGCGGTGCCAAGCGCGAGCCGCTGCCGGTAGCCGCCAGGCAGGTCGCGGACCAGCTCGTCGCGCTGCTCCTCGAGGCCGGCGGTGGCCACCGCCCAGCGGGCCCGCTCCTCGATGCGGTCGCCGAACAGGCCGTACGCGCCGCCCCAGAAACGCAGGTTCTCCTCGACCGTGAGGTCGCCGTACAGCGAGAACTTCTGCGACATGTAGCCGACCCGGCGTTTGATCTGGTCGGCCTGCGAGGCAACGTCGAAGCCGGCCACCGAGGCGCTGCCCGAGGTCGGTGCGAGCAGCCCGCACAGTATGCGGATAGTGGTCGTCTTGCCGGCGCCGTTGGAGCCCAAGAAACCGAACACCTCACCGCGTCGGACCTCGAAGCTCACCCGGTCGACCGCCGTGAAGGCGCCGAACGTGCGCGTCAGCTCGCGGGCCCCGACGATGATGTCGCTCATCGTCCCACCGCCCAGTCCAGCCGCGCGCTCGCGGTCCACGCCCCGGTCCTCGCCTCGACCTGCTGCGTCTCGGCTGCGGCAAGGTCGGCCTGGGCGGCGAGGACGTCCGAAGTGGTGGCGAGCCCGGCCTGGTAGCGCTCCTCCTCGGCGGTCAAACGTGCCGCCGCGGCCTGCCGAGAGGCGTCGGCGGCGGTCACCGCAGCCAGCGCCGACTCGACCTGCAGCCGCGCCCGCTCGACGTCGAGGTCGACCCGGCGCCGCGCGTCGGCGAGCTCCTCGGCGAGGGCCCGTTTCTCGGCCCGCACGACCGCCGTCTCGGCGCCGGTGCGGCCGCCGTCCCATAGCTTCCAACGCGCCGCGATGGCGATGCTCCAGGAGTCGTTCCACTCGTCCTTCATCGGCAGGTAGCGCTGGTTGGGACGCGCCAGGTCCCACTGCGCGCTGGCGCCGACCGTTGGCCGGCTGGCCGCGCCGGCGACCTCCTCGCGCGCGCCGAGCGCCTCGACCCGCGCCGCGAGGGCGTCGATCTCGGGCCGGTGCTTGCGCGCCTGCTCCTGGAGGGCCGGCAGCGGCGCCGGCGCCGCCGGCAGGGTAGCCGGCATCGCGTCGGCGAGCTCGACGGTGGTCCCGCTTGGCACCTGCAGGAGGGAGCGCAGCGCCGCCATCGCATCATCGGCCGCGGTCTGGGCACGGATCACGGCGAGGCGGGCGGCCGCGGTCCGCGCCTCGCCCGCCAGCACGTCGGCGTCGACCGCCATCCCGGCTTGGCGCAGCGAGTGGGCGTCCTCGAGCAGTCGCTCGGCGCGCCGCTGCTGGCTCTTTGCTGTGTCCACCGAGGCCAGGTCGGCGGCCGTGCGCCAGTAGGCGAGGCGGGCGTTAAGGGCGACCGCGGAGCGTGTCGAGCTTTCATCCGCGCGCGCCGCGTCCAGCTCGTGCCGGGACGCCGCGCGCGCCGCCGTCACGCTGCCGCCGGTGTACAGCGGCTGGGTGACGTCGAGGCCGACGTTGTACGCGGTCCGGATGTCGGGAAAGATCGTTAGCGGCGGGCCCGTGGGGTCGAAACGGACTGCAAGCTCGGGCACCGAGCTGCGCTCCTGGACGGTGGCTCCGGCGCTGATCGTCGGCATGCGGGCGGCGTCGGCGGCGGCCAACTTCGAGCTCGCCCCGGCCACCCGCTGGGCCGCGGCGGCGGCGCCGTGCGAGACCTCGAGGGCGCGGCGCGCAGCGGCGTCGGCGTTGAGCTTGAGCGTCTCCGCCGCGGCGCCCGCAGCCAGGCCGGCGGCCAGCAGCGCCGCCACCAGTGTCCGTCCGCAACGGTTTCTGAACGTGTCTCTCATGCTGCCTCCCCTTGCGAGTCGGGTGAGTGGGTGTCGGTCAGGTAAAGAAAAGTGTCCTCCAGGCCGGCGCGGATCTCGCGCACGTCGTCTGGCGAGACGCCGCCGGCCCCGAGCGCGGTGCGCACCGCGCCGACCGGGTCCTCGGTGTCGACCAGGCGCACGTGCACAGTCGCCCCGAACACCGTCACGTCCGCGGCCCCGGGCAGAGCCCCGAGGATGCGCGTGACCTCGCCGCGGGCGCCGCCGGTGACCTCGACGACACGGCCCGGCAGGCGCTCTGGAATCTGCGCCGGCGGCGCGTCCGCCAGCACCCGGCCGTGATCCATCAGCACCACGCGCGAGCAGCGCTCGGCCTCGTCCAGGTAGGGGGTCGCTACCACCAGGGTCAGCCCCTCTCCCACCAGCTCGCCGAGGAAGCGCCACAGCTCGCGGCGGGTGACCGGGTCCACGCCGGTCGTGGGCTCGTCCAGCAGCAGCACCTCCGGCGAGTGGATCAGGGTGCAGGCGAGCGCCAGCTTCTGCTTCATGCCGCCGGACAGGCGGTCGGCCTGGCGGTCCCGGAAGCGGATCAACTCGACCCGCCGCAGCAGCTCGTCGCGGCGCTCTCGCCAGCCGACCACCGAGTACATGAGGGCGAAGAACTGGATGTTCTCGTCGACGGTCAGGTCGCCGTAGAGGGCGAACCGCTGCGCGAGGTAGCCGATCCGGTGGTGGAGCGCGCGCCGGTTGCGCCACAGCGGCTGCCCGAACGCCTCGGCGCGGCCGCCGCTGCGCCGCAGCAGGCCGGCCAGCACCCGCAACGTCGACGTCTTGCCGGCGCCGTCGGGACCGATCAGACCGACGATCTCGCCGCGCCCGACCGCCAGGTCGATGCCCTTGACGGCCTCGGTGGCGCCGTAGCGGACCACCAGGCCGCGGGCGTCAAGAACGGTGTCGCTCACTTGCCGCTCCCTGAAGCCTGACCGAAGTACGCGTCGGCCGGCATTCCGGGCTTGAAGACGCCGCTCGCGTTGTCGAGCGCGACCTTGACCTTGAACACCAGCTTGGCCCGTTCCTCCGGCGTCTGCACGTTCTTGGGCGTGAACTCGGCCGCCGGCGAGATGTAGGAAACCTTGCCGACGAAGGGCTTCGGCTGCCCGTCGGCGCGCACCTCGACGGAGTCGCCGAGCTTGATGCGGGACAGTGATGGCTCGTCCACGTAGGCGTTCAGCCACGGGTGGGCGAGGTCCGTGAGGACCGCGATCGGCGCCCCCGGCGGCAGCACCTCGCCGGGCTCGCCGATGCGGTTGGTGATGACGCCGTCACGCGGCGCGACCACCGTCGCCTCGCTGATGCGCTGCTGGATGCCCGCGACCGCGGCCGCGGCGGCGGCCCGTTGCGCCCGCGCCGCCTCGATCTCCTCGCGGCGCGGCCCTGCGGTCAGCTTGTCGAGCTCGGCGCGCAAGCCCGACACCTGCCGCTGCGCCACCTCCTTGCGGGTGCGGGCGTCGTCGCGGGCCTTCTCGGTGGCGGTGCCGCGTTTGGCCAGCCCCTCCAGCCGCTCGAGGTCGCGGTTGGCGCTGTCGAGCTCGGCCTGGGCCTGGGCGAGCTGCTGCTCGGCGCGGTTGAGGTCCTCGACCCGCGTGCCTTTGAGCAGCAGGCGCAGCCGCGCGTCGGCGGCCTCCGCCTCGGCCCGCGCGCGGGCCAGCTCGTGCTCGGCGTCGGCGGTGTCGAGGCGGGCGACCAGGTCGCCGGCGTGCACCGTATCGCCCTCCTGCAGCGGCGCCTCGAGCAGGCTGCCGCCGACTTTGGCCGCGAGCCGGACCTGGGTCGCCTCGATGTGTCCTGAGGCGTGGATGCGCCCGTTGTCCCTGCCGTCGCCGCAGGCCGTGGCGGCCAGCGTGAGGGTCAGGGCGGAAAGAACTGCGAGATGCTTGGATCTCATGACGTGACTCCTTCGGAAGTAATGCCGTTGAGGATGATGTCGTTGGCCAGCGTGGCGATCTCGGCCAGGCTGTAGGGAACCTCGGGGGCCGCGACACCGGCCTCGGCCAGCCGCTCGAGCAGGCGCAGGCCGTTGGCGGCAAACACCACGCTGCCGACCACCATGATGTGGGTCAGCAGCGGCTCGACGTCGCTCCGGAAGACGCCGCGCTTGCAGCCGTCCTCGACCACCTCGCGGGTAGTGGACATGAACCGCGCCATGCCCTCGAGGGCCTCGACCGGGAGGTTGGCGCCGCCGGCCGCGATCTCGCGCAGCATGATCTGCGGGAAGTGGGGGTGGGTGGTGGCGGTGTCGGCGAACGCGACCTGCAGCCGGCGCAGGCGCTCGCGCGGGTCCACACTGCCGGCCAAGGCGTCGGCGAGCTTGCCGGTTAGAACCTGGAAGTAGATGCGGAGCACGCCCCCGTACAGCGCCGCCTTGTCGCCCACGTGGTAGTAGAGCATCGCCTTGTTGACCCCCGCGCGGCGGGCGATCTCGTCGACCCGCGCACCGGCATAGCCGCTTTCGGCGAACACCTCTTCAGCGGCAGCCAGGATCCGCACTGCCGTGGGAACCGTGCTTTCGTGTGTCGAGTCGTTCATGTTCGCCTCCGAACTAACCGGTTGGTTAAACCGACGGGTTAGTTATAACGCCGATGAGATCGTCTGTCAAGTCCCAGGCTTGAGGAGAGGTGAGCGTCTCCCGCGCGCTGGGAGAAGGAGGAGTTATTAAGTGATTGAGTGATTAGGTGATTAAGGCCAGCCCGCCCACCCGGGAGGGGAAGGGAAACGGGAAACGGAAGACGCTCCCCCTCGCGCCCGAAGAACTCTGGCCCCGTCCTCCAACGGACGCTTCTCCCATCGTTTCGGGGACTCCCCCCGCGATCGCCGGGAAGCACCCTTCTCCGAGCATTTCGGAGAATCCCCTGTCAACGCTCTGGAGAACCCCTTCTCCGTACCCCTCGCGCCCACGTTCTGCAATCGCCCCGGAGATACTCTTCTATTGCGCCAACCACCTGCTTCCTCCCGCTCGGGCGTTTTCCGTCTTCCGTTTCCCCCCTCCCGGGTGGGCGCAGGTCGTCTCGCGTG
>CAZKGM010000047.1:0-22920 GCA_964552395.1 uncultured Thermoanaerobaculia bacterium | reverse complement strand
CTTCCGTCTATCTTCTATCCTCCATCTCCTAACTCCTTACTTCCTTAGTCCTTGCATTCAAGTGCGTCCACCGGTCCCGGCCCTACACGTCTAACGTGACCTCGGCGGTCCAGGTGCCGTCGGGCTCCCGGCGCAGGACGGGATCGTTGTACGTTACCGCCTTGACCTCGCGAAGCGGCTTCGCGTCATCGGGCAGTGACGCAACGCCGATCCGTGCGGAACCGAGATCGCCATCGAGGACGACGACTGCCTCGCGCCGGTCCTGGAGGCGGTAGACAGCCTCGCCCAGCAGCTCCACGAGCAGCAGGTCAGGGGCGGCTCCGGGGTCGGGCGCCCACCGCTCCCAACGTGCAGGGCGGGAGGCGACGACTCTCCCAAACACAACGGACTGGACGCCGGCAAGCAGTGCGCCAACCGCGTCGGCGACCTCTCGTCCCCATCCCTGAAGACGGACATCCGCGGTGTGCGGGAGCTGGCGCCACCGTGCCGGCATGGACCTATCCTATCGTCGCGATGGGAGATTTCGTACAATGCCCGGCGTGGAGATACTTCGCTTCTTCGTCTCGACCGGGTGGGTGGCCAAGGTCGTCCTCCTCATCCTGCTCCTGTTCTCGCTGGGCTCGTGGTCGGTCATCCTTGCCAAGTGGCGGGAGCTGGGCGCGGCGCGTCGGGCGTCCGAGAAGTTCGTCAAGCTGTTCCGCCGCGCGACGCGGTTGAACGAGGTCGCCGACGCGGCGCCGAAGCTGAAGAGGTCACCGCTGGCCGGCATGTTCCAGGCCGGCTACGCCGAGCTCGAAGCACAGATACGGGCCACCCGCCGGCGCGCCGACGAGGGAGCCGGCTCCGTCCAGGTACGCAGCCTCGACGGCATCGCGCGCGCCATCGAACGTGCCATCGGCAGCGAGCAGGAGCGGCTACAGCGGGCCCTGCCATTGCTCGCGACGACCGCCAGCGTCACTCCGTTCATCGGCCTCTTCGGCACCGTGTGGGGAATCATGAACACGTTCCGGGCCATCGGCGCCACCGGCTCGACCTCGATCGTCACGGTAGCGCCGGGAATCGCCGAAGCACTCGTGAACACCGCGGCCGGCCTGGTCGCCGCGATACCCGCCGTTATCGCCTATAACCACCTCCTGGCCAAGGTGCGCCAGCTGCGCCGGCGCATGGACGACTTCCTGCTCGAGTTCGTCAACTTGGTCGAGCGGAACTTCTCCTGAGGACCATGGCAGGCCCAGTACGCACCTCGACCGACCTCGGCGACCTGGCGGAGATCAACGTCACGCCGCTGGTCGACGTGATGCTGGTGCTGCTGATCATCTTCATCATCACCGCGCCGATGCTGGTACAGGGCGTGAAGGTGAACCTGCCCAAGCAGACAGCTCCCGCCCTCTCGAGCAAGCACCTCGAGCCCCTGGTGCTGACCCTGACCTCGGACAGGCTGATCTACCTCGGCGACCAGCCGATCCACCTCAAGCTGCTTCCCGAACGTCTCGGCGCGGTGCTGGGAGGCAAGCCCCGGCCGGTCTACCTGAAGGCCGACGAGTCCCTTCCCTACGGTTTCGTCGTCAAGGTTCTGGCCGTCCTCGACCAGGTTGGCGTCGAGCAGGTCGGCATGGTCACCTACCCGGAGAGGTGACGTGTGGACCCCGTCTCCCACATCCTTGAGGAACGGCGGCGCCTCGACCGCTCCTACCTCCCCTACGTCGTGCTCGCCTTTTGCCTCCACGGTGCGGTGGTGATCGGGGTCGCGGTAGCTGCTCGGTTCTCCCCACACCGGCCGCTGCACCTGCCATCGGTCTCGGTCCGCCTCGTTCAACTGCCGAACCCGGGTCGCTCGCCGAGCAGGGCGCCGCGCGCCGCCGCGCCGCGGCCGACCGCGGTCCCGGAGCCGAAGCCCAGCCCGCCGCCGCAGATCCCCGAGCACCGCCAGCGGCCCAATCGCCGCCCGGCCAGCACCGAGGCGATGCCGGCGAGGCGGGTTACACCCGTGCCGACGCCCGAGGCCGAGGCGCCGCCCAGCACCGGAACAGGCCTGTCCGTGGCCCAGGCGGCGGCCGATGGCTCGACCGGCATACCGTCCGACTTTCACTTCACCTACTATGTGCAGCGGATGCTGGCTCTGATCGAGTCGCGGTGGTACAAGCCGCCGGTGCCCGCAGGCACCACGGCCCACATCCGCTTTCGCATCATGAGGGAGGGGCGCGTGGTCGAGATCGCTCTCGAGGAGAGCTCGGGTATCCCCAGCTTCGATCGTGCCGCGCTGCGAGCGCTGTACGCCGCCAACCCGCTGCCACCGCTGCCGCCGGCCTACGGGCCGTCTTCTCTCACCGTCCATCTCGCCTTCACGGAGTAGCCATGCACCTGGTTTCCCGACTTTTCGCCACCCTGGTCTTCATCGCCGTCGCGGTCACCGCGACGGCACAGGACGAGCTCTACCTCAAGATCACCCAGCCGGGGCTGACCCGCGTCTCGGTGGCGACGCCGGCGTTTCTGGTCCTCCCCGGCACGCCGGCCGATGTCGCCCAGCAGTTCCAGCAGGTCCTCGACGCCGATCTGGCGGTCGCCGCCCCGATCGCGGTGCTCGATCACAAGCTCTACGGCCTGGTTCAGGAAGACCCGCGGCCGAAGATCCTGTACGAGAGGTGGCGTTCGATCGGCGCTCAGTTCCTGTTGACGGGCACAGTGGTCCGCGCCGGCGGCCAGCTCGTGGTCGAGGCACGGCTCGTCGACCTGGTTTCCGGGGAGTACGCCTTTGCCAAGCGGTACCGTGCCGGCCTCAACGCCACGGACGTGTTGGCCCACACGCTGGCCAACGATCTCGTCAAGGTATTCACCGGCCGTCCGGGGCCGTTCCTGTCCCGCATTGCCTTCATCTCGGACCGGACCGGCCACTCCGAGCTGTGGCTGATGAACTGGGACGGTAGTGATGCGCGGCAGCTGACCAAGCACTCGAGCATTGCTGTCGGGCCCACATGGTCGCCCGACGGCTCCAAGATCGCGTTCACCTCCTACCTGCGCAACACGCCGGGGCTGTACCTACTGACGCCCCAGGAGGGCTACCTCAAGCCGCTGTGGGACAAGGGCGGGGTCAACTCCTCCCCGAGCTTCTCCCCCGACGGCTCCAAGATCGCGTTTGCCTCGAGCCGCGGCGACAACGTCGACATCTGGGTGATCCCGACCGCCGGCGGCGAGGCAACCCGCCTGACCACGGCCCGTGCCATCGACACGCAGCCCGCGTGGGCGCCGAATGGTCGTCAGATCGTCTTCACCTCAGCTCGCTCCGGCACGCCGCAGCTGTACATCATGGACAGTGACGGCGCCAATGTCCGGCGCCTCACCTTCGACGGCGACTTCTACGATGAGGCGGCCTGGTCGCCAGACGGAACCCGAGTCGCCTGCACAACGAAGATCAAAGGCCGCTTCCAGCTCGCCACCATCGACGTCGCCAGCGGTGAGGTTGCCATCCTACCGGGCCCAGGAAACAACGAGTCGCCCTGCTTCTCCCCTGACGGCTCGCTGCTCGCCTTCTCCTCCGACCGCGACGGCGCCCAGCAGGTCTACATCACCGACGCCGGGGGGCACCCGCGTCAGCTCACTCACGAGGGGCGCAACTACTCGCCGACGTGGGGCGGCGTGGCGGCGCCGCAGTAGGCATTCCGGACATGGCCAGAGTGGTCGGGCCGGCGCAGAGTGATACCCTCACAGGGGCGAGGCACACGGGAGCACACCATGGGTGATCGCAAGTACAGACATCGCGGCTACATGGATGACTCGGACGAGCGGGAGCGCCCGCGCTCGAAGCCGGCGCCGAGCCAGCGCGAGCGGGTCGAAGGGGCGCCGCGCGGCCGCGGCATCGGCCAGTCGAGGGAGGTCGTGTTCCGCTGTGCGGTGTGTGGAGAACGCCTCCGGACCTTGCAGACGGTCGAGGCCGACGCCCGCTGTTCCTCCTGTGGCAAGCCCCTCCACACCTGCACCAACTGCACGCACTTCGATTCCGGCGCCCCTCTCGAGTGCCGCAAGCCGATCGCGGCCCGGATCGAGAGCAAGACCAAGGCAAACCAGTGTCCGCACTTCCAACCGAAGACGGTCCGCGATCTGTCGGCAAAGGGTCCGTCGACGCCCGACGACGCCCGCTCCGCCTTCGATGCTCTGTTCAAGAAGAGCTGACGTGACCATACCACCCGAAAGGACGACATGAGATGACCGCCGAGCTGAGCTGGTTTCACCCTTCCAAGAAGCCGTACCGCTTCACGATCCTCCTGTTCGTCAGCCTTCTGACGTACGGCTCGTACTTCGCTTACGACTCGGTGGGCGCCATCGCGCCGACCTTGCTCAAGGTGCTGAACGTTCAGCGCAGCGCCATCGGAACCATGTACACGCTGTACAGCGTGGCTGCCATCGTTTCCGTGTTCCTGGGAGGCATCCTGATCGACCGCATCGGCACCCGGGCGGCAAGCACCATCTTCGCCCTCCTGGTGGCCATCGGCGCGACGGTCGTTGCGCTCGCTCCCAGCATCCTCGTAGTCTACGTCGGACGGTTCATTTTCGGCGCCGGATCGGAGGCGCTGGTGGTGGCGCAGAGCGCCATCATCGCCCGCTGGTTCAAGGGCAAGGAGCTCGCACTGGCCTTCGGTATAGCCCTCACCATCAGCCGCCTCGGCACTCTGTTCTCGTTCAACACCGAGGAGCTCATCGCACAGTACTTCGGTGACTACCGCGCAGCGCTGTGGGCAGCCGTGATTCTGTGCACGGTGTCCCTCGCTGCAGCCCTCGTCTATTGGGCAATGGACCGCCGCGGCGCTAAGGCGCTGGAGCTCGAGGACGCGGGCGCCGAGGACAAGGTCGTGCTGTCCGACATCAAGAAGTTCCCGGCCTCGTTCTGGTACGTGGCCATCCTGTGCGTGACGTTCTACTCGGCGATCTTCCCGTTTACAGCCCTCTCCACCGACTTCTTCCACGACAAGTGGAAGATCCCGCTCACTGTCGGCGAGGGCGGCGGCTTCCTGTACCAGGTGTTCTACAACATCATCCACATGTTCTCGACCGCCGGCGGTACCACCACCATCATCATCGCCGCGTCGATGTTCCTGGCACCCTTTGCCGGCCAGCTCGTCGACAAGATCGGCAGGCGCGGCTCGCTCATGATCGTCGGCTCGATCCTGATGATCCCGAGCTTCCTGGTGATGGCCTTCACCTTCGTGGAGCCGCGCTACCCGATGATGCTCCTCGGCGCCGCCTTCGTCCTCGTGCCGGCAGCGATGTGGCCGGCCGTGCCCCTCATCGTGCGTAAGGAGTTGGTCGGCTCGGCGTTCGGCCTCATCACCATGATCCAGAACATCGGCCTCGCCCTGTTCCCGTACCTCAACGGCAAGCTGCGCGACGTCACCCACACCTACACCGCGAGCATGCTGATGTTCGCGAGCCTCGGGATCGTAGGCCTGATCTTCGCGTTCCTGCTCAAGCGGGCCGACGCCCGTGAAGGCGGCATCCTGGAACGCCCATAGCCCGCGCTCACTCGGGTTCGTTGTAGACCTTCTCGTCGGCGGCATCGGCCTCCGCGGCGTCGCCCTCGACGTCGCGGCCGTGCCTCGCCGACCCCAGCAGCTCGCGGTAGAGCTCGTGTTGGATGACAAGGTTCATGATCTCGTTGGTGCCGGTCCAGATGGTGATGAGCCGGACGTCACGCAGCATCCGCTCGACCGGGTAGATGTCGGTATAGCCGATGCCACCCAGAATCTGCATGGAGTGGTTGACCACCTCCCAGGCCGTCTCGGTGGAGAACTTCTTGGCCTCCGAGACCAGACGCCGCACCTTGCCGGGATCCTCGCCGGCGTCGACGGACCGGGCCACGGCATGGTTGAGGGCACGCGCGGCGTCGAGCAGGGTCTGACTCTCGGCGATCTTGAAGCTCACCCCCTCGAAGCGCCGGATCTTGCGTCCGAACGCGTGCCGCCGGTCGGCATAGCGGGCGGCGATCTCGAGGCAGGCACGGCCCATCCCGACTGCTCCGCCAGCGGAAGTCAGACGCTCGGGAACCATCATGCGGTGGAAGACGGCCTCGCCGTTGCCGATGCCGGCCTCCCCTCCGAGCACGTTGGTCAACGGCACCGGCGCGTCCTTGAACACCAGCCGCCCGGTGCCGCCTCCCCGCGTCCCCATGAGGCCGTAGACATGGTGCACCTCGACACCCTCGCCGCGCTCGACGAGAAACGCGGTCATGGCGCGCCGCGGATCCTGCTCGCCCTCGATGCGCCCGTAGACGAGGATCAGGTCGGCACCCTCCGCGCCGACCACGAATCGCTTCTGGCCGGTCAGGTAGAAGATCTCTCCCTCGCGGCGCGCCACCGTGGTCGCGGCAAAGAAGTCAGAGCCACCGCGCGGCTCGGTGAGCCCTTCGGCCAGCGCCACCTCACCCTTCAGCGCCGGCGCCAGAAAGCGCTGCCGCTGGTCATCGCTGCCGAAGAAGTGGATCGCCTCGCCGACTATCGACACCAGCGACCACAGGCAGGCCAGCGACGTGCCGAGCACGCCGAGCTCCTCGAGCGCCGCCATCTCCGCCGTCCACGGCAGGCCTCGCCCGCCCCAGCGGGTGTCGAAACGGGGCCCCAACAGGTTGCGACCAGCCGCCTCCCGGAGGAACTCGCGCGGAAACCGCACGCGGTCCGCGTCCATGTCGAGAAGGAGCTTCGTCGGCACCGAGGCCACGAACTCGCGGACCTCGTCGCGAAACGCCAGATCCTCGGTCGAGAGCATGACATCCAGGTCCACGTCTCACCTCCGATGTGTCCCGGCACCCCGGTCATTGTAGTCCGGGAATTCCGCGGTGCTCTGATCTGCTATACTCCGCGCGTCGTCCCGCCCGGGACGTGCCCATGTGATGCAACGACGACCATCTCAGATCTCTCGCCGTGGGTTCCTCCGGTTCGCCTCTGCCGGAGCGGTGGCCTCGTTCGGCTTTGCCGAGGTCGGCTTTGCCGAGGCGCAGAGCCTGCCCGGTATCCGACGCGTGACACTCACCCTGCCGCATCTTCCCAGCGCCTGGGACAACCTTCTGATCGTTCAGGTGTCCGATGTCCACGCCGGGCCGTACATGCCACCGGCGCGGATGCGCCGTATCCGCGACCTCGTCGCCCGTATCCCCGCCGACCTGATCGTTTTCACCGGCGACCAGATGGACCGCCGAGAGTCGGATGCGCCAGCCTTCGTGAAAGGCTTCTCCGGGCTCAGCGCGCCCCTCGGCGTCTTTGGCATCCTCGGCAACCACGATCACTACATCGACCCGGCTCTGTCGGTACGGGCCCTCAGGCGCTCAGGGATCACTCCTCTCATCAACAACGGTCTCGTGCTGGAGCGCTCCGGCCAACGGCTGGCAGTGGTTGGCATCGACGACCTTGCCGCCAGCGGAGCAAGCCGCGCCGACTTTTCGGTTCTTCGCAGGTACCCCAATGCGTTCCGGTTGTGTCTCTGCCACCAGCCCCAAGGCTGGTACCGCGCCCTCCACGCCGGTGCCCACTTGACGCTCGCCGGGCACACTCACGGCGGCCAGATAGCGGTCCCGACCAGGAACCTCAACGTGGCACGTCTGCGAACGCGCTTCATCGCCGGGCCCTACCGCCGCGACGATGCTTTCCTGTACGTTTCCCGCGGTATTGGCGTCGGCGCGGTTCCGGTTCGCGTCGGCGCTCCGCCGGAGATCGACGTCATCACCCTTCGCAGCAGTGCCGCGGCTCTGACCGTCGCAGCCTGATCAGCCTTCCAGAGCATCAGTTCCGAGCTGCCGCAGCGACCTGGGCAAGGTTCTCTGGAGTGCGCAACAGGTGGTTCTTCGGGTGGGTGGAACTTAATCACTTAATTACTCAGTCACTTAATCACTTGGTGGGCGGGAGGGAGGGACCTTCTCACTCCCTCACCTGCTCACCTTGTCACTTCCTACATGGGATACAACCCATCGTCGCGGCCCGGCGCCCCCGTTGCGCCTCCGACTCCCTCGCCCAGCTCCTCCTCGAGAACGTCGCCCAGCTCCTCCTCCACTTGCTCCGGGTCCTCGCCGGCCTCGAGACGGCGGATCATCTCCTCCATGGCCGGGGTCACCGGCTCACCTGCGATCTCTGTCATCTTGCGGACCGCATGCGCCATCTGCCGGGGATCGTTCTCGTCCATTCCTTCGAGCTCGGAGGCAAAGCGCATCAGCTCACGCTCGATGCGCGGATCATCGAGATCCGCCTCGCCGCCGGTCTGGGCGGCGCCGGTCTTCGAAGCGCCGGCAACGCCGAAACGCGATGGGACCCGTCGCAGGTCCGCTGCACCACACTTCGGACAGGCCGGCACCTTCTCGGTCTCCACCCGCCGCGACAGGAAGCTGTAGATCTTGTTGCAAACGGGACAGAGAAACTCGTAGATCGGCATCCTTCACCTCCCGTCAACGCACGGCTCGTCACCCTCGCGCATGGGCGGCACCCTCCCAGGCGGCCAGCTGGTACTCGGCCAGACCCGCGGCCCCCAGGCGTTCCGAGCTGATCCGGACAGCCACATCCAGAAACTCAGGGTGGAACCGCCGGGCGAGAACGTGCGGCAATCCGAGGGCACACTCGACCGCCGAGGTCTCCGCCAGCGGCACCCGCAGGGTGACTACGTCGGGGGCCGAGAGTAGCCGTTCGCGAAGGAGCTCGCGCAGATGCTGCACACCCTCGCCGGTCAGCGCCGAGATCCGCGGCCAGTCAGAGGCGGAGGGCGGCGCTCCCCGCCCGTTCCGCTGGTGGAGGAGATCGACCTTGTTCAGCACCACCAGCACCCGCTCGCGCTCGACGCCGAGATCGGTCAGCACCTCGTCGCTGACGGCGAGCTGCTCCTCCCAACCCGGGTGGGAGATGTCCACGACGTGCAGCACAAGGTCGGCCTCAGCCGCCTCACCGAGGGTGGAGCGAAACGGAGCCACCAAATGGTGCGGCAGCTTGCGGATAAAGCCGACGGTATCCGTGAGCACTGCCGCGAACCCGTCGCCGAGCCCCACCTGACGCGCCCTCGGGTCCAGAGTTGCAAACAAGCGGTCTTCCACCCTGACGTCGGCGCCAGTGAGGCGGCGGAACAGAGAGGACTTGCCGGCGTTGGTGTAGCCGACGAGAGCCACCGTCGGCGTCCCACTGCGCCGGTGCCGGCGAAGACGGCGCCCATGCTCGATCTCAGAGAGCTTGCGCTTCAGCTGAGCGATGCGGTGCGAGATCAGGCGGCGGTCGATCTCGAGCTGGGTTTCACCGACGCCGCGGGTGCCGATACCGCCCGCCTGCCTCGAGAGGTGGCGCCAGCGCCGGGTCAGCCGCGGCAGGAGGTAGGTCAGCTGTGCCAGCTCGACCTGGGTCTGCGACTCACGACTGCGCGCGTGAAGCGCGAAGATGTCGAGGATGACCGCCGCCCGGTCAAGGACCTTGGCGCCGTCGGGCATCACTCCCTCGAGGTTGCGGACCTGTGAGGCGGTGAGGTCCTCGTCGAAGACCACGATCTGGGCGCACTCACGCTCGCAAACCTCGGCCACTCGCTCGGCAAAGCCGGTGCCGACCAGGGTTGTGGGGTCCGGGGCGAGCCGCTCCTGCACCAGCCGCGCAGCTTCCATCCCTCCCGCCGTAGCCAGCAACCGGGCCAGCTCATCGAGGTGCTCCTCGACCAGGCTGCGGTGCACGCCCCCGCAGGCCAGCCCGACGAGGACCGCGCGCTCCGGTTCCTGCTGCTGCGTCTGGGCCATCCTGGCTACGGCATGTCCTCCTGGTGCAACCTCAGGAGGACTCTCTCGCAGGCGGCCAGGGTCTCCTCGACCTCCTTGGCGCCGTGGGCGTTGGAAAGGAAGGCGGTGCCGCAGGGATCCTGCGGGATGAGCACACCTTCCTCCAGAAGCCCTTTCGCGAAACGCCGGTAGGCCTCGGCGTCGGAGGCCTCCCAGCTGGCGTGATCCACGACAGGCTCCCGACCCAAGGAAATGGCAAACGCCGAGCCCACGCGGTTGATCGTCAGCGGGCGCGAGAACCTCTCGGCCAAGGCCAGCACGCCTTCCTCCAGCTGCCGAGTGCGCTCCTCGAGGCGGTCGTACACCGAGTCGTTCTTGAGAATCGACAGCACCGCCTCGGCCGCTGCCAATGACACCGGGTGCGGCACGGGCAGCGCTTCCTCGCCAACCAGCTCCGCGGTTCCAACCCCTTCTCGCACCGCTATCGCGCCAATCGGGAAGCCTCCGCCGAGGGCGCGGCCATAGACCGCGATGTCGGGCGTCACGCCGAAACAGGCCGCGGCGCCGCCACGATTCACCCGAAAGCCGGAGATACCCTCATCGAGCACAAGCAAGACACCGGCCCGCGAGCAGATGCCTGCAATCTCGGCCAGCGCCCCGGGCGGCGGCTCGACCACGCCGAAGCGGGTGAGCAACGGGTCGATGACGAGTGCCGCGACCTTGGAAGCACCACCCGTGACTGCGGCCTCGATCCGAGCGAGGTCCCAGCCGGGCACCTCGCGAATCGTCCCGGACCGCCGCTCCCCTCCTGCTACCTCACGCTCGTCGACAGCACCGTAGCCACCGCCATCCAACAGCAGGAAGCTCGACTTGCCGGTCTCGCGCCGCAACCATCGCAGCACCGTACGCAGTGCCTCATCGTGATGGCGAACGAACGCCCAGGTCGATGCCCACGGTACGAACTGCTGCAGGCCCTCGGCAACGTCGACCTCGAGAGATACGTGAAGACCGTCCGGCACGCCGGCCGCGAGCACCTTCCGAACGGCATCGAGGATGAACTGGTTGGCATACCCAACGATTGCGGCGCCGCCGGCACCCGTGTAGTCGATGTAGCCGCGGTTGTCGACGTCGTAGATGCGAGCGCCGTCCGCCTTGTGAGCCAGCGGATGAAGCTCGACCCGCGCTCTCATTTCTGGAAGAGCGGTGGCGCGTGTCAGGATCTCGTCACTCTTCTGGCCCATATACCGTCCATGGCGTCAGCTGACCTGACTTCAACTCTCCTCGCCCTCCTCTCCTTCCCCGTAGAAGAAGAAGTCGCGGCAGCGGGTCGAGCAGAACGTGCGTCCGTACCCCGAGACCGCGCAGCGATGGCAAAAGAGCCTACGACAGATCGCGCACACTTGCAATGCTTCCTCGAGCTCAGGGAAGCGGCATAACGGGCACCACGTTTCAACGCGCCCCTCGTTCGCTTCCATAATCATCAGTATACCCCTTACAGCTCGTACGTATTCCAGCCTGCTCCGTGTCCAGCTCGGTCTCGAAACGGTGGCCGCGGCAACAGCTCTCAGCAACGGACCGTGGGGCGCCGAGGTAGCAGCCGCAGCTTGACTTCCGCCTCGCCGAGACCGTATATTGCGGCTCCTCTGGCGGTGTAGCTCAGAGGCAGAGCAGGGGTCTCATAAGCCCTGTGTCGGTGGTTCAAGTCCACCCACCGCCACCACCCTCGATGACCTTCGCTGGCTTTGCCCGCACGTTTGCTCGTCGCTATCCGGACCTTCTCGGAAAGCGGGTCCTCATTGCCCTTTCCGGTGGCCCAGATTCGGTGGCTTTGCTCTACCTGATGTGTCACCCCGATCTGAACCTCGAGCTGATCGCCGCTCACGTGCATCACGGCACCCGCGGCAAGGAGGCCGACGCCGACGCCACGTTCTGCGCCGAGCTGTGTAAACGGCTTTCGATCCCGTTCCATCTCTGCCGCCTCGACCCGCCCGATCACCCTCCCGAGGGACGCGAAGCCTCCTGGCGGCAGCTTCGCTACCAGCAACTCACCGAGGTCGGCCGGAAGGTTAGTGCCGCCGCCATCGCCACCGGCCACCAGTCTGATGACATCGCCGAAGGGGTGCTCGTCCAAACCCTCCGCGGTGGCGGCCCCCGCGCGCTTTCCGGCATCTCCCCGCGAACCGAGGACGGCGTGATCCGACCTCTGCTGCAGCTCTCACGCGACGAGATCACGGCATGGCTGACCGAACGCGGCATCGGCTGGCGCGAGGACACCTCCAACCGCAACCTCGACCACCTTCGCAACGCGGTCCGCCACCGAATTCTGCCGGTCCTCGAGAATCGGGAGCCCGCAGTTCGCAACCACCTGGTCCGGCTGGCGGCGGCCCTTGCCGAGGACGAGTCGTACCTCGCGGCCGAGCTGGCTCGCAGCGCACGGTGGATCGATCCGTGGGATCCAGACGGAGGCGTCTCCCTGGCGCTGCTGGCCGACCTCCATCCGGCGCTCTTGAATCGCTGGCTCCATGCCCAGGTCGGGCGCTCCGGCATCGGCCGCGCCACCCACCGCCAGGCGGAGCTGTTACGCTCTCTGGTCAACCATGGCTCTCCTCGCGCGGTCAGTCTTGCCGGACGATGGCGGCTCCGTGCCGCGCGGGGCAACCTCTGGCTCGAGCCTCCGCACGCCCCTGAGCCCTACCGGCTGGCCCTCAAGCATGGGGCCACGACTCCACTTCCACTGCCCGGTTGGGAGATTCGGGTTGGGGGCAACGGCCCAGGAGCGCGCTGGTCGAGCGAGGTCAGAGGCGACCTCCCGCTCGCCGTCCGCTCGCCACAGGCCGGGGATACTGTCGTCGAAGACGGCCGGAGCCGCCCGCTGGCTCCTCTTCTCGCGCGCCGGCTCCCCCGCCACCTGCGGGCGGCATGGCCGGTCGTTTGCTCCGGTGTTACAATTGTTTGGGTTCCAGGAGTGTGGTCCTGGTCGCCTACGGAACGGTCAGGTGCGGTGACCGTGGAGGTGGTGCAGCAATGAACGGGGTCCGAGTTTTGTACACGGCCGAGGAGATCGAGGCTCGGGTCTCCGAGCTGGCCGCTCGTATTACCGAGGACTACAGCGGTCGGGATGTCGCCTTGGTCGGGATCCTCAAGGGCGCCGCCTTCTTGCTTGCTGACCTCGCGCGCCACATTCGCATGCCCCTTCACTTCGAGTTCGTGGACGTCACGGCCTCGCGCGGGGAGCGCGGTGAGGTCGTCAGTCTGACCTATGCGACCCACTTCAATCTCAAGGGACGACACGTCTTGATTCTCAAGGACGTCCTCCACACCGGCGTCACCGAGAACTACCTGATCACCCACCTCACCCAGCTCGAGCCGGCGTCGATCGACATCCTGGCGCTGGTGGACAAGCCGCAGCTGCGCAGCGTCAACCTCGCGGCCCGCTACTCGCTGTTCACGGACATCCCCGAGGGCTATCTGGTGGGCTACGGCCTTGGTGGCGACTCTGACGAGCACGTCAACCGCCCCGAGCTGTGCCTGCTGGAGACGGGTACCCCATCCTCGTAGGGAAGGTCGCCGCTGCCTCAGTGGTTCTGTCATATGCCCGTCGCAGGGCGGCTTTGGAGGATTGAGAAGAGTGAATCAGACCGTACGAACCGTCCTCATGTGGATCGTCATTCTGGTTGGCATTCTGCTGATCTGGCAGGTCCTGCAAGGGTACTCGACGGCCAGTCAGGAAATCCCATTCTCGGAGTTCCTTGACCGGGTGGACGCGGGCCACGTGGCCGGCGTGCTCATCAAAGGCCAGAATATCTACGTGCGGTCCGTCGGCAAGCAGGAGAAGAAGGCCGAGCCGCGCTACGACATGTTCACCTACGACCCCGGCTACCCCGACCTGATCAAGGAGCTCCGCACCAACCATGTCGTGATCGAAGTCGAAAAGCCCTCGGACGGGCGGTTCCTGACCGCGTTGCTGTCGTGGGCGCCGCTGCTCATCCTGGTCGGCCTGTGGTTCCTGTTCTTCCGCCAGATGCAGACCGGTGGCACGAAGGCGATGTCGTTCGGCAAGTCAAAGGCAAGGCTGCTGACCCCCGAGCAAAAACGTATCACCTTTGCCGAGGTCGCCGGGGTCGTTGAGGCCAAGGAGGAGCTCGAGGAGATCATCGAGTTCCTCAAGGACCCCCACAAGTTCCAACGCCTCGGCGGCAAGATACCAAAGGGCGTCCTGCTCATGGGCCCTCCCGGCACCGGCAAGACACTTCTGGCACGGGCCGTAGCCGGTGAAGCCGAGGTCCCGTTCTTTTCGATCTCCGGCTCGGACTTCGTCGAGATGTTCGTGGGCGTCGGCGCGTCGCGGGTACGGGACCTGTTCGAGCAGGCGAAGAAGAGCGCCCCCTGCATTGTCTTTATCGACGAGATCGACGCGGTCGGCCGGCACCGTGGGGCCGGCCTCGGCGGCGGTCATGACGAGCGCGAGCAGACCCTCAACCAGCTTCTGGTCGAGATGGATGGCTTCGAGTCTAACGAGGGCGTGATTTTGATCGCCGCCACAAACCGCCCGGACGTCCTTGATCCCGCACTCCTCCGGCCCGGCCGATTCGACCGCCGGATCGTGGTGAACCGCCCAGACGTCGGCGGGCGCGAGGGCATCCTCAAGGTCCACACCGAGAAGATCCCTCTGTCATCCGACGTCGATCTCAGCCTCCTCGCCCGCTCCACCCCGGGCTTCTCCGGCGCCGATCTCGCCAACTTGGTGAACGAAGCGGCCCTCCGCGCCGCCAGGCTCAACAAGATGAAGGTCGACATGGCCGACTTCGAGCAGGCGAAGGACAAGGTCATGATGGGTTCCGAACGGCGCTCACTGGTCATGTCAGAAGAGGAGAAACGCAACACGGCCTACCACGAGGGGGGACACGCCCTGGTCGCCACCCTCCTGTCCGAGGCCGACCCGTTGCACAAGGTCACCATCATTCCCCGTGGCATGGCGCTCGGTCTCACGATGCAGCTCCCTGAAGGGGACCGCTACACCGAAACGCGGAAACGCCTCGAGGCCGGCCTCTCCGTGCTCATGGGTGGGCGGATCGCCGAGGAGCTCGTGTTCGGCCCGGACAGCATGACCACGGGTGCCGGCAACGACCTCGAGCGCGCCACCGAGCTCGCACGAAAGATGGTCTGCGAGTGGGGAATGAGCCACGCCATGGGACCGCTGACCTTCGGCAAGCGCGAGGAGGCGATCTTCCTCGGCAAGGAGTTCGCCCGCCACCAGGACTACTCCGAGGCCACGGCGGTCAAGATCGACGAGGAGATCCGGCGCATCATCAGCACCGCCTACTCCAGCGCCCGCAACATCCTTGAGGAGCACCGCGCCGCACTCGATGCAATTGCCGCGGCACTGCTCGAGCACGAGGTGCTGGACGGATCGGAAATCCACGAGCTGATCACCCAACACCTGTCGGTAAAGGACAGCGGTGCCGCGGTGGATACGGCGCCGGAGGAGGCCGTGGAGACAGCGTGAGCTCGATGACTCCGACCACCGAGCGGAGCACGGAGTGGCTGGACCGGCTCGAAACGCTCTGGCGACTCCCCCGCCCGGCGGTGATGGGGATCCTCAACTGCACGCCCGACTCATTCGCTGACGGCGGCCGCTACCTGGACCCCGAGGCCGCCATCCGACGCGGTGAGAAGCTGTTCGCTGAGGGCGCCGACATTGTCGATGTCGGCGGCGAGTCGACACGTCCCGGAGCCGAGCCGGTCACCGCCGACGAGGAGAGCCGCCGCGTGATTCCCGTCCTCCGGAAGCTGCGGCGACGCCACCCACTGGCGCTGCTTTCCATCGATACCGCCAAGTCGGAGGTGGCCAAGGTCGCGCTCGACGCCGGCGCCGACCTGGTGAATGACGTCTCCGCAGCCTCCGACCCCGGCATGCTCTCAGTCATCGCCGACCGTGGCGCCGGCGTCATTCTCATGCACATGCGCGGCAGCCCCCGCACGATGCAGCAGGACACTTCCTACAGTGACGTTCTTGCCGAGGTTGCGGAGTACTTGCGCTACCGCGCCGCGGCGGCGATCGAGGCCGGCATCCGGTCCGATGCGGTGTGGCTGGACCCTGGGATCGGCTTCGGCAAGGACGATCGCGCTAACCTCGCTCTGCTCGCCGCTCTGCCGGATCTCGAGGCCCTCGGCCACCCGGTCGTGGCGGGCCCGTCGCGCAAGTCGTTCATCGGCCGGCTGTCAGGGGCGGGTGTCGAGGATCGGCTGGCCGGCACCCTGGCAGCTCTGACGCCTGCCCTGAGGTGCTCGCGAGCGGTCGTGCGCGTCCACGATGTGCGTTCTGCGGTACAGTACCTTCAGATCGCAGGAGCGATTCGGAGCGCCGCACGGTGACCTGGTTAGTGGACTTTCTGCGCGAGCTCACCCAGCTACAGGTGAGTTTCGCTGACCTCGCGGACATCCTCACGGTTGCCGTCCTGATCTACGCTCTGCTCGTCCTCCTCCGCGGCACCCGCGCGATGCAGATGATGTGGGGAATCCTCATCATCGTCGCACTGTACCTCGGCTCGAACGCCCTCGGCCTGGTGACCGTCTCCACCATCCTGCGCGACTTCCTGTTCTATCTGCCGTTCGCCATCATCGTCATTTTCCAGCAGGAGATTCGGCGCATGCTGACGGCTTTTGGATCGACCTCGTGGGTCCATGTTCTGGGCACGTCGGACGACGGACCGGTCCTCCTCAACGAGCTCGGGCTCGCAGCTCAGGCGCTGGCGGCAAAGAGGGTCGGGGCCCTGATCGCGATCGAGCGCCGGGACTCCCTCGCGTCCTGGGCGGATACCGGAATCCGTCTCCAGGCCAGGTTCTCGTACGACCTGCTGCTCAACATCTTCATCCCCGGCACGCCCCTTCACGACGGCGCCGTGATCGTGCGCGGTGACCGGATCGCCGCCGCCTCATGCTTCCTGCCCCTGACCACGCGGCCCGAGCTCTCCACCGAGCTGGGAACGCGCCACCGCGCGGCCATCGGGCTCTCCGAGGAGACCGACGCCCTGGTCATCGTGGTATCGGAAGAGACCGGTACGATCTCGTTGGCGGTGGACGGCCAGCTGCTGCGTCCCCTCGATGAGACCACCCTGCGCAATGCCCTCGCCGAGAACCTCTATCAGTTGCGGGCCCGTGAGGAGGCTACTGCGTGAAGCTGCGTCCTCGCTACCCGATGATGTTCTTGGTTGCGCTGGCAGTCGCGTTCTGGCTGTGGTACGCGGTGGCCGGACAGCGCCGCGAACGAATCTCCGAGCGCCAGGTGGTGGTGCCGCTAACCCTCGCCAACGTCCCGCGAACACTCGTCATCACCAATGACGTGCCGGAGTCGGTCTCGTTGCGTCTGCGCGGTGCGCTCGGACGTGCGCTGGCTGACGCCCGCAACCTGGAGGTCGTGCTCGACCTGTCCGATGCGCAGCCGGGAACCCGGACCTACCCCGTCAAGGAGTCTCAGATCAACCTGCCCCCGGACGTATCCGTCGTCAGTATCGACCCACCCGAGATCACCCTTCATCTCGAGCACATGGAGACCAAGAGTGTCCCGGTGAGGGCCGTTATCGAGGGCACGCCTGCGGCGGGCTTCGAGGTTGGGGAGATACGGATCGTGCCGCCCAATCTGACGGTGCAGGGCCCGGAAAGCCTGCTCGAGGCCCTGGAGATCGTTGAGACCACGCCGGTACGAGTCGACGGCGCCACGGGACCGGTGGAGACCGCGGCGCAGCCACGTCTTCCCCACCCACTGCTGCGTCCGCTGACCGGGGTGCCGCTGCTGGTCGTCGCCAATATCATCCCCGCCCCCACCCCCACTCCCACTCCCCTCAAGCGCCGCGGTACCTCACGGAGGAGTCGCTGAATGCCGAAGTTGTTTGGAACCGATGGGATGCGCGGACGCGCGTTCGAAGCACCCCTTGACGAGAGCACCGTTCGCCGTCTCGGTACGGCTTTGGCCGAGGAGCTCGGCGACTCTGACGCGGCCCCCCTTCTTCTTGCCGGCGACACCCGCGGCTCCACGACCCTCCTGGCCTCGTGGCTCGCCGAGGCCTACCAGGCCGCCGGCGGCCACATCGTGTGGGGCGGAGTGCTGCCGACTCCCGCCGTTTCACATCTGCTGCGCGAAGGTAGCTTTCTGGCGGGCGTGGTGATCTCCGCGTCTCACAACCCGGCCGACGACAACGGCATCAAGGTCCTGTCCAGCAACGGAGAGAAGGTCCCGGATGCAGTCGAACGGCGTCTCGAGACACGACTGGCGATCGCCAGGCCGCGCCCCGGCCCGCCGTTGCCCGAGCATGACCGCACCCTGGCCGAACGCTACCTCGAGGTCTTGCATCGCAGCCATGACATGAAGCGCCCCCTGCAGGGCCTTCACGTTGTCGTCGACGCCGCTCACGGCGCCGCCTACGGCCTCGCCACGCGCTACCTCAAGGAGCTGGGAGCACAGGTAACCGCGATCTCCGACTCGCCAGACGGTACCAACATCAATGCCGACTGTGGCGCCACCTCGCCGGATCTGCTGGCCCGCGCCGTGGTCACCTCCGGCGCCCATGCTGGGCTCGCTCTCGATGGTGACGCCGACCGAGCGGTCCTCACCGATGAGCACGGCAAGGTCCTCGACGGCGACGACATCCTGCTCGTATGGGGACGCCACCTGGCGGCCTGCGGCCGTCTGCCCGGGCGTACGATTGTGGCCACGGTCATGAGCAACTACGGGCTCCAGAGGATGCTCGCTGCCGAGGACATCGGGCTCAGGCGATGTCCGGTCGGCGATCGCTCGGTGTGGCAGGCTATGCGTCGGCACGGCGCCGCCCTCGGCGGTGAGCAATCTGGCCACATCATTTGCTCACATCACGGCGTCACCGGTGACGGCCTGCTCACGGGCACCCACGTCCTCGCGATTGCCGCCGCCAGCGGCCGCCCGCTGTCGGAGCTTTCAGATCTTGAACGGATGCCGCAGGTGCTTCTCAACGTGCGCGTGGCGCGCAAGGTGCCGTTCGCCGAGGTACCTACGGTTACAGACCTGCTCCAGCAGCTGGAGGGCGAGCTGGAGGGGCACGGTCGCGTTCTCCTGCGCTACTCCGGTACGGAACAGCTGGCCCGGGTCATGGTCGAGGGAGACGACGAGGCAATGATTCGCGCCGGTGCACAGAGGCTTGCGGAAGTCATCGAGCAGGAGCTCGGAACCCCCCGCGTCGTCAGCGCCTGACCCGCCGCCGACACGACGCTTGGGCCACGAACAGCCCAGCAAGAAGAAAGCAACGCTGAGGCGCCCAAGCGCAGAGCAACCGTGTCCTTTGTCAACCCCTGTCTGGCAGCGATACGGTTTGCAAACCGCGAAGCCGCCAAGAAAGTGATCCTTGTCTTTCCTTTCCGTTCTTTGCGCTCTTCGCGGCTTCGCGGTCCAAACGTCGCCACACGCCCACCGCGTGCTCGCCCAACGCGGTCTACTGTGCCCCGCACTTCTGCCGGGCAGCGGCACGGAGACCGACAACCTCAGGGGAAGAGCCGTCTTCAGCGTTGAGGACCTCCGACAACGTGCTGGATGATCAGTTGAGCGACCTCCGACGGCGCCTCGAGGGGTAACAGGTGGCCGCAGCCGGCAAGAACCTCGAGCCGCGCACCCGGGATCCCCTCCGCCGCCTCGTCGGCGAAGGCACGGAACCCTGTCATCTCATCGCCGCCGACCAGGACCAGGGTGGCGGCGCCAACCCTCTCCAACCGCCCGGGTACCGTCCACTCACGATCGACGCGATCCCGCTCCGAAGCCAGGTAGTCGGCGCCAGGAAAGTCGGCCACGATCACCGCCAGCCTTTCGCGGACGCCCGGCTTGGACACCGAACGGGCAAACAGCGGGCTTGAAGCCCAGGGGCCAGACATGGCCGCCTTGATCCCCTCGCTGCGCGCCACCCGCGCCACTTGCTTGAGGTTGTCGAGAAACGACGGCTCGAAGGGGCGGTCCGGCATGACCGGCGACATCAGGACCAGTTGTCCGGTCCTTTCGGGCCAGCTGATCGCCATTTCCAGCGCCACTCCGCCGCCGAGAGAGAAGCCGACGACCGCGGCGCGTTCGACGGCTGCGTCGTCCAGCACCGCCTCCATGTCGGCAGCGTGATACGACCAGTGGTAGCCCTTCGCCGGCATTTCGCTGCAGCCGTGGCCTCGCAGGTCGGGGCGGATCACCCGCAGGCCCGCGGCCGTCAGAGCGGGGACCACGTCGTCCCAGATCCTGAGGTCGAGGGTGTGCCCATGGATGAGCAGCACGGGAGCCCCGCCTCCTTCGTCGTCATAGTGAATCCTCACCCCATCGTGGCTGGCCTCGGGCATCGTCATCTCCTCCCGTCGCGATGCGATTGTAGCGCGCTCACCGCACGGTTCTCGGGCACCACGGTCGCCGGCGGCCGAGCCGGCAGGCCGGCGTTACAATGGCCCTGCATGCGAGCGCTGCAGATTCTCTACACCGTCATCGCGTTGCCGATCGCGGTCGTCGCAACGGTGATCTTCGCTCTCCTGTCCATCGTGATCGCTTTTTTCGGCCGCCGGGGCCGCCTGGTGCTCGAGGTCGTGAGGCTGTGGGCCCGAGTTTGCCTCGGCATCGGCGGCGTCATCCTCTGCGTGGAGGGCATCGAGGAGGTCGATCTCGACCAGCGGTACATCGTCATGTCCAACCACGAGTCGAGCGTCGACATCCCCGCTCTGCTCGCCGCTCTTCCGCCGCGTCTCAAGGTCAGATTCCTGGCCAAGAAGCAGCTGTTCAGAATCCCGTTCCTGGGCTGGGCGATGCACGCCATCGGTTTCGTGCCGGTGGACCGCGCGGACCGCTCGACCGCGGCAGGCATGTTCCGCGCGGCCGTCAACCAGACGCAGCAGGGCAGCTCCCTGCTGGTGTTCCCGGAAGAAACCCGCACCCGCGACGGGCGGCTGCTCGACCTCCAGCGGGGCGGCTTTCTTCTCGCGCTGCGATCGGGCTTTCCGATCCTGCCCGTGGGACTAGAGGGCGCGCGCGCGGCGCTGCCAGCCAAGAGCTGGCTGCTGCGGCCGGGCACACGGGTCGTGGTTCGCTTCGGAAAGCCGATCTCCACGGCCGGCCTGCCAACCGCGGAGCGCCGCCGACTGACCGCCACCACCCGCCGTGAGCTCGATCGCCTGCGCGGCCCGCGGGGGCACATCCCCGACCCCGAGCCCGCCGAGGAATCGGCGGCCGCCGGGAGGGGTTCGATCTAGGGAAGGGCCGCAAGGCCCGACGAGGAGTACCCATGCCGCTGACCCAAGACACCGTTATGACCGCGCTCGGCAGCATTGCCCTGCCCGGTACCGACCGCAACCTGGTGGAGGCCGGCTGCGTCCGGCAGGTGGAGGTCGACGGCGCCACCGTTCGCGTGCTCATCTCCGTTCCCACCGGGAACCCCGCCGACGGCGAGGCCGTCCGCGCCGACGCGGTGCGGGTACTGGAAGGAATTGGGGAGGTGGAGAAGGCGATCGTGGAGGCGAGAGTCCTGCCCCCGCCTCCCGAACCCGGCGCTCCACAGGTCGGGTCGCAGCAGGCGCCGGCGTGGGCCGACCGTCTGACGGATGTCCGGCACGTCATTGCGGTCGCCTCAGGCAAGGGCGGCGTCGGCAAGTCCACAGTTTCCGCCAACCTCGCTCTGGGGCTGGCGCGCCTGGGACGCGGAGTCGGTCTCCTCGATGCCGACATCTACGGTCCTTCACAACAGATGATGTTCGGCGGTGGCCAGCCGATGGGTGACCCGAGCGGGAAGATTGTCCCGATCAAGGCTGCCGGCGGCGTCAAGGTCATGTCTCTCGGCATGATCATCGACGCCGACCAGCCCGTGATCTGGCGCGGCCCGATGCTGATGAAGGCGCTCGAGCAGTTCGTCGGCGATGTCCTGTGGGGAGAGCTGGACGACCTCGTCGTCGATCTGCCGCCGGGCACCGGGGACGTCGCCCTCACGCTGTGCCAGAACGTCCCGCTGGCGGGAGCCGTGATCGTCACCACCCCCCAGGATGTGGCGCTCATCGATGCCCGCAAGGCGCTCCTGATGTTCCGCAAGCTGGGTGTCCGGGTCCTCGGGCTGGTCGAGAACATGGCCCACTTCACCTGCCCGTCGTGCGGCCACGTCGAGCACATCTTCGGTAGCGGCGGCGGCTTACGGACGGCCCAGGAGCTCGAGATTCCGTTCCTCGGAGAGATTCCGATCGACCCCGCCATCGTCGCCGGCGGCGATGCCGGCTGCCCGATCCTCGTCGAACGCCCCGACTCCCCCGCAGCGCAGGCCTTCCAGGAGCTCGCCGGCCAGGTCGCCGAAGCTCTGGCGTAGCCCGGGTTATCGTCTGATCGCGACCTACTACGCGCGGCGATACGCCGGCCATTGCGCTGACATTCTCCGGGAGGGTAGGGAAACGTCTCTTTGGAACTTCGGCGCCCGTGCGGTCGCAGGGTGACCGCCCGTCTCGCGGCTCCGACGGTCGCGAGCCAACGAGTTGGGATGAGCGACTCTGCAGCGACCGCCGGAGCCTGTTCGAGGCGCCTCCCTCGGCGTTGTGGCCACACGGGCCAACGTGCTTCCCGCGGGTTACTGGTCGCCTTCGGTGACGGTGAACCTCTGGAAAGCGAGATGGCCGTATGGCCAGCCTTCCCCCTCTCCGGCCCTTCGGGCCTGCGAACCGGCGGGGGCGGGCGGTGCAAGTGGAGGGAGGGGGCCGCCGGTATGGGTGGATGGAGGGGTGGAGCGCCCCCTTGGCCACGGCCATGGGCTCGCTCTCCTTCAGGGGTGCCAAGCTCGAGGTTTCCCGCCAACGCGACGGCAAGGAGAGGGCACTCCAGGAAACCACGAAGCATTGCACGCCCCGCCGAGCGCGACATACTCTGGAGCGCGCCACAGGCTGGTTCTCCTGGTAGGTGGGGGAACTTAATCACCTGATCACTCAATCACTTAATCACCGAGTGGGTTGGCGGGGTAGCTCCAGGCAGATCCGAGCGCAGCGGCCCCTCGGGGCTGGCAGGACGGACCGAGGCTTGCCTCGAAGACGGACTGACGGTCCCCGTGGGGTGCGGCCGCAGGCCGCGGATCTGCCCTCCCAGGGATCCCTCTCCAGGAACGGTCCCGCGGCGGGGCGGGGACGGAACGGAAGCAGGCGAGCGGCCATCCCGCCGCGGGCGGCGGGGGGACCGGGCGCAGGAGGCTTGG
>CAZKGM010000046.1:9501-23973 GCA_964552395.1 uncultured Thermoanaerobaculia bacterium | reverse complement strand
CTGTTCTGGGGCACGCAACACCGGGGTCCGCCGGGTGGGTGGGGGACTTCGTCACTCCGTCACGGACGGGTACGGGGCAAATACTCCCTCACGATGTCCGCCAGCACGGCGATGTGATCGTCGCGGTCGTTCAGCGCCGGGATGTAGCGGTAGACACCGCCACCGGCGGAACGGAACACCCCGCGGTTGGTGAGCGCGATCTCCTCGAGGGTCTCGAGGCAGTCGGCGGGGAAGCCGGGGCAGACGACGTCGACGCTGCCCAGGGCGTCGCGGCCCCACTCCTCGAGGGTGGTGACGGTGTAGGGCTGCACCCACTCCTCGCGGCCGAAGCGGGACTGGAAGGCGAGCTGCCAGGCGCCTTCTTCGAGCCCGAGCTCGCGCGCCAGCAGGGCCGCGGTCTGCCTGCACTGGTCGGGGTAGGGGTCGCCGGCGTCGGCGTAGCGCACGGGGATGCCGTGAAACGACATCAGGAGGCGGTCGGCGCGGCCGTGCTCGGCCCAGAACTCGCGGATCGATGACGCGAGGGCGCGGATGTAGCCGGGGCGGTCGTGGTAGCCGCTGACGAGGACCAGCGAAGGCAGCGCCCGCTGACGTGCGAGCTCGGCGGTCACCGCGTCAAAGGTCGAGGCAACGGTGCTGGCCGAGTACTGTGGGTACATCGGCAGGACGATGATGCGGCGGCAGCCCTGCTCCTGCAGGGAGCGCAGCGCCGAGGAAAGCGAAGGGTTGCCGTAGCGCATGCCAAGGGCCACGGCAAGGGGCGTCCCCGCGCGGCCGGCGAGCTCCACCCGCAGAGCCTCGGCCTGGCGCTCGCTGATGCTGAGCAGGGGGGAGCCGTCGGCGGACCAGATGCGGGCGTACAGGCTCGCCGAGCGGCGCGGGCGGAAGGGCAGCACGAACAGGTTGAGCACCAGCCACCAGATGGCACGCGGCGCCTCGACCACCCGGGGGTCGGAAAGGAACTCGCGCAGGTAGCGGCGCACGGCGGCGGTTGTCGGGGCGTCGGGCGTTCCGAGGTTGGTGAGGAGAACCCCGGTGCGGTCGGAGGGCTGGTGGATCATGGGCATATGGTAGCGCGGATGGGAGAGCGCAAGACGCTAGACGCGAGACGAGAGACGAATCCCCCGCCCACCCAGATTCTTCGTCGCCTGCGGATCCTCAGAATGACAGAAAGGGGAAAGGGACTTAACCACGGATTACACGGATTACACGGATTCTCTTAGAGGGGGGCACGGGCTGTCGTTCCGTGTGGAGTGCTTTGGGTTGCGTCAAGAGGTTCAGTGCAAGGGACTACAAGAAGATAGATGAACCACGGATTCCACTGATGAGAGAGAAGGCCGCCGATCGGGGGTGACCACGATGACAGGGTAGGGTGCAGGCTGCTCATCTGTTGTGGAGGCCGGCGTCTCGCCGGCCGGGATGGGTGGATGGTTCAGGATTCCGGCCTGGCCGTCGCGCATGAGCCCCCGCCCGGGCAGGCGAGACGCCGGCCGCCACACCAGGAAGAGGGCTCACGGCTGGCTGATCCCAGCCGCATGAATGGCTGTTCTAGCTCATGAGCGCCGGTTGTAGCTCATGAATGGCCGTCCCAGGCCGTGAATCCCCGGCCCGGAGCGCCCCCGTGTCATCCTGATGAGCGACCGTCGCCGCCTTCAAATGTCATCCGTGTAATCCGTGTAATCCGTGAAATCCGTGGTTGGGTCTTTCTACCCTTATGTCATCCTGATGAGCGAGCCCAGCGAGCGAAGAAGGATCTGGCCGGGGGAACGTCTCGCGTCTTCCGTCTGACGTTCCGGGTAGGTGGGGGACCTGCTCACGTTCTCACTTGCTTACTTACTCACCGGCTGGGTGGCCGGGGGCCCCTACCCCTGCGCCACCGGCTCGTCGACGAAGTCGTCGGGGTCGAAGCCGGGCTCGGGGGGGAGCTTGGCGAGCTCGTCCTTGACCAGCTGCTGGTGCTCGACCTCTTCTTCGCGCAGCTCCTTGAAAAGCTCCTGGACCTTGGGGTCGGCAACGCTGGGAAGGGCGTGGTCGAAGAACTCGTAGGCCTTGACCTCGGCCTGGTACGCCACCAGGAGCGCCTGCCGCGCGGTCATGAACGCCTCCGCCTGCTCGTACTCCGGCGCCTCGACGTCGAAAAGCTGGGAGCGGTCGACCTCGGCGGGCTGATCGGCGAAGAGATCCTGACGCTTCTCGCGCAGCTCGCGGCCGTGCTTGGCCTCGTTGCGGGCCATGAAGACAAAGAAGCGCGCTGCCTCGGGCGTGTGATGGAGCTCCATCTGGCTCGCGAACTCCTGGTAACGCTCCTGGGCCTCGTCCTCGATCAGAATGGCGAGGTCGAGAGCGTCCTTGAGGGTCAGTGCGCCGAAGTTGATGTCGTTGCTCATGGGGTCCTCCGCATGTCGAGCGTACCAGGTCGTCCGGCTCCGATGAGAGGGTGAACCTGCGAAACCTGCCTGTCAAGCAGGTTCAAGCCCTTCGCGCCTCGTAGTATTCCCAGGTCAGGCCGGCCGCCCAGCCGAGCAGTGCGAGAAGCACGATCACGCCGGTGTGCCAGACGAGCACGTGGCGCAGGTCGGAGCTCGGGCACAGCAGGTGGTTGATGCCGTCCCCGATCAGGCCGGCGCCGAAGCCGGCGAGAAGGCCGACCACGTGCGGCCGCAACGGCAGGGCGCGCGCTACCAGAATGAGCGTGACGACGAGCGCCGGGATGCCGAAGATCGTTTCGGCGCGGGAGCAGACGGCGCCCGCGGTAAACGGCAGCCCGTGCGGCGCCACCCAGCTGGAGCCGAGCCAGGTGGCGGCGACCGTCAGCACGTTGGCGACCGCTCCGAGGCCGACGGCGGCAGCGATCGCTCCCTGCCCGAGGGCGAGGCCGGGTACCGACTCGCGCAGGCTGAGGCCGATCAGGACGGTGCCGACGAAGAGCTCGAGGAGGGTCGCTCCCCAGCCGGCCACCATGGAGAGGGTGGCAAGGTCGGGCCGCAGGCTGCGACCGGTGACGACCGCGATCAGGACCGCGACCGCCACCGCCCCGACGAGGAGAGTCCTGCGCCACAGCGGCGACAGCGGGCGGACCGGTTTGAGGTCCGCGGAAATGGCCTCGCGAAGGGCGGCCGGCAGCTCGGCGGGGATCATGACGAGGCTCCGTTCTCCGCCATCTGTTCGCGCAAAATCTTCAACGCACGGTGGGAGCGGACCTTGGCGGCGCCGGCGGACGTTCCGATGACTTTGCCGACCTCCTCGAAGCTGAGCCCCAGCATGTGATGGAGAATCAGCACCTCCTGTGCCGGCCGTGGGAGCTCCATCAGCATCCTCCTGGCCAGCGCGCGATCGCCAAGGAGCTCGACCGCCGGCGGGATCGGCACCTCCGGCAGGTTCTCCTCGGGCGTCACCTCGTGGCGCCGCCGCTGCGATCGCAGGTGCATGAGGGCGACATGGCGCGTGATGGCGTACACCCACGGCTTGAGAGGACGCGGCGGCGTGTAGGAGGCGCGGGCGCGGTGGATCTGCAGGAATGTGGTCTGCAGCAGGTCGTCGACGGTGGATCCGTTGCGGACGAAGGTCCAGAGGTAGCGGCGCAGCGGCTGCTCGAGCTCTGAGTAGAGGGCTGTGAAGTCGTCCATGTTCCCCTTTTGGTAGCCGACCATGTACGTCACGAGCCTTCGTTCGTCCGGTGCGAGGTCGTCCACTACACCCCCTATTCCAAGAACCGCCTGCGGGTTACGCCCTCGGGTCATTGTACGACGTTTCCGATGCCCGCAGAACGGAGGTCTCTGCTTGGTGTTGATGCCTCGCGACGCGCTCGTGGGCCTCTGCCCGCGCACTTCTGTACCATGGGCCGATGTCGGATACCCGGCGGCTGCTCGACTGGTACGAGAGGTCGGCCCGCGAGCTGCCATGGCGCCGCGAGCCCCGCGACCCGTACGGGGTGCTGGTGAGCGAGCTGATGCTGCAGCAGACGCAGGTGGACCGCGTCGTGCCGCGCTTCGAGGCATTCATCGCGCGGTTCCCGACACTGCAAGCGCTCGCGCAGTCGGACGAAGCGCAGGTACTGGAGGCATGGTCCGGCCTCGGCTACTACCGACGGGCGAGGTCGTTGCACCGCTTGGCGCGAGAGGTTGCCGGGAAGGGCGGCGGGCTGCCGCAGACGGCAGCGGAGCTCCGGCAGCTCCCAGGCATCGGCCCCTACACGGCCGCCGCCGTCGCCTCGCTGGCCTTCGCCGAGGCCGAGCCGGTGCTCGACGGCAATGTCATGCGGGTCGCCGCGCGCGTGCTCCTGATGGGGAGCGAGGGGCGCGCGGCCGCCGGCAGGGCGCGCGCCCTGGGCTGGGTTCGCGGGCTCATGGAGAGCGCACCGCCGGGGCGCGTCAACGAGGCTCTCATGGAGCTCGGCGCCACGGTCTGCACGCCGCGTTCGCCGTCGTGCGTGGTCTGTCCGTTGCGCGAGGGATGCCGGGCCTTCGCCGAGGGATGTCCGGAGGAGCACCCACCGGCGCGCAAGGTGCGCGAGCCGGAGCACTTGCAGTGGCTGGCGGCGTGTGCGGTCTCAGGCGGCGGCCGCTGGCTGCTGCGACGCGTCGACGGTGGCGCCATCCTCAACGGCCTGTGGCTGCCGCCGTTTGCCGATGCGGGCAGTAGCGAGGGCGCTGTCGCCGCCGCTGCGGGTCTGCTGCCGGTGCCTGCCGAGGATGCCGTAGTGCTTGCGGCCGTTCGTCACAGCATTACCTACCGCAGGATCTCGGTCGTGCCGGTGAGGTTCAATGTGGTGCGTGAGACGCCGCTGCCGGCAGGCTGGGCCTGGGCGGATCCGCTCAGCCCCGGCCTCCCGACCTCGTCTTTGCTGGGTAAGCTGGCAGCAAGAGTGATGAAGTGACGGAGGCCCCAGCCCAGCCAAGGAGGTGAGCCTTTGGGGAACGGTGGGTTGCCGCTCCGTTGTAGTGGCGGGCGTCCCGCCCGCCGGGCGGGTGGGTGCAGCCGATGACACTGGCCAGGCCGCAGCTGCCGGCCCCCCACACCCGGGCAGGCGAGACGCCTGCCCCTACAAGGGAGAAAGAGAGGACTCTGTACGGGTAGGGACCCGCTGTCAGTCTGGTGTTCTACTTGCGATTCGCGCAGCGAATCGCATATGAATGGCCATTCAGTTTCTGCTATACTCCGCCCGTGATCGACCTCTCCTTGATTCTCTGAGCACAGCACTCCGGGAGGAACCATGCACTTCGCCACGGCCGGGACGTTCTTGGGAGTACCGGGCTACCTCTGGTTTTGGCTGCTCACGATCCTCGGCGTCGGAGGGGTGATTTTCTCGCTCAGCCGGCGCTTCCAGCTGATGCGGCTGGGGCGCCCCGACGCGCGTTTCGACCGCCTCGGCGAGCGCTTCAAACACATGCTGGTGTTCGCGATCGGCCAGAGGAAGATGTTCAAGGACCCGTACGCGGGGCTGTACCACATCTGCATCTTCTACGGCTTCCTGGTGCTCTCTCTGCGGACCACGTCGATGGTGATCGAGGGTCTTTTTGCGGGCTGGCAGCTGCCGTTCCTGGGCACGCCGCTGGGCCACGCCTACCTGTTCTCGAAGGACATCTTCGAGCTGCTGGTGCTGATTGGGCTGGCGCTGGCCACCTACCGCCGGCTGATCCAGAAGCCGTTCCGGATCATCCAGTCGTTCGGCGCCTGGCTGGTGATCGCGCTCATCGCCATCCTCATGGTCACGGACCTGGGTTCCGAGGGCGCTCGCATCGCGGCCGGGATGTCCGCCTCCTGGCTGCCCATCAGCACCCTGACAAGCAAGCTGTTCACCGGTCTGGCCCCGGCCGCCCTGCAGACGATCTACACGGTGCTGTGGTGGATCCACCTGATCACCCTCTACGTGTTTGCGAACGAGCTGCCGTACGGGAAGCACTTCCACGTCTACACGGCACTGTTCAACGTCTTCTTCGCCAACCTCGAGGCGCCCGGCAGGCTGCCGGCGATGGACCTCGAGAACATCGACGAGAGCACCCGCTTCGGCATCGCCAGCGTGACCGACCTGACCTGGAAGCAGACGCTGGACCTCTACACCTGCACGGAGTGCGGCCGCTGCCGTGAGTTCTGCCCGACTACGCTGACTCACAAGCCGCTGCAGCCGGTGATGTTCACGAAGGCGGTGCGCGATCAGGCCTACCACGAGCAGAAGGCACTCCTGGGCTCGCCCGGGGAGGGCAAGGGTTCGGAGAACGAGCTGGTGCCGGCGGTCGTCGATCCGGACGTCGTCTGGGCCTGCACCACCTGCCGCTGGTGCGAGGAGGCCTGCCCGCTCGATATCTCCTACGTGGACAAGCTGGTCGAGATGCGCCGCAACCTGGTCCTCGACAAGGCCGACTTCCCGGAGGAGGCGCAGATCGCCTTTCGCGGCATGGAGGTCAACGGCAACCCGTGGCAGCTCGCTCCGGAGACCCGCGCCGACTGGGCGCAGGGGCTGGACGTGCCACTGGCGGGCGAGGCCGGAGGCGACTTCGAGTACCTGTTCTGGGTCGGCTGTGCCGGCAGCTTCGATGATGCCGGCAAGAAGGTGTCACGCTCGCTTGTGAAGATCCTCAAGGCTGCCGGCATCAAGTTCGCCATCCTCGGCCCCGAGGAGATGTGCACCGGCGACTCCGCCCGCCGTCTCGGCAACGAGTACCTGTTCCAGATGCTGGCACAGCAAAACGTCGAGACCATGAACGGTTACGGGGTCAAGAAGATCGTCACCAACTGCCCGCACTGCTTCAACACGCTGGCCCACGAGTACCCGGACTTCGAAGGGCGCTACGAGGTCGTGCACGGTACCCAGCTGGTCGCCGAGCTGGTCCGCGCCGGGCGCGTCAGGCCGACCAGGCCGGTCGCGAAGGAGATGGCCTTCCACGATCCGTGCTACCTGGGACGGACCAACGGCGAGTTCGAGGCCCCGCGCTTCCTCCTCAGTACCGTGCTGGGGATGAAGGTGAAGGAGCCGGAGCTGAGCCGGGAGAAGGCGATGTGCTGCGGCGCCGGCGGCGGTCGTATGTGGCTGGAGGAGAAGATCGGCGAGCGCATCAACCAGACGCGGTACGCGCAGCTGAAGGAGACGGGCACCGACGAGGTCTGCGTGGCCTGCCCGTTCTGCAACGTGATGCTGTCGAACGCGCAGCAGGAGGTCGGCGACGAGGAGGCGAGGACGCACGACGTCATCGAGCTCGTTGCCGAAGCCATCGAGACATGATATAAACACACCCGTTCTTCGCTTCTTGACGCGACGAACGTCAAAAGGGGCGGAGGGAGGAGGAGGAGGGCCTCTCGGTTCAGCCGGAGGTCCTTTTCTCAACCCAGAGCCTTCGGGCGCGATCTACTGCGACCGGCGATACGCAGGCCATCGCCGCGCTTTTCACGCCTCGCTATCCTCAACATACAGGGAGTATGCCTCCGGTAGCGCGACGCTCAGATCCCAGCTCTGACAGGCGTCTCGCCGGTCTCGCCACGATCGCTCCGGACCGCTCTGGGCTAGGTTTAGAGAGAAGAAGCTCGCATCGCGCACGTTTCCGACGTACCTACGGGTACGACTCCGTCGTGCTGCGGCGCGAGAAAACGAAGATCTGGACCGCACCTTGGGTCTCTGCGCTGCTCCGGCGGCCGTCTGGGGCTGCCGCCCCAGCCGTCTCGCAGCTCTGGCGGTCGCAAGGCCACGAGGCCGGATCGGTGGCTTCGTAGCGACCGCCGGAGCCTGCTCGAGCCGCCTCCTTCAATCGTGGGGCCGTGCTCCGGCGCGCCAAGGGCCGTGGTTGCTCGTCGCCTTCGGCGCCGGTGACCCTTGGGAAAGCGAGATGGCCGTAGGGCCAGCCTTCCCCCTCTTCGACCCCCCTGGCCACGGCCAGGAGCTCGCTTTCCTGCAGGGTTGTCCTCCCCCCCTTGACGTTTCTCGCCAGCGCCTACGGCTTGGGAGCGCTCTTCAGAAGAACATTAAGGACGGTACGCCCGTTTGAGCGCACCATGCTCTGGAGCGCTATCCTGCGGTGTTCTTCTGGTGGGTGGGGGAACCTAATCACCGGGTGGGTGGGCGGGGGTCTCACCAGGAACGGTCCTGCGGAGGGGCGGGGACGGAGCGGAAGGAGGCGAGCGGCCATCCCGCCGTGGCCGGCGGGGGGACCGGGCGCACGAGGCTTGGCCCGAGGGCCTCGGAGGGTAAGCCTCCGAGCACGGTTTCCTCGACGTCCGCGGCGGGTGCAGCCGCGAGCCGACGCGCCGGTCCGTCTCCGACCCGCCGGCCCGCAAGCGGGCTGCGGGCGTCAGCCCGCACGGGACATGCGACCGCGCCACACTTGTCCACACGGGATCGCGCAGGGCGTTCTTCTCGCGCCTCGCCGCCAGCAAGCGAGGAGTCGCTGACCTCGTGGTCGCGGCGACGAAGCGAGTGCAGGGGCGGGGTGCTACATGAGCATCGGATGGATGGCGAGACGCCAGTAGGTGCTGGCGAACGCGAGCAGAACCCTGGCGACAGCTTCTCGGCGATCGGAAGTCCGCCCATCATCAGCAGGGCCCAGACGGCGACTCCGGCGGCCGCGAGATCGCGGCGGCCGTGACGGAGCATGACGGCCAGCACCAGCCATGCGGGTAGTGCCAGCAGCAGCGGCCCGACGAGCTGCGTGGCACTCACCGGCACCCTCAACCCTCCGGCGGGTCCGAGCTCGGGCCGACCAGGAGCAGCGGGTTGGGCAACTGGGACTGCAGTAGCTCAACGCGCGAGCCGAAGAGACGTGCCTTGAGTGCGCCTTGGCCGAATGCCCCGGCCACCACCAGGGAGGTGCGGGGTACCTGCCAGAGGCTCGAGGCGAACGAGCCTGCCGGGATGATCTGCCAGCGCGGCCGGACCTCCTCCAGCCAGCCGGCATCCTCGAGAACCGCCTCCGCCTTGTCGACGGTGCCGTTCTCCTGCTCCGTGAAGACCGTGTAGTCGAGGCCGGCGGCGGTCGCCACGGTCCTGGCCCACGCCAGCGCCTTGAGTGCGTGCTGCGAGCCGCCGAAGAACACCGTCAGGCGGTCCCACTCGAGGGTCGGCGCGCTGAGGACGAGAACCGGGAAACGACCCGTCTTGATGAGCCGGCGAATGTGGCTGCCGAGCTGGCCCGGCGCCAGGCGGGAAGGCGGATCGCTGAACGACCTCGAGCAGGCGAGGATCTCGAACTCGGCGAGCAGCACCGGCATCGTCGACGCCAGGCGGTGGGACGGCTCCACCCAGTGAGGCCTTAGGCCGGCGCCCAAAACCAGATCGTCGGCGTGCTGCTCGGCGGTCTCCGGGCTTTCGAGGTAGGTGCTGTCGAGCGGCACCTCGATGAGCTCGTCGGCAAGCTGGATCGTGAATCGCGGCTCGACCGGTCTGAAGAGGTACAGCTGGGCGCCGGTCGACCGGCACAGGTGGACCGCCCCGAGCAGCATTTCGCGGCCCAGCGGCGTGTTCTGGAAGACGTGGAAGACGCGCTTGAACCTCACCCGACACCCCCGCCCGCCAGCCTACCACTGCCAGCGACTCGCGCAGCGAATCGCTCTACTTCGTCAGATTCTCCAGGTACGTGAGCGTCAGCACCACTCCAAAGCCCGTGGCTCCAACCTGGATGCCGCTGTGCTCCTTCTCGGCGTACGCGACCCCGGCTACATCGAGGTGGGCCCAGGACACCTTCTCGGGAACGAACTGCTTGAGGAACGTCCCCGCGGTGACCGCACCGCCCCAGCGCGAACCGGCGTTCTTCATGTCCGCCCACTCGCTCCTGACGTAGGTCAGGTACTCGTCGTACAGGGGCAGCTGCCACACCCGCTCGCCGACCTCTTCACCGAGCTTGACCAGGGTGTCGAGCAGCTCACGGTCGTTGCCCATGACGCCGGCGGCCTCGTGACCGAGCGCGACGACGCAGGAGCCGGTGAGGGTCGCGAAGTCGATCACGACGTCCGGGTTGAAGCGAGCGGAGTAGACGAGGGTGTCCGCCAGAAGCAGCCGGCCCTCGGCGTCGGTGTTGTCCACCTCGACCGTCTTGCCGTTCGCCATGGTGATGATGTCGCCCGGCTTGAGGGCCGTGCCGGAGGGGAGGTTCTCTGCCGCGGGGATGAGGCCGACGACCTTGAACGGGAGCTCCAGCTGGGCCACGGCGCGCAGCACGGCGACGACGGTGGCGGCGCCGCACATGTCGTACTTCATCCAGTCCATGTCGCGAGGCGGCTTCAGTGAGATTCCGCCGGCGTCGAAGGTGATGCCTTTGCCGATCAGAACGATCGACCTCTTCGGCTTCTTCGGCCGGTGCTCGAGCACGATTACGCGGGGCTCCTGCACCGATCCCTGACTCACGGCGAGGATCCCGCCCATCTTCTCTTTGGCGATCTCCTTGGGGCCGAGGATGGTCACGCGCAGGCCGGCCTCCTCCTCACACAGATCGCGCGCGGTGGACGCCAGCGCTTCCGGCGTGAGGTCGTTCGCCGGCCGGTTGCCGAGGTCGCGCGCGAGGCGGACGCTGTTGGCGTACAGCCGGACATGCTGCAGGCGCTCCTCCAGCTCCTCCGAGGTCTCTCCGGCCATTGGGATGACGTGGAGCCCGTCGATCTTGTCGAACTCGTTCTTCTTCGACTTGAAGTGGTCGAACGTGTAGTCCGCGAGAGCGGCCTCCATGAGCGCGAAGAGGCGGGACTCACTGTCGGTCAGACCATGAATGCGGACGGGCACCGCGAGCCCGATCTGGTACTCACGGTTCTTGGTCGCCTGCCTGACGACCGTTCGTAGCACCTTGCGCAGCCTCGTGTGGCTGAGCTCACGCTCCTCCCCGAGGCCCACGAAGGTGAGGCGATGGGCAATCTCCACGGGGCACTCGCCGGAGATGACCTCCCCCTCGTCACCGCGTGGCGCCAGCGCCTGCATCTTCTGCTTGAGTGCCTTTCGCTCCTTGGTGGCAAACTCGAGCTTGGATATGGGTTCGGTGCCTGAGCAGTGAAGGATGTAGAGACAGTCGAGTGGTTCTTCGGGAAGCTCTCGGTATTGGTAAAGATCAGCCATATGGTGACCTTTTCCTCCTTCCTCCGCACGTCAGCGGCGCATTGTACCACACTGGCGCAGGTTACTCACCTGTCGCGGGTTAAAGGGGACGTTCCTGGCCGGGAGGGCGCATCGGGAGGTGAGAAGGGCGACCCCCCGCCCACCGGGTGATGGAGTGATGGAGTGATGGAGTGACGGAGTGACGGAGTGACGGAACCCCCCAACCGCCCGCCCGGGGAAACGGAATACGGAAAACGGGGAACGAAGCCCCCGCCCGGGCAGGCGAGACGCCTGCCCCCACAACACGAAAAGGGCTCCCCGGCTGGCCCATCCCAGCCGCATGAATGGCCGTTCTAGGCCATGAAGCCCCAATGCGAAGCGGGCCCCACCGTTTCATCCTAATGCGGAGCCCCCAATCACTGAGTCACTTCTTCTGCCCGGTCCGCTCCTTCAACGCCTCCGCAAACAGTCCCGCAGTCGGTTGATCGAACGCTGTCAGCCGGACGTGGGTGATCGAAGGGCTCGATTGGGCCTGCAGCCACCGGAGGACCTCGTCCACGATGGTGCGCGTTCCATCCTCCTTCGGGTAGCCGAAGATTCCGGTCGAGATGGCCGGAATCGCTACCGATCCGGCGCCCAGCTCGGCGGCAGCGTCGAGGCTGGAGCGAACCGCGGACCTCAGCTTTTCCTCCTCAGCACCCTCTCCCCAGCGCGGCCCGACCGCGTGGATAACCCAGCGGGCCGGTAGGGCGCCGGCGGTGGTCGCCGCCGCATGCCCGACCGCTACCGGAGCGAGCCGGTCAGACTCTTGTTGGATCACGAGGCCGCCTCGCCGCACGATTGCGGCGGCCAGGCCGCCACCATGGGCGAGGTGGGAGTTGGCAGCGTTGACGACGGCGTCCACCCGTTCCTCGGTGAGATCGCCGAGGACGGCCTCGACGACGGCCCCCGCCACCTCGATTGAGCACAGCACGTCTGCGTCCATGGGGTCCTCCGACAGGATTCTACCGTGTAGACTCTCTGCATGATCGACGTGAGATGGGCAGGGGGTCAGGAGGCCGCCTCAGAGCTCGCGAGGCTGAACGAGGCGGCGCGTGAGCCTGGGGTGATCAGGATTGCCTTCGATGCCTGTGACTCGGGCGAGGAGCTGTCGTGGAAGATGCTCGAGCCATGGACGCGGTCGCGCGCCGTCACCGTGGCGGAGATCGTCGGTGAGATCGCACCGCCCGCCCTCGAGCTCGCTCTCTGCTGCGATCTTGTCTCCGCACGTCCGGGCGCGCAGTTGAACCTGCCGCCCGCCGGCCACGTGCCGTCGCCGTCGCTGATCTGGGCCGCCGGTCGGGCCGGTACGCCGGCTCTGGCCCGTGTGCTCCTGCATGCCGAGCCGATCTCCGTCGAGGAGGCCGCCGACATCGGGCTGGTGCACCACCTGTTGGCACCGGATGAACCGCCGCCGCCGGCCGATGGTGTGTCGATCGCGGCGTTGACCGCAGCGCGCGACCTGCTGCGGACGCGTGCCGCCCGCAGCGGGAGCATGGCCCTCGAACTCGCGACGTTCAGGTTCCTGTTCGCGGTTGGAGACCCCCGCGAGGGCGCGCGGGCATTCCTCGAACGCCGCCCGGCGAGGTTCTGAGCCGGGGGGACCTTTGAGGCTCCGGCGGCCGTGCGTTCGAGCGGCGAACGGCACCCTCGATCAGCGCGAATCCTCTCGAACGCAGAGTCCTCGTGTCCTCCTGTCCGTTGTAGGGACAGGCCTCTCGCCTGCGCGGGAGGGGGCCTCCGTCGCTCCATCACTCCGTCACTGGGTAGGCGGGGGGAGGTCCCGCGTTTCGCGTCTTCCGTCTTCCCGGGCGGGCGGATGGGTGGAGCTTAATCACTTAATCACTTAGTCACTTAGTCACTTCCCCCCTCTCGCCCAGCTCGACGTCCGCTGTGCGGCAAATCAACGTGCAGACGCAGTGCCAGGTCTGTTGTATCTTTAGGGCCGGCGTCTGCAGGGGCGTCGTCGCGAAGGCGGAGGTGGCAATGGACTTCGGGTTGGACGAGCAGCAGGTGATGGTGCGCGACATGGTCCGCTCGTTCGGCGAGGAACGGATCAAGCCGGGCGCCGGAGAGCGCGACCATACGGCGGAGTTTCCCCATGAGATCTTCCTCGAGATGGGGGAGCTCGGCATGCTCGGCATGCTGGTGCCGGAGGACTTCGGCGGGGCCGGAATGGACACCTTCACCTACCTGCTCGCGGTCGAGGAGCTGGCACGCGCGGATGCGTCGGTGGCGGTCGGCATGTCGGTGACGAACTCTGTCTGCTGCTGGCCGATCCTGCGCTTCGGCACCGAAGAGCAGAAGCGACGGTTTCTGACTCCTCTCGCCTCTGGAGAGGTTATCGGCGGCTTCATGCTGACCGAGCCCGAGGCGGGCTCCGACGCGGCCGCGCTCGCCACGCGCTATCGGGATGCCGGCGACCACTGGGTGCTCGACGGCTCGAAGGCGTGGATCACCAATGCCGGCGTTGGAAGGTACTTCGTCTGCTTCGCCACGAAGGCGCCCGGCCTCGGTACGCACGGGATCTCGGCCTTCATCCTCGATGCCGATCAGGAGGGCGTGGTGGTGGCGCCGCCGGAGGAAAAGATGGGCCTGCGCTCCTCCAAGACGGCGATGGTGTCCCTCGAAGGTGCGCGGATTCCGAAGGACGCGTTGCTCGGTGAGGAGGGGCAGGGCTTCCGAATCGCACTGGCGACCCTGGACCACTCGCGGCTTGGTATCGCAGCGCAGGCGGTGGGGATCGCGCAGGCGGCGTTCGAGGAGGCGCTGCGCTATGCACGCGACCGCCAGCAGTTCAAGAGGGCGATTCTCGATCATCAGGCGATCGCCTTCCGTCTCGCCGAGATGGACACCGAGCTTGCGGCGGCCCGGGCGTTGCTGCGGCAGGCGGTGTGGGAAAACACGCAGGCCGGCCGACACTCGCGCGAGTCGGCGCGAGCCAAGCTCTACGCTTCGGAGATGTGCAACCGGGTTGTCGCCTGGGCGGTGCAGATCCATGGAGGGTACGGGTACTCGCGCGAGTACCCCATCGAGCGGCTGTACCGGGACGCGAGGGTGACGACCATCTACGAGGGAACGTCCGAGGTTCAGAAGATGGTGATCGCCCGCGCTCTGCGCGAGGTCGCCAAGACCCTGTAGCCCTAATCACTCGATTTCGGGCGCTGGCCGCTGCGCCCGATGAAGAGATCGACGGCGAGACACGCGGCCGATATCAGCAGCGCCGGGAACATCGGCTCCATGTGGAGCGGGTAGACGCCGCCGCGTGCTGCGAGGATCCAGCCGGTGGAGGTCGCGGCCGCAAGCACGATCGCGGCCACCGCACCCCGTTCGGAGAACCGGAACCGCGCCGGAAGGTGCAGGCCCACAACCGGCAGCAGTAGGGAGGAGGTCACGACCGAGCCGACGTGGTGCCAGATCTCGACGAC
>CAZKGM010000046.1:0-9401 GCA_964552395.1 uncultured Thermoanaerobaculia bacterium | reverse complement strand
GCGAGGTCGGGGAGCAGGACCCGGGCGGCCAGCCCGGAGAAGGTCGTCAGGAAGTCGAAGACCAGCCAGCACGCGACGGACAGCAGGACCCCGCTGCGGGCAATCCGCGGCGTTCTTGCCGCGAACACGCGCTGGTAGAAGGTCGGTTCCACCATGGTTTGCAGCGCGATCAGATACCACACCAGAACCGTCTGCCAGCCGAGTCCACCGTCCCACGATCTGTGAGTCGCGGGGAGTGCGTGCCAGAGCTGAGAGAAGCCTCCGATCGCGGTAATCGCCACCGGCAGCAGGATCGCGAAGCCGCCGTACATCAGGACGAACTGCAGGGCATCGGTACGAACCACCGCCCGGAAACCGGACATGCTCACGTAGGCGATCGAGAAGCCCACTGCAACCACCGTCGCGAGCCATACCGGCCAGCCGGTCACCTGGCCGAGAAGGGTGACGAGCATCAGCACGTAGGCGGCCGGAATCGTCAGGGCGTACACCGCCATTCCGCCCGCGAGAGCGGCCCGGGGGCCGTATGACTTCCGCAGCAGATCCGGGATCGACGCGGCCTCCGAGCGTCGCAACCGTGGCGCGAGCAGGAAGGCGAACGCAACGGCTGCGATGTAGTAGGGAACCCCGAACACCAGCCAGGTCGAGATTCCGAAGCGCCATGCGTACTCGCCGACGCCGAGGATGCCGCCGTACCAGGTCGTGACCAGGGTGGCGACGAAAGCCGGCAGTGTCAGACGGCGGCCGTCGAGCAGGTACTGCAGGCCGTCACCGCCCTCACCGCGAGACAGCAGCAACAACGATGCCGCGTAGATACCGAGAAGAACCAAGACGAGCCAGGTCACGAGGTTCAGTGTAAGCAATTCGGAGCGATTCGCTGCGCGAATCGCTGGTAGTGAGAGAAGTGGGATGGCGCTCACGCGAGGTGAGTGGTAATCCATCATCCTTGTAGGCGCGTCCTTCAGGGCGCGCCCCCAGGCTGCTCCGGCGGGGCGATGTGTCACCGGGCTCGCCCGACGATGTTACTCGTCGCCTTCGGCGCCGGTGAACCTTTGGGAAGCGAGATGGCCGTATGGCCAGCCCCCGCCCTCTCTGACCCCCATGGCCACGACCATGAGCTCGCTTTCCTGCAGGGTTGGGGGCGGGCGCTGAAGCACCCGCCTACGGGAGCCCCAGCGGCGCGACCTTCCCCTGTGTCATCCTGATGAGCGAGCTTGCGAGCGAAGAAGGATCTGGGTGGGGGGTGGTGACGGGTCAGCTGTGGTAGGAGTCCCTGTGGTGCGGCGGTCTGGGGACGGTTCTCCGTGGATCCGGCGGCCGTCTGTGTGCTAGCGCACCCAGCCGTCTCGCAGCTCCGGCGGTCGCGAGGCCACGAGTGAGGACGAGCGATTCCGTGGCGACCGCCAGAGCCCGCTCAAGCCGCCTCATTCAATCGTGAGACGGATACTCCCATCGCCAAGGCCCGAGGGAGCCCCCCTTGAAGTTATTCGCGGACGCTTCACGCTCGTGTCGGCGCTTCAGAATAGCTCCAAGGACGGCACGCCCGTTTGAGCGCACCATTCTCTGAAATGCGCTACGGCCTGCTTCTCCGGTTGGGTGGGGGAACTTCTCGCGTCTTCCGTTTTCCGTTTCCTGTCTTCCGTCTTCCGGGTGGGTGGGTGGGACTTCCTCACCCTCTCACCTTCTCACCGGGAGGGTGGGTGGGGGGTTCTACCCCTCCCGCCGCCGCTGCCTCTTCATCGCATACATCCGGCGATCGGCCTCGTGGAGCGATTCCGCGGCCTCGTCGCGGCTGTTGCAGGAGGCCACGCCCCAGCTGGCGCGCAGTGGCTCGTCATAGGCGAAGTTGTCGGCGGCGTGGGTGAGGAGGCGGACCAGGTGCCCGAATCGGTTCATGGCAGTGTTCTCGCCGGTGGCGGTGAGGATAGCCACGAACTCGTCACCGCCCCAGCGCACCACCAGGTCGTCCGCGCGGACGGCCTCGCGCAGCACGCCTGCCACGAGCTGGAGCGCGATGTCACCGGCCGCGTGGCCGTGGCGGTCGTTGATGCGCTTGAGGTTGTCGACGTCCAGGACCATGATCGTGATCGGGCTTCTCTCGTCCCAGCGGTCCAACCAGGTTCGCAGGGCATGGCGGTTCGCACAGCCGGTGAGGGGGTCGACTTCGGCCAGCTGGGCGAGCTGGTGCTGCCGTGCAAGCAGGTTCTCCACCTCGGCGGCGAGCGAAACAATCCTCTCCTCGACGACGGTGGAGATGGCTCCGGTGCCCGCCAGAAGAAGGGCGATGCAGCGCAACGCAGGGGCGGCGGATACGACCGGGGATAGAGCGGCGACGGCAGCCAGCGGAAACAGAACCGTGGCGGCCGCCAGAACCGTGCGGCCGCGGGTCTGCACGGGCTTGCGAAACAGCTCGCGGGCGGCGGCGGCGGCGAAGGCGATCTGGACCGTCACGCTCAGCATGGCAAAAGGTCTCGCGGAGAGTACGAAGACGCCCGTTGCGGCGACGAGGAGAGGGACCGCCGCAGCGATCCTTACCTGGTTGATGGACCTTGGGGGGTCGGCCGATCCCACGATGGCGATGTAAAGCGCTGCCAGGATGGCGACGTCGAGCGCAGCGGTCCAGATGTCGAGACTGGCGGGCCGCCAGTGGATGACCACCGTGCGAAGGAGAGCTGCGAGCCCGTAGATCACGAAGGGCAGGAGCCAGAATGCCTTCCACCGGCGCGAGGTGATCCGGGCCGTGGCCCCGACCGCAATTGCCAGTGCGACGGCGATCGCGAGATCGCAGCCGATCCAAGGCGCGGTCGGCGAAACAATGCCCATCTTCTTGTGTTTCTCACGATACCATATGGGTGACCGTTGTTACACGAGTGAATACGGCCAGAGCAGCGGGCAGGCCCCGCAGCAGGGTGCACCTGCGGTAGTATTGTGCTGCAGACCCGTGTTGGCCACGTCTCGCGTTACAGGCGTCGAGTGGTGCACAGGCGCCGAGGACGAACGAGCGGCTCACGCGGCAACGCGGCGTGAAGAGGAGGTGCATCGGTGCACATCAATGACATCCTGAAGGTTGCTGCGGAGCGCAAGGCGTCCGACGTCCACCTCAAGGTGGGTGCGCACCCCATCCTGCGCATCGACGGCAAGCTGAATGTGATGACCGAGTTCAAGCGTCTGATGCAGGAGGACACGATCGCGATGGCGTTCTCGATCATGTCCTCGCGCCAGAAGGAGCGCTTCAAGCAGGACTTCGAGATCGACATCGCCTACTCGGTACCGGGGCTCGGCCGGTTCCGTTGCAACATCTTCCAGCAGCGAGGTTCGGTGGGGCTGGTGCTGCGGCTCATTCCCGCGCGCATCCAGACCTTCAAGGAGCTCCTGCTGCCGCCCGTGTTGGAACGAATCTGCCAAGAGCAGCGCGGGCTGGTGCTGGTCACCGGCACCACCGGGTCCGGGAAGTCGACCTCGCTGGCATCGATGATCGACTTCATCAACACGCGCCGGATCGAGCACATCATGACGATCGAGGACCCGATCGAGTTCCTTCACCGTGACAAGAAGTCGATCATCAACCAGCGCGAGGTCGATCTTGATACCAGGGGCTTCGCGACTTCCTTGCGGTCGGCCCTCCGCCAGGATCCGGACGTGATCCTGGTCGGCGAGATGCGTGACTACGAGACCATCGAGACGGCGCTTCTGGCCGCCGAAACCGGCCATCTCGTGCTGTCCACGCTCCACACCCTGGACGCGACCGAATCGATCAACCGCATCATCTCGGTGTTCCCGCCCCACCAACAGAAGCAGATTCGGATTCAGCTGGCAGCGGTGCTGAAGGCCATCATCTCGATGCGGTTGCTGCCGCGCGCCGACGGCCTGGGCCGGGTGCCGGCCGTCGAGGTCCTGATCTCGACGCCGTACATTCGAGACTGCGTGGAGAACAAGGAAAAGACCAAGCTCATCCGCGATTCGATCGCCCAGGGCACCAGCCAGTACGGGATGCAGACCTTCGACCAGTCGCTCTACCTGTTGTACAAGAACGGTCTGATCACGCTGGAAGAGGCCCTGCGCCGGGCCAGCAACCCGGACGAGTTCAGGCTCAAGATCCAGGGCATTCAGTCAACCTCCGACATGTCGCGCGAGGACATGGATCGGTCCCTGGAGCTCGAGGTGGAAAGCTCGATGGACCCGTTCTCGGAGGACTCGCCGTTCGAGTTCGGCAAGACCGACTAGCGACCGACAGCCGTGTCCGACCCGGCCTTTGCCGCCGCGCTCCGGATTCTCGCCCGGCGTGACCACTTCCGCTCGGAGCTGACCGAGAAGCTCAGACGCAAGGAGCTCTCGGACGACGAGGTCGAGGCCGCGGTGCGCCGTTGCGTTGAGGAAGGCTTTGTCGACGACGAGCGGGTCGCGAGAAGGTTCGTCGAACGTCGTGCGATCGCCAAGGGGTGGGGGCCGCGGCGCCTGAGGCTCGAGCTCGAGAAGCGCGGCGCGCCGGCGGAAGTGGCGGCCGCAGCCTCCGAGCTGGACGAGGAAAGCGAGGGAGAGGCTCTGGCCGTCGCCCTGGAGAAGGCAGAGCTGCGCGCGCGTGCCGGATGGTGGCGCCTTCACGGGGCACGGGGGCGGATGGTAAGCTCCCTCGTCAGCCGCGGCTTCGCTACCGGCGCAGCGGTGCGGGCCGTGGACCGGCTCGCGAGCGAGAGGGAGAGAACCGACGATGCGTCCGATGTCCAGCTTCGAGATCCGCAAGACGTTCCTTGAGTACTTCGCCGCCAACGGCCACCAGGTCGTGACGTCGTCGCCGCTGCTGCCTGCCGGCGACACCACCCTGCTGTTCACCAACGCGGGCATGAATCAGTTCAAGGATGTCTTTGCCGGTCGCGAGCAGCGCGCATACACCCGTGCTTGCTCATCTCAGAAGTGCGTGCGTGCCGGAGGCAAGCACAACGATCTCGAGAACGTCGGCTACACCGCTCGCCACCACACCTTCTTCGAGATGCTGGGCAACTTCTCGTTCGGAGACTACTTCAAGCAGGAGGCGGTCCGCTTCGCATGGGAGCTGCTGGTCGACGTCTACGAGCTGCCGGTGGAGCGTCTGTGGTTCACTGTCTTCACCGACGATGACGACGCCGCCGGGTTCTGGGAAGAGGTCGGCGCGCCTCGGGAACGGGTCCTTCGCTTCGGCGAGAAGGACAACTTCTGGTCGATGGGAGAGACCGGACCCTGTGGGCCGTGCTCCGAGATCCACTTCGACCGCGGACCGGACCCGCTGGCGCCCGGGCGCGGCACACTGGTGAACGGAGAGGGCGACGATATCGTCGAGATCTGGAACCTCGTCTTCATGCAGTTCGAGCGCGATGCCGAGGGTACGCTCCACCCTTTGCCAAGGCCCTCGATCGACACCGGCGCCGGGCTCGAGCGGATCGCGACCGTCATGCAAGGGGTGGACAGCAACTACGACACCGATCTCTTCACGCCGATTCTCGGGGCCGTCGGCGATCTCGCGGAGCGGCGTTACACCCCGGACAATGCGCTGGCGCCAGCCTTCCGCGTCATCGCCGACCACATCCGAGCCACTACCTTTCTGATGACCGACGGGGTCACGCCGTCCAACGAGGGTCGCGGCTATGTGCTCCGTCGTATCATCCGGCGCGCTCTCCGCTACGGGCGGCAGCTCGGCCTCGACGGGGCGTTTCTGTACACGCTGGTGCCCTCGGTCGTCGACCTGATGGGGGAGGTCTACCCCGACCTTCTCGAGCGGGGGGGGGTCGTGACCACTCAGCTGCGACAGGAGGAGGAGCGGTTCGCCCGGACCCTGAACATCGGCACCGACGTGGCTCAGAAGGAGCTCGAGCGGCTGAAGAGGAGCGGCGAAACGACCGTTCCCGGTGCGCTCGCCTTTGATCTCTACCAGACCCACGGAATCCCGTTCGAACTCCTCGAGGAGTTCGCTCAGGAGGAAGGTCTCACGGTTGACCGCGAGGGGTTCGAGGGCGCCCTCGACGAGGAGCGGCAGCGCGGCCAGGCGTCATGGAAGGGCGACGTGATGGCGCGCTTCCGCCCGGAGTATGAGGACCTGGCCGAGCGCGGGATCAGCAGCCGGTTCATCGGCTACGACGACCTCGAAGCGGATGGCAAGGTAATCGCCCTTCTCGGCAGCGGCGGCGAGGTCGACATCCTGGCGGCCGGAGACAGGGGTGAGGCGGTGCTGGACGTCACTCCGTTCTACGCGGAGAGCGGCGGCCAGGTTGGAGACAAGGGAGAGCTCACATGGCCCGACGGCCGGGCCCGGGTGACCGACACCCAGAAGCCGATCGAGGGCATGTTCGTCCATCACGTCGAGGTCGTAGAGGGAAGCCTGCACCGCGGCGCTCGGCTGCACGGTGCGGTCCTCGCCGGCGACCGGCTCGACACCCAGCGCAACCACACCGCCACCCACCTGCTGCACGCCGCCCTCCGAACCGTGCTCGGCCCCGCCGCGCAGCAGGCGGGCTCACTGGTTGCTCCGGACCGCCTGCGCTTCGACTTTACCTGGGGCGAGGCGGCAGTGTTCGAGCAGCTGGAGGAGATCGAGCGGCTGGTCAACGCGGAGGTCGTCCGCAACCAGGCGGTCGGCAAGCAGCAGATGGACATCGAGGAGGCTCGTGCCGCGGGTGCGATGGCGCTGTTCGGCGAGAAGTACGGTGACCGGGTGCGGGTGGTGAGCGTAGGTGACGGCAGCTTCTCGCGCGAGCTGTGCGGGGGATGCCACGTCGAGCGCACCGGCGACATCGGCCTTTTCAAGATCCTGTCCGAGCGCGGGGTTGCCGCCGGGGTTCGGCGCATCGAAGCCGTCACCGGCCGTGGTGCGGTGGCGCTCTTACAGCAGACGACGCGAGTCGCGCGTGACCTGGCCGGCCGCTATCAGACCTCGTTCGAGTCGCTGCCGCAGATCCTGGCCAGGCGTGACGAGCACCTCGAGGAGCTCCAAGACCAGGTGCGGGCTCTCAAGCTCAAGGTCGCAGCCGGGGCCGGGACGGCCGAGGAGGAGCAGTTCGAGGTCGAGGACATCCAGGTGGTCGCCCGGCGCGCGCCCGAAATGACGCCATCGGAGCTCCGTAACCTCGCCGATACGCTGCGTCAGCGGCTGGGATCCGGGGTCGTCGTGCTGGGCATGGAGTCCGGAGGCAAGGCGACGTTGCTGGTGACAGTGACCGATGATCTGGTCGACCGTCTCAAGGCGGGGGATGTCGTGAAGCCACTGGCCGCCATCGTGGGCGGCCGCGGCGGGGGACGCCCACACCTGGCGCAGGCCGGGGGACCGCAGGCCGACAAGCTCGGCGAGGCCCTTGCCGCAACGGGCGATGCGGTGCGAGAAGCGCTCGGATAAAGTCCCGGCCGGAAGTGTCACGGCCGGGAGGTTGTTGTCTGGTCTGGATTGGAGGTGCCGCCGTGAGCGATCCCAAGGTTGCCGATACCTCGCCCGCCGTCCTGGAGCTGGAGCCTGGCGTGTACTGGTGGTGTGCCTGCGGCTACTCGGAGAACCAGCCGTTCTGCGATGGCTCGCACAAGGAGCACGGCATGGCCCCGCAGAAGCTCGAGATCACCGACAGGAAGAAAGTCGCGCTGTGCCGGTGTAAGCACACCGGTAACGCGCCGTTCTGCGACGGGAGCCATTCGAGGCTGTAGAGGGGCCCCAGCTACGCTGTGGGTCGAGTGGTTGCAGGGGTTGGTCTGGTGGACGGGGAGAAGTGATTAAGTCACTAAGTAATTAAGTGATTAGGTTCACCCTCCCGCCCTGGAATGTGCAATCTTCGGTCTCTAGTGTGAGGTGGTGCCCCCACCCGCCCAGATCCTTCTTCACTCGCTGCGCTCGCTCATCAGGATGACACGGGGGGTGCCCGGTTCACCCACTCGGATGGGTTCAAGGGTGTCTTGCGGGCCTCCTGCCTTCTGAGGCCGATCCCTTCTATGTCAGCTTCAACAGCCCGCCCACGCGGTGTCATTCTGACGAGCCCCCCCCTGCTCCTGTGTCATCCTGACGAGCCATAGGCGAGGAAGGATCTGGGTGGCGGGGTGGGTCACGCGTCAGGTTTGGCGAAGAGCCCAGCCGCGGGGCGACATGGGGACGGTCCACTGTACCTCCGGCGGCCGTCTGGGGCTGACGCCCCCAGCCGTCTCGCAGCTCCTGCGGTCGCGAGGCCACGAGACCGGATCGGAGCCTTTGACGCGACCGCCGGAGAGCACTCGGGCCGCCTTCTCTCGATGCTGTAGCCAATCCTCTGGTCGCCCAGGGGCCTGGTTACTCGGCGCCTTCGGCGACGGTGAACCTGTGGAAAGCGAGATGGCCGTGAGGCCAGCCTGCCCCCTCTTCGACCCCCCCGGCCACGGCCATGAGCTCGCTTTCCTGCAGGGTTGTCCCCCCTTGACGTCTCTCGCCAGCGCGTACCGTTCGTGAACGCTCTCCAGAGAAACACCAAGGACGGTACGGCCGTTTGAGCGCACCGTGCTCTTGAGCGCCCTTCGCGCGTGTTTTGCGGTGTGGGCGGGGGAAACCTAATCACCTAGTAACTTAATCACTTAACCACCTGGTGGGGGGTCCCCGTCACTCCGTCCCTTCGTCACTCCGTCACCGGCTGGGTGGCCGGCGTCCTTCACCGGGAAGTGTGAGCCGCAGTAGCGGCACACCAGCAGACCCTTGCCGGCAGGCTCGAGCTGGCCCCCGCAGTGTGAGCATGCCTCGTGGACGCCAGCGAAAGGAGCTGTGATCTCACCGCGCTCCCAGTCAACGTTGCCCGCAAGCAGGTTGAGGCCGACCAACTGCTCCAGCGCACGCCGCAACACGGTCTCTTCAACCCCCCACTCCGTCGCCAGCTGACCGAGACGCACGACGCCGCGCGTACGAACTGCCTCGGCGATCCGTACCTCGAGATCGGCATCGGCCTCCTGGCCGCCCCGCCGCCGTGCGCGAATCAGGACCACCGCCGCGGCGACCCATGACACCGCTGTCGGCAGCAGCGCGAAGAGCAGGAGACCGAGCAGTGCCGCGGCGAGGTCGAGCCGGCCCTGGGCGTGCTGAGCCGCGACCCAGCCGCCCCACAGAAGCGCCCACACGGCGCCGGTCAGGATGAGGCCGATTCCGAGCGCGCGCAGCGCCCGGGCGCTCACCAGCCTCCTCCGCCCCCACCGCCGCCGCCGCCTCCTCCTCCACCGCCCCCGCCCCCGCCGCCCGAGCCACCGGGGGTCGACGAGAGCGTCGAGGACAGGCTCGACAGGGTCGATGACAGCGAAGTGGAGAGGGCCTGCAAGGAGACGCTGCCGGAACCGAGCCCGGCGCCGCTGCCCGAACCGCCGTAGGAGCCCGCGTGAGAGATGCTGTACCAGCTCGGCGCCGGCACCTCACCGAGAGGCTCGAGCTGCGAGAACAGGCTGCG